>CAZVLU010000047.1:0-25855 GCA_964628235.1 uncultured Rhizobium sp. | reverse complement strand
GCTCGTCAGGCTCATAACCTGAAGGTCAGAGGTTCAAATCCTCTCCCCGCAACCAAATCAAAAGCCCGCAGGCGCAAGCCTCGCGGGCTTTTTGTTTGCCGCGTCATAGGGCGCAGCGTGTAGCATCCGGGCAAAACGGGGGACGGCCTATGACGGTTCGATCGCTGATGAAGGCCTTGCGCGCGGCGCTGGTGTTTGCCATGTGCTGGAGCGTGGCGTCGGTCTCGACCGGCGCGCAGGAGCCGCCGCCGGCGAGCGAAGTGGCGCCGAAATTCGCGGCCTGGAATCAGACGCTCGATCGTTTGAGCCGCGAATTGGCGACTCTCAAGCCCGATAGCCTGCGCCTCGATCTGGTGGACGAGGCGATCGGCCAATTGACCGAGGCGGTGAGCGCCTTCAAAGGCGAGATCGATCCTTTCGCCAACGAGGCGCGCGAATTGCGCGAAGCCTATCTCGCGTCGTTGCAGCCCGGCGTGCCTGAAACGCCGGACGTCCAGGCGCAAAAGAAAACGCTCGAAGAGCGCTACACGGCGCTCGAGGCCTGGCAAAGCCAGGCCGATCTCATCCTCGCCCGCGCCGGCCAATTGCAGGACAAGATCTCGGCGCAGCGCATCGACATTCTGGTGACGGCCCTGACCGTGCGCGGCGTCGCCGCCGCCAATCCGTTCGCTTGGCCGCGCGCGGCCGTGGAGTCTTGGGGCGTCGCCGGCGTCATAGCGCCGCAATTTTCCGAGAGTTTACGGGCTTTGGCCGGTCCCAAAGCCAGCCATGCCGCCCGCGCCTTCGGCTTTACACTGTTGCTGTGGCTGGCCGGCTGGTTCGCCGTGAAAGCCGCCGCGCGGCGGTCTTGGCCGGTGCTCGGGCCGGCCCTGGTCGGGCCGTGGACGCAAGCAAGCCTGGACGTCATGGCGGTCGCGTTGCCCTGGCTGCTCGCCGCCGGGTCGCTCGCGCTGGCCAGCGCTTGGGGCACGGCGGCCTTGCTGCCGACGACGCTGATGCCGCTGGCCGCCGGCGTGCTCAACGGCCTGTTGATCGTCGGGCTCGGCGTGATCGCTCTGGGCCGCGCGGCCAAGGCCTTGCCCACAGCGGCGGACAAGCCGGCGATCAGCCGCGCCGGCACGGCGCTGTTGATTCTGTTGGCGCTCGAAATCGCCTTCGCGCCGCTATTCGCGGCGACGACGTCGCCGAATTTGGCGGCGGTGTGGGCGTTCGTATTCTCCGCGTTGGCCTTGATATTCGCCCGCAGTTTGGCGCGCGCGCTGCAAGCGGCGTTCGGCGCGGCTGCGGCGTCGGCAAGCCGCTTCTTGCTCTTGATCCTGCCGACGCTCGTGCTGACGACTCTGGCCTTCGCGGCGCTGGTCGCGCTGGTCGGCTATGGCGCGTTGGCGCGCTATTTGACGGCGAATCTGTTCGGCACTTTCTTGTTGTTCGCGGTCGCCGGCGCCTTGCGCGCCGCCTTGCAGGAAGTTCTGCCGCGCGCGTTCGACGCCGAAGGGCCGGCGGGGCGGGCTCTGGCGGCCAAGCTCGGGGCCAATCAGGCGACCTTGCGCTTGATCCAGTTCTGGCTTGGCATCCTGCTCGATATCGTCATCCCGCTGGCGGCGATCTTCGCCTTGACCGTCGTTTGGGGCGCCGGCCGCGAGGACGCGATCCTGCTCGGCCATAGTTTGGTCGAGGGCATCCGGGTCGGCAGCGTCACCTTGTCGATCACCGACCTGCTGATCGCCATCGCCGCTTTCATGATCGGCATCTGGATCACCCGGATGGCCCAGCGCTTTCTCGACAAGCGCGTGTTCCCCGGCACCCAGCTCGACACCGGAGTGCGCAATTCGCTGCGCTCCGGCCTCGGCTATATCGGCGCGATCATCGCCGCCGCGGTGGCGGTGGCGGCGCTCGGCGTCAACCTGTCGTCGCTCGGCCTGATCGTCGGCGCGCTGTCGGTCGGCATCGGCTTCGGCCTGCAGAACATCGTCAACAATTTCGTCTCCGGCCTGATCCTGCTGATCGAGCGGCCGGTCAAAGTGGGCGACCGCATCCTCGTCGCCGGCAACGAGGGCGTGGTCAAACGCATCAACGTGCGCGCCACCGAGATCATCAATCAGAACCGCGCCTCGGTCTTGGTGCCCAACGCCGACTTCCTCGGCGGCGCGGTGACCAACTGGACCCACAAGGACCAGGGGGCGCGCCTGCATATCGAGTTCCGCACCCCGGGGTCTCTCGGCGCCGAGGGCGGGCGCGACTTGCTGCTCGCCTGCGCGGCGTCTCACGCCGAGGTCGAAAAGGCGACGGCGCCGTCGGTGCTGCTGAAAGACATCGGCGACAGCTACGGCTTCGAGCTCGTCGTCGATATCGACAATGCCGAGCGCATGGATGAGGTCGCCTCGGATCTGCGCTTCGCCGTCGACAAGGCGCTGCGCCAACTGCCGGCCTAGGGCCGCGACGCTCGAGAAGCTTTTGAAGTGCCTGGACAATCCGGGCGCAAAGGTTTATCGGGTGCACGTCCGGCAAGAACGACGCATATTGCCGATCGAATTTGACGGGAGCGGGTCCCCGCAACCAGATTGAAACCCGTAAGATCAATGTCTTACGGGTTTTTCTTTTTACAGCGCCGAGGAGGCTGTCGATGACTCCCAACGAAATCGCCCGCGTGCAGGACTATCTCCGCAAGCTCTTCTCGAATGAGCGGATCAAGGTCCTCATGCCGTCCAAGAAGGGCGCTCCGGTCGAGGTGATGATCGCCGACGAATTCGTCGGCGTGCTGCATCGCGACGACGACGAAGGCGAAGTGTCCTATGCGCTGCAGATGTCGATCCTCGAAGAAGACCTGCCGCCCGCCAGCCTGATCGGCGGCAAGCGCCCGTAGGCCGTGCAACGCGCCGGGCTGCTTCACGTTCTACATCAAGCGAAGCTTTTGCCTGAACGTGAAGCTGATTCGGGAAGCCTTTGATATAGATTCATTTTTTGGAAGTTCGGATCATGGCCAAAGGCAATAAGAAATCGACCAATGAGAGCGAGTTCCTGCTCTTCAACGTGTTCTATGAAGACGGCGCGCAGACCTCCAACCGCAAGGTCGCGCGCAGCGAGCTGAACGGCTTTGCCGAGGACGATGACGAGATCATCCGTCGCTCGATCGAAGAGCAGGATGCGAAGATCGCCGCCATGTCGGGCAAGCCGCGCGGCCCGATCAAGTCGATCGTCCCGGTCGAGCGCCGCTAGCCGTCCCAGGCCACCGACCGCTCGGCGTATCGTCCTGCGAAGCGATGGGCCCAGGACGTCTCTCCCGCCGGGGCAAACTGGTCAAGAAACCGGCAAGCCGCGCCGATTTCGCAAATTTCCTGACAGCCAAGCGCCCCGTTGCCGTTACGCTCCCTTATCTGAACGTCGTCTTGCGATGACCGCAAAGGAGGGGCTTATGACTCGTCAAACGTGCAAAAGCGTGGCGGCCTGTGGTGGGGCGTTGATGTTGGCCGCAGGGCTTCTGACGAGCGCCGATGCAACGGCGCAATCGGACGAAAGCCTGTTTAAGGGCAAGCAGATGCGCATGGTCATCGCCAGCGGCGCCGGCGGCGGCTACGACACCTACGCCCGCGTGGTGAGCCGCTTCATGGTTCGCCATATTCCGGGCCAGCCGGCCTTCATCAATCAGAACATGGATGGCGCCGGCGGCCTCACCGCCGCCAATTGGGCGTTCAACGTCGCGCCGAAGGACGGCACGGTGATCCTGTCGCCGTTCAATTCGATCTTTTACGAGCCGCTGTTCGGCAACAAGGCGGCGCAATATGATCCGCGCAAGTTCGAATGGCTCGGTTCGGTCGGCAAGCAGCAGCAGACTTGCCTGACTTGGCACACCAGCCCGATCAAGACCATCGAGGACGCCATGAAGCGCGAAACGGTGTTCGCCGCGTCGGGCGCGGCCAGCAATTCGGCGACCACACCGAAAATCGTCAACCAGATGATCGGCACCAAGTTCAAGGTCATCACCGGCTACGGCTCGACCGAAAGCCGCTTGGCGGTCGAGCGCGGCGAGGCCGAAGGGCTTTGCCAGTCGTGGGGCACCCTCAAGACCGCGGCGCCCGACTGGTGGCAGAACAAGCAGATCACTGTCCTGGTGCAGACCGGCAGCAGCCGCCAAAAGGATTTGCCCGACGTGCCGCTGCTGTCCGAAAAGGTCAGCGGCGCGGAGAACCGGGCGGTCCTCGCCTTGCTCAACTTCCCAGAGGATGCCGGTCGTCCCTTCGTCATGCCGCCGGGCTCGCCGGCGCCGATGGTCGCGGCCCTGCGCAAGGCGTTCGACGCCACCATGGCGGACAAGGAGTTCCTCGCCGAAGCGAACAAGGTGGCGATGGAGGTCGAGCCGATGTCGGGCGCGGAGGTGCAGCGTCTGCTCGTCGCCGCGTTCGCCACGCCGCAAGCTTTGATCGACAAGGCGACTGAATTGCTGAATCGTCAGACGCGCTAAAGCGCCGGCGTCAGACGCGCTAAAGCAGGGCGCGGCCAAAATCAAAAGGGCGGACCGATGGTCCGCCCTTTTTCATGCCGCCTAAGCAATCGCTCAATGGTCGCGGAACAGCTTGCCGTAGCCCTGGATCTTGTCGTTCACGCCGGCCAGCCGCATGCCTTCCCAGATGATCGCCTGTAGCGCGGTGACGACGTTGACGCCGAACTCTTTTTCCAGCGGCTCGATCGCCGGCACGGTCGCCCAATGCGGGCAGCCGTAGATCAGCGTGTCGACCTCGGGATGCTCGCGCATCAGCTCGCGGCCCAGTTCGAGGGCTTTTTCCGGCGGTATGCGGTTGTAATCCTCGAGCAGGGCGTTGGCGTGCTTGCGGCCCACCAGTTCCATGCCGTCGCCAAGCGAGCCGCTCGCCGAATCGCCGATCTTGCGCGGCACGGCTGGGTTGATCGTGCCGATCTTCCGCGCGCCGAGGGCTTTCAAGGCGTTGCCCTGCGCCTTGGAGCTGGAGCTGACCGGCACGCCGTATTTCTGCGCCATGTCGGAGAGGATGCGCTCCAACTCGTCTTCGCCGTGGGTGATGTTGGTCGGCGCGCCGCCCATGATGATGACGTTGGCGCCGGCGCGCGCGAAGGACTCGGCAGCGCGCAGGCCCTGTTCGTGGACGCTGTCGAATTGGTCTTTGGTGTGGGATTTGATCTGCAGCGTCAGCATCGACATCATCACGTCGTCGGGCGCGATCTGATAAAAATACTTGGGCAGCAATTCGGTGACGTAAGCGACGGCGGTATAGCCGATGCGGGCGCGCACGTTGGACATGATTTTCCTCGTCGGTCAGGTCATTTGTCGGCAATCCTAACGCGATCGCCGCCGATGTGCAGCGTTCTCTTGGCGCGACGGCATCGGGTTTCGTGGGGCAAAAGCCGCGACTCAGGAGAGAGGGGCGCTGGCCCCGCACGCGCGCCGGCATTACCATCGGCAAAACACCGTTTCGCAATTGAGGACGTCATGAGCGGCAGGCAGGCATTGAACGGACGCGTGGCCCTGATCACCGGCGGCGGCGGCGAGATCGCCACGGCCATCGCCTTGCGCTTCGCCCGCGAAGGCGCGCGGGTGGCGCTCTGCGATCTGCGCGGCGAGGCGGCGGAAAAGACCGCATCCGCCGTGCGCTGCGAAGGCTTCGCGGCGCTCGGCATGGCCTGCGACGTGTCGTTGCCGGCGGACGCCGAGCGCGCGGTGGCGGACACGGTCAAGGAATTCGGCGCGCTGCATATTCTCGTCAATGTCGCGGCGGCCGCGACGCCGGACGGCACGGTGGAGACGTTGACGCTCGAGCAATGGAACCGCGCCATGGCGGTCAATCTCGGCGGGCCGTTCCTGATGTGCAAATACGCCGTGCCGCAAATCCGCCGCGCCGGCGGCGGCGCCATCGTCAACATCGCCTCGCAGCTCGGCCATCTCGGCGCGCCCGGTCGCGCGCCCTATTGTTCGAGCAAAGCCGGCTTGCTGCGCTTCACGCAGATTCTGGCGATGGATCATGCCGGCGACAACATCCGCGTCAATTCCATCTCGCCGGGCGTGATCCTCACCGAGCGGTCGGCGGCGCGCTACGGCGGCAAGGAGAACGCCGCGCGCATCCGCGGGCCGAAACATTTGCTCGGCCGACCCGGACGCGTCGAGGAGATCGCCGCCGCCGCGCTCTATTTGGCGTCCGACGAAGCCTCCTTCGTCACGGCCACGGATTTGCTCGTCGATGGCGGTTATGTCGCCTTCAAAGGCGACGTCGACGCCAACCGTCGCGTCGTCGATCCGCTGCAGCCGGCAGGCTGACGCGCGGCACGTTCGCGGCTATGATCGCCCGGCGCCGTCGGCGCTATGATCGGCCTATAAGAAACGCCATAGGGAGACACCGATGACGACCCGCGCCTTGCCCGCCCGTGCCTTGCCGAGGGACGTCTATGCCGACTCGCGCTGCCGCTTGCCTTTGCCCAAGCGCGAGGAGTTGGACGCCGTCGGCCAAAAAATCTTCGATCATCACATCGATCCCAACGGCGGCTCGATCAAAGGGCTGAACGGTCCGGGCGGCGTCCGTCTGCATAGCCCGCAACTCTCGGCGGCGCTCGCGCCGGCGAGCCGCTATCTGCGCCGCGAAGCCGACTTCAGCGGCGCGATCCGCGAACTGATCATTTTGATGGCGGCGCGCGGCATGGACAGCGCCTTCGAATGGGCGGCGCATGAGCCGGAGGCTTTGAAGGAAGGTCTGCCGCAAGCGGTGATCGACATCGTCAAGCATCGCAAGCCGGTCGACGGCTTGCCCGAGAAGGAAGCGACGATCATCCGCTTCGGGCGCGAATTGTTCGAGCAAAAGCGCGTTTCGCCGCAAGTGTTCGCCGACGCTTTGCGCATCTTCGGCCGCAAGACCTTGGTCGATATGGTCGGCCTGATGGGCAATTACGCCTCGACGGCGCTGCTGCTCGCCGCCTTCGACATGCAGCTCCCCGACGGCGAGGTTGCCGAGCTGCCCGTCTAAGGCTTCGTCTTGCTCTTATCGGTTTTGCGATCCGGCGCGGCGCCGGTCGTGCTCGGCTGGAACGCCGGCGGGTCGCTGGCGTCCATGCTTTCGATCGCCGCTTGATCGACCTTCTCGTCGTCGGTCATCGGGCGGCTCTTAGGCGGGTTGGGAACGCTGGACGTATTGACCGAGCGTTTCTTGCTGGAATTGTCGGTCTTTGGCGCGTCGGCGGGCATGGCGGTCTCCTGGCTGTGCGTCTCTTGAGTGAACGCTTGAAGCCAGGATCGGTTCGCCGACGCGCTGAGGCCTATTTCTTCGCTTCGACCGGCGCTTCTTTCGGCTGCATCGCTTCTTTCGCTTTGGCGATGATGGCGGGCGAGGCGCCGACCGTCTCGTTGACGATGGCGGCGACGTTGGCGCCGGTATTGGGATAAAGGTCGAAGTCCTGCTTCTTCACGTCGGCCAGGAAGCCGGCGTCTTTCACCGTCGCGTCGAAGGCTTGGCGCAGGGCGGCGACGCGGTCGGCCGGCACGTCGGGCGCGGTGAGATAGGGGCGGCCGAGCCCGACTGGCGAGGAGATCATGCGCAGCACTTGGCGCTCGCCGTCGTCGCGCGCCAGCTCGGTCATCAGCGGCACGTTGGGCAGTTCCGGCGCGCGCGTCGCGCCGACCTGGAAGACGAAGACGACCTTGCCGTCCTTGATCCAGTCGGGATGCTCGCCGGCCAGGCTGCCGTAGCTGAAGCCGCTGCGCGCCTGCACTTCGCCGCGCTCCATGGCGATGTCGATGTCGCGCGCGCGCTCGTAGCCGACGACGTTCTTGAACCGTAGGCCGAGCAGGTTGCGCGCCACCGTGGTGTAGAGCACCGAGCCCGAGCCGGCGCCGGTGCCGCCGGAAATCACCTCTGTCTTGCGCAGGTCCTCGGCGGTCTTGACGCCGGTGGTGTGCCAGACCACGGTCATCAGGTTGCTGATGCCGGTGGTGCCGATCCAGTTGAACTTGCTGGCGTCGTAGCGCACGCCTTTGCCGTCGAGCACCTGATGCAGCACGATGCTGTTGCCGACGGTGCCGATCACGCTGCCGTCCTTCGGCGCTTGGCCATAGAGATAGTTGCTGGCGATGACATGGCCGGCGCCCGGCATGTTCTGCACGATGAAGGTCGGATTGCCCGGAATATATTTGCCCATATGGCGCGCGACGGTGCGCGCCGCGAGGTCGTAGTCGCCGCCGACGCCGGTGCTGGCGACGATGGTCATTTGCCGGCCCTTGTAGAACTCGGCGACCGATTGGGCGCTGGCGGTATTGGCGAGGCCGGCGACGAGAAGCGCCGCGCAGGCGGACTCGCAGATGTGGCGGTGAACGGTCATCGGTGTCTCCTGTTTCCGGCCGCCGCTTTTTTTAAACGAGGCGTGCCAATCGCCGCATCTTACAGGGCTTGCGATACCGCTTCAATCGGAGCCGCCGCTTATCCCAGCCAGCGAATGAGCAGCGGCAGAATCAACGCCGTGAGCAAGCCGTTGACGCCCATCGCCAAGCCGGCGAAGGCGCCCGCCGTTTCGTTCACTTGAAAGGCGCGCGCCGTGGCGATGCCGTGCGACACGGTGCCGACCGCGAGGCCGCGCGCCCGCCAATCGGTGACGCCGATGGAATTCAGCAGCCAGCGTCCGCCGACCGCGCCGACCGCGCCGGTCAGCAGCACCAGCACGGCGGCAAGCGCCGGCAGCCCGCCGATCTGTTCGGCGAGGCTGATGGCGATCGGCGTCGTGACGGATTTCGGCGCGAGCGACAGCAGCGTGGCGCGCGACGCGCCGAGGGCATAGGCGATGGCGACGGCGGAGCCGGCGGCGACGATGGAGCCGGCGGCGATGGCGAGCATCACCGGCCAGAAGAAGCGCTTGATCGTGTCGACATGGCGGAACAGCGGCAAGGCGAGCGCCACGGTCGCCGGGCCGAGCAGGAAATGCAAAATCTGCGCGCCGGCGAAATAATCGGCGTAAGGCGTGCGCGTCGCGAGCAGCATCGCGCCGATGACGATGATGGCGATGAGCAGCGGGTTGGCCAGCGGCGCGGCGTTGGCGCGGGCGTGCAGCCACAGGCCGACGACATAGGCGGCCAGCGTGACGGCGAGCCACAGCAACGCGCCGCCGGCAAGGCCGTCCCATAGTTGCGCCAGCGCGTCAGCCATCCTTGCGCTCCGTCCGCTTGAGCAAGCGGTCGAAGATCAGCGCGGTGACGATCATGCCGAGCAAGGTGCTGACGACGAGCGCCACGACGATGGGCAGCCATTCGGCGCGCAGCAAATCGAAATAGAGAATGATGCCGACGCCGGCCGGCACGAACAGCAGGCCGAGATGGCGCAGCAGGCCGTCGGCGGCGGGGGCCAATGCGTCGGCGAGTCCCGGGCGCAGCAGCAACAGGGCGAACATGACGGCGAAGCCGAGCACCGGGCCGGGCAGCGGCAAGCCGAGCAAGTCGCTGACGGCTTGGCCGAGCAATTGGCCGAGGAGCAGCAGCAGGAAGGAATGAAGCATCGGCACCACGCGAGAAAGACGACGGCCGGAACTCTAGCGGGCGATGGCGCTTCCTCCTAGTCTGGCGCGATGATGACTGCGGGTTTTCCATTGTCGCGCCGTCTCGCTCTCGTCGCCGCGCTGTCGGCGGCGCTCGCCGCTTGCGCCGCGCCGGATGGCCATGTGCCGGAGTTCGCGCGTCAAGGGCGGGCGGGATATGAGCCGTTCTCGCGCAGCGCGGCGGTCGAGATCGCGCTGCGCGAATGGCGGCTGTTCGGCGGCATCGTCGCGCCGCTCGACGGCGATGAGCCGAGCGCGTCAAGTCCCGAACGCGCCCAGGGCCTGTGGCAACGCGTCGGCGAATATTGGTGGCTCGGCTTGAACGCCGATCAGACGGGGCAGGGCTATACCGGCTTGCACGACGAGCGCGGCCAGCGCTTCGCGCCCGAGCGCGACGGCGCCTATGCCTGGTCGGCGGCCTTCGTCTCCTATGTCATGCGCATGGCGGGGGCGGGCGCGCGCTTTCCTTATGCGGCCTCGCATTATGTTTACGTCAATGCGGCCATGCGTACGTCGAGCGACATTGCGCTCCGCGCCGAGGATCCGGCGCGCTATGCGCCGCAGCCCGGCGATCTCGTCTGCGTCGCGCGCGACTCTGCGCAAGCCTTGCGCTTCGTCGATCTGCCGGTCGCGCGTTTCTGGGGCCACTGCGATATCGTGGTGGGCGACATCGCCGTACGGCGCGACGGGCTGGAGCTGGCGGTCGTCGGCGGCAACCTGCAAGACGCCGTGGCGCTGCGCCGCTTGGCGCTGTCGGAGGATGGCCGGCTGGCGCCCGCGCCGCGCCCTTGGCTGGTCGTGCTGCGCGTGCTGTATGACGCGCCCTGACGTTCTGCCGCGTCGCGGCTGCCCTAGGCGCAGGGCGCTCGGGCTCGCGGACCACAAGGGCTGGTGATTATGACTTAAGTCGTAATCGCACTGTGGCAAAACGGCAAAACCGGCGGAAAAATTGCCTCATAAATGCTTAAAGCGATGTTTTGACAGGATTTTAATCTTTTGCGCCGCGATGAGCTGCGCTAAGTTCCATTAAATAATTCCTAATCCGGATCGGGGGAACCATCATGCGCACTCGTTTTCAGGCTTTGCTGAGCAGCACGGCGATCGCCGCAGCCATCGCCGGCGCGGCGCTGATGTCGAGCGGCTCGACCCGCTTCGCCAACGCCGATGTCGTCACCGATGTGGTGCGCGAGCAACTGACGGCGCTGATGAACAGCCAGGGTGCCGCCATTCCGGAAGCCACCCGCACGGCGGTGAGCGGCTTGCTCGACAGCACGACGGACGGCGCGGCGCTGTTGGACCGGTTGAACGGCTTGGCGGCGCAGAACGCGGCGCTCGCCGAAACGATCGGCAGCGCCCTCGGCAAGGCGTCGCTGTCGCTGCAGTTGAGCGATCCGTCCGCCGCGACCCAGGTCAACGCCTTCGTGTCCTCGGCCGCCAACGCCAACATGCTGACCGGCTACGCCGCCGCGCAGCGCCCGATCACCGCGCAGAACCGGTCGGCATCTTACGGCGTCCAGGTCGCTCAAAGAGCTACTGGACAACCCGGTTTCTTGGGTGGGGGGGCTAGCGATTCTATACTCCAGGAGCGGGGCAATAATCCCGAACTTGAAGGCATCGGGCAAGGCCAAGGCCAAGGCCAAGGTTTCGGCCTCGACACCAGCCAAGGCCAAGGCCAAGGCGGCAGTCTCGGCCAAAGTTTCGGCCAAATCAATACCATCCAGACCTTTAGCGGCCCTAGCGGCCTTGCCGGTGGCCCGCGTCAGACTTTCAACGTCTTTACTCAATCGATCAACCGCATTACGGCGCGGCTGAATCAACAACTCATCAATGAAATCTTCTACGTCGGGCCTTACACTAGCTAACTTTTAGATTTTGCGGGTAAACGGCAACGGTCCGCCCAGGGCAGAGTGCAAGCCTGCGGGCCGTCTCTTGGTGCAGGACGATTAGGATCTTGAAGTTGAAATTTTACAGTTCGCGCTCCCGGCATATCCTTCGCGCCCTCGCCGCAACGCATGTCGCCCTGATCGCCGCCGCCGTCGATGGCGCGACCTCCAGCCTGCAGGCGCAGGTGCCGCCGGTCGCCATTCCGCCGGCGCAGCAGTTGGGCCGTCCCGAGGACAGCAACCGCAGCCGGGGCGAAATCTATCGCCAGGGCCTGCTCGAAGAACGCGCCCTGACGGTGTATGAGCGCGTTCGCGAGGGCTACGAGCCGCTGGGCGCGCGCCTGGCCGATCAATGGATCGGTTTCGCCGGCGTCGAGGCCGGCTACGAATATAACGACAACATCTACACGGCGGAGACCGGCAAGGAGAGCGACTCGGTCCTCGCCTTGGCGCCGACGCTGCGCCTGCGCTCGGACTTGCCGCTGCATCAGCTCAACCTCGACGCCGGCTGGACCAGCCGCCGCTTCTTGGACAACGACGCCGAAGACACCAACGGCTATTTCATCGGCGGCAACGGCCGCTACGACATCTCGGCCACGACCTTCGCGTTCGCGCGCGCCAGCACCGCCCGCCTGTTCGACGACCGCTCGTCGCCGAACGCCGCGAACGGCAGCGAGCCGACCGAATATCAGCGCACCGACGCCACAGCCGGCTTCGCCCAGACCGTGCTGCGCCTGACCTATCAAGGCGACGTGACCTGGCGCCGCTTGGATTACAGCGACGTCCCCTCGACCGGCGGCCCCATCGATCAGGACGAGCGCGACATCGACGTCGTCATCGGCTCCGGCCGCGTCGGCTGGGAATGGTCGGAGGGCTTCAACACTTACATCCGCGGCGCTTACAACGACCGCTCGCATTTCTCGACCCAAGGCGCCTTCAATCGCGATTCGAAGGGCTACGATCTCGGCGTCGGCGTGCTGCTGGCGCGGCCCACCGTGTTCAGCGTCGATGCCTCGATCGGCGTCATGAGCCAGGAGTTCGACGACTCGCGTTTCGGCACGGTCACGACGCCCAGCCTCGCGCTCGACGCGGGCTACAACATCACGCCGTTGACGTCGCTGACCGGCAACGTCACGCGCTCGATCGAAGAGACGACGACGGCGAACGCGTCGAGCATCGTGCAGACCGTCGCTTCGGTCGGCGTCGAGCATGAAATCATGTACAATTTGCTCGGTCGCGTCAGCCTGTCTTACATCTGGTCGGATTTCCAGGACATCAGCCGCGAGGATGAGGTGCTGTCGGCCGGCATCGACCTGAAATATCTGTTCAGCAGGAATTTCTACCTGAAGCCGTCGCTGCAATATTCCGAGCGCGCGTCGCCCGTGGCCGGCAGCGACTACGATCAGTGGCGCGGGTTGCTCGTGCTCGGCGCGCAGCTCTAATCAACCAAGCCGCCGTCGCCGGACAGAGTCGCGAAGCGCGCAGCCTGCGCGCCGGCGTGATATAACCGCGCCGCAAAGCCGCCGGGTCCCGCGCCCGTTCGGCGAGCAGCAAACAGCGATTGGAGCGTGCGGGCCGAGGTCCGCGCTGCGAACGTCATGGTCCGAGTCAAACACGCCGTCGTCACGCTTTTCCTGATGGGCCTGCTGGCCGTTTGCGGCTTCATGGCGGCCGGCGCCCACGCGCAAGGCCTGCCGCCCGGCGTCATGCCCGGCGCCTCGATCGAATCGTCCTACATCCTCGGCCCGGGCGACCGCGTCCGCGTCATCGTGTTCAACGAAACCGACTTGTCGGGCGATTTCGACGTCGACGGCCGCGGCCAGATTTCCGTGCCGCTGATCGGCGAGATCCAGGCCGGCGGCGGCACCGTGCGCCAAGTCGAGCGCACCATCGAGGAAAAGCTGCGCGAAGGCTTCCTGCGCGACCCCAAGGTCAGCGCCCAGGTCATCGGCTATCGCCCATTCTTCATCCTCGGCGAAGTGCGCTCGCCGGGCAGCTATCCCTACGTCAACGGCATGACCGTCGTCTCCGCCGTCGCCATCGCCGGCGGCTACACGCCGCGCGCCAACCGGCGCGAAGTCGTCATCATTCGTGCCAGCCGCGAGATGAAGGCCAGCGAGGAGACGGTCGTCCTGCCGGGCGACACGGTGCGCATCAACGAGCGGTTCTTCTAATCCCGCCGGCGCGCTGCGCGGGGGCGGCAACACAGGCGGCGAGACCATGACAGCACAGCAGTCTCATTCGTTGGCGCGCGAAGCGCGGTCGTCGGGCGGCGCCGGCGCGCGCGCCGGCGCGCCGGGTCTCGTCCCGCTCGGCTTTCTGCGCGGGGTCAAGCCCATCGGCATCACCGAACTGGCGCGCATCGTCCAGCGCCGCCTGTCGACCATTATCGGCACCGTCGTCGCCGTGACCGGCCTGTTCGTCCTGATCGCCTTCCAGCTGACGCCGCAATACGACGCCGAGGCCGTTCTCGTGCTCGACGCCCGCCAGGAGCGGGTGTCGAACGTCCAGGAGGTCATTTCCGGCCTGCCGACCGACAATGCCGCGCTGCGCAGCGAGCTGGACGTTCTGATGTCGCGCCCGCTCGCGGCCAAGGTCATCGAGCAGACCAACCTGCTCAACGAGGCGGAGTTCAACCCCTTCGCCAAGAGCGAGCCGAGCGGCTTCAGCCGCATGCTGTTCTGGCTGGAGCCGTCGAGCCAGCTCGCCATCGACCAGTGGTTCCGCGCCGTGTTCGACAGCCTGCGCGGCCGCGGCGGCAAGCCGCCGGAGCAGGAGGCGGCCGAGACGATGACCGGCGTCGTCGACGCATATCTGCGGCACCTGACGGTGCGCAGCGACGGCCGATCGCTGTCGATCCGCCTGGTCTTCCGTTCGGAGAATCCGGCGCTCGCGGCGAAGGTGGTGAACACCCACGCCGACCTTTATCTCTATTCCCAGCTCGAAGCCAAGTTCGACGCGACCAAGCGCGCCAACACCTGGCTGACCCAGCGCGTCGACGAGTTGCGCGGCCAGGTCCGCACCGCGGAGCAGGCGGTGCAAGCCTACCGCGAGAAAAACAACCTGGTCGGCGTCAACCAGAACGTCTCGCTGTTCGCGCAGCAGCTTTCGGACATGAACTCGCAGCTGGCGCTCGCGCGCGGCGAGCGCTCGCAGTACGAATCGCGGCTCAACCAGGTGCGCAACCAGGTCAACATCGATTCGATGCCGGAAGTGCTCAATTCCGTCACCATCCAGCGCTTGCGCGAGCAGGAGGCGACGGCGACCCGCCAGGAGGCCGAGCTGGCGCAGCGCTACGGCGAGCGGCACCCGGCGCTCAACAACGCCCGAGCCCAGCTCAAGGACCTGCGCGGCCAGATCGCCGCCGAGATCAAGAAGATCGTCGCCTCGCTGTCGAACAACGTGGAAAGCGCCCGCGCCCGCGAGAACGCCTTGCAGCGCAACGTCAACGAGCTGATGAGCAAGGTCGCCGACATCAACATGGCCGAAGTGCAGATGCGCGAGATCGAGCGCGAAGCCGAGGCCAGCCGCATGCTGTTCCAGAACTTCCTCAACCGCTTCCGCGAAACTTCGGCCGGCCCGTCGATCGACACGCCGGACGCGCGCATCATCTCGCCGGCCGACGTGCCCCTCGTGGCGGCGTTCCCGCGCAAGGGCGTTCTGATCCTGGCCGGCTTCCTGTTCTCGCTGATCTGCGCGGCGATGATGGTGGCGCTGGTCGAGAAGTTCGAAGCGGGCTTCCGCAGCCCCGAGGAGATCGAGCGCGCCATCGGCGTCGCCTCGCTCGGCTTGGTGCCCGCCGTGCCGAGCGGCGTGACGGCGTCGATGGGGGCGGAAGATTACGTGATCGAGAAGCCGCTATCGTCCTACGCCGAAGCCATCCGCTCGATCCGCACGGCGATCACCTTCACCGATTTCGACAATCCGCCGCAGAGCATCGCCGTCACCTCGTCGGTGCCGGACGAAGGCAAGACGACGCTGGCGGTGTCGCTGGCGCGCAGCTCCGCCTTGGCCAAGCGCCGGACGATCCTCGTCGATTGCGACTTGCGCCGCGGCGGCGTCGCCGAGCTTCTCGGCGTGCCTGCCTCGCCGCATATCGTCGATTTCCTCAACGGCGACTGCCCGCTCGACAAGCTGATCCAGCGCGAGGAGCGCACCGGGCTGCATTTCATCGCCGCGCCGAACAACATCGGCAACTCGCTCGACATGCTGAATTCGACGCAATTCACCAATCTGCTCGACGCGCTGTGCAAGGCTTATGATTGCGTCGTGATCGACACGCCGCCGGTTCTCGCCGTCTCGGACGCGCTCGCCGTGGCGCGCCGCGTCGACGCCACGGTGTTCGCCGTGCGCTGGGGCCACACCCCGGAGAACGTCGTGGAAAACGCCATCAAGCAGGTGCGCAGCGCCAACCTCAGCCTCACCGGCGTGGTCGTCACCCGCGTCAATCTGAAGAAGCATATCTGGTACGGCTATGGCGATCGCGGCTATTACTACGGCAAATATTCTGGCTACTACAAAGCCTAGCCGCGCAGCGTTCGGGAGCGCGCCATGAGCGTCGCGGAGGGAGCATCTCGGCTGGCCGGCAAAGGCGTCTCGTCTCGCCTCTACGCCGTCCTGTTCCTGTCGCTCGCGGCGGCGTTGCTCGCGCTGGCCGCGCCGCGCTTGATCGCCGCGATTCTCTTCGTCCCCGGCAACAGCGCCGCCCGCGTGATGCATGACGGGGTCGGGAAATTGACGGTCGGCCAGCTCGATTCGCTCATCGAGAGCCGCCAAGCCGCCGGCAGATGGATCGAGTCGGGCCGCAACAGCAACGCCATCGGCATGGCAGCGGCAAGATTGCTGTCTCAGATGGAGGCTTTGGCGGTCCGCCAGCCGGCGCAAGAGGCGGCCTATCTCGATTTGCTCATCACGTCTTTGCGCGAGGGGGTGTCGCGGCAGCCGGCCGAGCCGTACGCCTGGTCGCATTTGAGCTTGGCGCTCATGCGTCGCGGAGCGCCTGGCGATTTGGCCGCGGCCGAGCAGGCTTGGCGCATGTCCGTCGTGACGGCCCCCAACGAGCATCGCCTGCTCATGCAGCGCCTCACGTCGGGCCTGTTCCTATGGTCCGAGGCGGCGCCGCGAACCCGCGCCATGATCGAGGCGGAAATCGTCCGCACGGCCCGCATTCAGCCGCGCAACATGGCGCGCACCGCTCGCTTGATCGGCGCGGCCGACTTCATTCGCGCCGTTCTGGCCGCGCACCCGGATCTTCTCGCGATGTTCGATGAGATGATGCCGCCGCCCGAGGCTGGATCGCCGTTGTTCCCATGAAACGCGCGACGCGGCCCCTCGTTTCGCTGCTCGCGGCCGGCGCCGTCCTCGCCGCGAGCTTCGCCGTCGCGCAAGAGGCGGGGCCGTTGCTCGACGGCCGGCCGGGCGCGACGATCCTGGCCAGCCCGGGGCCGGATTCGATCGATCCCATCTATGCCTTTCCGCCCAATTGCCTGCCGATCATCGGCTTGCCCAATTCGGGAATCAACCGGCTGCTCGCCAATGTCGGCGAAGGCGACCTCAAGCTCGCCGTCATGGCGGAGCTGAGCGGCGCGGAGGCCGGTTTGGGCAAAGCCTGGCGCGACGGCATCCAGCTGGCTGTCGACGCCGCCAACGCCAAGGGCGGCATCATGGGCCGGCGCGTGGTTCTCGACGTGAGGGACGTCGGGCCGGAGTCGGCGGGCGCCGACGCTGTCGCCGAAGAGATTCTCAAAGACCCGCCCTTCGCCGTCTTCGGGCCGCTCGGCGAATCTGCCGCCGTCGCCGCCAACAACGTGCTCCGCCGCAGCCAGACCCCGATGGTTCTCGGCACCGCCGGGCTCGACTTGCAGAGCGCGCCGGAATCCTGGATCACGCGCGGCCAGACGACCCAGCTGTCGCGCCTGCTGCAGCTCGCCGATCATGCGCGCGAGGAGTACAAGGCGCGCAGCGCCGCCTTGATCTGGTCGGAGACGGACTACGGCCGGCTTCGCCGCGAGGTCCTGTCGGGCGCATTCCGCCGGCGCAACCTGCAACTGACCGTCGACAGCCCGATCCTGCCAGGCCAGAGCGATTTCGCCGACATCTTGGCGCGCGTGCGCGCCCTCGATCCGGACGTGCTGTTTCTCATGGCGCACGGCCAGGACGCGGCGCGCCTGCTGGCCGGATTGCGGCGCCAGGGCTTCAACAAGCCGATCCTCATCGACGGCGACGTGGCGGACGCGAATTTCCTCGCCGCCGCCGGCCAGAACGCCAACGGCCTGCGCGGCATAGCCGCCCTTCACGCGTCGGCCCCCGTCGCGCGCGTGCGGATGATGGCGGACCGCTTCGCGCAGCGGTTCGGCTATCGGCCGCCGGCGCCCGGCGTGAACGGCTTCGTCGCTTTCAACATCTTGAAAGCGTCGGTCGAGAAAGCCTGCAGTCTCAACACGCCCAACCTGTTCAAGGCTTGGCGCAATCTCAGGCTCGAAACGCGCAACGATCCCGGCATCCTCATGGACCTGCGGATCGACTGGTCCGGCAACATGCTGCGCGACGAATTCGTCTTCGAGATCCGCAACGGCCGGCCGGGCATCGTCAGCCTGCAGCGCGCTCTCGCGGTGTACAATTGACATGAGCCAGAACCAGATGAACGCCTTGCCGGCGCGCGACGAGCGGCCGCCGTCTGTTTTCGCCGAAGGATTTCGCGCGCTCGAAGATCAGCCGCTGCGTCGCGCGGTCGTCGTCTATCTGATGGCCCTGATCGTGATTTTGCCGGCGCTGTTCGGCGGCTATCGCGACTGGGCGATCAACGGTTTGGCGATCGTCACCGGCCTGATGCTGCTGGCCGTGGCCTTGGGCGCCGTCGTCGGCCGCGCCGACTTGAGCCGGCTGTCGCTCGCCGTCGTGCCAGCCGCGCTCTATGCCCTCGCCTTGATCTGGGCCGCCTTGCAGGCCAGCCATCTGCCGTTCCTGCGTCCGCTGTGGAATCCCCTGTGGGCAGAAGCGGCCATCGCGCTCGGCCGGCCTTTAAAGCCGTCGATCTCGCTCGACAGTTACGAAACCTTGAGCGGCATAGTTTCGCTCGGCAGCTATGGCGGGATTTTTCTGCTGGCGCTTTACGCGATCAACGAGTTGCGCGTCGCGCGGATGCTCGTCCGCCTGTTCATTTACGCGACGACCGTCAACGCGTTCTACGGCCTGGTCGTCTATTTTACCGGCGCGAACGTCGTGCTCTGGTTCGAGAAAGTCATCCATTTCAATGTCGTCACCGGGACGTTCGTCAACCGCAACGCTTTCGCGATGTATTGCGGCCTGGCGTTGATCAGCGCGATCGGCCTGTTTCTGAACGAGGTCTCGCGCCGCCGGAAGTCCGCGACCAAGGAGTCCGCCATCGTTCTGGCCGACCGCATCTGGCGCATGACGTGGCCGCTCGTGGTTTCGGCCGGAATATTGAGCACCGCCCTGCTGCTGACGGCCTCGCGCGCCGGGACGACGACGACGATGATCGGCGTCGCGACGCTGTGCGCCGTCCTCTACCTGACGCCGAGTTTGCGTCCGTTCCGACCGCGCGTTTTGCTGATCGCCGGCTTGATCGTCGCCGCGCTGTTGACCGCCTTGTCGGGCGACAATACGACGCAACGCTTTGTCGCCGGGTTGGACGTCGAGGACCAGCGCTTCGCTGTCTTCGCCGATATCCTGCGCGGCCTGCCCGATTTCGCCCTGACCGGGACGGGGCTCGGCAGCTTCGAGGACGCCTTTCGCATCTACCGCGAGGAAACGCTCTACACGAGCTTTGGCGCCGCCCATAACGACATGCTGGAAGCGGCTATGGAACTGGGCATCCCGGCGGCGAGCGCCATGCTGCTCGCGGTCGGGCTGTTCGTGTTGCAATGCTGGCAGGAGCTTCGCATCCGCCGTCGCGGCGCGATATTCTCCTGCATCGCCGTCGCCGTCTCGGTGCAGGTCGCTTTGCACAGCCAACTCGATTTGAGCATGCAGGTGCCGGCGGTGGTGGCCGCCTATCTCATCCTGATCGCCTGCGGCTTGACTCGGGCCGATCGTCCGTCGGGGCAACCTCGGCCTGCCAGATAGGCGGTTTCGGCCGATTGTCCCCGTTCCGGCGTCAATGCGCGCGCGATCCTGCTTATGGCCGTCCGCTCCTAGCCATGCCAAGCTTGCCCCGCGACGGCTCTCCCATGCAGGCGGGCCGCGCTACAGGCGGTTTCACTCAGGGAGCATGCGATGTCCACAAGCTTGCGTCGTGCCTTGTCGCTCGGCGGTTTTTGTCTCGCTCTGGCGGCGCTCGCCGCGCCGGCGAGCGCGCAAAATTTCTACGCCGGCAAGACCATCACCATCTATGCCGGCTATGCCTCGGGCAGCACTTACGACGCCCACGCGCGCTGGCTGGCGCGCCATATGAAGCGTCTGATTCCGGGCGAGCCCAACATGATCGCCCAAAACATGCCGGGCGCCGGCACCATGACGGCGGCCAATCACGTCTATAACATCGCGCCGAAGGACGGCACGGTGATCGCCCAGGTGGCGCGCGGCATGGCCATCGAGCCGTTGATGGGCGGCCAGGGCGTGCGCTACGACCCGCTGAAGATCAACTGGCTCGGCAGCATGGCGAGCGAAGTCTCGGTCATCGCGGTGCGCGCCGACACCGGCATCAAGACGCTCGCCGACGTCACCAAGCGCGAGACCTTCATGGCCTCGTCGGGCATCGGCACCGACGGCCACACCTTCCCGAACGTGCTGAACAATCTGCTCGGCACCAAGTTCAAGATCGTGCTCGGCTACAACAGCGGCAAGGAAATGGCCTTGGCGCTCGAGCGCAAGGAAGTGGAAGGGCGCGGCTCCTGGTCATGGACCAGCTTCAAGCGCGAGGCGATGGACAAGCTCAACAGCGGCGAATATCTGCTGCTGATCCAGATGGGCGTGCGCAAGTCGCCGGAACTGCCCAACGTGCCGCTGGTCATGGATATGGCCAAGGGAGAGGAGCAGAAACAGGTGCTGGAATTGCTGTTGGCCGGGCAGGGCATGGCCTGGCCCTATTTCGTCGCGCCCGAAGTGCCGGCCGACCGCGTCGCCATCCTGCGCGACGCCTTCATCGGCGTGTCGAAAGACAAAGAGGCCTTGGCCGAAGCCGACAAGCTGCAGATCGACATCGACCCGGTCACCGGCCAGGAAATGACCGAGATGATCAAGCGGCTGTACGCCACGCCGCCGGCGGTGGTCGCCCAGGTCCGCGAACTGGCGGGCCGCAAATAGCCGGAACCTGCCGCCTCCCGCAGCGTTCAATTCGATCGGCCGGTTTCGCCTCAAAGGCGACCCGGCCGCAGGATCGAGCGAAACGGGAGGCGGCATGCGGTTCATCAGCGTCGTCGCGGCAGTCGCTGCCGCAGTGGGGTCGCTGTTCGATTTCGGTTTGCCCCAGGGCCAACATGCGGCGATGGCGCCGCCCGCCGAGCGGGCGGGCGTTGCACCGCTCGAATCCGCTCCCGCCGCGTCCGACCTCGCCATGGCGATCGAATAGCCTCTCTCGCCCAAGCCGGCGGCTTAGCGAAGCTGTTCGCGGAAAATGTCGATCAAGCGGCGCACGATAGGCGAGAGCGTCTCTGGCGCGACGCTCAGCAGGCCGTCCGACAGGAAGTCGGATTGGCCCGCCGCGTCGCTTTTCATAAATTCGAAGGCCATCGTCCAATCGGGAAAAGCCGGTTCGGCGATTTCTTGGCGCTGTAGAACGATCAGGCCGTGGTGGCGGGGGTCGCTGGCGACCTTGGCCATCAGCACATCGATCTGATCGCGCGGACCTTCGATATATTGCAGAAAGTTTCCGTCCCAATAGAGCAGGATGCCGCCGATGCCGACGCGGGCGTTGTTGCGCCGCGACGTCGTCAGCAGATCTCGCAATTCTTGGGGGGTGAGGAGTTGGGTCGCAGAACTGAGATAGATGATCGAGTCGAGCATAGTTTAGGCTTGGCGTAGCGAGGCGAGAAGATACCACTAAGTAAGTAGTCGGCTGCGGGAATTAAAGGATTCTGTGCTAAAAATCTAGGCTGAACCTTGGCAAAATCCCAAGGCGACCATAAAGTTAGAATACTAAGGAATTGCCAGCCGCTGACGCTGGCAGGACAGCGTTCCGTGACAGGAGTTTCCCGCATGATCGGCCTCGGCCTTGCTTCGTCCCATGCCACCGCCATGTTCTGCCCGGCCGAATATTGGCCGACGGTCTATGCCGGCATTCCGGACTACATGAAGGGCTCGCAGCCCGACACGGCCAAGCTGGAAACGCCCGAGGTCATCGCCCAGCAAATCGCGCGTCTGGAAAAGAATTTCGCCAAGCTGCGCGACGAGATCGCCGCTTATAAGCCCGATGCCCTGATCTATGTCGGCGACGATCAAAACGACATGTTCAACAATTCGAACAATCCGACCTTCGCCGTTTTCACCGGCGACGAGGTGTGGGGCTCGCCGGTGCCGCGCTATCTCGGCCAGGATCCGAAAGAGTCGCGGTTGCATGTGCCGGTGCATAGCGATCTCGCCAAGCGTTTGCTGAAGGGCTTGATCAAACGCGATTTCGACGTCGCCAATTGCGGCAAGATGCAGCCGCTCGGCCATCCCGAGCGCGGCGTGTCGCACATGCTGATTTTCCCGCATCCCAAGCTGGTGCCGAACAACGACATTCCCGTCGTGCCCCTGTTCTTGAACCAGTATTTCCCGCCGCTGCCCTCGGCCAAGCGTTGCTGGGCCTTGGGCCGCGCCATCGCCGACATCCTCAAGGACGCGCCAGAGCGCATCGCCATCTATGCCTCGGGCGGCCTGTCGCACGATCCGGTGGGGCCGCGCGCCGGCTGGATCGATGAGCCGATGGACCAGTGGATTCTCGAACGCCTGGAGCGCGGCGAGCAGGCGGAGCTGCAGAACCTCTTTACCTTCGATTCGGCGACCGTGCGCGGCGGTTCGGCCGAAATCCGCTCCTGGATCACCGTGGCGGCGGCGATGGACCGGCCAGCCAAGCGGATCGACTATTTCCCCTCGCATCATGCCAAAACCGGCCTCGCTTGGGCCTATTGGCCAACTGAAAAATAGGGCCGAGGCCTAAGACGGCAGCCGGAATCCTGCAAAAACAAAGGATTCCTTGACTTTTCCACAGCGAGGGGGCATTTAGCCGTCCAGGACGCGGTCAGAACGATGTTCGCCCGTCCCTCTAGATCTCGTGATCCGCGCGAAGCGCGTTCGCTCTCTTTCGAGTTTGCGATGCCCTAGTCCCGAGACCACCCCGTACTGGGGGCCTTTGTATAACAAAGGTTGTCCTGCTCGCGCGGCAGGGCTGCGAACGTAAGAAAGATTCCATGTCTATCCAGACTTTTGCCGAGCTCGATCTCATCGAGCCGTTGCAGCAGGCTTTGCGTGCTGCCGAATACACCACGCCGACGCCGATCCAGGCCCAGGCCATTCCCCACCTCCTCAAAGGCCGCGACCTGCTCGGTTGCGCCCAGACCGGCACCGGCAAGACGGCGGCTTTCACGCTGCCGATCCTGCAGCGCATCGCCAACTTGCCCAAGCCGCCGAAGGCCAAGAGCGTCCGCGCTCTGATCCTGACGCCGACGCGCGAACTGGCTTTGCAGATCGCCGATAGCGTCAGCACCTACGGGCGTTACATGAAGGTCGCTCACGCCGTCGTCATGGGCGGCGTCGGCCATGTGCCGCAGATCAAGACCTTGGCGCGCGGCGTCGACATCCTGATCGCGACGCCGGGCCGCTTGATGGAGATGATCTCCGATCGTCACGTCAATCTCGGCGACGTCGAAGTCTTCGTCCTCGATGAAGCCGACCGCATGCTCGACATGGGCTTCATCCGCGACGTGCGCAAAGTGATCGCCGCTTTGCCAGCGGACCGCCAGAGCCTGCTGTTCTCGGCGACCATGCCGAACGACATCGCGAAGCTGGCGACCAGCCTGCTGCGCGACCCGCTCCGCGTCGAAGTCACGCCAGTCGCCACCACTGCCGAGCGCATCGCCCAGAAGATGTTCTTCGTCGAGAAAGCCGCCAAAGGCCGCTTGCTCGCCAAGCTGATGGAAGATGAATCGGTCGGTCGCGCCATCGTCTTCTCGCGCACCAAGCATGGCGCCAACAAGATCGCTGAAGTCCTGGCGCGCACCTATAAGGGCGGCGTCGAAGTGATCCACGGCAACAAGTCGCAGTCGGCGCGTCAGAACGCGCTCGAAAGCTTCCGCGCCGGCAAGTCGCGCGTGCTGATCGCCACCGACATCGCGGCGCGCGGCATCGATGTCGACGGCATCACCCATGTCATCAACTTCGACTTGCCGAACGAGCCGGAAAGTTACGTCCACCGCATCGGCCGTACCGCGCGTGCCGGCGCCGAGGGCATCGCCTGGTCGTTCTGCGACGGCAGCGAACGTCCTTATCTGAAGGACATCGAGAAGCTGACGCGCCAGCGCATCTTCGTCGAAGTGTTGCCCGAATTGCCGCCGCTCGCGCGCGGCGAAGCCGAACTGACCGCCCGTCGTCCGCAGCGTCCTGAGGGCCAGCGCAACGCCAACCGTAATGGGGGCCGCAATGGCGGCAGTCGTCATGGCGGTCCCGGCAACAAGACCAGCAATCGGAGCGGGGGCTCTCATCAGGGGAGCCGTCCGCAGGGCGAGCCGCGTGCGGCCCGCGCTGAAGGCGCCAGCGACAACCGTTCCAACGACAACCGCGCCAACGACAATCGTTCGGCGCGTCCGGCGAGCGGCAAGCCGCAGCGTCCGGCCCGTCAGGCGGATTTCCGCAACGGCGACTACCGTGACGCAGAAGGCTCCAGCCGTCGCTCAACCGGCGGCGACGGCAGCCTTTACCGCGCCGACGCGCGGCCGACTCCGGCTGGCGCCAGCGAAGGCGAACGTCCTCGCCGCCCCAAATCGAGCGGCCCGCGCCGCTCCGGCGGCGGCCAACGTCCCAACGCCTGATCGCGCGGCCAATCCTTGAAATAAAAAAGGCCCCTGGTTTTCCAGGGGCCTTTTTTACGTTCTCTCTCGACGCTTATTTATGCCTGAGATCGAAGCGGTCGTTTTCCATGACCTTGGTCCAAACGGCGACGAAGTCCTTTACGAACTTCTCCTTCGCGTCGGCTTCGGCGTAGGCTTCGGCCAGGGCGCGAAGCTGCGAATGCGAGCCGAAAATCAGATCGACGCGCGTGCCGGTCCACTTGACCTGTTTGGTCTTGCGGTCGCGCCCCTCATAGACGCCGTCCTCGCCCGACTTCGGCTGCCACTCGGTGCTCATGTCGAGCAGGTTGACGAAGAAGTCGTTCGTCAGCTTGCCGGGCGTCTTGGTGAAGACGCCATGCGGCGATTTGCCGGCATTGACGTCGAGCACGCGCAGGCCGCCGAGCAGGGCCGTCATTTCCGGCGCCTTCAGGGTCAAGAGCTGCGCGCGGTCGATCAGGGCTTCCTCCGGCTTCATGAACTGCTTGCCGCTCAGGTAGTTGCGGAACCCGTCGGCGCGCGGCTCGAGCGCTGCGAAGGACTCCACGTCGGTCTGCTCTTGCGAGGCATCCATGCGGCCCGGCGTGAAGGGCACCTTCACGTCGACGCCGCCGTCCTTCGCCGCTTTCTCGACGGCGGCGTTGCCGGCGAGCACGATCAGGTCGGCGAGGGAGACGGTCTTGCCGAAGTCCTTGCGGATGGCTTCAAGCTTCTCGAGGACCTTCTTGAGTTGGGCCGGCTGGTTAACCTCCCAGTCCTTCTGCGGCGCGAGGCGGATGCGGGCGCCATTGACGCCGCCGCGCTTGTCGGAGCCGCGGAAGGTCGCGGCCGCGGCCCAGGCAGTGCCAACCAATTCGGAGACCGAGAGGCCCGAGGCCAGAACCTTCGCCTTAAGGGCAGCGGCGTCCTTGTCGTCGATCAGGGGATGGTCGATGGCCGGAATCGGGTCCTGCCAGAGCAAGGTCTCCTGCGGCACGAGCGGGCCGAGGTAGCGGGCGACCGGGCCCATGTCGCGGTGCGTCAGCTTGAACCAGGCGCGGGCGAAGGCGTCGGCAAACTGGTCGGGGTGCTCATAGAAGCGCCGCGAGATTTTCTCGTAAGCCGGGTCGAAGCGCAGCGCGAGGTCGGAGGTCAGCATGGTCGGAATATGCTTCTTCGACGGATCGAACGCATCGGGGATGTCGGCGGCAGCGTTTTTCGCTTTCCACTGCTTGGCGCCGGCCGGGCTGGTGGTCAGCTCCCATTCGTATTTGAACAGGTTGTCGAAGAAATGGTTGCTCCATTTGGTCGGCGTCTGCGACCAGGTGACTTCCGGGCCGCCGGTGATGGCGTCGCAGCCAATGCCGCTTTTGTATTTGCTCTTCCAGCCGAGGCCCTGGTCTTCGATCGCGCCGGCTTCCGGCTCGGGGCCGATCAACGACGTATCGCCCGCGCCATGGGTCTTGCCGAAGGTGT
>CAZVLU010000046.1:0-26302 GCA_964628235.1 uncultured Rhizobium sp. | reverse complement strand
TGTTGCTCGACGAGCCGCTGTCGAACCTCGACGCCAAGCTGCGAGAAGACACCCGTCTCGAAGTGCGCGATCTGGTCAAGCGCCTCGGCATCACCACGGTCTACGTCACGCACGACCAGCTCGAAGCGTTGACCATGTCGGACGTCGTCGCCGTGATGAACCAGGGCGTGATCGTGCAGGAAGCCTCGCCGATCGACATCTACCGCGCGCCGCGCGAGCGTTTCGTCGCCAACTTCATCGGCCTGACCAATTTCATGGACGGCCATGTCACCGCGCCGGCCAACGGCGGCGGCCTCGGCAAGGTCGAGACGCGCAACGGCAGCTTGAACTGCGTCGTGCCGTCGGCGGCCAAGGTCGGCGACGCCGTCACCGTGATCATGCGCCCGGAAGACATCGCGCTCCGCCTCGGCGGCGCGGCGGCAGCCGCGACCGGCGACAATGTGATGCAAGGCAAGGTGGTCTCGGCGTCGTTCCTCGGCGAAGCGATGGAATATCAGGTCGAGATGGCCGACGCCGCGATGCTGCGCCTCAAGCTGCACGCCTCGCAAGCCGTCGCGCGCGGCGACATCGTGCAGATGCAGATTCCGCCGAGCCAATGCCGCGCGCTGATGGCGTGACGCAGAGACGCGCCTAAGCGCGTCTCGCGCGCCGGATAGCCTTGCCGCTCTTGGCCGATCGGCGCGCAGCTTTCATTCGACTTCACGCATCAGCCGGCGTTCCTGAGCGGACGCCGGCTGGCTGCCCCCTGACATCGGCGGCCTTCTCGGGTTGGCGACACAGATCAACGCCCCGGCGCGATTTGCGCCGCCGTTTGCGCGCGGGCGCGCGCCGAAACCAGCGCCTGCTTCAATTCCGCCTCGCATTGGACGAGCGTTTTTTCCGCCTCGACGCGCTGACGCTTGCCGTCGTCGGCGATGCGCAACGCGTCGTCGATGGTCGCGATCAGCGCGTCGTTCGCCTGCTTCACGGCCGCGATATCCACGATGCCGCGCTCGATCTGGGCGCGGATCGTCTGGGTCGAGGTGCGCAACGTTTCGGCGTTGGCGGTGAGCAGCTCGTTCGTCAGATCGGTCGCCTCTTTCAAGGTGGCCCCGGCCTCGCCCGACCGCGCGATCGTCACAGCCATGGCCAATTGCTGGCGCCAGAGCGGCACGGTGTTCGCCATGGTCGAATGGATCTTCGCGACAAGCGCCTTATCGTTCTCTTGCACGAGACGGATCGACGGCAGGCTTTGCATCGTCACCTGCCTCGTCAGCTTCAAATCGTGGACGCGCCGCTCGAGATCGTCGCGCTTTGCCCGCAGGTCACGCAGGCTTTGCGACTTCAGAATGTCGCTCGAGCTTTCCGCCTCGCGCGCGAGCGCCGGGATCGTCTCGGCATCAAGACGCCGCAGAGCTTCTTCGCCCGCCGCGATATAAACGGCGAGATTGTGGAAATAGCCCAGCGTCTTTTCATACAGCCGGTCGAGCATGGCGATGTCCCGCATCAGGACCGTCGTATGGCCGTCGAGCCGGTTGCTGATGGCGTCGATCTGCTTGCGCACCTCTTCATACTGCTGAAGCGCTTTCGCCACCGGCTTGGCGCGTCCGAGCAGCCGCGCGAAAAGCCCGGGCCTCTTGTTCGGGTCCAAATCCTCCAAGCCGAAGCCGCGCAGCGTGGCAAGCATGTCGTTAAGGGCGACGCCGGCCGCGCCGGTCTCCTTGTTGCGCACGCCCTCCAGCATTTCGTCGGCGACGTTCGTCACTTCGCTTTGCGCGCCCGTGGCGAAGAAAAGGATGGAATTGCTGTTTTCGATGTCGATTTCCGCCATCGCTTTTTCGATCGCCGCGCGGCGCGGCGGCGGCGCGGCGGCATAGGCGACGACCTCGTCCGCCTGAACCGCCGGCGACGGCGCGGCGGCCGAGGTTGCAACGCTGCTCGTATCGCTCATCATGCTCTCTCCTGATGCTTCGTCACGCGATGCCTTCTTGGCGCAACCGCGCATTCAACACTTCGATCTCGACATCCAGCGCCAGCGTGTCCTGCTCGCGCAGCTTGGCGTGCTGAGCGGCGAAGGTCGATTCCATATCGACCAGCAGGCGGCGGAAGTTTTCCTCGAGCGGCGCGGAACGCGCCTGGCCGTGAGATTTCGCGTATTGCCGCGTCACGCGCTCGGCGCCGTCGAGATAGACGGACAGGAACTTGCGGGCGCGCGCGGCGTCGCGCGGATCGTCCTCGATTTCGCGGAGGATACGGCGTCCCCACTCGACGATGCGCCCGAGCCGCTGGCCGAATTCCGGCACGCCGATCTGCCGCGCGGCGGTCTCGATGCCTTGGATCTGCGCGTAGGCCCGCTTGAGCAGTTCGGTGACTTCATCGCGATCGACGCCGGCCGCGTCGGGCAGAACGATGCGCCGGGGCCTGAGATCGCGGCCGAAGAAGGCGCCATGGCCGAGCGCGGCAAGCCCGCAGAACACCGATGCGCCGAACAGCCCATGCCCCGCCGATAGCGCGGCAAGCCCGGCGCCGAGGCCCGTCATCCCCAGTCCCAGCAGTTTGAACGGCACGGCCGGCGGGTCGAGCCTTTGCCCGAGAAGGAAGCGCGCCTCGCCCGCCAAACCGCGCAGGGTCGCGAGCCCGGCGCCCCACAGGCTCGCCAGCGCAGAGGCCGCGAAGGCGAACTGAGCCATCTGTCCGCTGCCGAGCGACCAGATCGACGAAATCAGCAATGGCAGGGGCAAAATGAACAGGATCGCGGTCTTGGCGACCGGCGCCCAAGCCCGGCCGTGACGGAATAGCTCGTCCATCGTCAGTCGCCGAATCGCTCGAACAGCGGCGCGGCGGTGGTGGAAACCCCGTGCCAGACCGACTGGCAGCTGGCCAGGGACAGGGTCACGGCCAGAAGGCAAAACCCGAAGATTCGCAGCGGCAATTTCGTCACGGGCAGAGTCCCAGTGAAGCCGCTGGCAGTGCGGCGGAATTAATCCTTGTTAGATAGGGATGGCCAAGAAGGAATTTTAGACCCTATTTCACGCGAGTTTGATCCCACTTCGCCACTCGCTCGCTTGAAACGGCATTCCCAGCTTACGCGCGATGCCTTGCCCGACCTTCGCTGCGGCGCCCCGTTTCGCTAGGCGGGGACGCGCGCCCGGACCAAAAAGACGCAGCTTGCGGGGTCTTGCGTTGAAGCCTCATCTAGCCGACGCTGTAGAAAGTCATATATATTTTCTAGCGCGATTCGCCACGATTCGAGAGCATCAAAATAATCTCGAACGTCTGAAACAGGGAAGCCATCATGAAATATTCGCTGACCGCCTCGTTGTGCGGAGCGCTCGTCGCTTCGCTTGGAATCTGCGTCCCAGCATCCGCCGACAGCGTCGAGGATTTTTTCAAAGACCGCCAATTGACTCTCTATATCGGCGGCGGGACCGGTGGCGGGGTCGATATTTATGGCCGCGCTTTCATGCGCCATATCGTCACTCATTTGCCTGGAAAACCGAACGTCGTCGCCCGAAACCTGCCTGCCGCCGGCGGCATCCAAGCCTTCACCACGCTTGGGACGACTGCGCCGCGCGACGGCTCGGCTTTTGCGACATCGGCGCGCGGGCCGCTGACCGATTCCCTGCTGTCCGACAGCAAGCCGAACTTCGACGTGCTGACTTTCAACTGGCTCGGCGCATTGAGCGACGAAAGTTCGATGTGCCATACGATGAAAACATCGTCGATCCGCACGATTCAAGACGCCATGACCCATGAAGTGACGGTCGCTTCCACGGGCGCCCGCTCGGAAAGCGCGAAAATTCCGCTCGCCCTGAACGCGGCGATCAACACCAAGTTCAAGGTCATCATCGGCTATCGCGGCCAAGGCGATCTGCTGCTGGCGATCGAACGCAACGAGGTCGAAGGCCGCTGTTCGACGTTCGGCAGCCTTTTCGCCACCAGGCAAGATTGGGTGCGCGACGATAAAATCAACATCCTCGTTCAAGTCGGCCTGGAGAAGGATCCGCGCTTTCCCAACGTGCCTCTGGCCTTAGACTTGGCGAAAACGCCCGAAGATCGCCAACTGCTTCGCTTCGCCATGGCGCCGCTCTCCATCGCCAGCCCATTTGCGCTGCCCGCCGACGTGCCGAAGGATCGCGTGGCGGCTTGGCGGAAAGCCTTTGAGGCAACCGTGAAAGATCCGGCTTTCCTCGACGAAGCGCAAAAGCTCAAGCTCGAGATCACGCCGAAGAACGGCGATCAGATCGCGGCGATCTTGCGCGACATTTATTCGACCCCGCCGCAAGTCATCAAACGCGCTATCGAAGCGTTCGACCGCGCGCCGGCTGAAAAACAATGATCCATCGGGCGGAAACAGTCTCATGACCTTCTTTCCCTCGCTCCCCGCCAATGCCGGCGTCGGCGATATCTATAAACTCAATCCCGAAATTCGCCGCGCTATGGGCGAGCTGAACCGCATCATCATGCGCGGCGAGTCGCCGCTCACGCCGGCGCAACGCGAGACCATCGCGGCTTACGTCTCCAGTCTCAACAAATGCGAATATTGCTACAATGGACATTCGCAAGTGGCCGTCGATCTTGGGATGCCGATAGCCGTGATCGAAGGAATCATCGACGATCTCGATGCCGCGCCGATCGACGACGCGTTGAAGCCGATCCTGCGGTTCGCCAAAAAGCTGACCTTGCAGCCTGAAGCCATGTCGCAAAGCGACGCCGACGCGGTCTACGCCGCTGGCTGGAGCGAACGGGCGCTTCACGACGCGATTTTGGTGACGGCGCGTTTCAATTACATGAACCGGCTGACCTTGGGACATGGCTTGGATCCGCAAGCGGACGACGCCAAGGCGCGCGCGCAACGCATGAGCTACGCGCAGCCGCAAAAGACGGAGTCCTGAGCGCTCGATGCCGCAGCGCGGCCGAATATCCGTATCTATCTGGAATGGGATGCGGGATTGGTGGTGCTCGCAGTCGTGAGCGAACCAGTCTCCGCACGTCTTTCCCTGTTATGCAGGGAAATAACAGGGAATGGCTCTCTCACGGACAGCGCAAGCCCCCTCTGAGCACCCAAAAGACCCCTTATTTTCAGTCGCTTACCGATTATCCCGAGCGAATGGCGCCCAAATAGGAACAGGGAAAGCGTCGCCGCATAACAGGGATCGCTCCTCCCCGAACAGGCTGGATACAGGCCCGATAACACTACGTGTTTGCCGGCCGATTCACTGACGTCGCGAATGGGAGAGAGGGACAGGCTTCATGGCAACCTGTTCCTTGGTCTGAGCCTTTGTAGCGCGCCATGAGCGTGGGCTCAGACAACCTCGTAACGGCTTTACCTCGCAGGGCCAGGGATACTGCGCGCTCTGGAGGGATGAGACGAGCGCCATAGCCACCCGATCTCCAGACAGGGCCGTTTGATCGCGCTATGGGCGTGGGCCTTGTCCGTGCCCGGACGTTACCTTCCCTCCCCGCCTTCGCCAAGCGACACGTGCCCAGACGATGGTGGGACGGGATCCAACTATCGTGGGACGGAAGCCGCATTTAGTGGGACGGCTGTGGGATAGAACGCCCTCCAAGTGGAATGGATTTTCAGAATCTGGGACAGACGAAACAAATGGTGGGATAAAAAATGCAGTAAGTGGGATGAAACAGGGATTTTTGCATAAGTAATGGGATGAGTTTGTTCAGACACCCAGATTTCTGTTCTGGTACTTAATGCACATATATTTAGATATCTGGGGAAAATAGAAATTCGTGATTGACGAATTCTCTAAAATCTCGGATTCCTGTTTTAGAACACAACAGGAACAGAGTTTGCGAGTTCGTATGTCACACGCGTCATTGCCGGCGAAGACCATCCGCTCCATTGAAGAGCGTCCCATCGCAGCGCTGCGGCCCTACGGCGGCAACGCGCGCACCCACTCAAAACGACAAATCCGCCAACTCGCCGACAGCATTACCCGCTTCGGCTTCACCAACCCCGTCCTCATTGCCGATGACGATTCGATTGTCGCCGGTCATGGCCGAGTAGCCGCCGCCAAGCTTCTCGGCATGACCCATGTGCCGACGGTGCGCCTGGCGCATTTGAGCGCTGCCGAGCGCCGGGCCTATATGCTGGCCGACAACAAGCTGGCGCTGAATGCCGGTTGGGACCAAGACCTCCTGGCCGTGGAGCTGCAGGCTTTGGTCGACCTCGACTTCGATGTCGAACTGACCGGCTTCTCGATCGCCGAGATCGACCTGGTGCTGGACGGCGCCGGCGACCGGGACATGACGGCGCCGAACGGACCAGAGGACGCAATCCCGCCCATGCCTGAAACAGCCGTCACCCGGCGGGGCGACGTTTGGCAATGCGGCCGTCATCGGGTGCTCTGCGGCGACGCCCGCGATGCAGCCGACTACACGGCGCTGCTCGGGGACGAGGCGGTCGACCTCATTTTCACCGACCCTCCCTATAACGTGCCGATCGACGGGCATGTCTGCGGCCTCGGCCGAGTGCGTCACCGCGAGTTCGCCATGGGCGCCGGAGAAATGTCCGAGACGGCATTCACCACCTTCCTGGCTGAAACGCTGGGTGCCGCCGCCAAGACTTGCCGAGACGGGGCCATCGCCTTCGTTTGCATGGACTGGCGCCATATGGGCGAATTGTTAACCGCCGGCAAACAGGTATTTAGCGACCTCAAAAACCTCTGCGTCTGGAATAAGAGCAACGGCGGCATGGGGACGTTCTATCGGTCCAAGCATGAGCTGGTGTTCGTGTTCAAGATCGGGGACGCGCCCCACATCAACAGCTTCGGCCTCGGCGAGACCGGACGCTATCGCACCAATGTCTGGGACTATGTCGGGATTAACAGTTTTGGCGCTGGCAGGGATTCTGAATTGGCCATGCATCCGACGGTCAAGCCAGTCGCCCTCGTCGCCGACGCCATTCGGGACTGTTCGAAGCGCGGCAACATCGTGCTCGATGCCTTTGGCGGGTCGGGCACCACGCTGGTCGCCGCCGAGCAGGTCGGCCGTTGCGCCCGCCTCCTCGAATACGACCCCGCCTATTGCGACACCATTGTCCGGCGCTGGGAAATCCTCACCGGCAAGCATGCCACCCTGGCAGCCACCGGCGAAAGATTTGAGGACGTCTCGGAGCAACGCCTCTCCCCAGTCCAACAGGAGGGATCTACATGACCGGCAAACCCAAGAAGCATGATGACAGTCTGGACAATGGTTCAGGCGATGAACCGGAGAGCAGCGATGAAAAGCGCCAGCCGGACTATGAGGTTGGCTTTCGCAAACCTCCGAAGGGCACACGCTTTCAAAAAGGGCGATCGGGCAACCCGCAGGGCCGGCCGCGAAAAGCGAAGACGCGCGCCATCAAATTATCCGATGCGACCTTTGACAGCTTTTTTGAGCAAGAGGCTTATCGCCTTATAACTGTCCGCGAGAACGGCAAAGTTTTTCAGATGCCCGCCGCACATGTGGCGGCGCGAAACTTGTCGACCGAAGCAGCTAAAGGCCATCGGCTTAAGCAGCAAAACTTCCTCAAGCTTTTGCGCGACAAGGAAGAGCAACATTTCCAGAGCAAGGTAGATAGGTACGTGCGGCTGTCAGATTGCAAACGTCGCGGCGAGGAGAAAATCGCTGAGCATGCGAAACGCAACCTTCCTCCGCCCGATTTGCTGCCGCACCCTGATGACATCGTCTTAGAACCGACGACCGGTGAAGCCAAGGTCCGCGGTCCCGAAACCAAAGAGGATTTGCTGCATATAGAAGAGGACATGGCTGTCCGGGATTTCAGCCTTTTATGCTACGTACACCTCGAAAACAAGGGGCGGGGTCTCGCGGTAAATCCGGAAGAAAAACTATGTCAATTGTCCTTCTCTAACGCCATGGCGCTAAATGCGCTATTGCCGCAACGCTTTCAAAGATCGCCGGATGACTTTAGATCGCTACAATCCGAGTATGAAAGTTTAACGCGACGTGAACGCAAACGACGCATCGCCACAGAATCTGCTCATCTCAAAAAGAACAGGCTCAAACCGCGCTTCCTGACACCGGAGTTAGAGGAGCAGGTCATAAAGGACTTAGACGAATGGCTGAAATCGTCTGGCTGACCGCCGGGTCGCTTAACGCGCTGCGGGGGACTATGACCTGGACGCTCACGAGATAGCGTCTGTGAGGTTTAAGTATCTATGACTTCCTTAGCGAAAAGTATTTCCGGCGGATAAACTGCATCGATTAAATTTTGGTCGTGCGAATATTTGATGAAGCGTTCGATGTTCGCTTTGTTTCGCTTAAATCCATTCTCCCACGGGTCACGAGGGAAGAGTTTGCGCTCTTCTTCATAGTCGTGCCGTCCCCATGCCAATCTGGCCCAATTGGGATCTTCGTAATAGCTTTCGGCGATGTCCTTGGCCTGATTGAACATGTCATAGACGGCACGGGCGAGCCTCGGGTCACGATCGATGACTTCCTGACGCATGGCAACGACGTGCATGATGGGGAAATCACCGACAGCCTTAAAGTAATCAAGTTCCTCAGCCTTTGGATCAGCAAAAAGGCGGCGGGCGGGCGTCTTCCCGGATACGACCGAATGGGGCGGATGGGGTAAAAAAAATGCGTCAATCTCACGCTTCATAAGCAGATTGCCGAGGTTCTCGTAATCGCCGATGAAGTCGATCTTGACGCCTTCCTTTGCCTTGAACTTAACCTTCTCCTCGGTCGTCGATAGCCAATGAATGCCCTCCCAAGGCACTCCGTAATGAAACTTCATGTCGCCTTTCGCGAGTAATGACAACGTCGTTTGGAACGAAGACAGGGCGACTTTTTTGCCTATTAGGTCACGCGGGTGCCAAAGATCTGAATCCGGATGCACCCACATCTGACTTTGGCTAAAGAGGCGACGCGGAAAAATTGGGATGCCCGTGATGGGCATGCCGCGGCCTTTGGCCATGACGTAACTCGACATAGAGAACTCGGCTACGTCGAATTCACCCTGCAACATGCGGTTGTGGCGCTTGGTGCCGTCGCGCAAGGTGGCGCTCTGGCCGACCTGCATGACATTCAGCTCGACGCCTTCCGGCGGTGTCACTGTGCCATCAAAGAACGGGAAATGACGGTCGTAACGTTCAATCGCCAGAATGAGTTTCTGATTTTCAGCCATTTATTATGCCCCTCACGCGAGATTGTTAAATGCAGGATGAGCGGCGCGACCCTCACGGGTCGCGCCGGCTAAGAAAATCGTTTTGGCAGCGGAGTCGACGAGGTTTGAGTTCTGGATTCTAAGAGGTTTGCGCTCTCTCAGTCCGTCGACATCGCCTGTTTGGCCCGTTCAACCACGGCCTTAGGCGTCTGATGAATTTTGCTGATCAGGTTCTGCATGACTTCGCCCGATTTGGGCGTCACGGTCAATTGTTGCTTCGCAGCGTCGTCTAGAAAGGCCTTGTCAGATAAGGTTTTCATAAAGGCATCCCGCAAGGCGGCGGTACGGGCGGCGGGCATGTCAGGCGGCGCGACCACCGGTCGCAGCAAGCTGCGCGGCGCGAAGATTAATTCCATTACGGCTCGGTCGGCATCAGTTTTGACCAGTTCCATAATCAAGGGCACGTCCGGCAATTCAGGGTCCTTCTCCATGCCGGTCTGCACGAGGAAGTTAAGCTTCTTTTCGGGCAACCATTGAGGCCGCGTGCTCTGGATGCTGCTCATCGGCCAACTGCAACGGCCTTGCAATTCGCCGCGCTCGATCGCGAGGTTGACGTCGTTGCCGCCCTTATATCCAGAGATCACCTTAATGCGTGTTCCTAATATCTTGTTCATTACGCGCGGATAAACTTCGAGATTGGCACCCGAACCAGTTCCGCCGACGATGAACTCTTTCGTCAACATGTCCTGCGTCGTCTTGATCGGCGAATCGTGCCACGAGACGCATAATGATGTTTCCTCTTCGATATTGCCCAGCCAAGTCAGCTTGGTCGCGTCGAAATTAGCGTTCTCAGGCTCGAGCAGAGAAAGTGTCGTCATGCCGCTGTGGACGATCGCCATCGTTGTGCCGTCTTTCGGCGCCGTGTTGTATATGAAGGTGGTGGCACGGATGCCGCCGGCCCCTGGCATATTCTGCACGACGAAATTTGGCTGCCCGGGAATATGATTTTTATAATGACGCGAGAGCAAGCGCCCATAAGCGTCATAGCCGCCGCCCGAGCCGGTTGCGACGATGAAGGTGATTTGTTTTCCGCGGTAAAAGTCGCTGACTGCGTCGGCGGAAGCGGAGCCGCTCACAAGCTGCGCACCGCAACTCAACGCGCAGACAATTAGCGTCGCTAATTTGGCTTTCATTCTTGCCTCCCAAGGCTATGCGGATCCTTTTGGATCGCTTTATCATGCCGCTTGTGACGGCATCATTTTCTCAATGGCTAATCGTGGCAGCAGTTTTCTCCTTCGGCGGCCGGTCTTTGATTGTTTCTTTGGTGGGGTCAAAGGTATGGCGCCATACGCTATCCATATCGCCGGAAATGACACGCACTAGTATCGAGGGACCGGAGGGATGATAGGTGGAGTGTATAGCCCCGTTGCGGAAGATGGCCGCTCCTCCGGCCTTCACGCTGTACTCCTTTTCCTTCTCCAATTTGGCCTTACCGGGTTGAGAACCGTCGTCGAGACGCCGCCACTCAATCATATCGGTTCGACCTGAAACATTGCCGTAGATGATCCAGCACGGTCCATGATCGTGCGCGTGGCTGCGCCCTTCGTCTTCATAAACATGGGCAAAAACGTACATGTCGGTTATCGGATCGTGATGGACCGCATAGCGACCTGGCGCAGCATTCTCGCCAATGCGCGATAGGAGGTCGGCTGGATCAGCCAGCAACTTTATGAGGTGGCGATGTACCTCGTCCTGACCTCGCAAGCCGGAGTCTTGTATCAGACTGTTTCGACAGTCGGCGACGAATTCATCGACGGTATATGGCATGCGAACCTCCCAGATATTTTCTTTATTCACACACATCGTAAGTCGGTGAGTCAACGTCAATAGACTGTAAGTAAAAGTTCTTGTCACTGGTTCAGCCTTGGGGGGATAATTAATCAAGGCTGTTAATCAAAAAAACTAATGAATAAAAACGGGAGGATAGATCATGGCACGAATACGCTATCTCGCGCTCATCAGTAAGGATCCGGCGAAATTGGCGGATTTTTACGAGAACGAAATTGGCATGCGTGAAATGGGGCGTTCGCCGCAAGGGGACATCTCGATGACGGATGGCTTCTATAACTTGACCTTGTTCCGCCAGCGCGCCGATTTGGGCGAGTTGCAGAACGGCATCGGGCTGCATCATCTCGGCATGGAGGTGGAGAGCATCTCGGCGACGCTCGAGAAGTATCGTCAGCTTATTCCAGGGGGAGTTGCGTTGCGCGAGCAGGGCGACATTCATCACGGCGAAGTCAGAATTTTCGATCCTGAATGCAACCCGATTAGTCTGTCGGAGCGAGCATTCAGCGTGACTGGCGATACGCGTGGATTGCCCAGAATAGGCCATATCGCCATTCATACGCTCCAGCCGCAGCGCTCAGCAGATTTCTTCATTCAGCTCTTCGGCATGCGCGAACTGGGGACAACCGATCTGAGACGCAAGGAAGGACGCTTCAATTGCTTCCTTGGTGATGGATTCACCAATCTTGCCCTGCATCCCTATTATCGGACGCGCGACGAGCAAGGCTATGCCCTCTACAACCGCGTCGGGCATGACGGACAGGAAGAGAGTCCGGAAGAGCGGCGCTTCGGAATCCATCATTTCGGATATCTGATGCGCGACGCGCATCAGAAAGTCGCCCAGTTGAGCGAAGGTGCAGCTTTGGTCGCTGATCGGCCTTCTGTTCGTCCATATGCGGAATATCGCGTGGTCGATCCAGATGGTAATGGCTTTGATCTCTCTCAGACCAAGGGCTGGGAAGTAGATGTCGATAAATGGGAAAGAGTAGCGTGATTCAGATATTCTGTAGCCCTTTCCGCTAATCGCTAAGGGCCTGATCTTCAGCAAAGATCAGGCCCTTGTCGTTTAGCGATTAGCGGCTATCGCAGATCGTATAAGGCATCTCCTCCCTTATATGCTCAGGGATTCCGCCGCCATCTTCCGCTCCACTTGGCGTTTGCACTGTAACGTGCATTGAAAGCCGCCTCAGATAACTTATGGATGGACCGTTTCGGTGAACCAGTCAGTCGGCAGATTGTGGCCGCGCCCCAGTTCTACTGCCCGCTGGTAAATGACTGAACCAGCGGCGGCAAATTGATAGCCAAGCCCCATATTGTTGAGAAAGCAGGTAACCTCATCGTCATTTTCTCGCCCGATCGCGCGTCCGGAGATCAGATCTGGCAGCGTCGGAAAGGCCTTAAAATCGATATCCCTTGCCACGTTCCAGGCGATCCCCTTGCTTTCCTCCTTAAACGCCGACCCCTCGGCCACAACGAGGATCGGCGTTGTATCGTGTGTGTGGACGGCAACCCGGTCTGCGGCCTTGATTGCGCTTGGCTCGATCTCGGGCTTCTTGATCGAGGACAGATGCATTCCCGGCTTCACCCATTCCTTGAAGAAGACCGGATCGATGGAATTCGTGCCGCACATAGCGATATCCACCCCATCTAATGCTTCCTCTGGCTGGCCGACTCCGGTGACTGGCACACCGAGCATGTCGCTCATCCGTGCCGAAAATGCCTCTCTGTTCTCCCTGTTCGGAGAAAAGCATTTGATCGCCTCAATCTGCCGCACAGCGCAAACGGCGGTAAGTTGCGTCTCGGCCTGCCAGCCGGAGCCCAGAATTCCCACCGTTCGAGCGTCCGCACGTGCCATGTATTTGGCGCCCAGTCCGTTTGTAGCCCCGACGCGAATGTGCTGAAGCACGCCATCGGGAAAGATGGCCAAAGGCTCGCCATTTGCGGTCGAAAACAGAAGCACCAGGCCAACATAGCGGTCACCGGGCGCTGCGGGTACCTTCACGCGGCGTTGCGTGTTGCCGACCTTCGGATTAGTGACAATATCGGAGTTGATTCGAACTGCTCCTACGCCAAGTTTCGGAACAACACCGTCCATCGACTTGAGCCCATAAACTGCATCATTGCCGTAGCTCGTCGGCGTGATGCAGTCAGATCGCTGGCGACTGATCCCTCTACCTGCCGCAAGCTCTTTATACGCTTCCTCTAAGACATCAATGCAATCAGGCATTGTGAGGAGTTGTTCGACATCATCGTTCGATAGAATCAACGTCAATTAAGCCTCCAGAGTTTTGGTAAACCTTAAGCAGCCGCCAACAACCGAAACTCGCACGACGCACGGTGCGACAACCGTCAGTCGCGGATATCCTGCAAGAACCATTCGGTCGGAATCTCGCGACCGACACCCTTGGCTTTGGCCGCTTCATAGACCGCGCCGGCGACCGCCCAGAATTGGTTGCCTTGCAGATTGCCGCGTTCCGAATAGGTGATCTGCTCGCGGCTTGAGCGGCCGCGGTTGGTGCCGTTCATGATGTCGGCGAAGGTCACCATGCGGTCGGGCGCGATGGTGCCGTGGCCGCGCTTGTCCTTCTTCTGATATTTGAAATCGCGCATGCCCTCGGGCTGCGCCGCGTAGGTCAGATATTCGTCATCGAGGCCGAGGGCCGGCAATCCCCAGGGCGCCGGCGCGCTGCCGAAGCGCATATAAACGTCGAGCTTCTCGACGGTCGCCTCGTCGGGCCGCCCGCCGGCGCCGACATTCACCACATGGGCGCCCGGCTCGATCAAGGCGCCGTTGAGCACCGGCACCGACGAATCGGTGACGCCGGCGACGATATGCGCGCCCTTATAAATATCTTCGGGGCGGTCGCAGACCTGCACCTCGAGGCCGTAGCGCTCGCGCATCTCCTGGCCGAACTTTTCGCGATTGGCTTTCGTCGGGCTGAAGACTTGCAGCTTCTTCAGGCCGGGGCGCACATACATGAAGGCTTCCATATGGGTGCGCGCCATGCCGCCAGAGCCCAACATGCCGATGACGGTCGCATCTTCGCGCGCCATATATTTCGTGCCGATGCCGCCATCGGCGCCGACGCGCATATGCTGCAGCACGCCGTCGTTGATGAAAGCGAGCGGCTCGCCGTTCTCGACCGACGTCAGAAAGATCAGCCCGCAATAGAGCCCCGGCTTGACGCAGTATTTCTCGCGCGTCGTGACGCCGTTGTAGCTTTCCTCGGTGATCACGTCGGATTTCATGCGGATGGCGAAATAGCCGCTGACCGAGCCGCCCTCCATGGTGCCCCAGGCATAGACTTTCTTGGGATCGCTCGTCGGGATCTGTACGTCGATGCGCGGCCGGCACACCGACTCCTTGACGACGAGCTGCTTGTAGGCCGCCTCCAGAGCGTCGATGGTCATGCCCATCGTCAGCAGCTTCGAGACATCGTCGTTATTGATGATCAGAGTCATCTTGATCTCCCCATAAAATACTGCGGCCTAGCTTAATGCGTGAGCTTTCCGCCGCACGAAATCACTCCGCTATAGGCCTGTCGGCTAGAGTATCGCGACAACTTGAAAGCGCCACCGCAATTTCAATCCGCTATCCCGATCAAACCTATTGAAATGTTTCATTTAAAACGTCGACGTAAACCTTGTACTGACTGTTAGAAAAGGCGGCGCGCCAAATGCATAACCTCCTCGTCGAGCATCGGCATATTTTGAGCAGATACTTTTTCGGCGTCGCAGTCGTCGTTGCCCTTACATTGCTGGCGTACTTAGCGACGCACGCCCCCGTTCTGTCGCAATTTCACCCGATGATTCTGGCGCTCGTTTTCGGAATGGCCCTAAAAAATTTCTTTCGGTTGCCGAGTCGCGCCAAGCCAGGCATTTCCTTTTCTCAACGGCGTGCTCTGCGTATTGGTGTCTCTCTCCTAGGCATTCAGATCAGCTTTTCCCAGATCGCCGAGGTTGGTATCATCGGGCTTGCCATTCTCTTTACGGCGCTGACAACGACCTTCATCTTTACCCGGCTCATGGGCCGGGCGATCGGCGTGGACGATCGGCTTTGCGAGCTCATCGCGTCAGGAACCGCAGTCTGCGGCGCCTCAGCCATTGTTGCGACGAACACCGTGACGCTTGCGCCCGAGGAGGACGTTGCTTACGCCGTAGCGAGCGTGACGCTGTTCGGCTCACTATCAATGGTATTCTACCCGCTTCTCCTGTCCCTGCTGCCCCTAGATGCCCATGAGTACGGGCTTTGGGTCGGCGCCTCGATCCACGAGGTCGGCCAGGTCGTGGCGGCGGCGTTCCAAGGCGGCGCAGAGGCCGGCGCATTTGGCACGACATCGAAATTGGTGCGCGTGATCATGCTGGCGCCACTCGTTACGGCGATTGGGTGGTGGGCATCGCACAGCCGGCAGACGGCCAACACCTCACGCGATCATGTTGCGGTGGTCCCGTGGTTTGTGCTTGGCTTTCTTGGATTCGTCGCCTTGAACAGCATTGTAGAGGTTGATGCAACGGTTCGTGTTTGGTTTGCGCAGGTGACTGTCTTTCTCATGACGATGGGCTTGGCCGCCATCGGACTCGAAACGGATGTATCGAAGTTGCGGCTGCGCGGCCTCAAACCCTTCTTTTTGGGACTATGCGCATGGATATTCATCTCGACCAGCACCTTGGCGCTCGTGATCTTTCTCTACTGAAGAGTTCGTCATCCTCCCGTTGATACTCGCCTCACTGATGACCGGAGTTATCCAGTCACTGGGCACCACGTGGGGCTTGTTCCGACACTATTAGATCCAGTTGCAACTCCTGCTAACCGTCCTTGCCATCATTATCTTGCTGTTGCAGATGGAGCTAATCAGCTACCTAGCAGGCATAGCAGCAGAAGCGCGGCAACTTGGCGTAATTGCGCAAGACGTAGCGGCAATCGCCGGCGCTGTTCTGGCGGTCACTCATCCCGTCGATACGAGAATGCTGCGTCGGTCGAAAAGAACTCGCTGAAGGACAGGACTTCGGCTCGCAACGGAGCGTTGCTGTCGTCATAGAAGACGAACGGGCACAGCCCGCGCCTCGACCGGCCCCGCCGGCGGGGCTCTGGACAGTGGCAGCGCTGCGATCGCCGCAGCGCCGAAACGCTGGAGCCCGACATGGCCAAACTCACCGACACTCGATTGATTATTTTGTCCGCCGCCAGCCAGCGGCCGGAGGGCCTCATTCTGCCGCTGCCCAAAAGCACGAAGCTCAGTAAAACTGCCGCAGCGCCAGTTCTTCAGGCCTTGCTGAAGCAAAAACTGATCGCCGAACATCCGGCCGAAAGCGGCAGCGAGGTCTGGCGCCAGGATGGCGAAACTAAACTGGCTCTAAAAATCACGGAGAGCGCTCTAAAATACCTGGATGCTCCGAAAGCTGCTTCCCACAGAAAAAACATCAAAAGCCCTTAGAGCCGGCAAAGAAGCCCGCTACGGCCCCCGCTAAGAAGCAACCCACCAAAAAAGACGCCCCGGGTGAAAAGCCTGCTTTGAAGACCAAGCTCAGACAGCTTATCGACCTCCTTAGCCGGAAGGGCGGCGCGACGATGCCTGAAGCGACGAAAACCACCGGTTGGCAGGCTCATTCGGTACTCGAGTTGTACGAAGACCGAGACACAAGCAAACCTACGAAACCATGATAAGGGGAAATGAACGAAGATATCGTCGCCTTGAACGACTTATTCCCTCATGGCACGTTTCGAACGGCCTTCGCCCGTTCGAGTAATTCTGGCGGAATATTGGTGGATTGTACGACGAGCTTTTGAAGTTTTTCGCCGGACATCGGATCGAACTCCAAATTTGCCTTCTCGATTTCCTCCAAGAACCTGCGGTCCTTCAGCATGGCGTCGAAGGCCGAACGCAACGCCGTCACGCGCTCTGCTGGCACTTTTGGCGGCGCGACGATGGCGCGTCCAATATCTGCGCCGCTGGCATAAAGCGAGAGGATTTTACGATCCGCTTCCGTCTCCCCTAGATCGACGATGGTCGGCACGTTAGGAAGGTCGGGATGCCTCTGCATCGCGTATTGGACTAGGATGGTGACCTTATTCTCCCTGATCCAATCCTGCTTGCTCGCCTTCATGCTGGCCCACGACAGGAGCGCGCCCATCGTCTCGCCGCGCTCCATGGCAAGCACGCCTTCCGCCGACCCACCGTAGCCGGCGATTACCTTGAACTTGGTGCCAACAACGCCGTTGAGCACCTTCGGAAACACTTCAGAAGGCGTCGTCGGACCAGTGCCTGCCAGAACGACCTCACGCGTCTTCGCGTCGGCGATGCTGCGGATGCCCCAGGTGTTCCAGACGACGTTTATCTCCACGTTGGAGGTCACGCGACCGATCCAGTTGAACTCCGCGGAGCGGTAGGTGATGCCCGGCGTACCGAGCGCCTCTTCCTGCGGGGTCGATTGTGTAATCGTTCCCATGACCGTGCCGTCCTTGGGGGCGACGGTGAAGAGGTAGTTAGCCAGCCTCAGGCTACCGGCGCCCGGCATGTTTTGCGGCACGACCGTAGGGTTGCCAGGCAGGTGACGGCCGATGTGACGCGCCACAAGCCGCCCATATAGGTCGTAGCCACCCCCTATTGCATAGCCGATATAGACGATGACCTGCTTGCCTTTATAGAAGTCCGCAAGCGAGTCCGCCTTCGCCTGCGGAAATAGCGTTGCTAAGTATATAGCCCCGATGACGCCCACTGTGCGCGTATAACGTTTCCACATCATTCTCTCCCTGTTCATCTCGTCGCTTTACCGCGACTTTTCGTTCGTCTCGCATTCCGCGAGCTTACTGCTCGCCCGGCACTGGCAACCCGATCTCCATCCCACGCCCCATCGCCTTGCAGTGGTCATAGACCCTCTTGGCGATCGCCATATCTGCGGCGGCCGTACCATTGTTGTTGGCATGGAAAGTGATCTGGTCATCCGATGTCCGCCCCGGGAACGTGCCCGTAATTAGTTCGCCGAGCTCATGGATCTTGTCCCAGGTAATTAATCCCTTCTCCAGAGGCTCGATCAGTCCAGCTTGCTGCTCAGACTCGACGGACTCCCGCCAGTTCGTCACGATGAAATCGGCGCGCTGCACGGTCACGTCATCGTTCTCCCGACGGCCCGACTGAAGCCAGCCGCCCTTTACTAGGGCCGAGTTTGATCCCACCACAGTCACGATGTGTTGGCCGGGTTCGATCCAGTTGCCGTCAAAGACCGGGACATTAGAACTGGTCGCGCAGATCACCACGTCCACTGCGCGGATCGCCTCGCGCGGCGTGTCCACCGCGACGGCCTCGACGCCAACAATCTTCTCAACCTGCTTGGCGAAGGCGCGCCGGTTCTCCGGGTTGCGACTATAAATTTTCACGTGGTCGATATCACGTTCGCACTTGAGCGCGAGAATCTTGTGCAGCGACTGACCGCCGGCGCCGTAGACGCCGACCTTCTTCGCATTCTTACGCGCCATGTAACGGAATCCAACGCCCGACGTCGCGCCCGTGCGCAGTGCCATGATGCTGGAGAAGCCAATAGTCTTCTCGGCGATCTCGCCGAACATGACGCTCAGCAGGTGGCCCGTCTCCGAATCCCAGAGCAGATAGACGGGATGCTCGCGGTAGGCGAAATCCTGGTTGGTCGGAATGTGGGAGATTTTGTCGGCGCGGGTAAGCGAACCGATAACGCCAAGGCCGTCGACGCCGCCCGGGAAGTTCGAGACGCGCACGTTCTTCTTCGAATGCACACGGCGACGCGGCGCATTGATGATCGGATATTGCTGGGCTTCCCGGTACCCCTGGTCGACGAGATCAATGGCCTCCTTCATCGACAGGACGTCCTTGATGTCCTGCGGCTTGAGCAGCAGGACGCGCTTGTCGTTGTCCTTCACAGTCATGGCATTCCCTCAACGTTTTGCCGCCCGGATGCGTGGCCGGCTTCAGTTCATGGCTTTCTGCTTTATGGTATGCACGGACATGCTACAAGCCGTCTGTTCACCAGGTGAAAACTGTTTGCGACAAGGACCAGCCGAGATGGCCAACGTGAAATCGGTTCGTGCGTTAGATCGTGGCCTATCCGTTCTGGAAACTTTGAAGAAGCGGGGCGCGACCCTGGGGGAGCTCCATGGCGCGACCGGCCTGCCACGCGCGACGCTCCTGCGCCTTCTCAAGACTCTTGAGGAGCGCCACTGGGTTTTCTGTGTACCGGGCGAAGGCATCTATCAGCTCGGCGCGCGCTCGCACTACCGACCGACCACAACATCAACGGATGACGCATCGACGGAAATGGCTAGGCTGGCCTCGCCGATTCTGGACCGTCTATGCAAGAAGATTTTATGGCCGTGTGGGCTCGCCGTGCGTGATGGCCACACGATGCTGATCCTCGAGACGGAGCGTCAGAGCTCTCCCTTTACCGTCGACCGGACAATTATCGGGCACCGGCCGAGTCTGCTGAAATCCGCGACAGGCCGCGCCTATCTGGCCTTCTGCCCGCAAAGTGAGCGTGAGCAGATTCTCGCCGTCCTGCGTAAATCGGGCCATCCTGACGACAACCTCGCCAACATGCCACGTCTCGTAGAACGGCAGATCGAGGAGACGTATAAGCGCGGATACGGCATCCGTGAACTGGCGCGACGCACGCGCATCAGTAATTCAGATCAGACATTTAACGCCATTGCGGTCCCCGTCATGAATGGAGACATAGTGGTAGCGGCGATAAACGCACTCTGGATCGAAAACCTTATCAGCGTGTCGGCTTTCGTCGCCAAGCACCTGCCGGCTCTGCAGGATGCGGCACGCGCCCTCGGCCGACTCGTCGCAAAGCGTGGGCCGCGGCGTTAAGCGACGAGTACTGAGGCGATGTCAGCAGAAAATTGCTTCTTTTCGGAATAAGCAGACTGGATTCGAACTCGAGAAAAGTACGCTGCGGGGGAGGCGCTACCCCCGAAAACGCGAATGGAGACACTCGGCCAAAACTGCCCATACCATCGCGGTGGCGACCGTCTCGGGGTCATACTAGGCATAAAAAAGCCCGCCATTCGGCGGGCTTTACCGTCCCCCCGGCATCCCGTAACAAAGCCGTCACCCGGCGAAAGCCGGATTAGACGCAAAGTCGATCGAGCGGCTAGTATGCTAATTTGAAGTCAAGCTATCGATATAAGCGCAAGTGATCCAGGCAAGTGCCATTGCACCCGCGACCCATATAAACGAGATCACAATTGCTGCGGTCTTACTTGTTGGGCGGTCAGCTATTTCAGCAGCCCTCGCTCTAAACTCAGCCATTAGTTCCGCTGGTATCAAGTAAACCGCCAGCGCGATCCCTAGTGGCACTATAATGAGGTCGTCCAGATAGCCCAGGATCGGAATGAAATCGGGAATCAGGTCAATGGGGGAAAGAGCGTAAGCTGCGATGGCCCCGGCCAATAATTTTACGTGCCACGGTGTACGAGGGTCGCGAGCAGCCAACCATAAGGCCACAACATCCCGTTTAAGAGACTTAGCCCATCGCTTAACTTTAGAGAGCATAACGCAACCTATCGGCTCCTATGCTCTGCGATGATAGTCACAATGAAAAAGGGACTGACGGTCGCAACAAAACTTTCCTTAGGCCCATGATAATCAATATGTCCCATGACCCATTGCATGCAGGGTAGGGACGACATTCCCGACCTTGCGATTTCCTCGAGAGCTATTTGGTATTCACCTTGGGTAATGGCGACCCGCGCATTCTCAGCTAGTCCCTCAAGGCGTGAAACCTCCCATGCCAAGGTTGCGAGGGGCAGTTCCGGAAGGGGGCACCATCTTTCCTAACATATTTGGTGGACTAATGTCCCTATCCGCGCGCTAACGGTTCTGGTGCTGGCGCAAACACTGCAGCGAGCGCGAGATACTACTTGCGGCAAGTTAGCCAAGCCAGGCACGACGCCTAAACTTTTAATCAGAGTTGGCCGGCCATCGCACTTAATTCGGAAATGCCGCTGTAAGCCCACCCATCTTGCGGTTTGTGCGTTAAGGAATTCTTGGAATCGCCAATGGAGCAGAAGAGCGTGGGGATAACAAATTGGCGCTGACGGTTTCGAAGCGCTGATTGACACGGGCGACAATCGCCTTGCGACGATTGGCTTTCTCAAGCAACCCCGCCCCAAAGCGAATGCCGAAATCCAACGGCGTGCGCGCGCCGATATTGGACTGGCATAGCGGAAGCTCCGCGCCTGCAAGGCTTTTCATATTGAAAATTTCGTCCATCACCGCGCTATATTCGATACCTCCGCGGTAGCGCTGATTCGGGATTTCCTCGATGAGCTTGGCGGAAACAGTGAAGGCGCCGTTGGCGTTTAAATTGCGCCTGCAAGCTCCGGCCGATTGCGTCTTTGACAGCGAATTCGCGTTCATATTAACACCGGTGAAATCGGTGTTCGAGATGATCGCATCGCGAAGCTTGACCCCCTCGATTGTCGCGCCGACGAGCACGGCGCCGGTCAGATTCGCCCCCTCTAAATTAGCGCCCCGGAGATCTGCAAAGCTTAGGTTAGCCCCCCGCAGATCGGCAATACTAAGATTGGCGCCGCGCAAATCCGCCGCATAAAAATTCGCTTCCGCGCCCTTCAAATCTATCATCACGGCATAATCAAGGCGTGCGAACGCAAATCGCGCTCGGTTTACATTCGCGTCGCTCAAGTCAGAATTATCGAGGGTCGCAAAGCGAAAATTCGCTTCGGCAAAATTGGACGACATAAACTTCGCATGACTAAGATCCGTCATCATGAAGTTGGCGCCCTCGAAACTGGCGTTCGCTAATCTCGCCCGTTGGAGGAAGATGCCGCTTAGGTCTGCGGCGGCGAAAGAATGCCCCGCCGCCCAGAGCGTCTCCAATGCTATGATTTGCCCACGATCGCTTAGGTCTTTTGTCGATACGGCACGATCTAAGAGCGAAGAGGCGGCCATGAGGCGATCGCGCTCGTCAATCCTGTCGATCGTGGTTGCCGTCTGCTTACTGTCCGTTTCAATGCGTCGTGCGACCTCGAGTGTTGCGACCGCCGTCCTGTCGAGTGCAAGTATTTCGGATTGCAGGTCCCGAATTGGGTTTGACGCCTCCGCAAGGATTCCGCGGTCGCCACCAATTGAAGCGTCGGCTGCCAATGCGATGGAAATCACAATCGTCCCAATCCCTGCAGAAACCGAAGTTCTCGCCAGCCAGCGGGTTTGGAGTGTGCCTAACGGCGGACGCAATTTTAGGCGAATACTTTCGCTAACGATGAAGACGAGTAACGCCGCAGCTAGCGCGTAGGGCAGGAGGTGGAATTCAGGCTTTACAAAATCGGCAAGCAGGCTGAGGAGCGTCGTGCACACCCCTGCAAAGCTCATGGCTTTCCAACCAGCGGAGACTTTAAGTTTTGCGAAATGACTACATAGGCGAGACCAATAGGACATGGTGAGTTCTCGCGAACAGAGATGAGCTCGTCAGGCAACCAAATCGTCGGCACCTCACCCCCGTTTAGCGAGAATAGCCCGGCTCAAATGCTTTGGCCATGATCCGTAAGGCTTAGCCACGCGCACAAGGGTTAACAGGCCAACTGCCGCGGCCCAAAGAATTGGCGCACGTCCTTCCCAGATCAACAAACGGGCTTCGGTTTCGAACCGACGGGCGTCCGAACTGGAGATCTGCGTCGTCAAAGGCAGCGGTCACTTCCCGGCAGGCTTTACACTGACACCGAGTTTGTTCTGAAAAGAAGTTTGTTGCCGAGTTCCTAGTTAAAGCCCGGATTCTCCTGGTCGCATTTGACTGCACTGCAGGAAGTTCATCGCTGGCTCGGCTCATACGAAATCTTCAGATTAGCGCGTCCACAACGACCCGCCGCGGCAGTGGGTCGCATGATTCTACGCGCCGGCAGCGTTATCACGTATTATCCGGTCGCCCAGAAGAAGATTTAACGCCAGCGGGAGGTCACTGTATATTCCGCCTCCAGATTAGTTGCTCCGCGTGTAGCCGCATGTGGATTCGCTGAAGGAGATCAGGCCATGACGATCCACACAATTGATGCCCAAATCGGTCAAAGCTATCGCGATGCTCAAGCCGCCCCTTTGGCAGGCCGTCCCAGATGACATGGATGTTAGAAGCGGTATGGGACGCGACCGACGGGATCCCGCATGCTCGACTTATTAATACGCACGATCGCACACGCATTAAGACCGTATCGCTTAGAGTGTTGAACGACCGTCGGCGGTTTATTCCGATTGGTGGCTGATGAATGTGGCCCTCGATAGATAAGCGACGATCATGAGTTCGTCATTCATTGCCTCCGTCACACCTGCGCATCACGGCTCATTCATCACGGCGTGCATGTTCTAACTGTGAAGGAATGGTTGGGGCACAAATCCATTCTCTCCACTTTGCGCTACATCCACTTGGCGCCTAAAAATCTCTATGGCGCCGCCCAGGCTTTAGAGACGGGCAGAACTCCAGGCCCCCGTCATACGACATGGCATGATGATACTGGAGGCTGGCGCGCCCTTCTGAAGAGCTGGTGACGCGACAAGGAAGCCGTCTCTTTGAATTCGATGCCCGGCCAAATGGCCCGACTTAGAATTTTCGGGCACTAATTATTCATAATCATAGCATCACAAACTTCGGGGTTTAGCCTTCTGAACTGTGAGGATCGGTAGATCCGAGAAAGGTCCGCTTTTCATGAATTTTGCCGTCGCACTTTTTGCTCTTTACCGAGCCGCCTTGACTTCCAATGGCTTTTTCGAGCGCGCCAATCGCTTTTTCAAGCGCTCGGCCTTTCGTTCCATCATGCTTAACTTTGAATGATTTCACCGTATGGCTGCCGTCGCGCCTGAGGTCCCATCTCGAGGCATCATCGTTATAGGCGAGCGTATATTTAATGAGCTTAGCCACCGGCTCCTCCGCTCGAGGTCGTGATCGGGTTCTTTAAAATAGAAACGCTGAAGACGACGATACGCTCCGGCCCTGGAGTGATGCGCCCTTCGGCAATCCTAGAACTCTAGTTGATATCCTATCTAGCGCGGTGGCATTCCTCTAGTGCATAGCATGACATTACGGGGTTTCCCGAGTGGTCAGGCCACCGGTGAGGCTCGGGTTGACGCTAAGTCCCTTACATTAAATATTTCAGCCTGAGAATCGGCGTACGCCGCGACTCAGTTTTTGAGACAGAAGATCGCCTAAGGTCATTCTCGAGATTCGAAATGGGCTTCCAGCGCGCAGGCCTGATGCGATCGAGCCGAACGGGCAGTGTTCCTGGAACGGCAGGGCCCCATCCTCGTTAAATGACAGCCGTCGCAGGCGAACAGAAAGCTGTCCGATCGAGGCCATGATGTCCGGTTCCTTTGAATCGTTGCCGATGATGCTGACATTGATTTTTGGCACCTTGGCCATGCCCGATAACCCCCAAATGTCGGTCTCAACATCGCCAAATAGTAAAATCCAGGAATACACTGCGCGCGCCGCCTTACGCGACTTGTATGAAGCCAAAACAACTCGACCTGCACGGGAGCGGACTAGATCCGCGGGCGTTACAAAATCTCGTTAGTGCAACTGTCGAGGATGCCGGATTAAGTTAAGGATCGGCTTCATAGTTCCTGAGCGGTGTATAGTCACGCGCAGAGGTAATCGAGAGGGTAACTGTTAGAGGTCTCAATTCTCGCCTAGTAAACTTAAAGATGAATATGTTTGGGCCAATCTCTGGTTTCGCATGCGCTGATTAACACGGAAACGTCACGCCGGAACCGGCGCGAACCGCTTAGCCTTCAATCATTCCAACCGGGTCCTGACAATATAATGAAGTTCACTCCGCCCTAATCTCGGACAGTCCGCACGCTTGTTGCGTGCGTCTTATCGTCGCGAGACCGGCTAGCCCGGCTCGCGGACAGTATTGTCGTCGGAGGTCGGAATGACAGTCAGTGAAAAAACCCGTATCGCCTGGGTCGATTACACCAAAGGCATCTGCATCATCGCGATCGTGGCTTTGCTTGCCACACGCTACGTCCAGGGCCTCGCCGACGAAGTGGGCTGGACCCAGTCCTTGAACGATTTCGGCCATCCGTTCCGCACTCCCGCCTTGTTCGTCGCCGCCGGGCTTTTTCTCGCCAACGTCATCAACCGGCCGTGGCGCGACTATCTCGATGGTAAGCTGATCTACTTCGGATATTTTTTCGTTCTATGGACGACGCTCTATTTCGTCGCCGGCGTCTTCGATGGCGAGTTCGACCCGGCGCGTCCCTTATGGCTGCATTATCTCGACTGGTATGTCGCTCCGTTCAAGCAACTCTGGTTCATCGAGATGCTGCCCATCTTCTTCATCGTCACGCGCTTTCTGCGGCCCGTCCCTTGGTATCTGATGCTTGCCGGCGCAGCGCTTTTACAGATATGGAGCCCCGAAAGCGAATTTCGTCAGGTCGAGCGATTCTGCGAACGCTATGTTTATTTCTACGCCGGCTACGTCTTCGCGCCATTCGTCTTTGAACTGGCGCGGCGCGCCGTCAAAGCCCGCGGCCAAGCCCTGCTCGCGATCGGCGCCTGCAGTGTCTTGAATATCGCTCTCGTCAGAGCTGGAGTCGATGAAGAACCCGGCTTCAGCCTCGTCCTCGGCTTCGTCGGCGCGGGGTGCGTCGTCGCCGCCTCCAGCCTGATGTCGGGTTCGAAATGGATGGATTGGCTCCGCTACACCGGGGAGCACTCAATCGTTATTTTCGTGTCGTGTTATGGGCTCATCGTGGTTACAGCGCGGGCGGTCGATGCGCTCGGTCTTGAGGGCGACATCGGCTGGCAGACGAGCATTGTCACGGCGCTGACGGTTGGCTGCGGGCTCTTTCTCCAATGGGCGCTGCGTCGGTCGCCATTTAAGTACCTATTCGAAAGGCCGCGCTGGCTGTCTTTAAAAAAACCGTCTGCTAAATCCGGTGAATCCGGCCTCGCGCTGAAGCACACATCTTGAAATAGAGGCGAGCAAGGCCGTGATCGCTGCCATGTGCGCGGCCCGACAAGGGCGAGCTGACCTCCGTCACCTGATTTTCCGCGGCCATGGTCGCCATTGCCGCGGACCTCATCAAACTTGCAGGGCCCCCCCAGTCATGGACCGCGGGTCAGTTCGAAATCCCCTCTGCACCCCGCGTGTCCCGTGCCAGCACAAGGGGCTGGCCGTCCGGCCAAAGAACCTCGGTCCCTTGAATTGGCGCAAGGGCGGATGGTCTCAGAAGGTCGTCGACGGTTTCGGGAATGCTGGCAATGCGAAATGGTCGCTCGATCTCTTCCGTCACCGCTGACACCAGCAGGAGCGGCATCTGCCGACCGTTCCAGGATACCGCCGTACCGCTACTCCAAGCGCGCAGGACC
>CAZVLU010000045.1:0-28368 GCA_964628235.1 uncultured Rhizobium sp. | reverse complement strand
ACCAGCCGACGCTGGCGACCGACATGGGCGCGCTGCAGGAGCGCATCACCTCGACCAAGAAGGGCTCGATCACCTCGGTGCAGGCGATTTACGTGCCCGCCGACGACTTGACCGACCCGGCGCCGGCGACCTCCTTCGCCCACTTGGACGCCACCACCGTGCTGTCGCGCTCGATCGCCGAACAGGCGATTTTCCCGGCCGTCGATCCGCTCGACTCGACCTCGCGCATGCTCGACCCGCGCGTCGTCGGCGAGGAGCATTACGAAGTCGCCCGCTCGGTCCAGCGCGTGCTGCAGACCTACAAGTCTCTGCAAGACATCATCGCCATTCTCGGCATGGACGAACTGTCGGAAGAGGACAAGCTGGTCGTCGCGCGCGCCCGCAAGATCCAGCGCTTCCTGTCGCAGCCGTTCCACGTCGCCGAAGTCTTCACCGGCACGCCGGGCGTGCTGGTCAGCCTCGCCGACACCATCAAGGGCTTCAAGGGCATCGTCGCCGGCGAATATGACGACCTGCCGGAATCGGCCTTCTACATGGTCGGCACCATCGAAGAGGCCGTCGAGAAGGCCAAGAAGCTCGCCGCGCAGGCGGCTTAAGGCGAGCGTAGGAACAGCAGGATGGCGGATAGCAAGGTCACGTTCGAACTGGTCGCGCCCGAGCGGCTCTTGGTCTCGGCGGACGTCGACATGGTCATCGTTCCCGGCGCCGAGGGCGACTTCGGCGTGCTGCCGGGCCATGCGCCGCTGATCGCCGCCGTGCGCGCCGGCGTCATCGAGATTTACGATGGCAGCCTGGAACCGAAATCCATCACCCAGCGCATCTTCGTCGCCGGCGGCGTCGCCGAAGTGACCGAGACGCGCTGCACGGTGCTGGCCGAACAGGCCGCTCCGGTCGGCGACATCAAGGCCGCCGACGCCCAGGCTCGCTTGGAGGCTGCCCGCGCGCGCGCCAACGACGCCGGCGCCGACGAGATCGCCAAGGCGCGCGCCCTCAAGGACGTCGCCATCGCCGAAGCGATGGTCGCCGCCGCTGCGGCCTAGTCGGCGTTTTCGGCGAACTTTCTTCGCCTTGTAATCGTTCTGAAGACCAACCCCTGCGACTTTCGTCATAGACGGTCGAGGGCTTTGGTTTTATTCGCACTTTCGCCCTGGTCAAACCGGCGGCGCACTCCATATACTTTTATGACAAAGCCCGTCGGGGGTTCCCCCATCACGCGCAGGAGCATCGACGACCGCCATGAAACATTGGACAGCCGACGATATCCCCTGGGATCGCTTCGACGCCGCGAAGGTCGATCCCGACATTCTCAAGATCGTCAAAGCGGCGAGCCTGGTCGAGAAGAACGGCGACGATTACGCCGTCTATCTCTGCAACGTGTTCTCCGACGATCCCGAGTTCCAGGCCGTGGCGCGCAAATGGGCTGAGGAAGAGGTCCAGCATGGCGACGTGCTCGGCCGCTGGGCCGAGATGGCCGACGCCACGTTCGATTTCCCGGCCTGCTTCAAATCCTTCACCGACGGCTACAAGCTGCCGCTCGACGCGACCAAATCGGTGCGCGGCTCGCGCGCCGGCGAGTTGGTCGCGCGCTGCATCGTCGAGGTCGGCACTAGCTCCTATTACACTGCGCTGGGCGCCGCGACCGACGAACCGACGCTCAAAGCGATCTGCCAGCGCATCGCCGCCGATGAACTGCGCCACTACAAGCTGTTCTATACCCACTTGCGCGAATATCTCGACCGCGAGGACCTCAACCAGTGGCAGCGCCTGAAAGTGGCGCTGAGCCGCATGGTCGAGACCGAGGACGATGAATTGGCCTACGCCTATTACGCCGCCAATGGCAAAGGCGAGGCTTATGACCGCGCGCGTTGGGCGCGCGAATATATGCGCCGCGCCATGCGCTTCTATCAGCCCAACACGGTGGACCGCGGCGTGGCGATGACCTTGAAAGCCGCCGGCTTCAAGGGCAACGGCTGGCTGCACCGCTGCGTCAGCACGGTGGCCTGGCAGTTCGTCAGCTATCGGCAGAAGAAGCTGGCGGCGGCGGCTTAGGCCGATCTAAAGCGCGTCAAACACTCACGCAATTTTCCTAGTTCGTCATGCCCGGGCTGGGCCCGGGCATCCCCGCCTTTTCTTTTATCCGCGCCGCAAGGCGTGGATGCCCGTCGGCCGTAGGCCGACCTTCGGTCGGACCCAAGCCCGGGCATGACGTTGAGTTTATGGTGAAAGCGCGTTTGCCGCGCGCCGCTCTCTGCGGGCTTTACCGCGCGCCGCTCTCCGCCGCGACTTTCTCCGCGTAAGGCGCGAATTCGGCGACGATCTTGGCGTAGAGGTCGCGCTTGAAGGGCACGATCAGGTCGGGCAGTTGCGCCACCGGTGCCCATTTCCAGGCAAGAAACTCCGGCTCATCGGTGGCGATGTTGATGTCGCTATCGCGTCCGGTGAAGCGCATGGCGAACCATTTTTGCCGCTGGCCGCGATAGCGACCGCCCCAGATCTTGCCGAGCAACGCGGGCGGCAGATCGTAATCGTGCCAGCCGGCGCTTTGCGCAAGAATCTCGCCCTTGTCGGTGCCGATCTCTTCGCGCATTTCGCGGAACACCGCCACCTCGGGCGCTTCGCCTTCGTCGATGCCGCCCTGCGGCATTTGCCAGGCTTCCGACGGCATGTCGATGCGCCGCGCGACGAAGGCCTCGCCGCGCGCGTTGAGCAGCATGACGCCGACGCATGGCCGGTAGGGCAGTTGAGCGAATTCGGGCGGCAGGGGCGGCGCGGTCATGGCTCTCAATCTTTCTGGCGATCCACCACGGCGCTGATCGGCGCCAGCGCGATGCCTTTGTCGTTCAGCTCCTGCGCCCAGCGCGCGACGCGCTCGATGGTCACCGGGTAGGGCGCGCCGATGCCGAGCGCCACGCCTTCGCTGCGCGCGATTTTTTCCAGCTCTTCGAGCTGGCGGTCGATCTCGTCGCGCGCCGCCTTGGTGTCGATGAAGCGGTTGTTGACCGCGCGCGGCAGTTTCATCTCGCCGGCCATTTTACCGGCGATGCTGGTCAGGCTCGAACGCGAATCGACGAACAGCAAGCCGCGTTTGTTTAGCTCGTCGAGCACGGGCTTGAGCGGCCCCGCTTCGGTGGTGAAGCGCGAGCCCATCAGGTTGACGACGCCGGTGTAGCCGGTGAAGCGCGACATCAGCCAATGTAGGCGGGCGCGGTTCTCGGCCTCGGAGAGCGAGGTCAGCAGCGTATAAGGCCCCGGATCGTTGGCGGGATAACCGACTGGCTCCATCGGCAGCGTGAGCAGCACTTCGTGGCCTGCCGCGCGCGACAGATTGATCCATTGCGCCAGATTGCGCGCGTAGGCCGTGTAGGCGAGCGTGACGCCGCCGGGCAAGCGCTGGATCGCGGCTTCGGTCGCGGCGGCCGACTGACCGAGACCGCTAATGATCAGCGCGATGCGCGGGCGCTTGTCGGCGGGATCGAAGGGCCGCGCGTAGACCTGCCAGGGCTTGCGGCCGTCGGCGCCGATTTTCGGCAGCAGCCCATCCGGCGTGCGTTCGACCAGCGCGTTGTCGGGCACCGGCGCCAGCCCATCGATGGTCGGCACCGGCACGCGGGTCTGGGGAATGGCGGTGGAGGGTGGCGTGGCGGGCGGCGCCGGGATCGATGCCGGCGGGCGCGCGGCTTCTTGCGCGGGCGGCGCGACGGCCGGCGGCGGCGGTTCATTTGGAGCTTGGGCGGGCGCTTCGGCGGCGACCGGCGGGGCCGGCGCGGGTGCTGGGGTTGGCGCTTCGACCGCCGGCGCTTTGAGCGCGAGGTCGATGCTGGGCAGCGGCGCCGGGGTTTGCGGCGCGAGGCTGAGCCAGCCGATGACGCCGATGACAGCGGCGAGCAGCAGGCCGCCGACGGCCAGCGCCGAGAGCAGTCCCCAAGGCTTTTTCGGCGGGGCGGCGCGCCGCCGAAGCGGCGGGCGTTTCCCGACGGCGGGGGCGTCGAAGTCAGGCTCGCTCATCGCATACCTTGCCGATGTGGTCTGCCGGGCCGCTGCGCTCCGCCGGACGCGAGCGGCGTCCGGCGGATCCTGGCTGGCCGTCTAGGGGGCGGCCGTTTATGGCGTCGGCTTGTTATAAAGCGTGATGCCGCGCAGCACGTCGATGGCGCGGGTGAGTTGGTAATCCTGCACCTCGGCGGCGACGGCGGCGGCGTTTTCGCCGTTGCCAGTGTTGGGCGTCGGCGCGACCGGCGTTGACGGGCTGGCCGGCGCGTTCGAATTGCGCAGCGCGCCGCGCAGATCCGCTTCGCGTTGGCGGCCGCTTTCGCTGACCGCTTCGAGACGCAGCTGCTCGACCTGGATATCCGGGTCGATGCCAAGTCCTTGGATCGAGCGGCCCGACGGCGTGTAGTAGCGCGCCGTCGTCAGACGCATGGCGCCGTGGCCGGGCAGCGGGATGATCGTCTGCACCGAGCCTTTGCCGAACGACTTGGTGCCCATGACGATGCCGCGGCGATGATCCTGCAACGCGCCGGCGACGATTTCCGAGGCCGACGCGGAGCCGGAGTTGATCAGCACGACAATCGGCAGGCCCTTGGCGAGATCGCCGGGCCGCGCGTTGAAGCGTTGCGCGTCGTCGGCGCGGCGCGTGCGCGTCGAGACGATTTCGCCCTTTTCCAAGAAGCTGTCGGACACCGCGACGGCTTGATCGAGCAAACCGCCCGGATTGTTGCGCAGATCGAGCACGAGGGCGCGCATCTTGCCCTTGCTGTCGGCTTGCAGCTTCTCGACGGCCTTGGTCAAGCCGGCGTTGGTCTGCTCGCTGAACGACGTGATGCGGACATAGCCGATATCTTCGCCTTCCATGCGCGACCGCACCGACTGCACGGTGATGACGGCGCGCTGCAAGGTGACGTCGAACGGCTCGCGCGTGCCGCGGCGGATCGACAGCTTGATCGAGCTGTTGACCGGGCCGCGCATTTTTTCGACCGCTTCCTGCAGGCTGAGGCCGACGACCTGTTCGCCGTCGATGGCGACGATGAGATCGTTGGGCTGCAGGCCGGCGCGCGCCGCCGGCGTGTCGTCGATCGGCGACACGACCTTCACCAGACCGTTCTCCTGCGTCACCTCGATGCCGAGGCCGCCGAATTCGCCGCGCGTCTGCACCTGCATGTCGCGGAAACTTTTTTCCGTGAGATAGCCCGAGTGCGGATCGAGCGCGGTCAACATGCCGTTGAGCGCGTTCTCGACGAGGTCCTTGTCGTTGGTCGGCTCGACATAGTCGGAGCGCACGCGCTCGAACACTTCGCCGAACAGGTTGAGCTGCTGGTAGGTGTCGGCATTCTTCGCCGGCGCGCCGGCCGCCGGGCTGCGCGACGATTGCGCGTCGGCATTGCCGACGAACGGCAAGGGGCCATTGAGCAGCGCGCCAACCGCCGCGGCGGACATCAGAGCCGCAACCATGTACTTCGTTTTCATCCGCTAACCTTGCCAGTGAGAGTGCGTGTCGGGGCGGCGAGCCACGGGAGGGGATTGATCGGCCGATTGTTCTGCCGCAGCTCGAGATAGAGCCGCGGAGTTCCATCGGCCGGCCGAGCCATGACGCCGACCGGCTCGCCCGCCAGCAGCGTCTGGTTGACGGCGCTGTCGATGCGCTCCAACCCCGCCAAAAGACTATGGTATCCCCCGCCATGCTCGATGATCAAGAGAAGCCCGTAATCGCGAAAGGGTCCGGCGAAGACAACTTGCCCGTCATAGGGCGCGATGACCTGGGCGCCGGGCCCCGTTTGGATGCTGATGCCGCGCGTTTCCGACGATCCATCGCGTTCGCCGAAGCCGATCACCACCCGTCCTTGCGCCGGGAAGGCGAGGCTGCCTTGGGATTGGGCGAAAGGCCGTGCCGGACGCAATGTCGAGAGCGCCGCCACCTCTCGGGAAGTTGATGGCGGTTTCGTCGCAGCAACCGAGGGGGCCGCTACCGGAGGCGGGGCGGGTTCGGCTGCCGGCGGCGGTTCCGGCTGGCCTTGCGCGCGGGCCTGCGCGGCGGCTTCGGCCTGGGCTTTGGCGCGCGCCGCGGCTTGCGCCTGGGCCTGGGCCTTCGCCAGGGCCTCGGCCTTGGCGCGGGCCTGGGCTTCGGCGCGGGCCTCGGCGCGGGCGCGTTCCTCGGCGGCTTTGCGCTCGGCTTCGAGGCGGGCTTTGCGTTCGGCCTCGATGCGCACCATCAGCTCGCGCAAGTCGCCGGCTTCTTCGGCCAGCTTCTTGGCCGAGGCGGCGGCGCGCTCGCGCTCGGCGCGGGTTTGCGTCTCCAAGGTGGCTTTGCGCGCCAGCAATCGGCCGAGCCGCGTGCGCTCTTCGCCGAGCGCCTTGGCCTGGCCCTCCTGGGCGCGGCGGCGCGCGTTGATCTCCTCGCGCAGATCGGCCAGGGCGCGAATCTCGCCGCGCAGAGCCTGCGCCTGCTTTTCCAATTCGGGCACGGCGTTGCGCAGCAAGATCGCGCTGCGCAGCGTCTCGGTCGGCGTCGCGGGCAGCGCGATCATCGCCTCGGGCGGCAGGCGGGCGAGCCGTTCGAGGGCGGCCAGCAGATCGCCGAGCTTCTCGCGCTTGCCGACCAGGGCGGCGGATTTTTCGCGCTCCTCCGCGTTCAAAGCGGTGAGGGTCTGGGCGATTTCGCTGAGCGCTTGTTCATGGCCCTGCGCCGTGCGCGCCGCCTTGATCAGCTCGGCGCGCATTTCGGCGACTTCCTCGGCGAGCGCTCCGGCCTTTTCCTGCAGATTGACGTCCCGCTTGCGGCTTTCGGCGAGCGCCCGTTCGATCTCTTGCAAGCGGTCGTTGACGGCGTTGCCGCGCGCCGGCGGCGGCTCGATGGCGGAAAACGCCGGCGTAGCGATCGCGGCGATGGCGAAAACGAAAGCTGTGAACGTGGCGAGGCGGCGCAAGAGCGTCAGGCGCTGACGGCGATGCCGCCGGCTTTCACCAGCAGCGAACGGCCGTCCATTTCGCGCGGCTGCGCCAAGCCCATCAAATCGAGCACGGTCGGCGCGACATCGGCCAAGCGGCCGCCCGGCGCGATCTTGGCGACGTCGGCCGGACCATTGACCAACATCACCGGCACCAGATTTGTGGTGTGCGCGGTGTGCGGCTGGCGCGTCGCGGGATCGCTCATCATCTCGGCGTTGCCGTGATCGGCGGTGATGATCAGCGCGCCGCCCGCCTGTTCGACGGCGGCGGCGAGCCGGCCGATGCAGGCATCGACCGCTTCGACCGCCTTCACGGCGGCGTCGAAAATGCCGCTATGGCCGACCATGTCGGTGTTGGCGTAGTTCACCAGCACGAAGTCGAATTTGCCCGACTGAATCGCCGCGACCAGCTTGTCGGTCACTTCGGCGGCGGACATTTCCGGCTGCAGATCGTAGGTCGCGACCTTGGGCGACGGCACCAGGATGCGCTCTTCGCCGGCAAATTGCTTTTCCTCGCCGCCGTTGAAGAAGAACGTCACATGCGCGTATTTCTCGGTCTCGGCGATGCGCAGCTGCGTCTTGCCGGCGGCGGCGAGCACTTCGCCGAGAATATGCGTCAGCGGCGTCGGCGGGAACAGGACGCCCATGAATTTACTCAGGCTCGTCGAATATTCGACCAAGCCGAGCGCCGCGGCGAACTGCGGCGTTTTGGCCCGCACAAAGCCGTCGAAGCCCGGATCGAGCAGGGCGGCGAGCAGCTCGCGGGCGCGGTCGGCGCGGAAGTTGGCCATCAGGATGCCGTCGGCGTCGGTCATGCCCGGGTAGCCCGGCAGGATCGTCGGCAGCATGAATTCGTCGGTCTGGCCGGCAGCGTAGGAAATGTCGATGGCGGTCTGCGCGTCGGCGGCCGCCTGACCGTCGGCCAACATCAGCGCTTTATAAGCCAGCTCGACACGGTCCCAGCGCTTGTCGCGGTCCATGGCGTAATAGCGTCCGCTGACCGTGGCGATCGACGCTTTGCCCTGAAGATCGGCCTCGAACTTCGCCATGAAACTCTTGGCGCTCGACGGCGGCGTGTCGCGCCCGTCGAGGAAGGCATGCACCAGCACCGTCACGCCGGCCTCGGCGACATAGCGCGCCAACGCCGCGATCTGATCTTGATGCGAATGGACGCCGCCGTCCGAGATCAGGCCCATCAGATGGCAGACGCCGCCCGAGGCTTTCAGCTTGGCGACGAAATCGGCGAGCGCCGGATTGGCTTTCAGCGAGCCGTCGGCGATGGCGGCGTCGATGCGCGGCAACTCCTGCATCACGACGCGGCCGGCACCGAGATTCATATGGCCGACCTCGGAATTGCCCATCTGGCCGACCGGCAGGCCGACGAACAGTTCGGAGGCGTTGAGCAAGCCGGTCGGCGCGCTCTTGGCCAAACGGTCGAGATTCGGCGTGCGGGCATGCAAGATGGCGTTGTCGGGCGTCGCCTGGTCGCGATGGCCCCAGCCGTCGAGCACGCAAAGCACGACCGGGCGGCGGGGGCGGCTGCTTTTGGGAGTCATGTCGTTCATCGGGCGGCCCAAACTCTGGCAATTCGGATCGGCGACCGGAAAAATGCTCGCCGAATTCCCTAAATATAGGCCATCGGAGCTCGATTCGGTAGGGCGCAGCCCCAACAGAATCGCGTTATTTGCGGGAACTTCGCCGGCTTTTGCCGGGTTCCTACTCGCGGTGGTAGGGGTGGCCGGCGAGAATTTGTTGGGCGCGGTAGAGCTGTTCGGCGAGCAGGCCGCGCACCAGCATATGCGGCCAGGTCAGCGCGCCGAGCGCCAGCTTGCGCTCCGCCCGCGCCAGCAGGGCGCTGCCGTGGCCGTCGGCGCCGCCGATGGCGAAGGCGACGTCGGCCCCCTGGTCCTGCCATTGGCGCAGCCAGCCGGCGAAGTCGGCGCTCGAAGCCGCCGCGCCATGCTCGTCGAGGGCGCAGAGCTTGGCGCCGGCCGGGAGTTGCGCCAGCAGCAGATCGGCCTCGCGCGCCTTGAGCGCGTCGCCGGCCAGCTTGCGCTTTTCCTCGACCTCGATCAGGCGCAAGGGCCAGCGCAGCCGGCCGGCGTAATGCTCGTAGAGATCGCGTTGCGGCCCTGCCTTGGCTTTGCCGACGGCGAGGATCGTGACGCGCATGGAAGCTCAGCGGCGGCGCTTGTTGCGCTTGCGGAAGTCCGGCTTGCCGCCGCCGCTTTGGCGTTGGCCAGCCTGCTGGCTATCCTGGTCTGCGGCACGCTCCTTGCGGTCCTTGAGCAGGCCTTCCATGCCGGTCGGGCTGTCGGCGAACGGCTGGCTCCACATCTTTTCCAGATTGTAGACGCCGCGCACTTCCGGGCGGAACAGATGCACGATCACGTCGCCGGCGTCGAGCAGCACCCAGTCGCCCTGGGTCATGCCTTCAGGATGGGGAATGCGCTTGCCGGTCATCTTCAACTGGGTGCGCAGATTCTCGGCGAGCGCGCTGAGCTGGCGCTGCGAGCGGCCGGTGGCGATGACCATATAGTCGGCGATCGCCGACTTGCCGGCCATGTCGACCGCGACGATGTCCTCGGCTTTGCCGTCGTCGAGGATGCGGGTGATCTGGGCGACCAACTGCTCGACCGGCGAGAGAACCTTTGCGGGCTTTTTTGTTTTTGCGGCGCTGGCTTTGCTCGCCTTCGGCGAGGCGGCTTTCTTCGCGGCGACCTTCTTCGGCGGGGCTTTCTTCGGCGCGACTTTCTTCGACGCAGCTTTCTTCAAGACCGGCTTTTTCGCGGCCGGCTTTTTCGCCGCCTTCTTCGCCGTTGCGACGGCCTTCTCGACGACCTTCTTCAGCGGCGGCCGCTTGGCGGACGATGTCTCAATCGCGGATTTGGCAGTTTTGGCTTTGGCAGCGGGCTTGCGGGGAATGATCGTCACCTTGGATTAAAGAACGGTTTTGCCGAAGCGGCCGGCGACGCGCCGCCCACCTAGCGCGTATTGGGCGCGAATATTGGTCGCCGAGGCCGGATGGCGGCGGATATGGAAATAGGCCCAAGCCGGCGGCGCCGCTTTGGCCAACCGGGCGGCGTTTTCGACGCCAACGCGCTTGGCGCCGTAGCGCCGCGCGGCCTTGCCGGACAATGCGGGGAAAACATAGGTGCCACGGTCGAAAATCGCAACCGGCACGGCGGCGAAGATTTCGGCCCAGCGTTCCCATTTCGGGATTTGCGCCAGATTGTCGGCGCCCATGATCCAGACGAAATGGGTGCGCGGGTAACGCCGCTTGAGGGCGTGCAGGGTGTCCGCCGTATAGCGCGTGTTGAGCCGCGTCTCGATGTCGGTGACACGAATATGCGGGTGGCGCGCCATGGCGCGGGCCGAGTCCAGGCGTTCTTCGAAAGGCGCCATGTCGGCCTTGGATTTCAGCGGGTTCTGCGGCGAGACCATCCACCACAGCTCGTCGAGCTGAAGATATTTGAGAGCGAGCAGGCTGATATGCCGGTGCCCCTCATGGGCCGGATTGAACGAGCCGCCGAGCAGGCCGACGCGCAGGCCCGCCAGCGCGGGCGCCGAAAGGGGCGAGGCGGGAGATTTCATCAGGGCCGCGTCTGCCCTGCGCCGTGAATCACGTATTTGTAGCTGGTGAGCTGCTCGACGCCGACCGGGCCGCGCGCATGCAGCTTGTCGGTCGAGATGCCGATCTCGCCGCCGAAGCCGAATTCGCCGCCGTCGGCGAACTGGGTCGAGGCGTTGTGCAGCACGATGGCGCTATCGACCTCCGCCAAGAACGTCTCGGCGACGGCGACATCGTCGGTGACGATCGATTCCGTATGTTGCGAGCCGTGGTCGCGGATATGGGCGATGGCGGCCTTGACGCCGTCCACCACTTTGGCGGCGATGATGGCGTCGAGATATTCGGTGTCCCAATCGGCGTCCGTCGCGGGCTTCACGCCGTGATGAATTTTCTGCAACTGCGCGTCGCCGCGCACTTCGCAGCCCGCCGCGATCAAGTCGTCGACGATGATCTTGCCATGGCTGGCGAGTGCCCGGGCATCGATCAGCAATGTCTCGGCCGCGCCGCAGACGCCGGTGCGGCGCATCTTGGCGTTCATGACGATCTTGCGCGCCATATCGAGATTGGCTTCGCCGTCGACATAGACATGGCAATTGCCTTCGAGGTGCTTGATGACCGGCACCTTGCTGTCGGCGATGACGCGCTCGATCAGCGACTTGCCGCCGCGCGGCACGATGATGTCGATCAGGCCAGCGGCCGCCAGCATGGCGCCGACGGCGGCCCGGTCGGTCGTCGGGATCGACTGGATGCAGGCTTCGGGCAGGCCGGCAACTTTCAAGCCCTCCTGCAACGCGGCAAGAATCACGCTGGAGGAGCGGAAGCTTTCCGAGCCGCCGCGCAGGATCACGGCGTTGCCGGATTTCAGCGTCAGCGCTGCAGCGTCCGCCGTCACGTTGGGGCGCGATTCATAGATCACGCCGATGACGCCGAGCGGCACGCGCACGCGGGAAATCTTCAGGCCGTTGGGCCGCGTCCATTCGGCGATGGTCTCGCCGACGGGATCTTTCAGTTTGGCGATGTCGTCGAGGCCCTTGGCCATGCTTTCGACGCGCGCGTCGTTCAGTTCCAAGCGGTCGAGCATGGCTGATGACAGATCGCCGGCGGCAGCCATGTCTTCGGCGTTGGCGGCGAGAATTTCCGATTTGCGCGCGCGGATGGCGGCGGCGGCGGCGACCAGCGCCTGGTTCTTCTGATCCGGCGTCGCCCGCGCCAAAGCGCGCGACGCTTCGCGCGCAGCCTTGGCCAAGCGCGCGATCAGCGCGGCAGGCGATTCAGATTTGGCAGAGGCAGCGACGGTCATGACAGGCTCGATGGATTTAGGGGGAAACGGCGTCGCGCGCCGCCTCGTCGAGCAGCGCTAGATCGTCGCGATGGACCATGACGTCGCGGCCACGGTAGCCCAGCAGGGCTTCGATTTCACGGCTTTTGTGACCGATGATGCGCTTGGCGTCGGGCGCGCCGTAGGCCACCAGGCCGCGCGCCACTTCGCGGCCGTCTTGCGCCAGGATGCGCACGGCGTCGCCGCGCTCGAACTGGCCGTCGACAGCGACAACGCCGGCCGGCAGCAGGCTTTTGCCCGAGCGCAGCGCGCCGATGGCGCCGTCGTCGAGCGTCAGCGAACCCATCGCCTTGAGCGACGCGGCGATCCAATGTTTGCGCGCCGAGCGCGGCGAGTCGCTGGGCAGGAACCAGGTGGCGAGGCCGCCATTGTCGATCGCCGACAAGGGATCGGTCTTGCGGCCGTCGGCGATCACCATGCGACAGCCGGCCGACATGGCGATCTCGCCGGCGACCAGCTTGGTCACCATGCCGCCCGACGAATAGCCGGGCAGGGCGTTGCCGGCCATGCCGGAAATCTCGCGGGTGATCTCGCGCACTTCGGGAATGAAGGTGGCGTTGGGATCGACGTTGGGATCGGCGGTATAGAGCCCGTCGATGGTCGAGAGCAGCACCAGCGTATCGGCGCTGATCATGGCGGCGACGCGCGCGGCCAAGCGGTCATTGTCGCCGAAGCGGATTTCGTTGGTCGCCACCGTGTCGTTCTCGTTGATCACGGGTACCGCGCCGAGTTTGAGCAGCGTATCGATGGTGTTGCGCGCGTTGAGGTAGCGCCGGCGCTCTTCGGTGTCATCGAGCGTGAGCAATACTTGCGCCACGGTGATGTCGTGGCGCGCCAGCGCTTCTTGATAAGCGTGGGCGAGGCGAATCTGGCCGGTCGCGGCGGCGGCCTGTTTTTCTTCGAGCGGCAGCTTGCCGGGCTTGAGGCCGAGATGCAGGCGGCCGACGGCGATGGCGCCGGAGGACACCATGACGACGTCGCGCCCCGCCGCTTTCAATTTGGCGATTTCATCGGCGAGATTGGCGAGCCAGGCGGCGCGCACCGCCCCCTTGCTTTCATCGGCCATCAAGGCGGAGCCGACCTTGACGACGATGCGCTTGCCGTCCGCCAGCTTATGGGCTTTGCCGGCTTTGACGATCATTTTGCAGCCTCGTCCGCGAGGGCCTCGCGGTGGGCCTGGATGGCAGCGCGCATGGCGCGCAGCACCTCGGTGACGCCGCCGCCGGTGGCGCCCGACAGCTCGAAAATCACGCCAGTCTTCTTGCGGCCGAAGGCGGCCTTATAAAGCTCTTTCTTCTTGGTCTCGATCTCGTCGGCGTTCAGCGCGTCGCACTTGTTGAGCGCGACGATCTGCGCCTTCTCAGCAAGGCCGTGGCCATATTCCTTCAACTCGCCACGGATCACTTTGTAAGCGCCGGCGACGTCGTCTTGCGTGCCGTCGACCAGATGCAGCAGCACGCCGCAGCGCTCGATATGGCCGAGGAAGCGGTCGCCGAGGCCGTGGCCTTCGTGCGCGCCTTCGATCAGGCCGGGGATGTCGGCCAGCACGAATTCGTCGTCGTCGACGCCGAGTACGCCAAGCTGGGGCGTCAGCGTCGTGAAGGGATAGTCGGCGATCTTGGGCTTGGCGCGCGTGGTCGCCGCCAGGAACGTCGACTTGCCCGCGTTGGGCAGGCCGACGAGACCGGCATCGGCGATCAATTTCAAGCGCAGCCAGAACCAGGCTTCCTGGCCGGGCTCGCCGGGATCGGAGCGGCGCGGCGCGCGGTTGGTCGCCGTCTTGTACCAAGCGTTGCCGTGGCCGCCCTTGCCGCCCTGGGCGAGCGTGATGCGCTGGCCCGGCGCGTCGAGGTCGTAGAGCACCGTCTCGTTGGCTTCGTCCATGATCTGGGTGCCGGCGGGCACGCGGATGATGAGGTCCTCGCCGTAGGCGCCGCTGCGGTCGCGGCCGGCGCCGCCACGGCCCTTCTGGGCCTTGAAATGCTGCTGGTAGCGGAAGTCGATCAGCGTGTTGAGGCCGGTGACGGACTCGACGATGACGTCGCCGCCCTTGCCGCCTTCGCCGCCGTCGGGGCCGCCGAACTCGATGTATTTCTCGCGCCGAAAGCTCATGGAGCCGGACCCGCCGTCGCCGCTGCGAATATAGATCTTGGCTTGGTCGAGGAACTTCATGGGGCTCGTTCAGCGCTGCTGCGCGGTGTCAGATTAAAAACAAACTGGGGCAAAACAAAAAAGAAGGGGAATGGCGGACCATTCCCCTTCTCGAATTTCTCAATCCCTGCCGACAGGGAAACGGGCCGGCGGGACTTACCCGCGCGGGACGACCGACACGTACATGCGGTCTTTCTCTTTGCGCTGGAAGGTCACTTGACCCTCGACGGTCGCGAAGATGGTGTGATCGCGGCCCATGCCGACGTTGGCGCCGGGATGATACTTTGTGCCGCGCTGACGGATCAGGATGTTGCCGGGGACGGCGAGCTCGCCGCCGAACAGCTTCACGCCGAGACGACGACCTTCGCTGTCGCGACCGTTGCGGGAACTACCGCCTGCTTTTTTATGCGCCATGGTGCGATCTCCTAATTACGACTTGGCCTTGGGCGCGGCTTTCGCCGCAGCCTTCTTGGCGGGGGCCTTCTTCGCCGCCGGAGCGGCTTTCTTCGCGGCGGCCTTCTTCGCAGGCGCTGCAGCGGTCTCTTCCGTCACGGCCGGCTTCGGCGCCTTGGCCTTCTTCTCGGGACGCTTGGAGGCGTCGGCGAGGATGCCGGTGATGCGCACGACCGTCAGATCCTGACGATGGCCGTTCTTGCGGCGGTAGTTCTGGCGACGCTTCTTCTTGAAGATGATGACCTTGTCGCCGCGCGCCTGCTCAAGCACTTCCGCGGTAACGAGCGCGCCGGCGACGCCGGGCTTGCCGAAGGTGGTGACGGCGCCGTCGTTCAGCGCGAGAACGTCGGTAAAATCGATGTCGTCGCCGGCATCGGCCAGCAACTTCTCGATGATGATGACGTCATTCTCGGCGACTTTATACTGCTTGCCGCCGGTACGGATGACCGCGAACATATCGAAATCCTGTTCTTCCAAAGGTCTATGCGCCCGGCAAGGCCTGGGCGCGTCGTTGGGAATTCCCGAAAAGTGGGCGAAATATATAGACGGTCCCCCATGAGTCAACCCATTTCGCCCGGCCCGAGGCCCAGCCCAAGCCGGAAAACTGGCGGAATTCCGCCATTTCCAGCGAAGACCCCGCCCGCTTGGGTCCAACTTGCCGCCGGACTCCATATATAGAGCTCTTCGCGGGCGGCTCTGACAATTATCCTAGTATAAAGCCGCCGGCTGCTGCTTGGGCCGCCCAATCGCCGATTTGGCGCGGTTTGGCGATGATTGAGAATGCGCCGTCCTCCCTCGAGAGGCGCGCGGCGCTCCGGGTTTGCATCGCCCAGAGAGATTGGGTAGTGTCCGCGCCCTTGATCGCCCTCGGCCTTTCATAAGGCCGTTGTGCCGGGTCCGGTTCGCTTAGGCGAACCCCATGACCCGTTCGATCCCTGCGGAGGGGTGCCAGAGTGGTCGATCGGGACGGTCTCGAAAACCGTTGTGCCTTCACGGGTACCGTGGGTTCGAATCCCACCCCCTCCGCCATTTCTAGCCATTCGAACGTTCTCCGCGTGCGGACGCGCGGCTGAAATGCCAAGGAACCGCGCGGTTCGGGCGCGAACCTCTGGACTGCGACGTCGGCACACTCGGCTCCGAGCGTTCTCTCTCCGCCCTTTTTCTCTCGACCTCTGGACTGAACCGACGCCAGTACGGAATTCTATGTCATTGAAATAAAACGTGAAAATGCCTACGTCCCGTCGCGGCGATTGATATCCTCGTCGGCAGGCGATCGGCGCCGAAATCGGACATCAAAGGCCGAGCCGTTCGGCGACATCCTCAAACCCCGGATCCTCGGCATAAATGCGCTCGAACTCGCGTCGGGCCTGTGCTTGGCGGCGCTGGCCATCGTAGAGCAACGCACGCTCATATCGGACCTGCCGCAGCAGCTCGTCCGGGCGGTCCTTGCGCCGCCGGAGCGCCAACGTGAGAACGTCGATCGCCGCATCGGGCAAGCCCAAGCTGACCAGCGCGCGGGCCCGATAGAGCAGCAACGCCGTATGGACCGGAGTCTCGTTTTCGACAGACGCGCTCAGCTCTGCGATGCGTCGCAAGTGCTCGGGGTTCGGATGATCGAGCGCAAGTTCAGCGAAGGAGAGCAGGACGACGGGATCCGACTTGTCCAGATCGAGCAGCTGATCCAGACGGATCAATGCGTCGCCCGAACGTCCCTGCAACTGGTAGACCTCGACCAGGGCCAGAAGTGTCCCCCGTTCGCGAGGCCGCACATGCGCCGATATTTCGGGAGTGATCGGCAGGCTGATGGTCGCGTTGACTCCGTACTTGCTGAACAGCGAATCGAGTTTGTGTCTCCGTTCCAAGGCATCGAGCAGGCAACGCTCCGCCTGATCGAAGTTCTCACTCTTCAGGTGAAGCATCCCGGCAAGCCATGCGGCGTCGGCCAGAGAAGCCGAACGGTCGAGCAGGACAAGCGCCTCGCTGTCATCGCCCTCATTCAGCGCCTTTAGCCCATCGACGAAGGCCCGCTCCGCCGCGGGTGTGATCAGGCGCTGGAAAAATCCGAGCGTCAGACGATCTCTCGCGCGCACCATTGGTGCGGATGCACCGCGCTCTTGCCCGCGTCCGGCCCCTGGATCGCGCATCGTGTAGAAGAGGCCGGTGCCAGGAATGCCTGCCGTCGCGCGGTTTGCGAAGCCGCCGATTTCGAGAGGTTCAGCGTGACCCCGGGCGCAAGTCGGATGCGGCGCCAAAAACGGAATGCCATACGCTTGCCTCCCGCGCCCTCTCGCCTATCGCGCCAGATCGTCGAGGAACTCGGAGGCCGGATCGACGCCGGTGATCAGGAGCCGGTCGCGGGCGCGGGTGCAGGCGACATAAAGCAGGTGGCGTTCGGTGTTGTAGACCTCCTCCAGATCGCACTCATCGGCAACGGTCTCGATCCGCTCCTGCAACGGCAGCACCTCGTCGTCGCACGCCATCACGGCAACGGCACGGAATTCGAGGCCCTTGGCGAGGTGCATGGTGCTGATCGCGACCTTGCCTGCTTCCGCCTCTACCTTGTCGCTCAGCTCGACACCCGACGCGCCAGCGATCTTGATCGCGGCCCGCGCGCGTTTCAGTTGCTCGCCGGTTCGAACGAACAGGCCGACCTCATGCGGCTGGCAACCCTCTTTCAGGCGATCGGCGAGCCAGTGCCCGACGGCTTCGCTCTCTTCCGTGGCCGTATCGAAGGTGCAGATCTCGGGCGCCGGCCCGTTGAACACGGAGATGGTGCCACGGCGGCTCTCGGCATTGCCGTCGACGTCGGAGATGTTCGGCGGCAGCAGCCGATCCGCCTGGGCGCGGATCTGGTGGGAGGTGCGATAGTTGATCCTCAATGTGTGGGAGCGTCCGCGCACGTCGATGCCGAGCGATTTCCACGAGAAGGGCTGCTGGAAGATGCGCTGTCCGAGATCGCCGGCGAAGAACAGCCCGTCGGGCCTGTGCGAAACCAGCGCCGCCAGGAAGCGGGCCTCGGCCACGCTGATATCCTGCGCCTCGTCGACGACCGCAAAATCGAACGGCCGGTTCTCCGTCGCGCCATAATGCGCCGCAAGCCGGCCGAAAACGCCGGACCATGTCACCGCCTTGCGCTCGGCGAGACCGGCGCGCAACTGCTCGAAGATCGACCAGAGGGACTCCCGCTGCTTGCCGCCGATCCGCGTCTTGCGGCCAAGGCGCGAGACGTCCCGGTACCCCTCCCAGTTCTCGATCTGCCAGGCGTCGACGACCTCCGACCATTCGCCGGCGAGAAAGGCCGAGGAGAACTTCGGGCCATCGACCTGTCCCGCCGCCTTTGTGAGCAGCGTGTGAACAAGCGACGGCGAGGCGATGTTCGGCTGTCCGAAAAGACTGGAATAGAGATCATAGGCGACGCCCGTGATGGACTGCACGGTGATCCGCGCCAACACGGCCGGTTCGTTTCCGGCCAGATGCTGCAGCTTCACCTTCAGCGCATTGGCTAGCGCCTTCGAGAAGGTCGTCAGCAGGATTCGCGCCTGTGGGCCGTTGCGCGCCAGATGCACCGCGCGATGCAGCGCGACCACCGTCTTGCCCGTGCCCGCGGACCCCGAAATCCTCGCCGGCCCCGAGTAGCTGCGCTCCACATATTGCAGCTGGTCGGGATGCAGGAAGACCGCCCATTTCTCCCAGGGATAGTCGAGCGCGCGCTGCAGTTCCTCGATGTTGGTCAGGACACGGAAACGCCGCTGCGCATCGGGATGGGCGAACGGATCGGCCTCCACGGGTGCCGTCACGGGCGGCTCCGGCTTCTCGCCCACCGCCAGCTTCAGGAGCGCCTCCTGCGCCTCCTGCGGCAGATGGGAGATGATGTCAAACAGGGTGTCCTCGGTCGCCCGGCGAACGTCCTCCACCCACTCCTCGGGTACCCCGAAACCCATCAGCTCGAACTTACGCAGATTGTCGAAGAGTTTCGGCTTCGCAGCCGGCGCGGGGACAACCGGCTCTGCAACCTCCTTCGGCTTGAAGATCTCCACCTCTTCGACGCGCTCGCGCACCTCAACGAGCTGCATGGCGCCCGTTGTCGGATGCCGCTCGATCTTGCGCCGCTCGGCCCATTTGTAGGCGTCGTCGTGGTGATCGACATAGACGAGCAGCAGGCTCGATTGCGTGCGGTGGACGATCAGCCGAATGTCGGCGTTCACCCGCACCGACCAGAAATTCGGATCCTTGGCGCGGTCCAGCTTGTGGAAGGAAAGTCCCGGCGCGGAGGCATCGAGTTGCAGGTCGAAGGCAGTCGTCTTCACTGCCTTCTGTTCCTGCGCGGTCAGCCTGGACAGGCTGTCGGTGAACGTGTCCGCAATCCGGAATTCCATGCTTAATCCACCCCATACTCCGCCAGCCGCCGTTCAGCCGCGGCTACGACCTCGGGCTCGAACTCCTGCCGATATTTCAGGATCAGCGATTCTGCCGACATGTCGGCCATTCCGAACTCCATCAGCTTCAGGAATCCCTCTGACGGTTTCGGCTTGAGTGCGAGATCGGCAAGGGTCTTGCGGACACCGGCGCGGGCGAGCTTCTGCCTGGTGCGTGACAATCGAGTGGTTCTGCCGTTCTGCTCGCTCAGCGCTTCCTCTAGCGCGCGCATTACAGCGGCGAAATCGGCTGCGAGCGGGTCGTCAATGTCGCGGCCTTCGATGCGACATAACTGACGGAAGGCGGCCTGATAGACATCGTCCCGCCCCAGCCGGCGGGCATTCGCCATCCAGTTCCGCAGCTTTTCCTGATTCCATTCCTCCGAGAGATCCGGCGCCTTTGCTCCCATCGTGCTCACCCCCCACCGACCTGTTGAGCTTCAAGGCGCTCACCCCACCGAGAACACCTTCATGACCTCGTCGCCGAGGTGGTTGATGACTTTCACAGCAATCCGGCCCGACACCGGCTTCGGGAAGGGGCGCGACGTGTCGCTGTGCAGGCTTTCCCAGGCCTCCTCGTCGATCTCGGCCTTCAGGGTCGTCTTCAACGCCTTATAAGGATCGTTGGCGCCGAGGAAGTAGGCGTGACGGACGAAGAAGCTTTCCTCGTTGTAGTCGGTGTCGAGCATCCAGAGCGCGATGCCGTCGGTACCTTCGGAGACGACTTCGCCCGACTGCGGCTTGAAGACGTCGACGCCGAACACCTTCACCTGGATCATTCCGTCGCCCGCGTCATCGATCTTGATGTCGGGCTCGCCGAAGATGACGAAGAGGTTGCCGGCGCCGGTCGATTTCAGGTCCCCGCCCATATGCAGGTCGGGGTTCATGCGGGCTTTCAGCACGGGCACGCGGCCAAGCTTGTCGAACTCGGCGGAATGGGCGTCGTAGTTGAAGGCGCAGGCGATCAGCACGTCGAAGCCGGCGTCGCCGGCCTCGCGCGCGGCGGCGACCAGGTCCGGGCGGCTGACGGTGCCGAATTCGGGGCCGATGAAGATGCCGGCGCGCTTCTGGCGATCGCCCTCCATGAAGGCGCCCTCGGCGCAGATGAAACGGCCGGGCCAGCCGGTGAGCGCCGTGAACGTGATCCGGTCTTCCTTGTGCGCCTGCTGGACGCCGGCGGTCTTCAGGTTCTCCAGGATCATGTGTGCGAAGTCGGTCACGCTCTCGTCGCGATCCGCCGCCTTGCGCTTGCCCTCGGCGGCTTCAAGCACATCGATCAGCTCGTCGTTCCAATCCACTGCTAGTGTGCGGTGGGGCGAGAGGCTTTCGACCGTGAAGGGGCCGGCAACGCGGATTTTCGAATTGTCCGGATAAGGCTTGTCGTAGAGATATTCGAATTCGGCCTTGGCGGCGATGGATGCATCGATTTCCTTCTGCCGCGCGATCCGCGCCTCCCAGAAGCGGGCGAGCGCGGCCTTGGCGGGTTCGGGCCAGCCCTTGGGGGCCTCGCGCGGGATCTCCCACTCCATGAAGCCGCCGGCGGGGGCGGGCTCGCCGGAGGGCAGCGTGACCTCGCCCTCCTTGCGAAAGTCGATCGTCTTGCCGGCGCGGCCGCCGGTTTCGACCTTGAAGGGCTCCGGGTGTCCTTTCAGGGCGGCATTGAGGGCTGCCCGCGCCTCCTCGGCGGCGGGCTGCATCCGCTCCCAAATCACATCGATTTCGGCGTTATTGGCGATGCTCTTCAGCGTGATGTGCGGCACGCGCTCGTAGACGAAGCCCATGCGGATATCGCCGCGGGTCGGCGTCGTCTTCGGGACCGTGCGAGTGACCTCGCCTTCCTTGGCTTGGCCCTCGGGGCTGTCAGCCAGCAGGTAATAAGGATAGCGCGCGCCCATCAGGCGCGAGCGGGCGAGTGCGATGGCGACGCGGCTGGTGTCCACGGTGATCCAGCGCCGCCCCCATTGTTCGGCGACATAGGCCGTGGTGCCCGAACCGCAGGTAGGATCGAGAACCAGATCGCCTGGGTCGGAGGTCATCAGGATGCAGCGCTCGATGACTCTCGTGGCTGTCTGCACGATATAGACTCTGGGGTCTGCGAACCCACTGATTATTGTGTCTTCCCAAAGAGCATTGATCGTCACATACGGCTTGTCTTCATCAAAAAGCTTAAACCGGAGCGTGTTGCCAATGAGTACAAGCCTGTTGCCCTTTTTGAGGCGCTCCATGCCGGTGAGATTGGTTTTCCAACACCGATTCCCTGGTGAAGGAGACTTTCCGTCAAAGGGAAAATCAGCGAGGTCGTTTGGGCCTCTTGGCCTTGTGGCGGCGAGACCCGAAGGCATAAAACGGCGCCCGAAATCATCGGCACGATCAATTTCATCAGCTTTGAGTGAGCGGCTAAGCCCGTATTCATCCTCGACGTAACGATATTGCGCGTTCAATGTATGCTTAGCCCGCTCAGTGAGCGGCTGACGAAACTTCACCTGATCTCGTGATTTCGCGTACCAGAGAATGTTGTCTGTGATTGTCGCGGTTAGATTTGAAGTTGCGCTGCTTGTCTTCTTGAAAATAATAACTGAACAGAAATTATCCTCACCGAACACCTCATCCAACAGCGCTCGCACACGGTGGACGTTCTCGTCCCCGATCTGCACGAAGATGCTCCCCGATTCGTGCAGTAGGTCGCGCGCCACGGTCAGCCGGTCGCGTAAGTAGGTCAGGTAGGAATGGATGCCGTCCTTCCAGGTGTCGCGGAAGGCGCGCACCTGTTCGGGTTCCCGCGTCACATGGTCCTTCGCGCCGTCTTTCACGTCGCGGCTGGTGGTGGACCACTGGAAGTTGGAATTGAACTTGATGCCGTAGGGCGGATCGAAATAGATGCACTGCACCTGACCGCGCAACCCCTCGCGCTCGGCCAGTGACGCCATGACCGAGAGCGAGTCGCCCGAGATCATCCGGTTCGACCAGTGCTGGTCGTGCTGGTAGAACTCGGTCGCCGCCTCGGCATCCCGCAGTCCGTTGAAATCGGCGAAGAGGTCGGCCATCGGCGGCGCGGCCTCGTCGGCACGCGTCTTCGATTCCCGCTTCAGATCGTCGATGATGACCTTGGGGTGCACCTTCTCCTGGATGTAGAGCGGCGGGGCTGAGACGATGAGGTCCGACCAGTCCTGCTCGTCCTTGCCGCGCCAGACGAGCTGCGGATCGAGATCGCGGTTGCGCCGCTCATAGGCGAGCTGGATCGGCGTCTTGTCCGCCTCGCGCATGACGCTCTCAAACTCGGCCGTCGGGATGTTCTTGCGCGTCGCCGCGTCGTGCTTCAGCGCCTCGACCTCGATCGGTTTCTTCGCCATTACGCGGCCTCCTCTGCTTGCGCGTCGGGCAGATCGAAGCCCTCGTCATCCTGGGGGATATCTTCGCCTTCCTCAGGCGCCACGCCGGCCTTGATGACCGGGTGGCCGGTCGCCTTGGCGATCATGGCGAGGAGCCGCGCCTCGCGATCTGCCATGAACCCTTCGAACTCGTCGGCACGGAGAAGTGCCGGGTCCATCGCGTGGCTGGCGAGATACTCGTCCAGCGCGTCGGGCGCGATGGGCGGCGTATCCTTGCCGCCCATCTCCAGCCGGGAGAGATACTCCGAAGGCGCGACCCCGCCGAGGATGCGGTTGGTCTTGTAGCTGAGCGGGGTCTTGTTGACGACGGTGTCAAAGACCTTCGGCTCGATCTTCTGCTTCTTGCACCAGTCCTGCGGAAAAATGTGGTGGATATCGACATACTCGTCGAAAAACACCGTCTGGCCGTAGGGCTGGCCCGAACGGAAATCGATCGCGCCCTCGGCCATCAGCAGGGCGTGGATGCCCTTGTAGGCGGCGGAGAGGCGGGTGCGCAGCGTGCGCAGCCGTTCGGGGCGGAAACGCCCTTCGGTGATGGTGCTGGGCTCGGGCCCGCCATCGAGCCAGGCGGGGACTTCGAGCACGTCCTTCGCGAAGCGGGATTCGATGGCGGAGCCGTATAGCTCGCCGAAGATGCCGCACCAGAACCAGCGCGCCAGCCGGTCGCGAACCGCGGCATGGTCGAATTTCGGGCCGATGATCGCGAGGATCGCGGCGAACGGGACGAGCTGGCCCTGATAGGGCAAGTCGATGACGCGGTAGATGTGGTTCTGGCGGAGGAAGCGGGCAGCCGTCTTGAACCCTTCCTCGACCGCACCACGGTGCTTCAGATAGGACTCCAGCGGCAGGTCCAGCAGCGACTGGCGCGTCGCCCGGACGGCGGAGAGCTCGGACTCCTTAAGGCCCGCGGTGATTTCGGCCGCGCGCTTCTCGACGCCGTGCAGGAGCGCAATCGCCTGCAGGACATCCGTCGCGGCGACCTTCTCCAGAACACCGAACTTCTGCTCGGCCGCGCGGCCGTAGAGCTGCAGCCGTGTCTGCAGCCCGGCCTGGCCATCAGCGCCGAGCCAGTCGTCGCGGAGGCGATGCCCGCGGGCGGCGTACATGGCGGTGACGAGTTCGAAAGCGTCGAGCGGCTTGCCGCCGGTGTTCACCTTCTCGAAGACGAGGCAGACCGCTTCGTGCGAGGTGTCGGGGCCCAGTGCGATGACCGGCAGCTGGTAAGCCTTGAAGTTCTGGAGGACTTCATCCTTGAACGGCTTGAAGAGCCTGCGCGTCTCGGGATCCTTCTCCAGCCAGTATTCGTTGAACCCGTCCTGCCATTCGTCCCAGTCGAAAACTTGGTTCAGCGGGAACATGAGGTTCTGGTATTCGAGCTCGGGCGTGGAGAGATCGAGTTCGATCTTCCGGTCGAAATCCGATTTAATCCGCCGATCCTCCGGCACGGAAACGATGGCGTTCTCGCGATCCTCGGACGGGTTCATGGCCTTGCGGATATCGATGTAGAACCAGCGCTTCACGAGCTTGAGCCGCGGCGTGACCGTCTGCACCACCTCGCGCCGCAGGCAGGTCTGGTAGAGTGACGTCATGCGCTGCTGGCCGTCGAGGAGGAGCTGGTCCGGCGCGCCAGCGGCTGCGATTGGATCGGCGCCCTGGATCGGGCGCCGCGCGAAGGTATCGGCGGCTCCTGGCTTCACTTCCAGCGTCATCAAGGCTCCGACCGGAAAAGCTTGCGAGATCGACGCGATCAGACCTTTGATCCGCTCCTCATCCCAAACCCAGCTGCGCTGAAAGTCGGGAAGCTGGATCTTCCCGCTTCCGCAATGCCGGAGCAGTTCTTCAAGGCTGACCGGATTGGTCTTGAATGCTGCCTGCTTCCCCAAGGTCACACCTCGTGATCGACGACGGCTGCGGCAGCGTGTTCACGCTGCGTAGCTATCAGTTTGTTGAACTCCGCCTCGATCTCGTAGACGGCGGTGAACTCGGCGAAGGCCCAGCGGCCGTATCGTTCGAGGTTGTTGACGCCCGGCACCCAATAGGCGCGCATGGTGTTCGCCTTCTCCTTGGCGTCCTCGCCGCGGAAACCCTTGATCTCGACGATGAGGTTCAGCGGTTCTGGATGGCCGTCGTCCACCTGGACGATGAAGTCCGGGATGTATTTTCGGGGCGTCGAACCCATCAGGTAGGGCACGTCGAGGCCAAGATTCTGGTTCTTGACGTAGGCGCGAACCTTGGGGTGCGCCTCTGCCACACGGCAGAACTCCGCCTCCCAGTCGCTGTCGCAGACGACCCAGTTCACGTGGCACTTGCGCGGGTCGGTCTGCCAGCGCGTTTCCTTCGACGTCGTGAAGTTGACGAAGGCCGTCGAGCCGGTGGGGTTGTAGGCGTCGAGGATGGCCTTGACCGGCCGGTCGCCGGCGAGCGTTTCGGTGATGGCGGCCTTGATCCGTTCGGCCGCCATGTCGGCGATCTCCTTGTAGATCAGCTGCGCGGGATAGGTGCCACCCGAGCACTTGAGATAACCGCCTTCGAGCCATTGGCGCGTGATGCGCTTGAGCTGCCCGAACAAATGGAGCTTCGGCTCCTCTCCCGGATCGCGGTACTTGTTGTAGAGAAGGTGTCGCGCGAGGTGGAACAGGACGGTCGAGGACCGCATGTCCTCCAGGTGCGCGACAGTCAGATCGACGCCTTCGCCGATGATGCCCTGGTTCTTGGTGACCGACGGACCGACGAGCTCCGGCGTCAGATGGAGGACGTGATCCCGTCCGAAGGCCGCCTCCAGCCGCTCGTCGGGCAGTTCGACGCGATAGCCCTCGACGCGCGGAAAGACGATCTCCAGCGCATCGCGGTCCGGTTTGACGGCATGGACCCGCACCGTCTCGCGCGGTTTGGCGGGTGGGGAGACGACCGGTTTGGCGGCAAAGTCGAACGGAATGCCGAGCACGTCGGCATACTCCACGTTGAACAGCCCTTCCTCGTTGAGGTCATAGGACTGTCGACGCAGGCCGCGGCCGACCACCTGCTCGCACAGCAGCTGCGTGCCGAAGGCGCGAACGCCGAGGATATGGGTGACGGTGTTGGCGTCCCATCCCTCCGTCAGCATCGAGACCGAGACGACACAGCGCACCTGTTCGCCAAGCCGACCCTTCTTGCCAACGGTGTTCATGACCTCGCGCAAGAGCGTGGCGTCATCGATGCTGTCGGCGGCGTGGACGTCGCCGGTACGCTCGATCATCTCCCGGCGAAAGCGTTCGATCTCGTCGCCCGCCATCTCACGGAAGTCCTTGTCGAGCGCTTCGCCGGATTCGAGCTGGGCCGAGTCGATCAGGATCGTGTTCGGGCGTGCTATGCGATTACCGTAGTCGTCGTAATTGCGGAACAACGCCAGGCGGCCGTTTTCCAGTGTGCTCGACCCGTCGTCGTTTTCGCGGTGGAAGCCGGAGACGTACTTGTAGATCAGCTCCGAGGTCGAGGTATTGTTGCACACCACAATAAAGACCGGCGGCACGCCGATACCCTCGTTCTCCCAGAGCTCGAACGTTTTCTGATAGTGGCCATAGAGCGCTTCGAGCGCGGTCAGCAGCTCGGCCGGCAGGCTCAGCGGATCGAGCGACTTGCCCGCACTGCGGCCCTTCTTCGGCAGCTTCTTGCCGATGTGCTCCCATAGATTGCGGAACTTCGGCGTGTCGCCGCCTGGAATATTGTCGGCGACCGGAACGCGCGGCAGCTTCACGATGCCGCATTCGATCGCGTCCATGAGGGAGAAGTCGCTCATGGTCCACGGGAACAGGGTGCCTTCCGCATAACCCGAGCCGCGCAAAAAGAAGGGCGTGGCCGAGAGGTCGTAGACGAGCGATATCCCAAGCTTACGCTTGACCGCCTCGAGCCCCGAGATCCACATCCGGGCGGCCTCGTTGTTTGCCTTGGCCTCGTCCTTATCCTCGCCCTTGAGGTCAGCTTCAGTTTCGCCTTCGGCGTCCTTCACCCGCTCGCGATAGCAGTGATGCGCCTCGTCATTCAGAACGACGATGTTCTTGAGCCCCATGAGTTCGGGCATGACGCGCTGGAGCATCTGGCCTTCGGTCTCCAGCGTCTGCAGCGTCTCGCCGCGCCAGCCTTCCAGGGCGGTGCGGGTGCCCTTGGAGACGGAAATGCGCTCGCGCAACTTGAAGGCGTGATAGTTGGTAATGACGATCTTGGCCCGGTCGATATCGGCGAGCATGTCGGGCGGCACGATCTCGCGGTGCCGGTAGTAGCTCTCCGGATCGTTGGGCAGCAGGACGCGCAGGCGATCCTTGATGGTGATGCCTGGCGCCACGACCAGAAAGCCGCGCGAGAACTGCTTGCTGTTCGGATGGCGGACCGCATTGACCGTCTGCCAAGCGATCAGCATCGCCATCACGGTTGTCTTGCCTGCGCCGGTGGCGAGCTTCAGCGCCAGGCGCATGAGCTCCGGATTGGCCTGCGCGTTGCCGCCCTCGATATGGGACCAGAATTTCTTCGTCCGTGTACCGAGCTTCGGCGCGACCTCCGTCAGCCAGATCGCGGTCTCGACCGCTTCGATCTGGCAGAAGAACGGGCGGATACCTTCGAACGTGTGGTGTCGCCAATGGGTCAGAAGGCGTGCGGTTTCCGGCGTGACCAGCCATTGGTCGGGATTGGGCAGCTTGCGCCATTCCTCGACGTAGGTGCGGACCTCGTTGATGATCGGAGTGGGGTTGTACTCCTGCTCCTCCGACGACAGGCCGGCGTCATCGCCAAAAACCATCTGAGCCTGATTGCCGCGTCCCTGGCGGCGCTTCTTCGGCTTCGGAACCGGGGTGATGAGGTCGGATCGGCGCCGTATTTCAGTGACGCGATTGGTCGGCTGCCCGTCCTCGTCGAGTTCCCAATGTCGGCGCGGATACTCGTAGGGCGAGTTCAGGATCGGGCGTTCGAAGAATGTCTCGCTCATACCCGAACCTCTCCATTGTCCTGCCGCGCCAAGCTCGGGCCAGCTGCATCCCGATTGAGCAATACGATCTGTTGATCTTGAGGACGGCGCGCGGCCGGATCGGTATCGAGGCCAAGCCTGCGGAGCGCGTAGTAGAGCAGCGCCTTTCGAACCCGGATTTTCGCTCTTCCTCCACGCATCCCGTAATCCAGGGCGATCACCTTCTTCTGGGTATCTGAGAGATCGGGATGGGGTCCGATCTCAAGCACCACTTCGTCATTCCAATCTTGATCCGCCTCTGATCCCATCTCGCTTGGCTTGGTGCCGCGGGTCTCGATGATCCGCGAAAGCAGGAAGTCCTTGAAGCTTCGGTCGCTGAGACAGAACGCCCGGGTATGCCAGCGGAACCCGTCGAAGCCGATTGCGTGTGGCGCAATCCAACGCCAGCGCGGCTCCGGCCGCGACAGCGACTGATACTTGACCTCGATCGCTTCGGACCGGCGGATCGCAGCGACCACTGCGCGCAGCGTCTTGGCATTGACGCCCCGCACGGGCGTCGGCGCAGCATCGTAGGGGGGAAACTGTCCGATCCACGCATCGGCGCGATCCAGAATTCCGTCGGCGACAGATCTAAGCTGCGCGAGATAGCGGCTCGCGTCGGGTTTCAGGAACTGTGGAGCGAACTCTGCACCGCGGACATAGGCGCGAGCGCTCTTGTCGTAGTGGATGTTCTGCGGCGCCATTCCGATATAGCGGTTCAGGTCGGTGGACGCCTGGTTCACCGACACCCCGAACGCCTCCATCAGATCGCCCCGGTTCACATGCCCCTCCCAAAACAGCCGGAACTCGATGAATTCGAGTCGTTGCTCGACCCCCCATCGCAGATCGGCCTTCGCTGTCGCCACCCTGGACTCCCAATGACATGATCCGTCCGTTAACTAGGCATGCCTAGTTACTGGGCTCTTCGATAACGCTAGTGGAGAGATGATCGCCGGGCAATAGAAACTTGACGGGCGCGCGGTTTCGTGGCCGGCGATCGGCGTCAGAGGCCCAGCGCAGCTCGCTGTGCCGCCCACTCTAGCGGCATGGGCTTCAACAGAGCGTCCATCTGCAAGGCGGCCGGCTGCCTTCCGTCGAGAATCGCCTCGACGATGTCCGGGGCCAGCAGGGTCAGGC
>CAZVLU010000044.1:0-29203 GCA_964628235.1 uncultured Rhizobium sp. | reverse complement strand
GGTGAAGTTGGCGAAGGTCGAGCAGCCCATGTAGTGGAATACCTGGTCATGGCCGCAAGCGAATCGGCTCGATCCGTCGGGCATCACGCCCTTGCCTTGTGTGCCGCGAATCGCGGTGCAGAGATTGGAGCGCTGCGACAGGCAGGTTTTGCACTGGCGGCATTCCGGCGTGTAGAGCGGGATGACATGGTCGCCGACTTTCACGCTGGTCACGCCTGTGCCGATTTCGCGGACGATGCCGGCACCCTCATGGCCGAGGATGGCCGGGAACAACCCTTCCGAATCGAGGCCCGAAAGGGTGTAAGCGTCGGTGTGGCAGACGCCGGTCGCCATCACTTCGACCAGCACTTCGCCGGCGCGCGGCCCTTCGAGGCTGACGGTTTCGATGGTGAGAGGCTTGTTGGCCTCCCAGGCCACGGCGGCGCGGGTCTGCATGGGCTACTCCTGACGCGATCAGAGGGGCATAAAAAAATGATACGCCCTGTTCAACCAGAGGATGCAAGTGAGAGCAAGCCGCGATCACGTGAGCGCGCTCTGCGTTTGCCTCACGATGCCCGCTTTACAGGCAGTTTGCGCCAGTAAATGAACGCGTTGGTCAAGCCTCTCGCGGTTGCGGCATTGTCGCCAAAACGCTGCGGCTGTGCGGGGTTGCGTGTTTGACAGCCCAAGGGTCGGCAGCGATACTTCCCGACAATTAAAAACGATAAGTCAATCCACCAGGGAGACTTCCTATGAGCCTTGTTTGCACACGTCCGAAATCCGCGCGCGCGCTGCTTGCCGCCTGCGTCGCGACCGCCACTCTGTTTGCGGTGGGTACGGCCCAGGCGCAGGACCGCTCGTGGATGGATCCCACATTGCTTGCCGCCGCCAAGAAGGAAGGCAAGCTGACCTTCTACTCGTCGATCAACGAGGAAGAAGGCTTGCCGATCCTCAAGGTGTTCGAGGACGCCACAGGTGTGAAGGTCGAATACGTCCGCAATTCCGACTCCGGCCTGCTGTCGCGCATCATGGTCGAAAACCGCGCCGGCAAGCAGGGCTGGGACGTCATCCAGACCACCGCCGTCAACAAGATGCCGCAGGAGCTGCTGGCCGCTTTTGAGCCGTCGGAGGCGAGACATATCGATGCCGGCGCCAAGGATCCGGCGAAAAAGTGGTACGGCGTCTACGCCAATTACAACACGGCCGCCTACAACACCGCGCGCGTCAAAGCCGCCGACCTGCCGAAGACCTACGAAGAACTGGCCGCCAAGAAGGAATGGGCCGGCAAGATCGCCATCGACTATTCCGACAACGAGTGGCTCGCCGCGATGTACAAGCATTACGGCGAGGCCAAGGGCGCGCAGATCGTCAAGGACATCGTCAAGAATCTGAAGCCGGCCATCGCCAAGGGCCATCTGGCACTCGCGCGCTCGGTCGGCGCCGGCGAATACGACGTCTCGCTCAACAACTACCTCAATCTGTCACTCAACGTGAAGCTCTCGGGCGGACCGATCGATTTCTGGGTGATGGACCCGGTCGCGGTTTTCTATGGTCAGGTCGGCATCAACGCCAAAGCGCCGAACCCCAATGCCGCGCGCCTGTTGTCGAACTTCATGCTCAGCAAGGAAGGCCAGACGGCGCTGACCGCCAAAGGCCGCATTCCGACGCGGACCGACGTGGAGAGCAATCCGCCGGGCATCATGAAGGCGCTCGCCGGCTACAAGATCGTGCCGGTGACCCTGTCGCCGGAAGAAGAGAACAAGTGGCAGAAGGTATTCAAGGAGCAGTTCGACGTCCGCTAACGCGGCGTCGCGACAGCTCCTCGTTCAACGTCTGCGTTCAAGGTAGCGGGCCGGACCGTGGCGACACGATCCGGCCCGCGGAGAATCCGGTCCATGGCATACAGCGACAGCGTTCAAGGCGCTCCTAAAGGAGAAGGCTACGGATTTTTCGCCAGGCTCAATCGCTGGCTGACGCCGGGCAATGTCGTCCTTGTCGTCTGCGCGTTGATCGCTGCTTGGCTCGTGTTGGTGCCGCTGGCGGCGCTGTTCTATACCGCCTTTGCCGAGGATACGCCCTACGGTCCGGGCGCCTTCACCTTGCAGAATTTCGTCGACGCGCTGAGCAGCCGCTATATCGGCGATCTGTTCCTGACATCGCTCATCTTCGCTGGCGGCACTGCCGTCGTCACCTTCGCGCTCGGCACCGCCGTCGCTTGGGTGGTCGAGCGCACCGACTCGCCAGGCCGCGAGTGGTTCCACACCTTCGCGCTGCTGTCCTTCGCAGTGCCCGGATTGCTGACGACGATGGCTTGGATCTTGATCTTCAGCCCCAACATCGGCTGGCTGAACGGCGAGTTCAAAGCCTGGTTCGGCCTGGAGAAAGCGCCGATCAATATCTATTCGATGGGCGGCATGATCTGGGCGCTCTCGAGCCATTATTTCCCGCTCGCCTATCTCTTGATGGGTCCGGCCTTCCGCGTGCTCGACACCCGCATGGAAGAGGCCGCCGTGATGTCCGGCGCCGGCAATTTCCAGGTGGCGACGCGCGTCACCATGCCGCTCTTGCGTCCGGCGATTTTGTCGACGCTGCTGCTGCTGTTCATCCGCGGCATGGAGTCCTTCGAGGTGCCGCGGCTGCTCGGTTTGCCGGCGCGCATTTTCGTCTTCACCACCGAAATCCAGAACGCGACGAGCAACGCCCCGCCGCAATTCGGCCTTGCCGGCGCGCACGGCATCATCTTGCTGCTGATCTGCGTCATCGGCGTCTATCTCTATCGCCGCTCGACGCGCAACGCCGAAGCCTTCGCCACCATCACCGGCAAGGGCTACCAGCCGACGACGATCCGCTTGGGCCGTTGGCGCTGGCCGGTCTTCATCGGCATGAGCGTCATGTTCTTCGCCGCGCTCGGCCTGCCGCTGTTCACGCTGGTCTGGCAGTCATTTTTCCGCAACGTCACTTTGCCGACGCTCGATTGGAGCGTGTTGAGCCGCATGTCGTGGGAGAATTACGATCTCATCCTGCACTATCCGATCTTCCTCAACGCGGTGAAGAACAGCGTCTTCCTCGGCGCGCTGGCGGCGACCATCGTCGTGCTCTTCACCTTTGTCATGGCCTGGATCGCGCATCGTACCGCCAAGCAATATGGTTGGATGCTCGATGTCCTGACCTTCGTGCCGATCGCCATTCCCAGCATCATCATCGGCGCGAGCATCCTGTTCGCCTATTTGATCATCCCGATCAACGTCTACAACACCGTCTGGATCCTGCTGATCGCTTACGTCACGATGAACCTGCCTTACGGCATGCGCTTCATGTCGAGCGGCATCGTGCAGATCCACAAGGAGCTGGAGGAGGTGGCGCAGATGAGCGGCGCCGGCCTGCTGCAGACCTTCCGCCGCGTGTTGCTGCCTTTGCTCGCGCCGGTGCTGATCGCCGCATGGCTCTATATTTTCGTGCTCGCGGTGCGCGAATTGTCGGCTTCGATCTTCCTTTCCGGGCCGGGCACCCATGTGCTCGGCACCATCACCCTGACCATGTGGGAGGAAGGCGGCAGTTTCGGCGCCGTCTGCGCCTTGGGCGTTATCCAGATCATCCCGCTGGTTTTCATCGTCATGGCGATGCGCCAGGTCGAGAAGCGCGTAGGCACGCGCCGTTAACGAACAAAGGATCGCGTTCATGCTCGTCGTCGAGAATCTCCGCAAGACGTTCGAGGCCCAAAACGGCCTCGTCAACGCCGTCGATGGAGTGAGTTTCACCGTCGAGCGCGGCAAGCTGATGACCTTGCTCGGGCCGTCCGGCTGCGGCAAGACGACGACCCTGCGCTGCATTGCCGGACTGGAGCGGCCCCATTCGGGCCGTATCTCGATCAACGGACGCGACGTCTATAATTCGGAAGGCAATCTTTTCGTGCCGCCGAACGAACGCGGCATCGGCATGGTCTTTCAGTCCTACGCTATTTGGCCGCATTTGACGGTGTTCGAGAACGTCGCCTTTCCGCTGCGCGTCGCCAAGGGCAAGCGCTATGGTCGGGCCGAAATCGCGGCGAAGGTGAAGACAGCCTTGGAGAAGGTCCGTCTCGGCGGTTACGAAGAACGCGCCTCGACGCAATTGTCCGGCGGCCAGCAGCAGCGTCTGGCGTTGGCGCGCGGTCTTGTGTTGGAGCCCACCCTGTTGCTGCTCGACGAGCCGCTCAGCAACCTCGACGCCAAACTGCGCGAGCAGATGCGCTTCGAACTGAAACGTCTGCAATTGGATCTCGGCATCACGACACTCTATGTGACGCACGATCAAGCAGAGGCGCTGGCGCTGTCCGACGAGATTCTCGTCATGTCGGGCGGCAAGGTCATGCAGCGCGGCAACCCGACCGACATCTATCGGCGTCCGAATAGCGAATTCGTCGCCGATTTCATCGGTTCGACCAATCTTTTGCCGGGCAAGGTCGAAGGCGCGGTCGGCGCCGACGGCAAGGGCGTGGTGCGCACCGACGAGGGCGCGGTCCATTGCACGTTCTTCCAGCCGGTGGCGAGCGGCGCCGCGGCGATGGTCTCCGTCCGCCCGGAAGACGTTTTCATCACGACGCCGGCTGGGGCGCGCTCAGTCAGCGTGTTGCCGGGCAAGGTCGAGAACCGCGTGTTTCTCGGCGAGGTGATCGATTACATCGTGCTGGTCGGCAAGCGCGAGATGCGCGTGCGGGCTAAGCCCGAGCAGGACTTCGCCATTGGCGCCGCTGTTGCGCTCGAACTCCATGCCGACCGCTGTGTCGGCATGCGCGCCGATGACAGCCGTAAGGCTTAGGCGCGCTTGTGCCGCGAGGCCCTAGGCGCGTTTGAGCCGCGACGCCAGAACGAGGCCGACGAGGATCAGCGCCGCGCCGACGAGATGATAGAGGCGCAGGTTTTCGCCGAGGAAGGCGATGGCCATCGCGCTGCCGAACAGCGGCATAAGATGGATGAACAAGCCGGCGCGGTTGGCGCCGATCAAATCCACGCCGCGGTTCCAGAACGTGTAAGCCAGAATCGATGGGAAAACCGCCACATAGGCGACGGCGCCGATCGTCGGCCAATTGACCTGCATCATGCTGCCTGAGGCGCTTTCCCAAACATAAAGCGGCGCCAGCACGATGACGCTCACCGTCACCGTGGCGTAGGTGAAAGTCAGCGCGCGCATTTTGGGGCGCTTTCTCAGCAGCACCGAATAGACCGCCCAGAGCGCGACGGCGATGAAGATCAGCACGTCGCCGATATTGAGGCCGAGGCCGACGAGCGCCTGCCAATCGCCGCGACCGACGATGGCGGCGGCCCCGATTAACGACAAAGCGATGCCGAAGCCTTGCAGCGGCTTTATCTGGTCGCGAAACAGCATCCAGCCGAAGGCGACGATGAGCAGCGGCATGGCCGATTGCAGCAGCAGCGCGTTGATCGCCGTGGTGCTTTGCAGGCCGAGATAAACCAGCGCGTTGAACGAGGCGACGCCGACCAGCGACAGGACGAGAATGATCGGCCAGTGATCCTTCAGCGTCGGCCAATCCTCGCGCACGGCCTTGATGGCGAACGGCGTCAGGATCAGGAAGGCGCCGAACCAACGCCAAAACACCAGGCCGAACGGCGGCACGATCCCTTGCACGGCGCGCGCGATGATGAAATTGCCGGCCCAGAACAGGGACGACAGGCTGAGCAGCAGATAGGGCAGGTCGAACAAACGGCGGAACATAGCCTGCAGGGTTAACCCAGCCGGGTCCGGATGGGAAGAGCCGAGAGCGAGGGATGCGGCGGCAGCCGCGCCAGCCTCTTGCGCCGGAGGAGGAACGGCGCTACGCCTGCTGCGGTTTCCTCAGCCGAGCGCTCGCCATGGAAGACAAAGATTATCTCGCCGCGTTGCGTCAAGCGATGGATGACGGGCGTCTGCAGATCGAGTTGAACTTCGCCAAGCTCGATCACGTCGACTCGCCTGTCAACGTCCAGGCCGAGAAACTCTGGTGGGTCTACGGAGCTTTGTTCGGCGGCGTGGCTCTCGGCTGGTTTGTCGAATGGCATGCTGGCGTCGCCTTCGCCGTCGTCGTCGCCGCGACCTATTTCTTTTTCGGTCGTCGGCTCATCCTCGGGCGTATGCGCAGGCGCCTACGCGATCACATCATGGAAGACATGGCGCTATGGCGCAAACAATGGCGCTTGCCGGGGCTGGCTTTGATGGTGGACGAGGCGCGTTGCGAATCGCCGGACGGCAGTTGGATCCGTTTCGCCATGGCGCACATCACGGGCGAAACAGCGGCCAAGTCGTAATCTAAGGCTTCAGTTCAGCCGCCAGGAAAGCGAGCGTCTTGCCCCAGGCATCGCGCGCTTGCGCCTCGCGGTGGCGGCTCGGTTCGGTGAAATTCTGAAAGGCATGCGCTGCGCCGTCATAGCGATGGATCGTGTGGCGGACGCCGAAACCGGTCATGGCGTCGTCGAGCTTATCGACATCCTCAGGAGAGGGGTTGATATCGTCGTTGCCGACGAAGACAGCCGTCGCGGCTTTGAGCCCCGACAGTTTGTCGAACGGCGAGGGACCGTCGCCTCTGGCGACGAACATATTGCCCGGATAGTAGGCGACGCAGGCGACGAAGCCGGGTTGGGCGCTGCTGACCAGCAGAGACATGCGCCCGCCCATACAATGGCCGAGCGTGGCAAGCGCGTCGCCGCGCACTGGGGCGGCGGCTTTGACAGCGGCGAGCGCCGCCATGGCGTCGGCGACAATCTCGTCGTCGAGCATCGCTGCCATTTTGCTATCGACGTCGGCGTCAGCTTTGCGGTGATAGAAGTCGGGCGCTGCGGCGAGATAGCCGGCCTCGGCAAGGCGCATCAGGCGCTCTTGGGTAAATTCATCGACGCCGCCCTTGTGGTGGAACACCAATATGCAGGGGCGGGGACCGGCGAAGCCTTGCGGCTGCGCCAGATGAATCGTCATGGCGCTGCCGCCGACCGTTGTGGTCAAAGTCCCGATCATCGCGCCGCCCTCCCGAGCGTGACCGCCCAGATTTTTTTCCGGCGCGGTTCGGTAGATGCCGTAGGTGAATTTAGGCGGCGGTCGATTCCGGCGTCACGCCCATGTCGATCGCCATAAGCGCCGCTTGCGTGCGGTTGGTCGCGCCGAGCACTTTGAGGATGGCGCCGACATGGACCTTCACCGTGCCTTCGGAGATGCCGAGCTTGTCGGCGATGTCTTTGTTGGATTTGCCTTGGCCGATCAGGGCCAGAACGTCGAGCTGACGCTGAGTGAGCGGCGCGAGCTTCGACAGATCGAGGCTTGGGGCGCTCGGCGTCCCGCCGATTTCCGAGTCGGGATCGTCTGTCTGCGGCCCGTAGATCAAGGAGGGCGGCACATAAACCTCGCCGAGCAAAACCAGCTTCAAGGCGTTCAGCGTCACGCTGGAGGACGTCGATTTAGGAATGAATCCCGCAGCGCCGGCTTCGAGAGCTTGCTCGGCGTTGCGTTTGGTTTCGTAGCCGGAAATGACGACCAAGGGCGCCTTCGGGGCGGCGGCGCGCAGCGCCCTGACGCCATCGAAACCGCTCGCGCCCGGCATGCGCAGGTCGACGAGCAGCAAATTGAGTTCGGCGGCATGGGTTTGCGCCAGTTGCAGCGCGTCGGCCAGCGTGCCGGCTTCGTGGACCGTCACTCTGTCTTCCAACTGCTGGAGGAGGATCCGAAGGCCATCGCGAAACAGCGGATGGTCATCGGCGACAAGCACGCGCAACATCAATACATCCTCTCGGTCTTATCCTTTTAGGCAAGGTTATACGCCGTTTAACCTATGCACATTAGGAGAAAATTATTTGCAATTACAGCGATTTCGCAGAGGTAACCAAGACTTTATCCGCGGGCTTGGAACTCCAAGGAGCGCCTTAGGTTTAAAGCCGTTTGCCCCACAAGACGGCCTGACGGGAGCGTGATTTGCCGCCGTCCGGCACCCCTGACAGCTTAGTCGGGCTGGGGAAAACGCCCGTTTGTTGGAGTTCACCACGATGATTTCGCATCACCGAGCCTTGGCTTGCTTCGCTGTTCTCGCCGCCCTCAGCGCTGCCGTTTATACAACCCAGGTCCGGGCTGCCGACCCGGCCCCAGGGACCCGCATCGAGGTCAGGCCAGGGGATATGCCGGCGCCGGGCGCGACCCCGAGCCGCTCGAACCGTTCGTCCCCGGTCACACGCCGGGACGATCAAATGCCGCGGGTGCCGGCCGGCTTCACAGTGAACATCTTTGCCGACAAGTTGAACCATGCCCGTTGGCTCGAGGTCGGGCCGGACGGCGAAATCTTCCTCGCCGAGCCGCGCTCGCGCCATGTTGTGCTGCTGCGCGACAGCGATGGCGACGGCAGGGCCGACAGCCGCTCCGTCTTCGCGGAAGGCTTCGACTATCCCCACGGCCTCGCCCTGCAGGGTGGCGCGCTCTATATCGGCGACCGCGCCGGCATTTGGCGGGTGCCCTACAGCGCTGGCATGGATAAAGCGACGGTTCGCCCGCAGCGCATCACGCCCGAGGGCGCCTTCGGCGGCACAGACGGCCATGCGACGCGCAACCTCGCCTTCAGCCCGGACGGCAGCAAGATTTACGTCTCGATCGGTTCGGCCGGCAACATCGCCGAGGAGCCCGAGCCGCGCGCGACGATTCAGGAGTTCGCCGCCGATGGCAGCAAGCAGCGCACCTTCGCCGCCGGCCTGCGCAATCCGGTCGGCATCGCTTTCTATCCGGGCAGCAACGATCTTTTCACTGTCGTCAATGAGCGCGATGGCATGGGCGATGGGCTTGTGCCGGACTATCTGACGCGTGTGCAGGACGGCGGCTTCTACGGCTGGCCTTACAGCTATATCGGCAGCTATCCGCAGCCAGGCTTCGCCGACCGGCGGCCCGATTTGGTGAAGCGGGCCATCGTGCCGGATACTCTGTTCGAAGCCCATGCGGCCGCGCTCGGCTTGGCCTTCTACACCGGCAGCAGCTTTCCGCAGAAATATCGTGGCGGCGCTTTCGTCGGCCTGCACGGCTCGTGGAATGCCGGGAGCCCGCGCGGCTACACCGTCGCCTTCGTGCCCTTCGAGAACGGCAAGCCAGCGAGCCATTATGAAGTCTTCATGTCGGGCTTTTGGGTCGATGGCGCGTCGACCGCCCGCGTCATCGGTCGTCCGGTCGGCACGGCGGTGGCGAAGGACGGCAGCCTGCTCGTCGCCGACGATGTCGCCAACGTGATCTGGCGCGTCAGCTACACGGGCAATTAGGCTCGCGCGACGAGGCGCGCGCAGAGGCGGCGGAAAGCCGGCGCGACGGCGATGCCCATTAGCGCGCCGATGCTGTTGGCCATGGCGTCGAAGCCGTCGGCCTGGCGCCCCGGCACGTAGTCCTGCCCGACTTCCATGGCGATGCCGAAGGGGATCATGCAAAGCGCCGCGATCAGCGCGGCGCGGCGTGTCGAGAAGGCCGGCTGAGTTTGCAAGGCGAGGATCATATAGCCGGCGAAATGCACGATTTTGTCCATGCCCAAGCCTTCCGGCGGGCCGAGGCGCGACGACAGCGAGAAGACCGCCACCGTGGCCATGCCGGCGATCCAGGCGAACAAGGCGGCCTGTTGCCAGCCGCGCGGGATCGCCGGCCAGGGCGTTGCGGCTGATAGGCTCACAGGATGATGCCCGGATTCATCAGCCCCTCGGGATCAAGCGCGGCTTTCACGCGGCGCATGAGATCGATCTCGACCGCCGAGCGGTAATGCGTCAATTCCGCGCGCTTGAGCCGGCCGATGCCATGTTCCGCCGAGAAGCTGCCGCGCAATTCCGCCGTGAGGTCATGGATGATCTTGTTGGCTTCGTCCCAGCGCGCGATGAAGGCGGCCTTGTCCATGCCGGGCGGCTGGCTGACGTTGAAATGGATATTGCCGTCGCCGACATGGCCGAACGGGAAGGCGCGCGCGCCGGGCAACCAGGCTTCCAAGCGGCGGGTGCCTTGCTCGATCAGGTCGACGATGCGCGAGATCGGCACGGCGACGTCATGCTTGATGCTGCCGCCTTCGCGGGTCTGCGCTTCCGGCAAGGTCTCGCGGATGCGCCAGATCTGTTTGGCCTGCGTTTCGCTCTCGGCGATTGTCGCGTCGGCGACGCGGCCCGATTCGAAGGCGGCTTCGAGAAAGGCTTCGACGCTGCTCCGCAATTTCTCGTCGCCGCCGGCGAATTCCATCAGCACATACCAAGGCGAGGCGGTCTTGAGCGGCCGGCTCGTCCCTTCGATATGGCGCGTGACGAAGTCGAGGCCGATCTCGGGGATCAGCTCGAAGCCGCGCACCGCTTCGCCCGTCGCCGCCTGCGCTTCGCCGAGCAGTTCCATGACATGCGCCAGCTTGGGCACGGCGGCGAAGACGGTGACGACGCTGCGCGGCTGCGGGAAGAGGCGCAGCACCGCGCCGGTGATGACGCCGAGCGTGCCTTCCGCGCCCATGAAAAGCTGCTTGAGGTCGTAGCCGGCGTTGTCTTTGCGCAAACCGCGCAAGCCATCCCACATGCGTCCGTCGGGCAACACGACCTCGAGGCCGAGCACGAGATTGCGCGCATTGCCGTAGCGCAGAACTTGCACGCCACCGGCGTTGGTCGAGAGATTGCCGCCGATCATGCAACTGCCCTCGGCCCCGAGGCTGAGCGGAAACAGCCGGTCCGCTTCGGACGCGGCCTGTTGCAAGCTGGCGAGCACGCAGCCGGCATCCACCGTCATCGTGTTGTTGATCGGATCGATCGCGCGGATTTTATTCATGCGCGCGAGGCTCAGCACGATGCTGCGCCCCGAGCCGTCCGGCACCGAGCCGACGACAAGACCGGTATTGCCGCCTTGCGGCACGATGGGCAGTTTCGCCGCCGCGCAAAGACTGACCACGGCGGCGACTTCTTCGGTGCTGGCGGGGCGCACCACGGCAAGCGTGCGCCCGACATAGAGGCCGCGCTGGTCATGCAGATAGGGCGCGATGTCGCCGGCAGCGTCGAGCCAGCCTTTCGGACCGACGACGATCTTGATCGCGGCCAGAACGTCGCGGTCGGCATCGCTGACGAGGATCGGCGCGTCAGACCTGGCGGTGGGGGGCGGGGCGCTCATGGGATCAGTTTAAGCCGGCGTGGCGGCGCGCGCCAATCGGTCGTTGATGGCGAGGCCGAGGCCTTCGTTCGGCACCGGCATGACGGCGATGGCGGCGAAACCCGGTTCGTCGAGGGCGCGCAGCATGGCGAATAGATTGGCTGCGGCTTCCACCAGATCGCCGCGCGCGCTGAGGTTCAGCGTCTGGGCCGCGCCAGGAAGCGGCGCGCCGAAGGCGAGCAGCGCCTCATCCGGCGCGACGGAGCGGGCGTCGAGGCGCACGGGGCAGCGCGGCGCGTAATGCCGCGCCATCATGCCAGGCGAGGGCCGCGCGGCGCTGCCGAGATCGCCATGATGCGCGCGCTGGATCGGACCGATCACGGCGGCGATCTGTTCGGGCGTCACGCCGCCCGGCCGCAGCAGCGTCGGGATCGGCAGGCTGAGATCGAGCACGGTGGATTCGACGCCGACGGCGCAAGCGCCGGCATCGAGGATCATCGCCGGCCCGTTCGCAACGCCGGCGAATGAGTCGGCGACATGCTGTGCCGTGGTCGGGCTCACTTCAGTCGAGCGGTTGGCGCTCGGCGCGGCGATCGGCCGGTTCGCGGCGATCAGCAGGCTTTGCGCGACGGGATGGTCGGGGCTGCGTATGGCGACCGTATCGAGGCCGGCGCTGAGCAGCAGCGATAGACCGCTGTTTTCGCGACGCGGCAGCACCAACGTCAGCGGCCCGGGCCAGAAGGCTGCGGCCAACTGGTGCGCGCGATCATCGACGACGACCAATTTCTCGGCCGCGGCGAGATCGGCGACATGGACGATCAGCGGATTGAACGTCGGGCGGCCCTTAGCGGCATAGATAGCGGCGACCGCTGCGTCGTTGGTCGCGTCGCCGCCGAGGCCGTAGACCGTTTCGGTCGGCAGGGCGACGAGCGCGCCGGCGCGCAGCAGCGCAGCGGCCTCGGCGATGCTTTGGTCAGTCGCGGCGCGGATCATCGCCGACCCATTAGCGACGGCCTCGCGCGACGAAGGAGGGGTTGAGATATCTGTCCTGCGCCTTGCCGTAAATCATCGGGCTGCCGTCGAGCCGCGTGACGCTGCCGCCGGCCGCTTCGAGAATCGCCTGCCCGGCGGCGGTATCCCACTCGCTCGTCGGGCCGTAGCGCAGATAAATGTCGGCGTCCGCTTCGGCGATCATGCAGAATTTGAGCGAACTGCCCATCTTGCGCCGCTCGCGCACCGGCAATTCGGCGAGACGGTCGCGCAATGCTTGATCGTTGTCGTGCGAACGGCTGGCCAGCACCACCATGCCGTCGGCGGGCGGGTTGCGTGCCGTAATGGCTTCGCGCGGGCCGCCGTCTTTCTGGCGAAAGGCGGTCCCGGGGCCGGCGGCGGCGTAGAGCATCTTTGTCACCGGCGCGTAGATCACGCCGAGCGCCGGGCGGCCGCCGTCGATCAGGCCGATGTTCACGCTGAACTCGCCAGTGCGTTTGATGAACTCCTTGGTGCCGTCGAGCGGATCGATCGCCCAAAAGCGCGCGCCGTTGAGAGCAGGGGATTGGCCGGCGGCGGCTTCCTCCTCGGAGATCGCCGGCACGCCGGGCAACAAGTGCGCCAGCGGCGGCAGGATGACCGCTTCGGCGGCTTCGTCCGCTTCGGTCACCGGCGTGTCATCGGCTTTCGTCTGCACGGTGAAGTCGGATTCGTAAACGCGCATCACTTCGGCGCCGGCGCGACGCGCCAGATCGGCGAGCGGCGGCAACAGCGCGGCGAGTTCGGAGGCGGTTAGAAGCGGCATGGGCGTTTTATACTCTTGGGCGGTGCGCGCGCGTAGCGCCAATAAATACTTAATGTATAGCCATGCCCCGCGCCAGCGGTTGCGGCTCGGGGGAGAGGGGATTAGAACACACTCAAATCCGGGCTTCACGGCCCGTCGTATGTTTTTCGTCAGCCCCAAATTCCCCGAGCCTTTCCCATGGCCAAAAGCGGCTACGGCGGCATCGCCCGCGCGCTGTCGGAACGCAATTTCCGCCTTTTTACCATCGGCTCTGCGCTCGCCTTGGTCGGCATGTGGACGCAGCGCATCGCGATCGGCTGGCTGACCTGGGAATTGACCAAGTCGCCGGCTTGGCTCGGCTTGATCGCCTTCGCCGATCTTTTCCCCACCGTGCTGTTTTCGCCGCTTGCCGGCGTGCTGGCTGACCGCGTCGATCGTCTGACGATCATGAAGGTCACGCAGACGTTGGCGATGCTTCAGTCGATCGCGCTCACCGTGCTGACCTACCTCGGCTGGATCGATGCCTGGACGCTGTTCGGCCTGACGCTGTTTCTCGGCATTGTCATGTCGTTCAATACGGCGGCGCGCCTCGCCATGGTCGCCGGCATGGTCAGCCGGGAGAACATCGGCTCGGCCGTGGCGGTCAACGCCGGCCTGTTCAACTTGGCCCGCTTTCTCGGGCCTGCCGTCGGCGGCTTCATCATCGTCCATTGGGGCACGGGCGGGGCCTTCGCCTTCAACGCCTTTAGCTTCCTCTCGTTGCTGATCGGCCTCTATATGATGCGCGATCTCTATCCGGACGAATTGGCGAGCAAGAAGGGCGGCATCTGGCGTCAAACCGTCGAGGGCTTTTCTTATGCCTTCCGCCATCCGGGGATTGGCCCGATGCTGCTCACGCTGATGGCCGTCGGCGTCGGCATCAAGCCCTTCATCGACCTGTTGCCCGGCGTGTCCGACCTGATCTACGGCATGGGCGCGCACGGCCTGTCCATGCTCACGGCAGCGGCCGGTCTCGGCGCGCTGAGCACGGCGATTTGGTTGGCGCAGCGCGGCAGCGTGAAGAAGCTCAGCCTGTTCTCGATCATCAGCCTGCCGATCGGCGCGGCGGGCATCATGATTTTGGCGGCCACAGACATTTTCCTCGTCGGCCTCGTCGGCGCTTTCATTTGCGGCGCCTGCATGACGGTGAACGGCACCAGCACCCAGACGCTGATGCAGAACGCCGTGGAAAGTCAGATGCGCGGCCGCGTCATGAGCCTGTATGGCGTCATCTTCCGCGGCACCCCGGCGCTCGGCGCGGTGATGATGGGCAGCGCGTCGGAGGCGGTCGGCCTGCCGGCGGTCTTCATCGCCGGCGGCGCTTTGTCGCTGATCGCCGCCGCCTGGCTGTGGCAGCGTCGCGCCGTCGTCGCCGCCAGCTTGGAAATGGACCCCAACGCCGTCCGGCCGCCGCAGACCAGCTAATTTGCGGCTCATTCACGCCGCGCTTGCGTCCCATTTATTATGTCGATATATCTCGACATATGGACAATATGAAAACCATCGCAGCCCTCGCCGCTTTGGCGCAGCCGACCCGGCTCGACGCCTTCAAGCTCCTGGTGGGCCATGAGCCGGACGGTTTGCCGGCGGGCGATGTCGCCGCCGCCTTGGGCGTGCCGCACAACACCATGTCGAGCCATCTGGCGATCTTGGCGCGGGCTGGGCTGATCGAGTCCGAACGTCAGGGTCGTTCCATCCTCTATCGCGCCGATCTCGGCCAAGTCCGCGATGTCGTCGGCTTCTTGTTGAAAGACTGTTGCGGCGGTCGCCCCGAACTGTGCGCGCCGCTTGTCGCCGATCTCACCCCCTGCTGTCCTCCGAAGGAATCCGAACATGTCCGACCCAATTTATAACGTGCTGTTTCTCTGCACCGGCAATTCGGCGCGGTCCATTCTCGGCGAAGCGATCCTCAACGGCGAAGGCGGCGGGAAGTTTCGCGGCTTCTCAGCCGGCAGCCAGCCGAAGGGTGCGGTCCATCCGCTGTCGCTGACGGTTCTCGCCGACATGGGCTATCCGACCGCCGGCCTGCGCTCGAAAAGCTGGGATGAATTCGCCAAGGCCGATGCGCCGAAGATGGATTTCATCTTCACCGTCTGCGACAACGCCGCCGGCGAAGTTTGCCCGCTGTGGCCAGGCCAGCCGATGACCGCCCATTGGGGCCTCGAAGACCCAGCGGAGGTGGAGGGCACCGACGTCGAAAAGAAAGCGGCCTTCGTCCAGGCGGCGAAATTCATGCGCAATCGAATCGGCGTTTTCGTCAATCTGCCGCTCAAGAGCCTCGATCATCTGTCGCTGCGCAACCGCCTGAACGCGATCGGCGCGATGGACGGCGCCACATCCAAGCGTCAGGACGCCTAAATTGTCGACCTTCGAGCGTTACCTGACCCTGTGGGTCGCCCTCTGCATCGTCGTCGGCATCGGGCTGGGCTATCTCATGCCCGGCGTCTTCGAGGTCATCGGCGCGACCGAGATCGCCAAAGTCAATTTGCCGGTCGCCGTGCTGATCTGGCTGATGATCGTGCCGATGCTCATGCGCATCGATTTCGCCGCGCTCAGCAAAGTCAGCGCCCATTGGCGCGGCATCGGCGTCACCTTGTTCGTCAATTGGGCGGTGAAGCCGTTCTCCATGGCGCTGCTCGGCTGGCTGTTCATCGGCTGGCTGTTCCGCCCCTATCTGCCGGAAGCGCAGATCGAGTCCTACATCGCCGGGCTTATCATACTTGCTGCCGCGCCTTGCACGGCCATGGTCTTCGTCTGGTCGAACTTGACCAAAGGCGAGCCGCATTTCACGCTCAGCCAAGTGGCGCTCAACGACGCCATCATGATCGTCGCCTTCGCGCCGATCGTCGGCCTGCTGCTCGGGCTGTCGGCCATCGTCGTGCCGTGGGACACCTTGATCCTCTCGGTGGCGCTCTACATCCTGTTGCCGGTCGCAGTGGCGCAACTCGTGCGGCGTCAGTTGCTGGCGCAGGGCGGCGATGCGCTGGAGCGCGCGCTCCGCATCATGCAGCCGCTGTCGCTGGTCGCGCTGCTGGCGACGTTAGTGCTGCTGTTCGCCTTCCAGGGCCGCCAGATCGTCGCGCAGCCCCTGGTCATCGCGCTGCTCGCGGTGCCGATCCTGATCCAGGTCTATTTCAACTCCGGCCTCGCCTATTGGCTCAACCGCGCGGTGGGCGAACAGCATTGCGTCGCCGGCCCCTCGGCGCTGATCGGCGCCAGCAACTTTTTCGAGCTGGCGGTCGCCGCCGCCATCGCCCTGTTCGGCCTCAACTCGGGGGCGGCGCTCGCGACCGTCGTCGGGGTGCTGATCGAAGTGCCCGTGATGCTGTCGGTGGTGCATATCGTCAACCGCAGCAAGGGCTGGTACGAACGCGGCGCGCGGCAGCCGGCGGCGGCGAAACGAAGCGAGCCCGCCGAATGAGCGTCACGATCTTCCACAATCCCGCCTGCGAGACCTCGCGCAACACGCTGGCGCTGATCCGCAATGCCGGCGTCGAACCGACGATCGTCGAATATCTCAAGTCGCCGCCGGCCCGCGCGGCGCTGGCCGACTTGATCGGCAAAGCCGGACTCACCGTGCGCGAGACGCTGCGGGAAAAGGGCACGCCATACGCCGAACTGGGACTCGGCGATCCAACTCTGAGCGACGATGCGCTGCTCGACGCCATGATGGCGCATCCGATCCTTATCAACCGTCCGTTCGTCGTGACGGCGGCGGGCATCCGCCTCTGCCGTCCGTCGGAGATCGTCCTCGACATCTTGCCTGAGCCGCAACGCGGCCCATTCCGCAAAGAGGATGGGCAACTGGTGATCGACGAGGCGGGCCGTCGCGTTGTCTGATCTGCCGAATTTGCGGCCCGATTGCGTCCGGATCCCCGACAAGGCAGAGCTGACGCCGCCGTTGTCTGGGCACAAGCCGCGCATCTTGCTGCTCTACGGCTCGTTGCGCAGCCGCTCCTACAGCCGCTTCTTGACGCTAGAAGCCCAGCGGTTGCTCGAGCATTTCGGCGCTGAAACCCGCATCTACCACGCGGACGGCCTGCCGTTGCCTGACGGCGCGGCCGACAGCCATCCGAAGGTTCAGGAATTGCGAGAGGCTTCGCTATGGTCCGAAGGCCAGGTGTGGACCAGCCCGGAGCGCCACGGCGCGATGACCGGCGTGATGAAGTCGCAGATCGATTGGATCCCGTTGGTGAGCGGCGCGCTGCGTCCGACCCAGGGCCGCACGCTCGCGGTCATGCAGGTGTCGGGCGGTTCGCAGTCGTTCAACGCGGTCAACCAGATGCGCATTCTCGGGCGCTGGATGCGCATGATCACCATCCCGAACCAATCGTCTGTCGCCAAAGCCTTTGAGGAATTCGACGAAGCCGGCCGCATGAAGCCGTCGTCCTATTACGACCGCGTCGTCGACGTGATGGAGGAATTGGTCAAGTTCACGCTGCTGACGCGCGACATCTCGGGATATCTCACCGACCGCTACAGCGAGCGCAAGGAAGCGGCGGCGAAGCTCGAGACGCGCGTCAATCTGCGCTCGGTCTAGATTCCATAGAGCGCCTTGGCGTTGGCGCCGAGGATTTTGTCGACGGCGGCGGGCGGAATCTTGCCGTCGCTTTTGAGCAGCCGCAGCGCCTCGATCTCGGTCGAGGTGTCGTGATGGCCGTAGTCGGTGCCGACGACCAGATTATCCTCGCCGGCGACGCGCAGAATCTCCGGCAGATCGTCGGTCACCTGGCAGGCGACATAGATGTTGTTGGCCTGCAGCGGATTGGCGGGCAGGCGCTTGCCGCGCCGCTTGAAGCGCAGCGCCAGGTCGTTGAGCATGTAAGGCAGCCATTGCGCGCTGACCTCGACGAAGCCCCAGCGCAATTTCGGGAACATCTGCGGCACGCCATCCATCACCAGCATGTGAAAGCCGCCGATGGTCGAGAGCTTGAATTTGTTGAAACCCGAGTCGTCGACGAAGAAATCGTGGTGCGCGTAAGAGCCGGCCGCCGAATGGAAGCAGATCGGCAAGTCCAGCTCCTCGGCGACGGCATAGAGCGGGAAGAAATAGGGATCGCTCGGCTTGCGGTCGGCTTCCAGGCCGCGCATATAGACGCCGCACGCGCCATGCTCTTTGGCGAACGACAATTCTTCACGCGCTTTCGATAGATCATAGGTCGAGACCATAGCGACCCAGCGCAAGCGGTCGCCGCTCTTCTTCCAGATTTCGGCGAGCCAGCGATTATAGCCTTTCACCAGCGCGCGTTGCACCTCGGCCTTGCGCGTATAGGGCCAGATGAAGAAGGTCGGATAGAGCACCTGGACGTCGATCTCGAGCTCGTCCATATGCTTGAGCCGCGCGGCGACATCGCGCATTTCGCGCGCCGCTTCCGGCGTGTTGTTGCCGACATTCTTGTCTTTCGGGATCAGCCGGCCGTCGCTGATCCAGAATTCCTTCTGGGTATTGCGTCCGTCGTTGGCGGCGATGCCGGCGCCGAAGGTCTGCGCGACGATCATCGGCGTGTATTTGCGGTCGGCCTCGTCCATGAATTCCCAGGTGTAGGGCGTCTCCAAGACATGGGCGTCGGCGTCGATGGTGCGCATGGCGAAAACTCTCCCACAGGTGATTGTCCATCTAACACCGATCGCCGTGACGAGAAAAGCCCATGGCGGGCGCGCGAGCGTTTCCGCTATGATCGGGCAAAACAACGACAGTCATCCAGGGAGAGTCCGATGAGCGCCAATCCTGCGCCCGTTCATGCCAGCATGTTGATCAATGGCGAACGCGTGAACAGCAACACTCTGATCGAGGTTTACAACCCGGCGCGCAAGGACGAGTTGGTGGGAACCGTGCCGCGCGGCACGCCGCAGGATGTCGAGGCTGCCATCGCCGCCGCGCGCAAAGCGCAGCCGGCCTGGGCCAAGCTGACGTTCGCGCAGCGCGCCGAGGCTTTGGGCCGCGCGCTCAAGAAAGCCGACGAGGGCATGGCGGAGCGCGCCGCGCTGTTCGTGCGCGAGAACGGCAAGACGCTCGGCGAGGCCAAGGGCGAGCTGGCCGGCGTCTCCAAGCGCATGGAGATGACGCTGGAGCTGGCCGGCGAATTGGACAAGCCGCGCGAGATGGACGCGCCCAACGGCCGCACCTTCGTCGGCCATATCCCGTTCGGCGTCGTCGTCTCGATCGTGCCGTGGAATGCGCCGGTCACGCTGGCCGTGCAGCAGTTCCTGCCGGCGCTGCTCGCGGGCAATAGCGTCGTCTTGAAGCCGCCAGAGACTTGCCCGCTCGGCTTGATCGGCTACGCCACGGCCTTCGCGTCGGAATTGCCCAAAGGCTTGCTCAATATCGTCACCGGCCTGCCGGGCGAGATCGGCGACGCGCTGACGATGAACCCCGGCGTCGACAAGATCGGCTTTACCGGTTCAGTACCGTCGGCGGCCAAGATCATGGCCAACGCGGCGCAGACCATCAAAGGCATCACCCTGGAGCTCGGTGGCAACGACCCGGCGATCTTGCTCGAAGACGCCGATCTCGGCGACGAATCGATGGCCCGCATGGCGCGCGCCGTCTATCGCATGACCGGCCAGGTCTGCATGGCGATCAAGCGCGTCTATGTGCCCGAATCCATCGCCGACAAATTCGTCGACGCCTTCAGCGCGCAAGTGAACAAACTGGTGGTCGGCGATGGCCTCGCCGAAGGCGTCGGCATGGGGCCGATGCACACGGCCCGCGCCTTGGAACGCGCCGAAGCCTTGCTCGCCGAAACCGAAAAGTCCGGCGCCGAGGTCACGCGTCTCGGCACGCTGCGCGACGAGGCCAAGACCAAGCAGGGCCATTTCATGGCGCCGATGATCGCCACCAACGTGGCCGAGGATTCGCGGCTGATGCGCGAGGAGCAGTTCTGCCCGCTGCTGCCCATCGCCACCTATAAGAATCTCGACGACGCCATCGCGCGCGCCAACGACACGATCTACGGCCTCGGCGGCTCGGTGTGGAGCAAGAACGTCGACGCCGCGCTCGACGTCGCGCGCCGCATCGAGGCCGGCTCGGTCTTCGTCAACACGCATGGCACCGAAAGCGTCAACCGCCGGGCACCCTACGGGGGCGTTAAGCAGAGCGGCATCGGCCGGCGCGCCGGCATCGAGGGCGTGCGCGAATATCTGCAGATCCAGACGCTGACGACGTTCGAGTAGGGTCTCACTCCGAGCGTTATATTCATATTGATATGACGCCTGCCCGGCGGCATAATCGTTGTATCAGTTCCGATATAACGAAGGTTTCGCCATGCGCTGCAGCCGAATTCTGGGATGCCTGCTCGCCGCCTTGATGCTCGCGCCGAGCCTGCCGGCGCAAGCGCAAGATGTCCTGGTGTTCGCCGCGGCCAGCATGAAGACCGCGCTCGACGACATCGCAGCGCAATGGCGCGCCGAAACCGGCAAGGGCGTGAAGGTCTCCTATGCCGCCTCGTCGGCGCTAGCGCGCCAGATCGAGCAGGGCGCGCCGGCCGACCTGTTCATCTCCGCCGACAGCGATTGGATGAATTACGTCGCCGGCAAGACCCTCATCAAGCCGGCGACGCGCGGCGATCTGCTCGGCAACCGCATTGTGCTGGTGGCGGCGAAGGGCGACAAGACCGCTTTAAAAATCGCGCCGGGCTTCGCTCTCGCCGGCGCGCTCGACAATCATCGCTTGGCGATGGCCAATGTCGATGCCGTGCCGGCCGGCAAATACGGCAAGGCGGCGCTCCAATCGCTCGGCGTTTGGGGCGCGGTGGAGCAGAAGGTCGCGCAGACCGACGACGTGCGCGCCGCGCTATTGCTGGTGTCGCGCGGCGAAGCGCCGTTCGGCATCGTTTACGCGACCGACGCCGCCGCCGATCCCGCCGTGCGCGTCGTCGATGTCTTCCCGGCGGATAGCCATCCGGCCATCGTCTATCCCGCCGCCGTGGTCGCGTCGTCGAAGAATCGCGATGCCGAAGCCTTCCTCGCTCATCTGCGCTCGGCCAAGGCCAAGCCTTTATTCGAGCGGCAAGGCTTCGCGGTTCTCGATTAGCCGGCGCTCGGTTACAGTCGCGCCATGACGGATTGGCTCACGCCGGAGGAATGGGAGATCGTCGGCTTGAGCCTGCGCGTCGCCCTATGGGCGACCCTGGCCAGCCTGCCGCTGGCGCTCGCCGTCGCCTGGGTCTTGGCGCGCAAGCGCTTCTGGGGCCATGCGTTGCTCAACGCGCTGACGCATCTGCCGCTGATCATGCCGCCGGTCGTCACCGGCTATATCCTGCTCATCCTGTTCGGCCGCCGCGGCTTTTTCGGCGAACTGCTGGCCGACATCGGCATCGTCTTCGCCTTCCGCTGGACCGGCGCCGCGCTCGCCTGCGCCGTCATGGGCTTTCCGCTCATGGTGCGCGCCATGCGGCTGTCGATCGAGGCGGTCGATAAGCGATTAGAAGCAGCGGCCGGCACGCTCGGCGCGAGTCCGATCATGGTGTTTCTCACGGTGACGCTGCCGCTGATCCTGCCCGGCGTGCTGGCCGGCGCGATCCTCGGCTTCGCCAAGGCGATGGGCGAGTTCGGCGCGACCATCACCTTCGTCTCGAACATTCCCGGCGAGACGCGCACCCTGCCGACCGCGATCTACACTTATCTCAACGTGCCGGGCGGCGACGCCGGGGCGATCCGCCTGACGCTGATCTCGGTGGCGCTGTCGCTGGCGGCCTTGCTCGTCTCCGAATGGCTGGCGCGGCGCGCCGCGCGCAACATCGGGGGTGTCTGATGCTGGACGTCTCGGTCGATCATCGCCAGGGCGACTTCCATCTGCGCGCCAGCTTCGCGGCGGGGGCGGGGCTGACGGCGCTGTTCGGCCGCTCGGGCTCGGGCAAGACGACGCTGGTCAACATCATCGCCGGGCTGGTGAAGCCGCAGCAGGGCCGCGTCGGCGTCGATGGCGAAACCTTGATCGACACGCAGCAACGCCTGTTCGTACCGCCGCACCGCCGCCGCGTCGGCTATGTCTTTCAGGAAGGCCGGCTGTTCCCGCATCTCACGGTGCGTCAGAACCTGCGCTACGGCCGCTGGTTCACGCCCGCACAGGAGCGTCGCGCCAAGTTCGACGACATCGTGGCGCTGCTCGGCATCGGCGCGCTGTTGGAGCGTCATCCGCAATCGCTGTCGGGCGGCGAGAAGCAGCGCGTCGCCATCGGGCGCGCGCTGCTCGCCAGCCCGCGCTTGCTGCTGATGGACGAGCCGCTGGCGGCGCTCGACGACGCGCGCAAGGCGGAAATCTTGCCCTACATCGAACGGCTGCGCGACGAGGCCGGCATCCCCATCGTCTATGTCAGCCACGCCGTCGCCGAAGTGGTGCGGCTCGCCACCACGGTGGTGATGATGGAGAACGGCGCGGTCGCCGCCGCCGGCCCGGCCGGCGAGGTGATGGCGCGGCTTGGCGGCTTGCCGCTGGCGCGCGGCGAGGCCGGCGCGCTGCTCGACGCCCGCGTGGCGCAAATCGACGACGGCTATGGCCTGAGCGTGATCGCGACGCGCGCCGGCGACCTGCGCGTGCCGCGTTTGGATCTCGCCATCGGCGCGTCCTTGCGCGTGCAGATCCTGGCGCGCGACGTGATGATCGCGCTCGAACCGCCGACCGGCGTCAGCGCGCTCAATATGCTGCAAGGCGTGATCGCCGAGATCGCTGAGGGCGCAGGGGCCAGCGTCGATCTGCGCTTGGATTGCTCCGGCGTGGCGGTCTTGGCGCAGATCACGCGCCGCTCGCTGGCGACGCTCGGCCTCAACGTCGGCCAGCCGGTCACAGCGGTGATCAAGAGCGTGACGTTTGCCGGCAACTAGTCTCCGGCTTTGCCCAGCGCTGCGTCGAGCGCCGCGAGATCGTCGGCCACAGCATCCGCCGCTTTGCGCTCCATGGCGCGGTACAGCGCCGCCAATTTGCGGCCGAAGTCGGTGACCGCCGCGCCGCCGCCCTTCGCGCCGCCGCGCAAGGTTTCCGTCACCGGCTCGGCGAAGGCCTGGTTCATGCTGTCGATCAGCAGCCAGGCTTGACGATAGGACATGCCCATGGCGCGGCCGGCGGCGCTGATCGAGCCGGTCTCGTCGATCAGTTCGAGCAGCCGCACTTTGCCCGGCCCAATGGCTTCGGCGATACCATCCGCATTGGCGCGGCCGAGATCGACGCGCAGCGTGATCGCTGGCTTGGCCGCGCCTGTGGCGGCGGCTGCGGGAGACGGGGCCTTGCGGGTGACGCGGCCGGCGTTGCGGGCGGTGCGGGACATGGAACGAGTATAACTGTAGCCGAAACAACGGCCTAGGCCCGGCTGTGGGGAAATCCTTGCGGCTCTAAGTCAGCGGCCTAAAATGGCGGTTAACGATCAAGCTGCACCCAACCAGCGTTTCGAGGAGGTTCTTGCCCATGACCGCGCCCAGCGATGCCGCCGTGCTTCCGCCCACGACTGAACTTCGTAGCTACAAGAAGTCCGACGTCGCCAAGCCGGTCGAGAAGAAGATGAGCTTCTACAAGCTCAAGGCCCAGATGCTCGAAGAGGGCCGCACCAACACGCGCCTCGCGCGTGGCGACAACATGTGGGCGGTGCTCAAGGTCTATGCCTCGGGCGGCGAGAACGGCCTGCACACGCACCCGAGCGAGGACCACACCTTCCTCGTGCTGCAGGGCCGCGCCCGCTACCACGACGAACATGGCAACAGCCAGGAAGTTGGCAAGCATGAAGGCGTGATGATCCCCGCCGGCGCGTATTACTGGTTCGAATCGATCGCCGAGGAAGAGCTGGTGCTGTTCCGCGTCGGCGCCGGCAGCTTCCCGGGCGCCGACCCGTCGCACCGCCTCAACATCCGCGGCGAAGACATGCCGGGCGACTCGCCCGAGAACAAGCAAGGCAAGGTCGTCTTCAAGAAGGACAAGTTCTTCGAATAGAGGAACGCCGCGCGTAAATGCAAAGGGCGGGACCCGACGGTCCCGCCCTTTTGCTTTTCGCGTGAGGTCCCCCCACCCCGACCCTCCCCCGCAAGGGGGGAGGGAGTAGGGCGGGTGTGGACGAGAGAGCCGCGCAAATCTTCACCCTCGCCTGATTCGGCAGATACAAGTCATCTCCCTCCCCCTTGATGGGGGAGGGTCGGGGTGGGGGTGTGAAGCGCGCAGGTTTACGGGGTGAGATTCCGCCCTCTTATCCCGTCATGCCCGCACTTGGTGCGGGCATCCACGCCTTGCGGTGTGGATAGGAGGAAAGGCTTGGATACCCGGGCCAAGCCCGGGCATGACGCTGAAGAGTCAGTGGGGCAGATTGGCAGGCGCTTAGCGCCCTAATCCCGCTCCGGCCCCATTCATTCAGGACGGGGCGGCCTATCCGTCACCGTCTTCTTCGCCGGGTTGAACGTGTGTCGCCAGACGCTGTCCATGTCGCCCGAGATCACGCGGATCAGGATCGACGGCCCTTCCGGATGCGCCGTCTCATGGATCGCGCCGACCGGGAACAGCTCCGCTTCGCCGGCGCTCACGCGATATGTGCGCGTCGCTTCCAGGTCGGCGTAGCCCGCTTTGCCGCCGTCGTCGCGCCGGCGGTAGTCGATCATGTCGGTGTGGCCGGTCAAGTTGCCGTACACGATCCAGCAGGGGCCGTGGTCATGCGGCTTGCTCACCCCCGCCGAGTCATACACATGCACGAAGGCGTGCATCCCGGTGCGCGGCTCATGGTGCAGCTTGCGCCGCCCGGGGGCGGGATTGGGGCCGAGAAAATCGAAGATCAATTTGGGATGGCGCAGCAATTCGACCAAGTGCCGGCGCACCGCCGCCTGGCCGTCCGGCCCGTCGTCCGCCAGCAGGCTGGCGCGGCAATCGTCGAAGAAGGCTTCCAGGCTGTAGGTATAGGCCACGACAGACATGGCGATCTCCGCTGCAGGGGCGCTCTCGCTTTTCCCGCCGATGATATATCCTGCGGCCCATGACAAGCCAGGGTTCAGACCAACCGCCTGCCGAACATCTCGACCTCACCGGGCTGAAATGCCCGCTGCCGGTGCTGCGGACCAACAAGGCGTTGCGCGCGCTGGAACCCGGCGCGGTGATCGAGGTGACGGCCGACGACCCGGCGACCGCCAAGGATTTCCCGGCCTATTGCGATACCGCCGGCCATGCATTGCTCGCCGCCGATCCGGCCGAGGGCGGACGTTTCGTGTTCCGCATCCGCAAGAGCGGATGACATCGCTCCTCATTTAGCGCGAGGGCCTAGCTTGGTGCAGAAGGATAGGGCGGTCTTATGACCACGGCGCTCTTCACCCATGCGGCCTGCATCGCCCATGACCCGGGCCCCGGCCATCCTGAATCGCCGGCGCGGCTCAAGGCCGTCCTTGCCGCCTTGGACGCGCCCGCCTTCGCCGCCCTCGCGCGCCATGAGGCGCCGCTCGCCAGCGAAGAACAGATCGCCCGCGTCCATCCGCCCGAATTGATCCATGCGCTGCTCGGCGCGCTGCCCGAGAAGGGCTATGCCCGGCTCGACGCCGACACCATCCTGTCGCCCGGCTCCGGCGAGGCCGCCTTGCGCGCTGCCGGCGCGCTCTGCGCCGCCGTCGATGCCGTGATGCATGGAGACGCGCGCAACGCCTTCTGCGCCGTGCGCCCGCCCGGCCATCATGCCGAGCCGGAGCAGCCGATGGGCTTCTGCCTGTTCAACAATGTCGCCATCGGCGCCTTCCATGCGCGCGCCGCGCACGGCTTGCAGCGAATCGCCGTGCTGGACTTCGACGTGCATCACGGCAACGGCACGCAAGCCGCCTTCGAGGCGGACGCCGACCTGTTCTTCGCCTCCAGCCACCAGTCGCCGCTCTATCCCGGCACCGGATCGGTGGTCGAGCGCGGCGTCGGCAACATCTTCAACGCGCCGCTGCCGCCCGGATCGGGCAGCCGGGAGTTTCGCGCCGCCTGGGCCGACCGCCTGCTGCCGGCTTTGCGCGACTTTAAGCCGGAGTTCATCCTGATCTCGGCGGGCTTCGACGCGCACGAAGACGACCCGCTGGCGAATCTGAATCTCACCGACGACGACTATGCCTGGATCACGCGTGAGATCATGGCGGTGGCCGACGAGTGCTGCGAAGGCCGCGTCGTCTCAACGCTCGAAGGCGGCTACGACTTGGCCGCGCTGGCAAGAAGTGTGAGCGCGCATCTTTACATGATGATGGATGAGTATTTTTGAGACGAGCCAGAATCTATACAAAACTACGGGGCTATTCGTGGCTTATCGGGCGGCCTTCCAGTATTTCAGACCGAGCGCGCCCAAGAGCGTCAAGCAGATGATCAGCATTGCCACGCTCGCCGCCCCAAATCCTGCCTCGACCGCGTTCGTGATCGCCTCACCGAGGAGATAGCCGGCCCCGACCATAGAGCAAGACCATAGCGCTGCCGAGCCAAGGTTAAGGGCAGCGAACTCTGGCCATCGCATTCCGGTCAATCCGACCGGAAAAGCGCCGATGGTCCTTAGGCCTTTTGGGTAGCGATACAGGAACATATACCAGCGACCATACTGAGCGATAAGACCGGCTGTGCGGGCAATCATGGCTGGGAATCGCCCCGGGCGGGCCATCAGGGTTTTTCCATAGCGCCTGGCTACCCAGTATCGGGCCTCGTCGCCGAGTACGCCTCCGGCAAAAGCCGCAACTCCAACGGTCGTAACGTCAAGCGCGCCAGCTTGCGCAGCGATACCTGCGAATAACGGTAAGCTACCGCTCTTTAGCGCCGCATAGCCAAATAAAAGCACATAGGTGTATGTGCCGTACTCTGAAACAATTGCGAGGAGTTGTTCCATATTTTCAGACGAAATTTCCTAGATGTACTCCTGAAGGGAACCCTAGCATTCTGGCTGTTTTCAAGTAAATCGTCTCTCCGTGCGCTAATTTTTTGTTTCGGCGGCATCCATCGCGCGAAACGACATCTGATCCATCCATTTGGGCTTTCCACTGGTAATTAGATGATCTGATTACCGTGACGGAGCAAAGGTCTTGATCAGTCCTCTATCAGGGCAGGTTACCGTCGCAGCCTGTCAATCAAACACAGCATTTTCGCGAACAGCTTTCTGCGCACCCGACCTCTGCCGTCTGCCGTCTGCCGTCTGGAGGGTGGAGCATGACCTTGATCCGATCTTTACCAGCTTCTCTCTAAGGCTTCTCTGCGACCGCTGTACGACTACTTCTGGCTGGACGACTGGCCGCATAAGGATGACGAGATTGCAGGCCAGTCCCTGCAATTAGAGACGTACGGCGTAGCGACGAACGAATGGCATGATAGCCTTAGGGACTTTAAATTTAGCCTTTCCAATTGAATCAGAGAGTATGGTGGTGGCAATACATCTTTGCTTCAGACGAGTTGTGCATTTCTAAAATTTTGTGGCGCGCCAGCATGGCGGGCGTTTTCAGCAATAGCTTTTTTTTAGGTGGCATAGCGCTAGTTGACATATTTAAAGACTCGAAATCTAAGAGTGAATAAAGACTAGCTTCTCTTGCCCTCAACTTCTGCCCTGCCTAAGCTTGTGGTTTAACAAAAGACTTGAGTATTCCCATGGTCAAGACCGCCTCCGCTGATACCGAAATTTCCCCCGACATCGCCGCGCTTTCCTTCGAGGATGCCCTGGCCGAGTTGGAGAAGATCGTCGGCGATTTGGAGCGCGGCAAGGTCAAGCTCGACGACGCGATCGCCGCTTACACGCGCGGCGCGCAACTCAAGCGCCATTGCGAGATGAAGCTCGCCGCCGCCAAGGCCAAGGTGGAGAAGATCGTCGTGCGGCCGGACGGCAGCGTCGCCGCAGAAGCGGCCGACCTCAACTAGCCAATCAGGTTCCATCGGGGGCCCAGGCGCGTGCTGACGCGGGACTCGCGCGCGGCTATGCTACGCGGCATGATCTTCAGGCTTTTCCCATGACCGACAGCAAGTCCCAAAGCAGCACGCCCGACATCTCTGGCGCTTTGGCCGCCGCCGCCGTCGCCGTGGATGGCGTGCTCGACGCCGTCCTGCCGCGCGTCAGCGGCTTGGCCGAGGACGCGCTGTTCGACGCCATGCGCTACGCCGTGATGAACGGCGGCAAGCGCTTCCGCCCGGCTTTGTCGCTCGCCTGCGCCCGGCTGTTCGATCTCGCGCCCGAAGCCGTGCTGCGCGCCGCCGCCGCCGTCGAGCTGGTCCATTGCTATTCGCTGGTCCATGACGACCTGCCGGCGATGGACGACGACGACATGCGGCGCGGCCAGCCGTCCTGCCACGCCAAGTTCGGCGAGGCGACCGCCATCCTCGCCGGCGACGCGCTCGCCACCCTCGCCTTCGAGGTGCTGGCCGATCCGGCGACGCACCCGGATGCCGCCAAGCGCACCGAGCTGATCCTGTCGCTGGCGCGCGCCGCCGGTCCCCAGGGCATGGTGGCCGGCCAGATGATCGATCTCGCCACCGAGGGCAAGACGGCGATGGGCGAGGGCGCGCCGCGCAGCCTCGATGCCGCCGCCATCGCCCGCATGGAAGTGCTCAAGACCGCGGCGCTGATTTCGGCGGCCTGCGAGGCGCCGGCCATCCTCGCCGGGGCGTCGGCCGAAGCGCGCGCCAAGCTGGCGGCCTATGCCCGCGCGCTCGGCCTGGCCTATCAGGTGACCGACGACTTGTTGGACGCCGAAGGCGGCTCGGCCGAGATCGGCAAGACCGCCGGCAAGGACGCGGCGGCTGGCAAGGCGACCTTCGTCGCCACCCTGGGGCTGGCGGGAGCGAGGGCCGAGGCCGAGCGTTTAATCCGCGAGGCCGGTCAAAGCCTTGATTTCTTCGGGGAAAAGGCCGAATTTCTGCGCCACCTGACGCGGTTCGTTCTCGAACGGCGCAAGTGATTGGAATCAAATAAGAAGTTTCCGGCGCCCCAGGGGGATCATGCGCGATCTTGGTGGGCCGCCGAGGCTTTCGGACCGTATATCTCTGATGACCGTCAATTCCCCGACCAGCAAGACGCCGCTTCTGGACACCGTCCACCTGCCGGCGGACCTGCGCCGACTGCCCGAAAAAGACCTCCGCCAGCTCGCCACTGAGCTGCGCCGCGAGATGGTCGAGGCCGTCTCGATCACCGGCGGCCATTTGGGCGCGGGACTCGGCGTCGTCGAGCTGACGGTGGCGCTGCATTACGTCTTCAACACGCCCGACGACAAGCTGATCTGGGATGTCGGCCATCAGGCCTATCCGCACAAAATCCTCACCGGCCGGCGCGAACGCATCCGCACCCTGCGCCAGGGCGGCGGCCTGTCCGGCTTCACGCGCCGCTCGGAGAGCGAATACGACCCGTTCGGCGCGGCCCATAGCTCGACCTCGATTTCCGCCGC
>CAZVLU010000043.1:0-29664 GCA_964628235.1 uncultured Rhizobium sp. | reverse complement strand
GCTCAAGCGCAATAGCTGCGGCAAATCGCTCGACATCGCCCGCATGGCGCGCGACATGCACGGCGGCAACGGTATCGCCGACGAGTATCACGTGATCCGCCATGTCATGAACCTCGAGGCGGTGAACACCTACGAGGGCACGCACGACATTCATGCCCTGATCCTCGGTCGCGCTCAGACTGGAATCCAGGCCTTTACCGGCGAATAGGTTCCGCCAAAGAACCTTGGATCGGCGGCTTTCAGGGGTTATATTCAATAAGATATAACCCGGAGCGAGCCATGGCTGACGTTAAAGAAACGACTTTGGACATCCTGCGCACTGCCGCCGATTGGCGACGCGCGGGCAAGGGCGTCGCCTTGGCGACAGTCGTGGCCACCTGGGGCTCGTCGCCGCGCCCGGTCGGCAGCCAGTTGGTGGCCGACGACGTCGGCAATTTCCAGGGTTCGGTGTCGGGCGGCTGCGTCGAAGGCGCGGTGATCGCTGAATCGCAAGCGGCCATCAAGGACGGCAAGTCCCGCCTGCTGCAATTCGGCATCAGCAATGAGCAAGCGTGGGATGTCGGCCTCGCCTGCGGCGGAAAGGTCGAAATCCTTGTAACTGCCGTGAACGGCCATGAGGCGATGCTCGACGCCACGCTGAAAGCTGCCGAGGCCAAGACGCCCTTCGCCATCGCCACCGATCTCGACGATGGTGCGCAGACCTTGTTGCCAAAAGCGCCGACCAACAGCGAACTGACGCTCGATCCGGCCTTGCGCGCCGAAGCGGAGAGGATGCTGGCGCGCGAGAAGAGCGCGCCCGTCGAGCTCGGCGGCAAGCGAGTCTTCGTCAATGTCATCGCGCCGCCCCGCCGGCTTGCCATCGTCGGCGCGGTGCATATCGCCCAGCAGCTCGTGCCGATGGCGGCCATGGCGGGCTATGAGGTCACGGTGATCGATCCGCGCAGCGCCTTCGGCAGCGAATTTCGCTTCCCTGGCGTGACCCTGTCGAACGATTGGCCGGACGAGGCGCTTGCCGCCTTCAAGCCAGACGCGCGCAGCGCCGTCATCACCTTGACGCACGATCCGAAACTCGACGATCCGGCGCTGGCATCGGCTTTGCGCTCGGACAGCTTCTTCATCGGCGCGCTCGGCAGCCGCAAGACGCACGCCTCGCGGCTTGAGCGTCTGAAAGAGCAGGGCTTCAGCGATGCCGACATGGCGCGCATCCACGGCCCGGTCGGCCTGTCCATCGGCGCCGTTTCGCCGGCTGAGATCGCCATCTCCGTGCTGGCGCAGATGACGCAAGTGTTGCACGGCGATAAAGCGCCGGACAAAAAGGACGCTGCGGCGTGATCTACGGCGATGTCGCCATCCTGACGGCGGCAGGCGCGCGGCTGGTGCATCGCCAACGCGCTGGTGCGAAAAGCTTGACCAAGGGCCATCTGCTCACAGCAGAGGATGTCGCCGCGCTGCAAGCGGCCGGCATCGATCGGGTCACGGTCGTGCGTTTCGAGCCGGGCGATATTGGCGAGGACGAAGCTGCCGGCATCGTCGCCAAAGCGGCGGCGGGCGAGGGCATCGAGGCTGGCGCGGCTTATACCGGTCGCGTCAATCTGCATGCGGCGACGGCGGGCCTTGCGCTGCTCGACGCCGCCCGCATCGATGAGCTCAATCGCGTCGATCCGGCCATCACCATCGCCACGCTGGCGCCCTATGCCCTGGTCGAGGCCAAGCAAATGGTCGCCACGGTCAAGATCATCCCCTATGCCGCGCCCGAGGCTTCAGTGCAGGCTTGCGCCGCCATCGCAACGCGCGGCGGGCCGCTGATCCGCGTCGCCCCGTTGCGTCCTGACGCGGTCGGCTTGATCCAGACGCGCTTGCCCGACATGAAAGAGTCGGTGCTCGACAAGACGGCGCGCATCACCGCCGACCGGCTGGAGACGCTGGGCAGCGTCCTCAAGGCGGAAAAGCGCTGCGGCCATGACCCGGCCGAAATCGCCGCCGCCATCGCCGCGTTGAAGGCCGAGGGTTGCGGGATGCTGCTGATCGTCGGCGCGTCGGCCATTTCCGACGTGCGCGACGTCATCCCCCAGGGCATCGAAAAGGCCGGCGGTAGGGTCGAGCATTTCGGCATGCCGGTCGATCCGGGCAATTTGCTGCTGCTCGCCAAGGACAGGGATGGCGCGCCGATTCTTGGCCTGCCGGGCTGCGCGCGGTCGCCCAAACTCAACGGCGTCGATTGGGTGATGCAGCGCTTGCTCGCCGGCATTCGCGTCACGGCGCGCGACATTCAGGGCATGGGCGTCGGCGGTTTGCTGATGGAGATTCCGTCGCGGCCCTTGCCGCGTGCCGAAGCCGAACGCACACAAGGCGCCCCGAAGATGCCGCAAGTGGCCGCCTTGATTCTCGCCGCCGGCCGTTCCAGCCGCTTCATCGAAAAGAATGGCGGTGGCCCGAGCAAGCTGCTGGCCGATATCGGCGGCGAGCCGATGATCGCCCGCGTCGTCAAGGCGGCGCTCGCCTCCAAGGCGCGGCCGGTCGTCGTCGTCGTCGGCCATCAGCAGGCGGAGGTGCGCGCGGCGCTCGCCGGGCTCGATGCGGCCATCGTCGAGAATCCGCATTATGCCGACGGGCTCAGCACCTCGCTGAAGGCGGGTCTGGCCGCTCTGCCGCAAGAGATCGACGGGGCCTTGGTGCAACTCGGCGACATGCCGAGCGTACCGGCTGCCGCGCTCGATCGCTTGATCGCCGCCTTCAATCCGTTGGAAGGCCGCTCCATCGTCGTACCGACGGCGGCGGGCAAGCGCGGCAATCCGGTTCTATGGGGCCGCGCTTATTTCGAGGAAATGGCCAAGGTGCAAGGCGATGTCGGCGCGCGGCACTTGATCGGGGACTATCCGGAGGCGGTCGCCGAAGTGGCGATGAGCGACGACGGCGTGTTGCTCGACATCGACGAACCGGCGGCGCTTGCCGACTTTCTCGGCAAGCGCGGGCTTAACGTCTCGTAATTTTATATACAGAGGCCGGCGGCACGTTGGCGAGCACGCCGCCCATGCGGCTGGCGGTCAGGCCGAGGCCGTCGAGCACGCGCTGCGACACCGGGCAGCGCCAACCGTAGGTGAATTGGTAGAGCGCGCCGCCTTGGCGCAGATGGGCGAAGGCGCCCCCGAGAATCAGCATGACCTTGCGCGGCGGAATCGAGAGAAGCGGCAAGCCGCTCACCACCGCGCCGAGTTGCGTCTCGGGCACGACCGGCAAACGGCGAATCTGGGCGGCGTCGGTCTGCAGGATGGTCGCGTCGGGAAAGCGGAAGCGCAGCAATTGCGCGAAATTGTCATTGGATTCGACGAGCACCAGATCGCTTTCCTTGACGCCGCGCGCGAGCAAAGCGCGGGTGAAGACGCCGGTACCCGGCCCGAGCTCCAGCACGGGCGCTTCGGCGGGCGAAATCTCGCGCGTGATCAGTTCAGCGAGCGGCGAACTCGACGGCGTGATGGCGGCGATGCCGAGGGGATTGTCGAGCCAAGCGCGAAAGAACGGCAGGACGTCTTGCTTCAGCATGGGACTCTCTGGCGGACGAAAAAGGAAGGGCGGCTGCGTCGGTGCGGTGCAAAGTCGGCGAGCTTTATGGCGAAGATAAGGCCGGAACCTCAAGCTTCAAGCTTGGCTATGCCCGGCTTCGCCGCATTTCGCCATTCAATTCGTCTCACGGCTGCTTGAGTCTCGCCGTTCGACTGCGGACCTGGCAAGTGCCGCGCCGATATTGCCCTCGACGTTATGTTTTTTCAGTTATAACGCTCTCCGGCATCATGGCGGCGATCTTCATGCGAATCTCTTGCCGCTAATATCGCCGCAAGCGCGTCCAATAAGCATGGCCCACAAGCATGGATTGACGGCGGGCCCTTGCGGCGTGACACTCGGTTCCGTCGTCCGCCAAAGAAATTAGACCCTAAATATTAGGGCGGCACAGGTAGAGAGAGTCCAAGCCAGCATGCCCCGCAACCCTCGTCAGGGAAGGACACCCCATGGCCGAACGAATCACCCTTAACGTCAATGGCAAGACCCACAGCATGACGGTCGATCCCGACATGCCTTTGCTCTACGCCTTGCGTGACGAAATCGGTCTGCGCAATCCGAAGTTCGGCTGCGGTCTGGCGCAATGCGGCGCCTGCACCGTGCATGTCAATGGCGAGGCGACTCGTTCTTGCGTCACGCCGGTCTCGGCGGTGGCGGCGAGCGACAAGGTGGTGACGCTCGAAGGTCTCGGCACGCCGGACAAGCCCCATCCGGTGCAAAAAGCCTTCGAGGAAGAGCAGGTCGCGCAATGCGGCTATTGCATGAACGGCTGGATCATGACCTCGGCCGCGCTGCTCAAGCAGAACCCGAAAATGAACGACGCGCAGATCCGCGAGGGGCTGGCCGGGCTCAAATGCCGCTGCGGCACCCATATGGGCATCATCCGCGCTGTGAAGCGCGCCGGCACGATGATGGGTTGAGGGAAAAAATCATGAACGCAATCAGCAAACCCACCAAAGGCTTCTCCGTTTCGCGCCGCTCCGTCCTGCAAGGCACCGGCGCCTTCGTTCTGGCAGCCGCCGTGCCGAGCTTCGTGCTGTCTGAAAAGGCGGCGGCGCAAGCCGCACGCTTGGGCATCACCGCCAAGCCGGCGCTGGTGCCGACGCAACTCGATACTTGGCTGAAGATCGCCGCCGACGGCAAGGTCACCGCTTTTTACGGCAAGATGGACATGGGGCAGGGCGTCGATGTCGCCATCGCCCAGATCGTCGCCGAGGAACTGGACGTTCCGCTCGAGAATGTCGAAGTCATCATGGGCGACACCTACTTTACCGTGAACCAAGGCGGCGCATCGAGCTCGAACGGCATCCAGAACGGCGGCGTTCCGCTGCGCAATGCCGCCGCCGAGGCGCGCCGCGTATTGGTCGACCATGCCGCTAAGGTCCTCGGCGCGCCGGCCGATAAGCTGACCGTGACCGACGGCGTTGTCTCGGTCGTCGGCGAGCCGTCGAAGAAAATCTCCTATGTCGACATGATCGGCGGCAATTATTTCAACGTGCAAGTCGAATGGAACGGCCAGGTCGGCAACGGTATGGTCGTCACCGGCAAGGCCAAGCCGAAGGCGGTCGCCGACTACAAGATCGTCGGCAAGTCGTACAAGCGCTTCGACATTCCCGGCAAGGTCTACGGCACGACCGATTACGTCACCGACGTGCGCGTGCCGGGCATGGTTCATGCCCGTCTCGTCATGCCGCCGACCGCCGGCGCTTCGGTGGTGCGGATCGATGAATCGTCGATCCGCGGTATCAAAGGCGCTCGCGTCGTGCGCGAGAAGGATTTCGTTGCCGTCATCGCCGACAAGGAATGGGATGCGATGAAGGCGCGCGAGCAGATCAAGGTCACCTGGTCGACGCCGCCGGCGCCGTTCCCGGACCAGAGCGGCTTGTACGACTACATCCGCAAGACGCCCTCGCACACCAAGGGCAAGCCGACGGAGAACGGCAACGTTACGGACGCGCTAAAGGGGGCCGCCAAAGTCGTCGAGGCCGAATATGAATGGCCGTTCCAATCGCACGCCAGCATGGGCGCTGCCTGCGCCGTCGTGCAGATCGATAGCGGCGGCAAGACGGCGACGGTGTGGACCGGCTCGCAGAAGCCGCATTACGTGCGCGACGGCGTCGCCAAGATTCTCGGCATGGAGCAGGACGCGGTGCACGGCGTGTGGGTGCCGGGTCCGGGCTCCTACGGCCGCAACGACGCCGGCGACGCGGCGGCTGGCGCCGCGCTCATCGCCAAGATGGTCGGCAAGCCGGTGCGCTTGCAGGGTACGCGCGAAGAGGGTACGGCGTGGGATCCCAAGGGGCCGGCGTCGGTCCATATGGCCAAGGCCGGCCTCGACGCCCAGGGCAAGGTCATCGCCTATTGGTTCAACAGCAAAGGCTTCTCGCGCCTCGACGTGAACTCCAATGAGAGCGATGCCGCCGACTGCCTGCCGACGCAGTTGGCGGGGGCGGTCAGCAAGTCGAACATGGCGTTCAACGTGCCGGAGGAATCCTACGGCTTCGACAACAAATGGATGGGCTGGGAAACGATCCCGCAGTTCATGAAGAACAACAACCCGCTGCGCAGCTCGCATCTGCGCGACCCGTTGGGGCCGCAACTGCAATTCGCCAGCGAGCAGTTCATGGATGAAATCGCCCTTGCGGCAAATGCGGATCCTGTCGAATTCCGCCTGAAGTACCTGAAAAATCCGCGCGACATGGCGGTCATCAAAGCGGCAGCGGAGAAAGCGAACTGGCAACCGCGCAACCGCCCGCAAGGCCGCCCCGGCGGTAGCGGGACGGTGGCCGGCCGCGGCATCGCCTATGCCCGGCGTAATGGCACGACAGTCGCCATCGTCGCCGAAGTCGAGGTCGACCGGTCGACCGGCGCGGTCTGGCCGCGCAAGTTCACCGTCGCCCATGACTGCGGCCTGATCGTCAACCCAGAAGGCCTCCGCATGACCATCGAGGGCAACATCGTGCAGGGAGCGAGCCGCGCCCTGTTCGAGGAGGTGATGTTCGACCGCGACAAGGTCACGAGCGTCGATTGGGCGACCTATCCGATCCTCGAGACGATGCAAGCGCCCGAAACGGTCGATGTCGTGATGGTCAACATGCCGGGCGAGCGGCCGACCGGGGCGGGCGAAGCCTCGATCCGTCCGCTGGCCGCCGCCATCGCCAACGCCGTTTTCGACGCCACCGGCGTCCGAGTGCGGCGCGGGCCCCTGACGCCGGAGCGGATCAAAGGCTATCTCAACCAAGCCTAGGTAGGGCCGGCGCCGGCCGTCACTCCGAAACTGATTAAGCGGCGGGCTTCTTTCGGGAGGTCCGCCGCTTCTCTATTCAGAGGGTTGGTTAGGACAAGCGGCCTAATGCGGCGATTGGTAACATTATCGGCATGCAGTGGTGAAAGTCGGCAAAACTTGCTAGGATAAGGTAATAATATTACGTGGGCGTAACTGGTGGTTTCCGATCGGACGCTCGGCACGCTCCCTGCATTGAGGGAGGTGCCGCAGGTGCTTCGTTTTAAACGCAGTCCGCATTTTGAAACGGCCAGTCGGCGACAAGTTTTGCTACGACGATTGTCATGATGTTTCGATAGATGGGCGATCAAGCCGTCCCGATCGATCGATTCCTCGGGACCTTCGGCGGGGGTGAGGGACGAGAACCGGGCGCAGGCTTTGCCTGCCCGAACGAGGGTAAGACCGAATGTTGAGTCGTATCATTATCGCGGTGCTGTTGTTCGCGGGCGGCGCAGGTGCTGCTTGGTATTACAAGGACATCGTCAGCGTTTCCCAGGTTAAGCCGGCGACTGCATCGGCGCCGCAAGGCCGCGTCCGCGCTGTGGATGTCGTTACGGAGAAGGTCACCATCGGTCCGGTCATCGAAAGCTATGATGCGCTCGGTACGGCCTATGCCAACGAAGCGGTGACCATCACCGCCAAAGTGACCGGCATCGTCAAGGCTGTGAACTTCGAAGAAGGCCAATTGGCTAAACGCGGCGACGTGCTGGTCGAACTCGATGATCGCGAAGCGCGCGCCTCCCTGGCGCAGAGCGAAGCCGAACTGCGCAACGCCAAGCTGCTTTATGAGCGCGCCCAGCAACTCATCAAATCGCAGAATATTCCCCAGGCGAAAGTTGACGAGCTCCTGTCCTCTTACCAGGGCGTCACCTCCAAGGTAGAAGCGGCGCGTTCGCGCGTCGCCGATCTCAAGATCATGGCGCCCTTCGACGGCCGTCTCGGCTTGCGGCGCATCAGCGTGGGCAGCCTTGTCGGCCAGAGCACGACAGTGACGACGCTCGACGACACCAGCATCATCAAGCTCGATTTCTCGATACCCGAAACGCTGCTCTCTAAAGTCGATGTCGGCCGCAAGGTGTTCACCCGCAACGGCGTCTATCCAGACATGCGCTTCGAAGGCACCATCCGGACGATCGATTCGCGCGTCGACCCTGTGACGCGCGCGATCCAGGTGCGTGCGGAAGTGCCGAACGCCAAAGGTTTGATAAAGCCGGGCATGTTGATGACGGTCGAACTGCCGCTGAGCGAGCGGCCTTCTGCCATGACCATCACCGAAGGTTCTTTGGTGCCGGAAGGCAGCGAGCAATATGTCTACAAGGTCGTCGATGGCCGCGCCGTGAAAACGCTCGTGCGCCTTGGCGTCCGCGCTCGCGGCATCGTCGAGATCGTCGAGGGCCTCACAGCGCAAGACGCCGTCGTTGTTGGCGGAGTGCAGAAAGTGCGCGACGGGACTCCCGTGCGGGCCACGAGCCAAGCTGCGGAAAATCGCGGCTGATCGGTTTTTTTTCGCGTAACGACGGTAATCTAGGGGTTTCCGCACCATGATGCTCTCAGACGTCTCGATCAAGCGTCCGGTCTTCGCGACCGTCATCAGCCTGGTGCTGGTGATTTTCGGTTTGATCGCTTTCGGCAGGCTCGCCGTCCGAGAATATCCCGACATCGACCCGCCGATCGTCAGCGTGCAGACGACCTATCGCGGCGCGTCTCCCGAAGTGATCGAGACGCAAGTAACCCAGATCATCGAAAACGCCGTCGCAGGCATCGAAGGCATCAAGACGATCAACTCGGTGAGTGAGGAGGCGCGGTCGCGCGTCACGATCGAGTTCAGCTTATCGCGCGAGATCGAAGGCGCGTCGGCAGACGTCCGCGACAAAATCGGACAAATCCTGCGCCGCTTGCCGGACGAAGCCGACGCGCCGATCGTGACGAAGGCCGACTCCGACAATAGCCCGATTCTGTGGTTCGCTTTGGCGAGCGACCGCCACAACGCGCTGGAACTGACGGACTACGCCAACCGTGTGCTGGTCGATCGTTTGGCGACCGTGCCTGGCGTGTCGGAAGTGCGTATTTTCGGCGAGCGACGCTACGCCATGCGCATCTGGCTGGACAAGAACGCGCTGGCCGCGCGCGGCCTGACCGTGTCCGACGTTGAAGACGCGCTGGAGCGCGAGAACGTCGAGCTGCCTTCGGGCCGCGTCGAGTCCAACGAACGCGAATTAACCGTCCGCACAGAATCCGGCCTCACGACGCCTGAGCAGTTCCGCACCCTGGTTGTCAGCGGGCGCAACAGCGGCGGCTATCCGGTGCGCCTCGGCGAGGTCGCCAAGGTCGAGCGCGCCGCAGCCAACCTACGCTCGTCGGTGCGCGCGAACGGCCGTTCGGCGATCGGCATCAGCATTCTGCGCCAATCTAAATCGAATACTTTGGAAGTCGCCGAAGGCGCCAAGAACGAGATGGCGCGGCTCACTTCGACCTTGCCGCCGGGCATGGTTGTCGATGTCAACTACGACGAATCGACCTTCATTAGCGAGTCAATCTACCAAGTCTATCACGCGCTCATCATCGCTCTCGTGCTGGTGGTCGGCGTCGTCTTCGTCTTCCTGCGCAATTTACGCGCCACCTTGATTCCCAGCATCGCCATCCCGGTGTCGATCATCGCCTCCTTCATGGTGCTGGCGGCGATGGGGTTCTCTATCAACGTCCTGACGTTGCTCGCCCTTGTGCTCGCGATCGGCCTGGTGGTCGACGACGCCATCGTCGTGCTCGAAAATATCCACCGCCGCATGGAACTGGGGGAACCGCCGCTCCTCGCCGCCGTGCGCGGCGCGCGCCAAATCGGCTTCGCCGTCATCGCGACCACGATGGTTCTGGTCGCGGTGTTCGTGCCGATCGCCTTCCTCGAAGGCAACATCGGCCGGCTATTCACGGAGTTCGCCATCTCGGTGGCGGTCGCTGTCGTATTCTCGGGCTTGGTCGCCTTGACGCTGACTCCGATGCTCTGTTCGAAAATGCTGTCCTCGCCGCATGAAGACCAGAAGAAGCTGCTGTACCGGGTCACTGAGCCAGTCTTCGTCGGCATGAACAAGGGCTATGCGCGCATCCTCGGCTGGTCCTTGGGCAATCCCCTGATCATCGTGCTGGTCGCCGTCATGGTGTCGGCCGTCGCTCTCGGCCTGTTTCAGATGATCAAGAAAGAATACGGCCCGACTGAAGATCGCGGCACCTTCACGGTGCAGATCACCGGTCCCGAGGGCGCCAGCGTCGAATATATGGAAAAGCGCATCGCCGAAGTCGAGCGCGAACTGATGAAGCTGGTCGAAGGCGGCGTTGCCGAGCGACTGCTGACCGTCAGCGGCTCGGGCGGCAGTCTCGGTTCCGCTAACGAGGGCCGCATTTCGATCCGCCTCAAGCTCTGGGCCGAACGCGGGAAAACGACGCAGCAGATCATGAGCGAGATCGCGCCCAAGCTGCGCGACAATCCTTGGCTGCGCTCCGTGGCGGTCAACCCGCCAGGCCTCGGCCGGCGCAGCACCAATTCGCCGTTCCAGATGGTCATCAGCGGCAACACCTATCAGGAGCTGACGGAACTGCGCGACATGATGCTCGAGCGCGCTTCTGAGAACGCCAGCCTCATCAACCTGACGTCGGACTACGACGAGACCAAGCCGCAGCTCCGCGTCGAGATCGATCGCAACCGTGCCGCCGACCTCGGCGTGTCGGTGCGCGACATCGGCGAGACCTTGCAAACGCTGCTCGGCTCCAAGGTCGTGACGACCTACACCGATCGTGGCGAGCAGTACGACGTGATCTTGCAGGCGCGTTCGGAGGATCGTGTCTCGCCTCAGGATTTGCAGAACGTCTTTATCCGCTCGACGCGCACCAACAGCCTCGTGCCGCTGGCCAACCTTGTGACCGTTACGGACATCGCCGGTCCGGGCGCTCTCAACCGCGTCGATCGCATGCGCTCGATCACGCTCCGCGCTTCGCTCGCGCCTGGCTATACGATGGGCGAGGCCATCTCCTATATGGAAAACATCGCCTCGCAGGTTCTGCCGCCGCACGCCCGCATCAGCTACAAGAGCGAGGCGCGGGAATTTAAAGAGACGAGCACTTCGCTCTATTGGACATTCGCCATGGCGCTAGTCATCGTCTTTCTCGTGCTCGCCGCGCAGTTCGAAAGCTTCGTCAATCCGTTCATCATCTTGCTGTCGGTGCCGCTGGCCATCACCGGCGCTTTGGGCGGCATGTACTTCACGGGCGTGACGCTCAACGTCTATAGCCAAATAGGCATCATCACGCTCATCGGTTTGGTGGCGAAGAACGGCATCTTGATCGTCGAGTTCGCCAACCAATTGCGCGCGGCCGGGCGCGATCTCGTCGATGCGGTGACGGAAGCCTCCATCGCCCGCTTGCGTCCGATCCTGATGACGTCGATCGCCACCGTTTTCGGCGCGATGCCGCTCGCCATGGCGAGCGGCGCCGGCGCTGAAGCGCGTCAGGCGGTCGGCATCGTCGTCGCTGCGGGCGTCACCTTCTCGACGGCGCTCACCCTGATCGTCGTGCCGGTGTTCTATATCCTGCTTGCCAAGCGCACCAAGCCGGTGACCCATGTTGCCGACGCCATCTTGGCGCTCGAACGCAACGAAGCTGGCCTTCAAAAGAGCGCCGCCGAATAAGCTTCGCTTCCTCCCGATCCCTCAAAGCGCCGGCGGAATCCCCGTCGGCGCTTTTGTTTAGGCCTCGTGGCCGGAGGGAAAGGCTTGACCGAGGCGCAAGGCTTGGGCTCTCAATTCGGCTTGGGCGAGGGGACGGACGAGCCAGCGCGCATGGGCGGCGAGACGGACGCTATCTCTGTCGCGTCCGGCAGCGATCAGGGCGATGAGGGATTCCTCAGTAGCGTTCATGCGGCGCGCGTCGGCCGGTTTGACGACCAGGGGGCGGCGGCCTTCGCGCGTCAGCAGAGCGAGCAACGCTTCGAGCGCTTGCAGGACGTTCTCGATGCTCGCTAAGCCGCAGCACAGCCACAGTTCTTGCTGAACGACCGCCAGGTTGCCCCGGTTTTCCCCGAGCATTCGCATGGTCCAGAGCAACAACCGTTCGTTTGGCGGCAGATCGGCGACGAGGGCACGTTGTGGCGGGCGGCAAGGCGTTTCGGCCTTATCGCCATTTATCAGAAGCAGCCCTGCCGACATCGTGACGTCTCCTTACCCGGCATGATTTGCGAACTATTCGCAAAGTCTACGCGGCGAGCAGGGCAATCCGGAAAGACGATTGGGCTTCGTGTTTTAGACGAATTCTATATGGCTGCCGTGAAAGACCATCACAATGGCGGCGGCGTGCCCATCAGCGCGCCATAAAGCATCAGGCTGCCGAGCAGACTGATTGCGAGGCCGGCCGCGAGTTGTAAACCGCCGCCAAGTCGGCCCCCAGCACTGGCGCTTGTCAGCCGTGCGAGCGCGGCACGGCGGGCGAGAATGGTGGCGATGCCGATGATCGCCATAGTCGCCGCCATGCCGAGGCCGATGCCGACCGCCATGACGATGCCGGCGGCGACGATGCCGTTGGCCAAGGCATAAAGCATGACCAGGGTCGCGCCGGTGCAGGGCACCAGGCCGACGGCGAAGGAGAGCACGCCCTGACGCGCCCGGTCAGGCTCGGCATCGTGGCTATGACCGTGATGATGATGGCCGTGGTCGCAGAGTTCTGTCGTGGTCTGGCCGGCGAGGCGCCGGGCCGCCTGCCATAGCATATGCAGGCCGATGGCGATGATGGCGCCATAGCTGATCGCCTGGACGACGCGCAATTCGGTCGGCGTGCCGCCAAAGGCTTGACGCAAGGCCGCGTCGGCGACCCAAACGATGACGATGGCGGCGACGACATGGGTGGCGGCGATTTGCAGCCCGAGCCAGAGGCCGCGGCTGACCTTGGCTTCGCGACCGAGGAAGTAGGAAATGATCACCGCCTTGCCATGGCCGGGGCCGGCGACATGCAGCGCGCCATACAAGAAGGCAAGCCCCGTGCCGGCGAGCAAACTGCCGAACGTGGCCGACAGTCCTTCACCGTCGCGGATCGCGCGCATTTGCGCGGCGAGCGCGACGTTCATGCGGCGCTGCCATTGCAGCATCTCGCGCGTCGCGCGGGCGAACCAGCCCACCTTGGCCGGCTCGCGCGTCTGCACGCCTTGTTGCGACGAGCCTTGTTGAGGCGCCGCCTGTTCGCGCTGCGGCGCGCCGGTGAAGGGATTGCTTTGAGCGGCGGCGGGCGAGGCGAAACCGGCGCCAATCAACAGCAACAAGCCGAGCAACGCCGGGCCGAGGCGACGGACGATCATGACGCCTTACATTCGATGGTGACGCTCGGCGGGACGACGAGGCCGCCATAGATGGCGTCGGCGGGATCCTCGCGGACGGCATAGCTGCAGGCGCCCGAGGGCACCCCGTCGAAGCGTACCGGATCGTTGGCGTCGAATTCGAAATCGACAAAGAAGGACTCGTCGTAGATGCCGGCAGTGACCGGGCTGGCGGTTACATCGAGCGGCTGCGCGAGGCGCAAGGTGAAGCCGTAAAACACCAAGCCTTTGCTCTGCATAGCGGAGTAATTCTCGGCGTCTTGCAGGTGAAAGCTCTGGACACCTTGTCGGACGCGGCTGAAATAATCGGAACTGCGCAGCGCGGCAAAGGCTTTGGCGGCGAGCTCGCTTTGTTCGGCTGCATCGAATGCGCCGTTCTTGTCTTTATCGAAATCGGCGATCAGCGTCGCGCTGAAGAAGTCGTCGAAGGCCCAGGCTTGACGCAGACCGACCAGCTTGCCGTCTTCAAATAGGAATCTGACCATGGCCGAGACCCAAACATGGGGGTGGCCAGGCCCGGGCGCGGCGCGAGCAGCGCAAAGGCGGTCAAGAGTACGAATATCGCTAGGCGCGGCATGCGGGGACTATATCGCCGAGCGGCGTGAGAAATCCATCCGTTCGGCTTCAAGAGGCCGCGAGCAGACAGTTTTTCAGATTATCGGCAATAGACTGCATCAGCCCGGCATAACCGGCCGAGCCGTCCGGCGCCAAGACGCCGAGCGGATCGAGGATGCCGCTGCGCGCCGTAGTGCCCGACAGCACTGTGCCAACAAGGCCCGAGGTAAATTGCGGTTCGCTGAAAACGCAGAGCGCACCTTGATCGGTGATCTTCTTGCGCAAGTCCGACAGGCGGCGCGGCCCGGGCACGCGATCGGGCGTGACGGTGATCGAGCCGACGGCGGTCAATCCGTAGCGCTTTTCGTAATATTGATAAGCATCATGAAAGACGATGAACGGCTTGTCTTTGACCGGGGTGAGCTTGGCGGCGAGATCGGCATCGAGCGCGTCGATGGCCGCAACTGCGACCGCCGCGTTGGCGGCATAGCGCGGCGCATTCGCCGGATCGACACGGCTGAGCGCCTGGCTCATAGCCGCGGCGATGGCCTTGGCGTTGTTGGGGTCCAGCCAGATATGCATATCTGGTTCGGCCCTATGATTATGGCCATGGCCGTGAGCATCGCCTTCCCAAACGCCGCCTTGGCGCGTCGTCAGCAAACTCACGCCCGGCGCTTTGCTCAATTGCACGACGTGGGATTGCTTCGGTAAAGCGCGAACGGCTTTCGCCATGAAAGATTCATAGCCGGGGGCGATCCAGAAAATCAGATCGGCTTTCTGGATCGCCTGCGCGTCGGAAGGCCGCAGCGCGTAGGTATGGGCGGACGCGGTGGCGCGCAGCAAGAGGCTGGGCGTGCCGACACCCTCCATGACGGAAGCGGCGAGGGCATGGAGAGGTTTGATCGATGTCAGGACCTTGGGCGTTTCGGCGGCGGTCGGGGCAACGATCAAAAGACTGAGGATGACGGCGACAGCGAGGAGACGCATGGCAAGGCTTTCAGAAGCTCGAAAGTGTCCACTTAAGTAATGTTATATAGTAACAAATTTATTGTCGAAGGATTTGTCAGGCCTTAACCGCTGTCAGGACAACTGCTGGCGACGGGGACTGGAGCGCCGAGGGTCAGGGGCGAGCGGGGTCTTGTTCGCGCGGGACGGCGAGTGCCGGCGCTTCGGTCTCGTTCGATTGCAAATTGTAGCTGCCGTAAATTTGCAGACCGAGGCTGGTCGTGCCGGCTTGCCATAGGGCGTTGGGATCTTCGGCCGGCGCGTCGCTCGGTCCGTCGAGCCGGAAGCTGCCGGAGGGTAGCAGCGAATCGCTCGGCGAATGCGGATCGAAGGCAGAGCCCATGATGACCCCGCTTTGCGCCCAAGCGCCGCGCTCGGCGAACGCCGCAGCCAAAACGAGTATGAGAGCGAAGCCGGCAACTTTGGCGTGCAATCTCGGCGCGGAGGTTTCGCGAGACCTGCGTGCGTCTCTTTTGCCTTGTTCCATGTCCGCTCCGTGAAAAACAATGACGATAAAAATATAGCAAATTTTATCCATCTTTACATCTTCTTAAGCGCCGTGGCGCGCTATGGGCTAAACTCCGCGCTGCGATCGGCGAGTCAGTCGGGGCGAGCAATGCCGCATGGGGGAGCGGCAGGCGCGATAAATGCGGATTGGGGATAGGGCGCCATGGAGGAGCAGAAAAGAACGACGCGGGAAAGCGTCGGACTGATCTGGTGGGTCGTCGGCCTCGGCGTTTTCGTCGCAGTCGTCTTCTCAGGCTTGATCATTTGGGAGCAAGGCCGCCAGCGCGATCTGGTGGTCGAGCGCGCGCTGCTGTCGTCGCAGAATCTCGCCCTCGCTTTGGAAGAACATACGCGGACGATCATTCAGGCTAGCGATGCCGCGGTGCTTGAGACCGTCGAATATGTCGAAGAAGCCCTCGCCAACGGCGTTGTCGATTCGCGGGAGTTCTACGAGGAGTTGCGCCCCGTCATCGACCGCTTTCCGCAAATCTCCGGACTGGTCTATGTCGACGAGAATGGAATGCTGGTCAGCGACAACCAAGGTCCGGAGCCGCCGCGCTTAGACCTCAGCGATCGCCACTACTTCATTGCGGCGCGAGATAATCCCCGTTCGGGGCTGACGATTTCGACTCCCTTCGTCACCCGCCGGCTCGGCAATCATGTCATCGCCCTTAGCCGTCCCGTGCTCAAGCCAGACGGCAGTTTCGGCGGCGTCGCCTTCGCGGCGGTCGATACCGACTATTTCCAGAAGTTTCACGAATCGCTCAACATCGGCAAGAACAGCGTCATCGCGCTGTTCAACATGGACGGCATGATGCTGATGCGGGCGCCCTACACCGAGGCGGTCGGCCAGTCGTTCTCCGAAGACATGGTCTTTCAGGAAATCGCTGCGGGTAAAAGCGCTGGCGTCCATTTCAATCCGCACCATCGCGACAATTTCGCGCGATATGTCGCCTTCCGGAAAATGCCGGATCGACCGCTCATCGTCACCATCGGCATCGAGATGAACGAAGTGCTGGCGCCTTATACGATGACGCGCTGGACGGCCGTGTTTTACGTCGCGACGCTCATTTTCGTTCTAGTGCAGCTCACCGCCATCATCGTCGGCCAAATCCGCCGACGCGAAAAGGCAAGCCGGCAGATTTCGGCCATTCTCGACAACGTGAATCAAGGCGTCATGCTGTTCGACGCGAACCAGCGCCTGATCTCATTCAACCGCCAATATGTCGAGATGGTCGATTTTCCGCCCGGCATTTTGCGCGAAGGACAAACTTACGAGAGCATCCTCCGCGCCGTCGCCGCCCTCGGCGAATACGGCGACAAGGACGTCGAAGACGTGCTGCGCGACCGGCTGGACGGCGCGCGCCAAGGCCTGGAGCGTCATTCGATTCATCGCGGACGGCGCGGGCGCGTCCATCAGATCTACCGCAAGCCGATGGACGACGGCGGCTTCATCGTCACCTTCACCGACATCACCGATAGCGTCCGCATTCATGAAGAGTCGGAGAAGAAATCGCAACTGATGCAGCTCATTCTCGACAGCATGCACCAGGCGATTCGCGTCTATGACAAGGACTTCAAGCTGGTTTTGACGAATCGCAGGAGCGTCGAGACCTTTGGCTATCCGGAGGAGTTCACCCGGATCGGTTCGCTGCATTCCGACTCCGTCCGCATCGCCGCCGAACTTGGCGAATATGGTCCGGGCGACCTTGCCGGCATCATCGAAGAGCACACGACATACGGCCACAAATTGATGCAGCGCGGCTCGATCGCCCGCACGCCGAGCGGCCGCTACGTCAAGAAGCATCGCGAGCCGCTTCCCGGCGGCGGCTTCGTCGCGGCCTATAGCGACGTGACCGACCTGGTCAACGCCGAGAGCGAGCTGGCGCGCAAGACGACGCTGCTGCGCAGCACGCTCGAAAACATGGGCGACGGCCTCAGCGTTTACGACGAGAACTTGAGGTTGATCAATTTCAATCAGCCGTGGATCGACATGTGGGGCTTGCCGCCAAACATCGCGCGCGAGGGCATGGCCTTCGAAGAGATGATTCGCTTCAATCTTGAGCGCGGCGAGTATGGCGAGGTAGGCGACCCGCAAGCCTATATCCAAGGCCGGATCGACGATCTACGTTTCGGCCGCGCCAACTTCTACGAGCATCGCCGCCCTGATGGCCGAATCCTGTTGATCCGCCGGCATTACGCGCCGAACGGCACTATCATCATCAACCACACCGACATCACCCGCTTGAAAGAAGTGGAGCAGGAGGCCGCGAACAAGTCGTTGCTGCTCGGCGCGGTGCTCGAGAACATGACGCACGGCATCAGCGTCTACGACAAGGACCTGAAGCTGATCGCCTACAACCGCAACTATATCGAGTTGCAGGGTTACAAGCCGGAAGACATCCGGCTCGGCATGTCCTATCAGGATGTTTTGCGGCTCGCCGGCACACGCGGCACATTGCGCCCGCAGGACCTCGATGCGCTGATCGAAAAGCGGGTCCTCGAAATTAAGCAGAACCACTATCGCAGCAACGAATATCTTGCGGCGAGCGGGCGTTACATCTCGCTGCGCGTGAGTTCGATGCCGGACGGCGGATATATCAGTACCTTCTCCGACGTGACCGACGTCAAAAACGCCGAATTGGCCTTGCGCGCGAACGAGGCGCGCTACAGGGCGCTCGTCATGTCGGCAGCGCAAATGATTTGGGTCGCGGATAAGGATGGCGCCGTCACCGATATGGGGCCCGGTTGGATGGCCTATACAGGCCAGAGCGAGGCGGAGGTGCGGGGCGACGGCTGGATGAAGGCGTTGCATCCGGATGACGCGGCCTATGTCCGGCGCATATGGTCTTTGTCGATCGAGACGAAGAAACCATATAATACGGAATATCGCGTGCGCGGTCAGGATGCGAGCTATCGCACCTTCGCCGTACGCGGCGTGCCGGTCCGCAACGACGACGGCAGCGTGCGCGAATGGGTCGGCGTCTGCGACGACGTCACCGAGCGTCGGCTGGTCGAGCGCGAGTCGGCGCGCAAATCGGCGCAACTCGAAGCGATCACCGAGCATATGGCGCAGGGCATCGCCGTGTATGACGGCGATTTACGCCTCGCGGCTTATAACCAACGCTACATCGACCTCTTGCAGTTCCCCCCAGGCTTCATCCATCTCGGCATGAAGTTCGAGGACATTCTGCGCCATCACGCGGTGAGCGGCGCTTTTGGCCCGAATAGCGAGGAGCAGGTACAACAGCGTATCGATTCGGCGAAACGCGGCGAAGCCTTCCGCACCGAATACACCTTTGCGTCTGGCATCACCTTGTTGGTCAACCGAGCAGCGATGCCGGGCGGCGGGCTCATCAACACCTTCACCGACATGACCGAACGCAAATTGGCGGAGTTGGCGGTGCGCGAGAGCGAAGAACGCTTGCGCGCCATTCTCGACAACGTCGCCGACGCGATTGTCACCACGAACCAAGAAGGCGTCATCCAGAGCTTCAATCCGGCGGCAGAGCGCATTTTCGGCTATATGGCGAGCGAGGTTGTAGGAAAGCCGATTCGTTTGCTGATTCCCGATTCCTATGGATCGCCGCAAACCGCGCTCGACGGATTGCCGTCCTTGTCCCCGCGCGAAATGATGGGACGGCGCGCCGACGGCGATCAATTTCCGATGGATATCGCCGTGACCTCGGTCGAAATGCCCGGGCGTTGGCTGCAGATCGCCATTATCCGCGATATCAGCGAACAGAAAGCCTTGCAGGCGCAGCTCTTCCAGGCGTCGAAACTGGCGACGGTCGGCGAGATGGCCGCTGGCATGGCGCATGAGATGAATCAGCCGCTCAACGTCATGCGCATGGCGGCAGACAATGCCCTGATCCGCATGGAGCGCGGCATCGCCGGCGAGGATTACCTCAAGCAGAATCTCAATCTGATCGCGCAGCAGAGCGAGCGTCTGGGAAAACTGATCCTGCACATGCGGGTCTTCAGCCGTCTCGACAAGGAGGGCTTCGAGCGCTTCGATCCGCGCACCAGCGTGTCGGCCGCCATCGAGCTCTTGAGCCGGCAAATCGCGCTGGCCAATATCCGGCTCAGCGTGAGCTTGCAAGACGACAGCGCCATGGTGATGGGGCGTCCCTCGCAGCTCGAACAGGTGCTGATCAACCTGCTCAGCAACGCCAAGGACGCCATCATGGCACAGGCGATGGAACAGGCGGCGGCGGGTCAGCAGGATGACAAGCTCAAAAACGCGCCGATCGGCAGCATCACCGTCAGCGTCGGCAACGCCAAGGATGGCCTGCGCATCGTCGTGCGCGACAGCGGCGGCGGCATCCCCGAGGATGTCATAGCCCGCATCTTCGATCCCTTCTTCACCACCAAGGAAGTGGGCATGGGGACGGGGCTCGGCTTGTCCGTCAGCTATGGCATCATCACGACGATGGGCGGCACGATCACGGCGCGCAACGCCAAGGGCGGCGCGGAATTCGTCGTCGTCCTGCCGCCGGCCGACGCGCAGAGCGACGCGGGAGAAACCCTGGCTGAGCCGACAGGGAACGGCATCTGACCGCGACCGGCCGGATCAGATCGTTGTTTAAATCTAGGAAGATTGGCTCGCCGGGGTCGCCGAAGATGCGAACTACGAGTTCTCTGTTTCCCTACCCCCAACTAAGCCAGATCCACCCAAAATGCGCAAGCGCGACCGGGAGCGCGCAGAAGCACTAAGCCTTGCCGGCGGCCCGAAGCCCTCGTTGAGGGGCCGAACTGTCGCCCTGGCCGCTGAACGCGGCGTGGTGCGGACGCGCGATCTAACGGACATAGGTATTCCCCGCTGCTACTTGGCCCGAATATGCGAAGAGGGTCTGCTCATAAAGGTCGGCTATGGCCTGTATAGCGCAGCCGGTCGTCAGGCTGTTTAATAAGTCCCATCGACGCCCGTTCGAGCCCGGATCCAAAGCAACGCGCAGATTCCGAAACGGTGGCTCCTGCGCAGCGCATTGCGACAGTTTGCGCGCCGAAGTGAGCTTGCTGTTGACTTTATCCCCTCCAGGAGGATAGGAAATGGCATGTCAAATTCTCAACCCCACGAAAGCCATCCTGAAATCGTCAAGCGGCTGAAGCGTGCCGAGGGGCACCTGCGCAGCGTCGTCGAGATGATTGAGGCAAACCGGCCCTGCATTGATGTGGCGCAGCAGCTTCACGCGGTCGAAAAGGCGATCGGACAGGCGAAGAAAACGCTGATCCAGGACCATCTCGATCATTGCCTGGAAGACGTCGTCGGCCCTCTGCCACGCGATCAGCGCCGGCCGATCGACGAGTTCAAGCTGATCACGAAATACCTCTGACCGGCCGGATTTTCATGACCGAAACGTTCTTTCTCTCCATCGTGGCGACCGGGTTCGTCGTCGCCTTCGCTCATGCCGCCATTCCGACGCATTGGCTACCCTTCGTGCTGGCCGGTCGCGGCCAGCGCTGGGGCAAGGCGAAGACGCTCATGGTGGTCGCGCCTGCGGCTCGGGCCATGTTCTTTTCACCACTATTCTTGGCGTTCTGGTCGTCTGGCTCGGAATCGAAACGAGCAAATGGACCGGCAACGTCTTTCCCTGGATCGCCGGCGGCGCGCTGATCCTATTCGGGCTCTATTATCTGATCCGGCAGGCGCGCGGCGGCGGGCACGGCCACAGCCATTTCGGCGGAGGCCACGGCGACCAGGATCACGGCTCTCATGGCCATGATCATGCAGGTCCCGATCGCAGCGCCCAAGATCATAATGGCCACGGTCATAGCGGTCATAACCACACTTCCGAGACGAAGCGGATCGACACGGGGCACGGCGTATTGGTGCTGGAGGTCTTCGAGGCCGGCGTCCCGCCCAAGTTCCGGGTACGGGCCGATGGGGCATCGGCGCTGCCGCGCGCCGCCGCCCTGACGGTCGAGACGCTGCGGCCCGATGGCTCCCGGCAGACATTCTCCTTCGCCGCCCGAGACGGATATCTCGAATCGCTCGACGAGATTCCCGAACCGCACGAATTCACGGCGCGCATCGCCTTTACGCATGGCGATCACGCCCACTATCACGAGGTCTATTTCGAGGAGCATCAACATGCCGCTGCGGTTCAGTCGATGGCAGCAGCGGTTGCCGAACAGCGCAAGGCGGGAAGCGTCAAATCGGACCGGGCCGTCATTCTCAGCCTGTTCACACTTCTGACGTTCTCGCCCTGCGAGGGTTTCCTGCCCGTCTACCTGTCCGGCATCAGCTATGGCTGGATCGGGTTTGTCGTGCTCAGCGCCGTGCTGGCCCTTGCGACTGTTGTCGGGATGATGGTCTTCACCTGGCTGACGATGTCGGGGATGGGGCGGCTTCGCCTTGAATTCCTGGAGCGTTACGAAAGCGGCATCCTCGGTGCCCTGATCCTGTTCCTCGGCGCGGGCATCATCTCCTTCGGTTTCTAGCGGAACGAGGCATATGGCCGCCTGAACGGATCGGCGGATGACTGCCATTAGATTTTTTCACCCGTGCTCCTTGAACCTCTAGTAGCTACAGACCCTATATGATGATCGTGCTCGCTGAACCCTAACTTCGCCAAATGAACATGAGGAGATGACCATGTCAGAAATCTCAAATACCCTTACGGAAGGTCAGGGACACGGGCTGCTTTGTCCTGTCTGCAGGGTCGATCTGGTCATGAGCGAGCGTCAAGGCATCGAGATCGACTATTGCCCGAAATGCCGCGGCGTCTGGCTGGATCGAGGAGAGCTCGACAAAATCATCGAGCGCAGCGTTGATACTGTCCCCTCTCAATCCCAAACCTATGCGTCACCGCCCGCGCCGCAACAGGGTGAGCCTTATCCGTCCCAAGGCTACTATGACGATGGTCATAGTTCAGGGCACGGTGGACACCGGGGTGGCTATCGTCGTAAGCGGTCATTTTTGTCAGATATCTTCGACTGAGATATTTGCTTGAGGGGCCGTTGGCGGCGTCCATTCGGCCAACTACCGAGGATCAAGCATGGGCATAGGACATACGCACACGGCGACAGCGCCAGCCGGCACCGCAGCAGGGCGGCATAAGAGCAGTCTCGTAGGGGCGCTGGCTCTCACCGCGACGTTCATGGTGGTCGAGGTGATCGGTGGCCTGTGGACGGGCAGCCTCGCGCTCCTCGCGGATGCGGCTCACATGCTGACCGACGCCGGCGGCCTTGCCCTGGCGCTGATTGCCATCCGTTTCGCGGAACGCCCGGCGACTCCGCAGCGGAGCTATGGCTATGTACGTATGGAAGTGCTGTCGGCGCAGACGAATGCCGTCGTGCTCTTGCTGCTGACCATCTATATTTTCTACGAGGCTTATCAACGCTTCTTGAGCCCGCCAGAAATTTTGGGTGGACCGATGCTGGCGGTGGCGGTGGTCGGGCTTGCTGTCAACCTGATCAGCATGAAGCTCCTATCGGCCGGGTCGTCGGAAAGCCTCAACGTGAAGGGCGCCTATTTTGAAGTCTTGAGCGACATGCTCGGCTCGCTCGGCGTCATCGTGGCTGCGGCGATCGTCATGCTCACTGGCTGGAGTCTGGCCGATCCGATCATCGGCGCGGGCATTGGGTTGTTCATCGTTCCGCGAAGCTGGATTCTGCTGAAACATGCGGTTCACATTTTGATGGAGGGCGCGCCGCCCGAAGTCGATGTCGCGTTGTTGGAGCGGAAGCTCCTGGAAATTCCCGGCGTCACGGCAGTTCATGACCTTCATGTCTGGACGATCACGTCCGGCTTCGACGCCATGAGCTGTCACCTCGTCGTGGCCGACATGGCCCAGGCGCGGACGACGCTCCTCAGCGCCAATGAGGCGATGAAGACTGGCTTCGGCCTGACGCATGCGACGATCCAGATCGAGGATCAGGCCCTGCGTGAAGCTGAGGGCGAATTAAGGCTATAGCGCCAAAAGTGGAAGGCGACTGGACAACGGGCCGGACCAACGCGACGGTGATGGTTAGCGCCGCAGTCGGACCTGCTTTAACAAACGGGCCGGTTTTCCTGGGAATCCTGCCCTGGCCAAAAACGGAGACCGAGATGGGAAAACATGGCCGCCATGACCGCAGCTATCGCTATAGTTACGGTCGGAGATATGATCGCGATCCGAGGATGACGGACAGACCAGTCGATTACGATGGGCCTCCGCGCCTGCCGAGAAAACTGCCGAAGGCCGTCGTCCTCGTTGGCCTCGTATTGTGGTCGCTGTTCGCCTGGGCCGGTTATGCCCTGGTCGATCCCGTCCTTGGCTGGATCGCGGCCAGTGCCGGCTTCTTGCTGGATAGCGGGAAGGATATTGCAACTGCGACCGGGGCCGGTAAAGAGCTTGGCGTCATCGTCGATGGCCTCAACGCCAGGGGCTTCATGCAACAGGCCATCACCTTGCTGCGCGTCATTCTGAAGCCGGCAATCGTCGTTGTCTGGGCGATCGGCGCGCTTATCCTCATCGCCGCGCCCTTGATCCTGCCGAAAATAGCCAGGCTGATAGCCGCGCGTCGGCACTGATCGCGCTGCCCGGTTTCTGTGAAGCATGCAGCGGAGCGAGCGAGCTTCGATTGGGCAGCCAGGGGAGATGACCGAAGCATGCACTTGACATTTGCGCCGGCGGCGCATCTACGCCTTCGCATCGAACGCTTGAGGGATGCGGGATTGAGCGCCGCTCCCCCAGCCGGGATGCCCCGCGCGGGCAGAGTTGTCGTTCTCATGAAAGAACGACAGATCGTCGAGATCGTTTCTTGTTCGAAGTGCCGCAGCGTCTGGCTCGATCATGGCGAGATGGACAAGATCATCGAGGGGGGCCTTACCGAGGCCCCATTCGTCGCGGAATGATAACTCTACCGAAAATCATCGGCCCCATCCTATTCGCACGAGGCGCCGACGAGCGGGGCTCTCGGCTTTCTGCCATCGTTGTCGTCCCCGAGAACCATGACGCGCCCAAGTTGGTCACCGGCGACGGCTCCTATGTCAGACCGGTGCCCTTGCATACGCAACTCGCCCGCACGGTCTGGCGATACGACTTCCGCCTCCCAGCGCGTGGGAACGCCACCTACAGTTTGGGCGAGGTCGTCTTTCCGGTGCTCACGGATTATTCGCAGGATGTCCGGATCGCCTACGTTTCCTGCAACGGTCAGGAGCACGGCGAGGCGGATCGCCCGGCGGCCCAGCGTAACGCGATGTGGCATCGCCTGGCCGGTGAGCATGATCGCGCGCCGTTCGGCCTCCTTCTGCACGGCGGTGATCAGCTCTATGCCGATGAAGTCGTTCAGTCTCATCAGGCCCTGTCGAGATGGGCGGCGGGCACACTGCAGGAGAAGGCGGAGCAGGCGCTGACCGCAGACATGCGGGAAGCAGCGGAAAATTACTATTTCCAGCGGTACCTGACCCTCTACTCCCAGCCGGAATTGACCTATCTGAATACCCGCGTGCCGGCGCTCATGATGTGGGACGATCATGATATCTTCGACGGCTGGGGCAGCCTCCCGGAAAAGCTTCTCGATAGCCAGGTCGGTCGCGCCCTATTCGATATCGCGCGGCGCATGTTCATGTTGTTCCAGCTCGGCGCAACCGACACGATGCGGCCGCCCGGATGCGACGAGACTCAATCCGGAAGCCTCAGCCAGTCTGTTCGTTTTCCACGATTTTCCATCCTGGCGCCCGATCTGCGTTCGGAGCGGCGGCCGACGCAGGTCATGGGGCCGAAAGGGTGGGCTGCGTTCGAGCGATCCCTCGCAGAGATTGATGGCGGTGACCGGATTCTGATCATGTCGAGCGTGCCGCTTCTTGGCCCGCGCTTTAGCTTGATCGAGAAATTGCTCGATGTCGTGCCGCATGCTCAGAAGTACGAGGATGACTTGCGTGATCAATGGCAGAGCCGGTCCCATCGCGCGGAGTGGGTGCGGATGCTCGAAACGCTGGAACGGCGCACGCTCAAGAGCGGAAACGGCGTGACGATCCTGTCGGGCGAGATACACCTTGCAGTGCGTGGGGAGATGCCCTTCAAGAACGGGACGGTCATGCATCAGCTTGTGGCGTCGGGAATCGCGCGTCCTCCGCCACCGAGGTTATACGCCAGCGCCTTGGGGCTGCTCTCGGCAATGGGGGAGAATCCCTTGCCTGGGCAGCAGGTTCGCCTGAAGCCGCTACCCGGACAGCGGCGAACGTATGCGGCTGAGCGAAACTATCTCATTCTGGAACGGCGTGGAGAAGAATGGTCCGCCGCTTGGGAGTTGGAGGAGAGCGGACTTACTCCTGCGATGCGACTCTCGTAGTTCAGCAGCAGCTTCAAAATCGTCGCCAAGGCGGGGGGGGGGCAGCAGTTTTGAGCGATGACCGGAGAGTCGGCTCGGGGTTATCGAGAACGGCACCGGCTGGCATAAGAACGAGAGGTAACGCCTAGTCGGGAATTAGTCGGGACTTTTATTCCTATATCCACCTTTTATTTCCCTTTTGTTCCCATTTTGCTTTTGCGCGTCGGCGCGCTGCAGACATGAAAAAAGCCCTGGAAACATTGGTGTTTCGAGAGATTTTTGATTGGCTCCGTGGGAGGGATTCGAACCCCCGACCGGGCGGTTAACAGCCGCCTGCTCTACCACTGAGCTACCACGGAATGGCCGATATCGCCGCAGGCCCATGGCCCTGCTGGCAGGGCCGCCCGTCGGCGAGGGCGCGGTTATAACAGAGCCCTTCGGCCAAGGCCAGAGCCTCGTCCGGCCTTTTTTATTCAGGCACTTGGCAGGTTTTTAAGAGATTTCTGGGGCGATGGAGGCCGGAGGGGGAATCGAACCCCCGGTGCGGGATTTGCAGTCCCGAGCATTACCACTTTGCTATCCGGCCCCGTCGCGCGCCGCCCTTGGCGAAGCGGCCAGAACGGACGCGGCGTGCCGGCCATCTCGACCAGGGTCTCGCCGCGGGGAGGGGAGATATAGGCTGTGCCCGCCCATAGGGTCAAGAAGGCCGCGCTTGTCCCCAAGGCGGCGGGGAACGGCCATAAGGCGAGGAAAGTCCAATAGGGCGCGTCGTCACTTGCCGGTAAGGAGGGATCTGTGCGACGGCTAGGCCACAGTTTGCCGTGAAATTGCCGGGTCCGCGACGGGTTTACCGCAGTGCAGCGTTGTTTTCTAAGCGCGGGAACAGTATACAAGCTTAGAGTTTCCAAGCGCTTGGCGCTTATCACGACGGGCCCTTTTGATGGACTTTTCTGTCGCTCGGCGAAACATGGTCGATAACCAGATTCGCCCCAACAAAGTCACCTCCCATCCGCTCATTCAGGCCCTGCTTGAGGTCCCGCGCGAGCGTTTCTTGCCGGAGGCTGCGCGTGGCGTTGCCTATGTCGACGACGATGCGCCGCTCGGCGGCGGTCGTTGGCTGATGGAACCGATGCTGTTTGCCCGCTTGGTGCAGTCGGCCGAGATCACGGCCTCCGACATCGTCCTCGATGTCGGCGCCGTTACCGGCTACGGCGCGGCGGTCTTGTCCAGGATCGCCGGCACCGTGGTGGCTCTCGAGGAAGACAGCGCCCTGGTCAAAACCCTCAGCGCCAATCTCGACGCCCTCGGGCTCGACAATGTCGCGGCGATCGAAGGCAAACTCGTCGCCGGCTGCCCCAAGCAGGGCCCGTTCGACGTCATCCTGTTCGAGGGGGCGGTGCATGACGTGCCGCCCGCCATCGCCGACCAGCTTGCCGAAGGCGGGCGACTCGTCGCCGTCCTCGATAAAGGCGGGGCGGGACAGGCGATCCTGATCCTGCGCCGCAACGGCGTCTTGTCGCGTCGCGTCCTGTTCGACGCCGCGACACCGCTTCTTCCCGGCTTCGCGCCGCAACCGACGTTTGTGTTTTAGCAGTCAAGGTGAGCCTGATGGCCGCGTTCCGTTTTCGTCGCATCCTCGTCGCCGCATTGCTCGCCAGTTCGGCGCTTATCGCTCCAGCTTCGGCAGAGACTTTGGACGAAGCTTTGGCCCGCGCCTATCAGACCAACCCGACCTTGCTCGCGGCGCGCGCCGCCTTGCGCGCGACCGATGAAAGCGTGTCGCAGGCGCTCTCGCGCTGGCGTCCGACGGTCGAGGCCGGAGCAGATATCTCGCGCACCCAGAGCTACAGCAACACCCGCTCGCCGGCGACGCGCTACACCACGCCTTATGGCGCGGACCTGAGCATCGTGCAGCCGCTGTTCGACCCCGCTGCCAGCGCCGTCACGCAGCGTGCCGAAAAGGACGTGCTGGCGGCGCGCGCACGCCTCGTCACCACCGAGCAGCAAGTGCTTTTGAACGCCATGTCGTCTTACATCGACGTTGTACGCGATCAGGCGTTGCTCGATCTCAACATCAACAACGAGCAGCGCCTGCGCCGTCAGTTGGATGCCGCCAACGACCGATTCCGCGTCGGTGAAATCACCCGCACCGACGTCGCCCAGGCCGAAGCTGCCGTGGCCCGCGCCACGGCGGATCGCATCCAGGCGGAAGGCAATCTCGCCGCGTCGCGCGCCGTCTATCGCACCTCGATGGGCGAAGCGCCGGCCAATCTCATCGTGCCCAAGCCGCCGACCAACCTGCCGGCCATGCAAGACGAGGCGATCAGCATCGCCGGAACGCGGTTTCCCGATGTCGTCGCCGCCGATTACACGGAACAGTCGGCCCGCGAGAACGTGCGCGCCATCGAGCGCGAATTATGGCCTGAGTTGAATTTGCGCGGCACTCTGTCGGCCGACCGCGGCACGACGAACAGCAACACCGAAGCCAACAGCGCCTCGATCACGGCTGAGATCGCTGTGCCGCTGTACACCGGCGGTTCGGTGGCGTCTCGCATCCGCGCCGCCAAGCAAATCGCTGCGCAGCGCAAAATCCAGGTCGATGAAGCGCGCCGCGACGCGATGGAGACGGCGACACGCGCCTGGGAATCGCTAGAGACGGCGCGCGCCTCCTTGCGCGCCTACGATACCGAAATCCAAGCCAGCCAGATCGCCTTGGAGGGCGTCGAGAAAGAGGCCTTGGTCGGTTCGCGCACGGTGCTTGACGTTCTCGACGCCGAGCAGGAATTGCTCACCGCCAAGGTCAATCTGGTCGGCGCCCAGCGCGACGAGATCGCCGCCGCTTATGAGTTGAAGGCGTCCACCGGCTCGCTAACAGCGCGCGAACTGGGCCTGCAAGTTCCTTATTACGATGAAGAGCAGAACTACCGGACCGTCCGCGGCAGGTGGTGGGGCAGCTCGATCGAAGGCGAATAGGCCGATTTGAGGCCGGCTTTCGCGGGTTTCTGTCGTGATTCGGGCTTTCAACGGCTACCGTTGCTATGAAGAACTTGTTACAGTGAATGCCAAGGCGCCCCAAGGCGCCGTGGCAGACACAAGGCGCCCTTATCGGCGCGGCAGATGAAGAGCCCGGCACAGCGAGATGAGCGACACGAAGGCCCAGCCAGAACCGACGATGGAGGAGATTCTCGCCTCCATTCGCCGAATCATCTCTGAAAATGATGAGCAGGGCGCTCCCGGCGCGGCTCCGGCCGCTGCCAAAGCACCGGTCGATACTGTCCTCGAATTGACCGAAATGGTCGCCGACGACGGTTCGGTCGTCAGCTTGAACACGCCGTTCGGAGATCCCGACATCAATGACAATCTGGTCGAGGACGATGACGAGGACGACGAGTCCGAGATCGCCGTCGACGATGAAGACGACGACGAGATTCCGCCCTTGCCGGACGATGAAGTCGCCGGAGAGCTTGCCGAGGAGCCAGAGGTAGCGATGGAAGACGATAAAGTCGAATTCTCGTCCGATGAACTGATCGGCGAAGCGAAACCGCAGGGTCTCCAAGAGGGTCTGATGTCGGCGGCCTCGGCCGGCGCGGCCACCGCCGCTTTCGCGGCGCTCGCGCGCACGTCGGCGCAGCAGAGCGGCAACGGCGGCATGGCGCTCGGCAGCGGCCGCACGCTGGAGGATCTCGTGCAGGAAATGATCCGCCCGATGATCAAGGAGTGGCTCGACAAGAACTTGCCGCCGATGGCCGAACGCCTGGTGCGCAAGGAACTGGAGCGCCTGTCGCGCCGCGCGGAAGAATAGTCCCCGCGCCATCATTTGCGTCGGCTATGCCGGCGCAGCGTTTATCATTTCAAGGTTGCGAGGCACTCCGTGCTGGAAAAGACCTTCCGGCCCGCTGAGGTCGAGGCGAAGCATTACGCCAAATGGGAGCAGTCCGGCGCCTTCACGGCGCAGCCGGATAGCGGCCGCGCGCCGTTCACCATCGTCATTCCGCCGCCGAACGTCACCGGCAGCCTGCACATGGGCCATGCGCTCAACAACACGCTGCAGGACGTGCTGGTGCGCTACAAGCGCATGAAGGGCTTTGACGCCCTATGGATGCCGGGCACCGATCATGCCGGCATCGCCACGCAGATGGTGGTCGAGCGC
>CAZVLU010000042.1:0-30008 GCA_964628235.1 uncultured Rhizobium sp. | reverse complement strand
TCCGTTCGACAAAATTTGCTACATCGGCTGCGGCGTCACCACCGGCCTCGGCGCGGTGATCTATACGGCGAAGGTGCGGCCCGGCTCGAATGTCGTCGTCTTCGGCCTCGGCGGCATCGGCCTCAACGTCATCCAAGGCGCCCGCATGGTCGGCGCCGACAAGATCATCGGCGTCGATCTCAATCCGGCAAAAGCCGAGATGGCGAAAAAATTCGGCATGACGCATTTCGTCAATCCCGACGCGGTCGGGCGCGACAAGGTGGTGCAGGCCATCGTCGATCTGACCGATGGCGGGGCCGACTATAGCTTCGAATGTATCGGCAGCGTCTCGACCATGCGCCAGGCGCTGGAATGCTGCCATCGCGGCTGGGGCGAAAGCATCATCATCGGCGTGGCGCCCTCGGGACAGGAAATTTCCACCCGCCCCTTCCAGCTCGTCACCGGGCGCGTCTGGAAAGGCTCGGCCTTCGGCGGCGCGCGCGGCCGTACCGATGTTCCCAAGATCGTGGATTGGTACATGGAGGGCAAGATCGACATCGACAGCCTGATCACCCATACGATGCCGCTCGACGAAATCAACACAGCCTTCGACCTGATGCATGAGGGCAAGTCGATCCGTTCCGTCATCGTCTACTAGGCGGCACGCATGACGTTACAAACCGTCAGCAAAGCGCGCAGCTTCGGCGGCACGCAGGTCATTTACACGCACGATTCGACGGCGACCGGCACGCCGATGCGCCTCGCCGTCTATCTGCCGCCGCAGGCCGAGACGGCCAAGGTGCCGGCGGTGTGGTTTCTCTCGGGCCTGACTTGCACAGAGGAGAACTTCACCGTGAAGGCCGGCGCGCAACGCATGGCTAGCGCGCTCGGCCTCATGCTGATCGCGCCCGACACCAGCCCGCGCGGCGACGACGTGCCCGACGATCCAGAAAAGGCCTACGATTTCGGCCTCGGCGCCGGCTTCTATGTCGATGCCACCGAATCGCCCTGGTCGCGCCATTACCGCATGGCGAGCTATATCGCCGACGAGCTGCCGCGCTTGATCGGCAGCGAGCTGCCAGCCGACATGACGCGCCAATCCATCATGGGCCATTCCATGGGCGGCCATGGCGCGCTCACGCTGGCGCTCAAACATCCAGGGCGCTTCAAATCGGTGTCGGCCTTCGCGCCGATCGCCTCGCCGATCCAATGCCCATGGGGCGTCAAGGCGCTTAGCGGCTACCTGGGAACCGACCAAGGCGCCTGGCGTTCTTATGACTCCTGCGCGCTCATCGACGATGGCGCGCGCTTCGCCGATCTACTGGTCGATCAGGGAACCGCCGACAGCTTCATGGAGACTCAGCTTAAACCGGAACTCTTGGAAGCCGCCTGCGCGCGGGCACGAATTCCGCTGACGCTGCGCCGTCAAGCTGGCTACGATCACTCCTATCATTTCATTGCCAGCTTCATCGATGACCATCTGCGCTGGCATGCCGACCGGCTCAGCGCATGACGGAGACCGCATGACCCTGCCGCTCGACATTGCAGCGCCGCCGAAAACCATCGCTCCCGGCCAAGGCCCGGACGGATGGCGGCGCTGGCTGTTCGATGATTTTCAGGGCGGCCTCAAGCTCGACGGGCGCGATCCGGGCGGTATCTGGAAGCCGATGGTCACCAACGGCGCGATGACGCTGAATCAGGAGAAACAGGGCTATGTTTTTCCCGGCCAGGCCGGCAAGAACGGCACGCGCGGAAAGCACAATCCGTTCTCGCGCGTCGAGCGGCACGGCAAGAGCTGGCTCGCCATCACCGCGCGCAAAACGCCGGCGGACGAAAAGGACGCCACCTGGGGCATGCCCTATCAGTCGGGCGTCATCGCCAATTGGTCGAAGGGCAATCAGACCTACGGCTATTTCGAAGCGACCATGATCCTGCCCGAGGTCAAAGGCATGTGGCCGGCCTTCTGGCTGATGAACGGCGACGGCCCCGGCGGTTTGCCCGACGTCTGGCCGCCGGAGATCGACATACTCGAATGGCCCAACGGCAAGGATGCCGGGCCGACGAAAGTCTGGGTCAATAGCCACTGGCCCGATCTGACGCGCAGCAACAAGCGCAACTCGGCGGGCGGCTGGCTCGACATCGGCACCTCAGTGCATGCGCCGGTGGTCTACGGCTGCCTATGGACGCCGCGCCATATCAGCTTCTATCACAACGGCAAACTGTCGCGCTCCATCCCCAATGCCGCCGCGACCATCGCCATCCACGGCGTGCATCTGCCGATGCATGTCGTCATCAATCTGGCGATGGGCGATCCCTGGGCCGGACCGGTCGATGAAAGCAAATTGCCTTGCTCGCTGCTCGTCACCGATGTCGGGCAGTGGCTCGCGCCGGCATAAGTTCCGCTTAGGCCCGCCGGAACATCGTTCCTTGCGCGGCGTTTCTCTCCTGAACCTTCAAGGAGACGAATATGGCCCGCGTTCGCGAATTCGACGTCCCCGCCGCAGTGGACAAGCTCAACCGCATTCTCGAGATGGAACTGGCGACGGTCGTCTATTACACCCACTATTCCTTCATGGTATTCGGCCATGCGCGGATTCCGATCCAGTCGTGGTTTGCCGACGGCGCGACGGAAGCGCTCGGCCACGCCCAGGAAGCCGGCACCATGATCACGCGCCTGGAAGCGCGGCCCTCGCTCAAGATCGCCACGCTGCCGCAGACTCATCACAACACGATCGACGAGATCATGACGGAGACGCTGGCGCGCGAAGAAGCCGGCGTCGAACTCTACCGAGACTTGCTGGCGTCTATCGACGGCAAGTCGATCGTGCTGGAGGAATATGCCCGGCAGAAAATCGCCGAGGAATCGCTGCATGTTGCGAACATCCGCATGATGCTGCGCAAGTCGACGCCGAAAGAAGCCAAGTAGGCGGCAAGCGGCGCGCGAAACAAAACGGCCCGCAGAGCGCGGGCCGTTTCCGTTTTGGAAGCGAGCGGTTCAGGCGCCGAAGAACGCGCCGGGCCGGAAAATCACCGGCTCCTTTTTGTTCTCTTTCGAGTCGCCGAGCATCTCCTTGCCCGCCATATCGATGCGCAGCGGCGCCTTTTGGCCTTTCGGGCCAGGGCTGCCGACGCGGATCATCACCAACGGCTCGTTGCTGGTGGCGAAGAATTTGTAATAGCTGTTGCGCGGAATCAGAATCCCTTCGTACTGGCCGAGTTCGACTTCTTCGCCATTGGGGCCGAAGAAGCGGCCCGAGCCCTGCAGGATCATGAAAGTATGATCCTCAGTCGTATGGGCGTGCAGTTCGTTTTCGCCGCCCGAAGCGTAAACCTTGATGCGGACGACCATGCCCTCGCAGGCCGCCAGCACCGTGTCGGTGCGGCCTTGGTCGAGCATCTGCGCCTTGAGCTTGAACACCTTGGGCTTGGTGTTGTCCGCCAAGGCGAGCTCTTGCTCCTTAACGGCATTCTTGCCGAGCGCCGGCTCGACGAACGTAGGTGCTTCCAACATGGCGTGATCCTCTCTGCGGTGAGATCGTGACGGGCGGCGGGGGCACGGCATCCTGCCATGCGTCCCGCGCCGCCGCCAAGAATCAAAGCTTCAGCTTGTAGAGATCGATGGTGTTTTGGCTGACGAAGCGCTTGATGCGCGCCGGCTCCATGCCGTCCATCTGCTTGGCTAGGAAGGCGCGCGAATTCGGCCAAGTCATGTTGGCGTGCGGATAGTCGCTCGACCACATGCAGTTCGTTTCACCCCAGATCTTCAGCATATGGGCGCCGACGTTGTCGTCCATGAAGGTTGCGTAGAAATGCTCTTTGAAAATTTCGCTCGGCTTGCGCGAAATCTCGAACTTCTGCATCGCCGACTGGCCCGGCTTGGTGAAGCGGCCGTAGTAATAGTCCCACTGTTGCAAGACGAACGGCAGCCAGCCGATCTCGCTCTCGACCAATTCGAGCTTGAGCTTCGGATGGCGCTCGAACACGCCCGACCAGATCAGGTCGAACACCGTGGTCACGGCGTCGGCGGTCTTGATATTGACCGAGCCGCGCACGACTTCCATGCCCTTGGCCTGCGGCATGAAGCGGTTGTAGGAGAAGCCGCTCAGGATGTGGAAGTTGATCGGCATATCCAGTTCGGCGGCGGCGGCCCACAGCTTCTCGTAATGGTCGGACTTGAACGGCAGCGACGGCTCGGGCACCTGCCAAACCAGGCCGCCCTTGAGGCCCATGTCGTGGCAGCGTTGCAACTCCTTCACCGCCACGTCGATATCGTAGACCGACAGACAGGGCACGCCGAACAAGCGCTTGGGCGAGGTCTTGCAGTAATCGGCGAGCCAATCGTTATAAAGCCGGAAAGCGTTTTCCTGCGCCTGCTTGGGCGCGGCGAAGGCGCGCAGACCCATCGTCGGATAGAGCACCTCGGCCGCGACGCCGTCGAGCTCCATATGTTCAAGGCGAATTTTGGGATTGAGGCCGCCGGCAGGACGCTTCGCCGGATCCCAGTTGAACAAAGCGGGCAACGCGTCCTGCTGATCTTTCGGCAGGCTGGCCCACAGATCGACAGGCTCATCCACATGCGAGTCGCCGGAGATCAGCAGCTTCGGAATATTGTCGAGGTTGCCCTTGAACTTGTCCTCGACGGTGCGGGCGGACATGACGGCGGCATTGATGGACATTGATCTACTCCCTTTCTGTAGTCTGCGCGGCCATTGCTGGCGGGTTCTGGCGGGTCAAGGCGCGGTCTGCGAGGTCAAGGCGATCGCGCGCTCGACCACGCTCTTGTCGAAGGTGCCGAGGCGCTGCACCAGCTTGTGCATCTCTTCGCCGCTCACCGGCTCGACTTCGAGCTTCAGCTTGTCGGCCTCGACAAGGAAGTCCTTGTCCTTCATCGTCGCGTCGAACGCCGCCCGTAGCGCTTTGAGGCGATCGGCCGGAATATCAGGCGGCGCGATGAGCGGCCAGGCGGTCACTTGCGGCGAGAACAGCAGCTCGAGGGCCTGACGGTCCTGATCGTTCTTCACATAGTCCATGATCCAGGGCACGTTCGGCATATCTGGCGCCTTATTGAGGCCCATCTGATACAGCACGGTGATCTTCTTCTGATCGAGCCAATCGCGCGCGCGGCTTTTGACGCTGCCCCACGACCAGCCGAAGCGGCCATGCACCTCTTCGCGCTCCATCGCCAGCGTCACGTCGTTGCCGCCGGGATAGCCCTGCACGATCTTGATCTTCGCGCCGGTCAAGTTGCGCGTCAGCAGCGGAAAGCGGCCGGTGTCGTCGGTCAGGCCGGTCGCGCCGACGGTGACTTCGCGCTGGAAGATGTCGTCGAAGGTCTTGAACGGCGCCGTGTGCCAGACCGCCGCGATGGAGACTTCCGAGCTGCTCGAGCCGATCGGATTGAACCTCGCCGGCAGGTATTTCGCCGCCTCCGGATTGAACACCGGCTCGATGGCATAGCTGCGCGCCACCATGCCGAGATGAGTGCCGTCCTTCGGCGCGACGCTGTAAAGATTGAGGATCGCCTTGATACTGCCGGCGCCGGCCATATTTGTCGGGATCATCGTCGGGTTGCCGGGAATATGTTTCGGCATATGGCGCGACAGCAGCCGCGCCGTGGCGTCATATGTGCCGCCGGCGGTATAGCCGATCAGCACGGTGATGTTCTTGCCCTTATAAAAATCGGCGACGCTTTGCTGTTGCGCTCGGGCCGGAACGGCAGAAGCGGCGAGGGCGATGGCGGCCATGATGAAAGTCGCAATGCCGGCGGCGGCTGTTTTGAGCATGTCTCTCTCCCTGTCGAAATCCGCAAGGCCGGTCGGCGCTCTGATGGCGACGTATGGGTCCGTGCTGCGTTCCGGCGATGTTACAGACCGACGGCCCGCGCCGCTAAAGTTTTCTCCCGCCATGGCTCGGCGAGGAAACTGCGGCGCAGCACAGCCATGTCCTTGATCGCACTGGCATAAGGCGCGCTTGGTCGCGTCGGCACAAGCCGCGCTGGGCGAAATTGATTATTCACGATTTGGAAATAGCGAGTTCCGGGCAATGAGGGCAATCCTTTTGCCGCCAATGCCTCTATGCTGCGTTTCCCGCGCGCCGCATGCCCCTGCCCCAGGGGCGCACTTGAGACGCCGTGCGGTCCCGACATAGGAGACAGCATGAGCATCCGCATCGTCACGATTCGCGGCCTGAATTTCGCCATCGACACCAGCGACTGGAAGAATGCCAACGCCGCCAAGACGTGCTCGATCACCATGAGCGATTCGCTGCGTGCCCTGCCCGAAGCCGAATTGACGACATTGCATGAATTGATGTCGGCGGAAAAGTCCGATGCCGACGATCCGCGGCTCGATCTGATCTCCAAGATCGAGAACGCGGCCTGGCGCAAAGCGACCGACGCGCTCTCCATGCCGCCGGCTTTCGGCCATACGGCGACGATCACCGCCGCCTGATCCAAGCGCATAAATCAAAAGGGGCCGCAAACGCGGCCCCTTTTTTCGTCGGCAGAGCTATGAGAGGCTTTATGCGCCCTTCTTGATGCGGCGATATTTGTGCAGCACGAATTCGGTGTAGCCGTTCGGCTGCGCGCGACCCTCGAACACCAATTCGCACGCCGCTTTGAAGGCGACGTTCCGATCCAGCGAAGACGCCATCGGCTCATAGAGCGGATCGCCGGCGTTCTGCTGATCGACCACGCCGGCCATGCGGCGCATCGACGCCATGACCTGATCGCGCGTGCACACGCCATGATGGAGCCAGTTCGCCATGTGCTGGCTCGAGATGCGCAAGGTGGCGCGGTCCTCCATCAGGCCGACGCCGTTGATGTCCGGCACCTTCGAACAGCCGACGCCTTGGTCAACCCAGCGCACGACATAGCCGAGGATGCCTTGCGCGTTGTTGTCGAGCTCGCGCTGCACGTCGTCGGGCGACCAGTTGACTTCCGGCGCCACCGGCAAGGACAGGATGTCGGCCAGCGCCGCGCGCGGCTTGCCTTGCAGGCTCGCCTGAATCGCCGGGACCTCGATCTGGTGATAATGCATGGCGTGCAGCGTCGCCGCCGTCGGCGACGGCACCCAGGCGGTGCTGGCGCCGGCCTTGGGATGGTCGATCTTCGCCTTGATCATCTCGGCCATGCGGTCGGGCATCGCCCACATGCCTTTGCCGATCTGCGCCTTGCCCTTCAGGCCGCAGGCGAGGCCGGTATCGACGTTCCAGTTCTCGTAGGCCGGGAACCAGCGGGCGGCTTTCATGGCGGCCTTCGCCACCATCGGGCCGGCTTCCATCGAAGTGTGGATCTCGTCGCCGGTGCGATCCAAGAAGCCGGTGTTGATGAAGACGACGCGCGATTTCGCCGCGGCGATGCAGGCCGCGAGGTTCACCGTGGTGCGGCGCTCCTCGTCCATGATGCCCATCTTGATCGTCGCGCGCGGCAAGCCGAGGACATCCTCGACGCCGGCGAACAGCCGATCGGCGAGCGCCACTTCCTCGGGGCCGTGCATCTTCGGCTTGACGATATAGATCGAGCCGGCGCGGCTGTTCTTGCCCTTGGCCGGGCCTTTGAGGTCGTGCGAACCGATCAGCGACGTCACCAAGCCGTCGACGATCGATTCCGGCACGTCGTTGCCCTGCCCGTCCTGCACCGCGTCGGTGAACATATGATGGCCGACGTTGCGCACCAGCATCAGGCTGCGGCCGGGCAGCGTCACCGTCTCGCCCTTGGGGCCGGTGAAGCTGCGGTCAGGGTTGAGCGCGCGGTTGACGGTGCCCTTGCCCTTCTGGAACGAGGCGGTCAGCGTGCCCTGCACCAAGCCGAGCCAGTTGCGATAGATCAACACTTTGTCTTCGGCGTCGACCGCGACGACCGAGTCTTCGCAATCCATGATCGTGGTGATCGCCGATTCGAGGATCACGTCGGCGACGCCCGCCGGGTCGGTCTTGCCGATGGCATGGGCGCGGTCGATGACGATCTCGGCATGCAGGCCATTGTTCTTGAGCAGGATGGCGGTAGGCACGCCGGCCGCGCCGCTGTAGCCGGCGAACTGCGCCGCGTCCTGCAAGCCTGTAGCGGCCCCCGCCGCGAGCGTCACGGCCAGCTTGCCGTCCTTCACGCTATAAGCAGTCGCATCCGCATGCGAGCCCGTCGATAGCGGCATCGCGTGATCGAGGAATTGCTTGGCGTAAGCGATCACGGCAGCGCCGCGCGCCGGATTGTAGCCACCACCTGCCGCACCCGCGTCGGCGGGTATGGCGTCGGTGCCGTAGAGCGCGTCATAGAGGCTGCCCCAGCGGGCGTTGGCGGCGTTGAGCGCGTAGCGCGCGTTGCTCAGCGGCACGACGAGCTGCGGCCCGCAGATGGTGGCGATCTCGGCATCGACATTGGCCGGCGCGACGGCAACGCCGCTCGCTACTGGCGCGAGATAACCGATCTCGCGCAGGAAGGCCTCATAGGCCGCCGCGTCGAAATCCTTGGCGCGATGGGCCTTGTGCCAAGCGTCGATCTTGGCCTGCAGTTCATCGCGCTTCTTGAGCAGCGCCGACGTCTCGCCGGCAAAGCGGTCGACCAGGCTGGCCAGGCCGTTCCAAAAAGCCTCGGGCGCCACGCCCGAGCCAGGCAGCGCTTCGTCCTCGACGAACCGCGCCAGCGTCTCGGCCACGTGCAATCCGGCGATCTTCCGCGTCGCTTGCGTCATCTCATATCTCCCTGCCCGCGCCTTGCGGCGCGTTGTGATCTTAGTTGCTGCCGCCGTCGCCCTTGAAGCCGGCCGCTTCGATGCCGGCCATCGCGGCGATCTCGTCATTGTCCGAGGTGTCGCCCGACACGCCGACCGCGCCGATGATCGCGCCCTTGTCCATGACCAGCACGCCGCCCGGCACCGGCACGAGACCGCCGCCGCCGACCACATGCGAGGCCGCCGCGACGAAATGCGGGCGATCCTTTGCGAGCTTTTCGATGCTGCGCGAGCCGACGCCGAGAGCCATAGCGCCCGAGGCCTTGGCGATGGCGATGGCGCCGCGCTTCAAGCTGGTGCCGTCTTCAGCGGCGAGCGCTTTGATCGAGCCATGCGCGTCGAGCACGACGACGACGAGCGGCTTGAGGTTGAGGGCGCGGCCTTTGGCCAGGGCGGTCGCGAGAATGGTCTGCGCGGCCTGCAAGGTGAGTTCGGTCATAAGTCGTTCGTCCTGTGGAGAGTGAAAAATGAAGCGCCCTGGCGCAGCCGGTTTTGAGAAAAGTGAAATAGCCTCGCCGAACTTATCGTTTTTAGATGCCGCGATTTACTGCCAGGCTGGAGGCCTGTCTAGCCCCTGCGCGATGAGGCGGCAGTACCGCCTAGCGAACCAATCTCGGTTGTTCTTTCGTCCGTCATGCCTTCATTGCCGATTGACGCTCACTTCTTACGCTGCCCGGAGCATTTTTGAAATGAGCTTGGCATAGTTTTTGCTGCTTTTGTTGCGCCAGCGCGCAAGGCCGAGAGGCTTACATGACGTTTATTTTAGGCTCATTGAGGGAGAAGAAACTATGAAACAGGTCAAGATCGCCGCCGCCGTGGCCGGCATTCTGATGTCGCCGCACGTCGCTTTGGCCGAAAGCCCGATCGAGCAATACAGCCCGAAGGACAGCACCTTCTCGATCATCGCGCTCGACCGCGCCACGGGCCAATTGGGCATGGGCGTGCAGTCGAAAGCGCTTGCCGTCGGCAACCGCACCATCACCGGCAAGGGCGGCGTCGCCATCGTCGCCCATCAATCGTCGTCCAACCCCATGTACGGCGTGGTCGTGATCGACGGCATCGAGCGCGGCATGACGCCGGAGCAAGCCCTCGAATTCGCCAAGCGCGCCGATACCGAGCCGGATCGGCGGCAGGTCGCCGTCATCGACATCAAGGGGCGCAGCGCCGCCTGGACCAGTCCGACCATCACCAGTTGGGCTGGCCATAAATGCACCGAGACCTATTGCGTTCAGGGCAACACCTTGACCGGCGCCAACGTCATCGACGAGATGGCCAAGGCTTTCGAGGCCGCCCAGGGACCGCTCGCGGAACGTCTGCTGATCGCGCTCGACGCCGGACAAGCCGGCGGCGGCGATTGGCGCGGCAAGCAAGCCGCCGCCTTGATGGTGGTGCAGCCGCTGGTGCGCGGCAATTTCGACGACGGTCTCATCGACCTCCGCGTCGACGATCATCGCGAGCCTTTGATCGAGCTGCGCCGCATCCTCGGCGTCACGCGCGCCGAGCAGACGGTCGCCAAGGTCGGACCGCTGATCCAGAAGAACGATCTCGACGCCGCCATGGCGACGGCGCAAAGCGCCCTCCAAATGGCGCCCGACTACGACAACGCCCTGGTCGCCGTCGCCGACATCAGCCTGCGCCAAGGCAAGCGGGCAGACGCCTTGAAGGCGATCGAGCGCGTCGTCGCCGTCAATCCGGCGTTGAAGCAGCAACTGCCGAAGAACAAATCCTTCGCGGCACTCCACACAGATGCGGAGTTTCAGCGACTGGTCAAATGACGAGGAAAATGGTGCCCGGGGGCGGATTTGAACCACCGACACGCGGATTTTCAATCCGCTGCTCTACCAACTGAGCTACCCGGGCACGGGCGTCATCCGGCGATGGCCGGAGAGCAAGAGCGCCGCTTATAGGCGATGAAGCCGGGCCTGTCCAGCGGCTCTCGCGGCGGCCGAAAAAGGGTAAAAAGCCAGCAGACCCAAGGCGCTATAGGGGGCTTCAGGCCCCCTTTTCGCCCTTGCTGGCCTGCTCCTCAATGGCCTTTTCCAGCTCTTCCAGGTCGGCGTCGTCCAACTCGACCGCCGGGATGCGGTACTCTTCGCCGAGCCAGCGCCCGAGATCGAGGTCGGCGCAGCGCTTCGAGCAGAACGGCCGCGTCTCGACTTGGGCCGGCTTGCCGCAGATCGGGCAGGGCTTGCCGCGCCCGGCCGCCGCGAAGGGCTTCACCGTCCCCGGCTTCGCATCGTCGTCCTTGTCGCTGGCCTTCTTGTCGCTCATGGCGCGCCCCGCAGCAGATCGCTTCGCCCGCGACCGTCGCAAAGCTTGCAGGCCTCGGTCAACAGCTCATGCAACGGCGGCCGCCCGCGCTTGCGGGCAATTTCCACCAACCCGAGCGGCGAGAAGCCGCCGATGCGCGCGAAGCTCGGATCGTCCGCCATGGCGGCGCGCAGCGCATCGAGCACACGGTTGCGATGGTCCTGCAGCGTCATATGGACAAAATCGATGAGGATGAGACCGGAGAGATTGCGCAGGCGGATTTGATGGGCGATCTCGCGCGCCGCCTCGAGGTTCACCGCCAGGATGGTTTCCGGCTGGCGATTGGGGCCTGAGGAACTGTCGGCATTGTGGCGGCCGGAATTCACGTCGATGGCGACCAGCGCCTGGGTCGGCTCGATGTAGAGAAACCCGCCGCCGGGCAGGCCGACCCGCGCCGTCAGCGCCGCATCGATGTCGGGCATGATGCCGAAACGGTCGAGCAACGGAATCGAATCGCGATAGGCGTCGAGCGCGCCGGCCAGCGCCGGCAGGCTGCGGCCGATCTCGCTTCTGGCCGCGTCGAGCGCCGCGTCATCGTCGGCGACGATGCGCACGACCTCTGGATGGGCGCGGTCGCGAATCACGCGCGCCAGCGGATCCAATTCGCCCCATAGCCGCGCCGGCGGCTCTGCCCGGCGCGCGGCGCGTTCGATCTCAGCCCAGGCGGCGCGCAACTCGGCAGCGTCCTTAGCCAGCGCCTCGACGCTCGCGCCTTCCGCCGCCGTGCGCAGGATGAAGCCTTCATCGCTGCGAAGGATCTCCGCCATCGCGGCTTCGAGCCGCGCGCGCTCGGCATCGCTGCCGATGCGGCGCGAGACGGAGACGCCAGCCCCGCGCGGCGCATAGACGAGATGGCGGCCGGGCAGCGCGACGTTGAACGTCAGCGCGGCGCCCTTGCCGCCTTGCGCGTCCTTCTGCACCTGCACGATCACGGCCGCGCCGGCATGAAGCGGCGGGTCACCTTCTTTGCGTTCGGGCAACGGCAGGAACCCGGCGCGCTCCAGGCCGATCTCGACGAAAGCGGCGTTCATCGCCGGCACGATGCGGGTGATGCGGCCGAGATGGACAGCGCCGACTTCGGTGCGCGTGTCTTTGGGCTCGACGATCAACTCGACCGTGTGGCCGGCGTCGCGCAGCGCTATCACCCTGCCGATGGAGGTGGTCGCGCTGAAGATTTCGTCGATCAAGCCCCGGCCTTTGCTGGAGTTCCGAGAATGACGCCGCGCGCCGCCAGCAGCGTCGCCACCTCATGCAGCGGCAAGCCGACGACGCTGGAATAAGAGCCCTCCATCCAGCGCACATAGGCGGCGGCCAAGCCCTGCACGGCGTAGCCGCCGGCCTTGCCCTGCCATTCGCCGCTGGCGAGATAGCCGGCGATCTCGGCGTCGGTCATGCGCTTGAAGGCGACGGTCGAGGTGACGAGGCGCTCGGAGGCCTTGCCGCCGAAGGGGAGAAGCGTGATGGCGGTCAGCACGCGATGGCGGCGGCCCGACAGCAATTGCAGGCAGCGCTTCGCTTCGGCTTCGGTCTCGGTTTTCGGCAAGATGCGCCGGCCGACGGCGACCACGGTATCGGCCGACAAGATCAAATCGCCGTCACGCACCTGCGTGTCCCGCGACGCCTTCACGGCTTTCTCGGATGCCAAGCGCTGCGCATAAGCGGCGGGCAGCTCGGCCTTCTTCGGCGTCTCGTCGATGTCGGGATGCAGGATCAACGCCGGCGTCACGCCGATCTGCGCCAGCAGGTCGCGCCGCCTCGGCGAGGCGGAGGCGAGGATCAGGCGCGGCGCGCTCATGCGCTCACCCGCGCGGAATGTTCAAGCGGATGGCGACCGACAGGCCATGCGCGCCGAGCCCTTCGGCTTCGGCGAGCTTGACCGCCGCCGGACCGACAGCGGCGAGGCCTTCGGGGCTGCAGCGCACCATCGAGGTGCGCTTGAGGAAATCCATCGTGCCGAGGCCCGACGAGAAGCGCGCGCTGCCCGAGGTCGGCAGCACATGGTTGGGCCCGGCGAGATAGTCGCCGACCGCTTCCGGCGTGTGGCGGCCGAGGAAAATCGCGCCGGCGTGGCGCACCTTCTCGGCGATGGCGTCGGCATCGTCCGACGCGATCTCCAGATGCTCCGGCGCGATGCGATCGACCAGGCTCGGCGCGTCGCGCAGCAGATCGCCGACGACGATGATGCCGCCGAATCCTTCCCAGCTCGCGCGCGCGATCTCGGCGCGCGGCAGAACCTGCAGATGGGCCTCGACGGCGGCGGCGACCTTGTCGGCGAACATCGCGTCGTCGGTGATCAGGATCGATTGCGACGACGGATCGTGCTCGGCCTGCGACAGCAAGTCGGCGGCGATCCAGGCCGGATCGTTAGCGGCGTCGGCCACCACGAGAATTTCCGACGGTCCGGCGATCATGTCGATGCCGACCGTGCCGAACACTTGGCGCTTGGCCGCCGCGACATAGGCGTTGCCGGGGCCGACGATCTTGTCCACCGGCTTGATCGTGGCGGTGCCGTACGCCAGCGCGCCGACCGCTTGCGCCCCGCCGATGCGATAAATCTCATGCACGCCGGCGATGTCGGCCGCCGCTAGCACCAGCGGATTGATCACGCCCTTGGGCGTCGGCACCACCATGACGACTCTCGGCACGCCGGCGATGCGCGCCGGCAGCGCGTTCATCAGCACCGACGACGGATAGGCGGCGCGGCCGCCCGGCACGTAGATGCCGACCGCGTCGATCGGCCGCCAGCGCGCGCCGAGCTGGATGCCGGCAGCGTCGGTGTAGCTCATGTCCTCGGGGCGCAGCTTCTCGTGATAGGCCGAGATGCGTTCGGCGGCGAGCTTGAGCGCGTCGAGCGTTTCGCCATCGACCGTCGCCGCCGCTTTGGCGATCTCCTCTTTGGAGATGCGCAGGGTTTGCGGCGTCAGCGCCAGGCCGTCGAACTTGTTGGTGTAGTCGATCACGGCGACATCGCCGCGCGCCTTCACGTCGGCCAAAATCTTGCCGGCCGCCTCGCCGACGTCGGCGTCCGAATCGCGCTTGGCGGCGATCAGTTCGGCGAAAGCGACGGCGCAATCGGCATCGGCGAGCGAGAGACGGCGGACCATCCCGTTAGCTCGCTTTTTTTCGAAGCGCTTTCGCGGCTTGTTCTGCGCGCACGGCGTCTTGAAAGCGCTCGATCCAGCCGCCGACCCCGTCGGGACGCGTTTTCAGCGCCGCGCGGTTGACGATCAGGCGCGAGGTGACGTCGGCGATCTGCTCGACTTCGACCAGGCCGTTGGCTTTCAGCGTCGCGCCGGTCGACACCAGATCGACGATGCGCTCGCATAAGCCGAGCGACGGCGCCAACTCCATCGCGCCGTTGAGCTTGATGCATTCGGCCTGCACGCCGCGCGCGGCGAAATGCTTGCGCGTGATCTCGGGATATTTCGTCGCGACGCGGACATGCGACCAGCGGCGCGGATCGTCGCCGCTCGCGGTCTCGACCGGCTCGGCCACCGCCATGCGGCATTTGCCGATGGCGAGATCGAGCGGCGCGTAAATTTCCGAATAGTCGAATTCCATCAGCACATCGTTGCCGGCGACGCCGAGATGGGCGCCGCCGAAGGCGACGATGGTCGCGACGTCGAAGCTGCGCACGCAGATCAGGTCGAAGCCGGGAATGTTGGTGGCGAACTTGAGCTGACGCGACGCCGGATCGTCGAACGCCGCTTCCGGCACGATGCCGGCATGCGTCATCAGCGGACGCAATTCGGTGAGAATGCGTCCCTTCGGCAGGGCCATCACGAGGGATTCGGTGCTGCTCACGGCTGAAACTTCAATTATTTCAAGGGGCCAGGCTGGGGAAACAGCTCGCGACTGGCCGGGCCGCCCTTTTAGCGCGGATCGTCGGGCGCTTCCAGCGGGTGTTTCGGCCGCCATTTGGTCGGCCAGGGCTCGCCGATGTCTTCGAGAAAGCACAAGGGCGCCGCGATCTCGATGCGGATGGCGACGTCGCCGGCAAAGACCAAGGTGAAAGCGCCCTTCCCGTCGCTGGGCGCTTCCGCCTCGATGGCCAGAAGCTCGAGCAGTTGCGCCGCGTCGAGCGCGTCGAGGCCGCGGCTTTTGACCGCCGTCACGTTCTCGAAGCGCAGGCCGCTGTGGACGCGCTCGAAACAATCGCTCTCGCCTAGGTCGGATTCCTCCTCGCAGGGCATCGCCTCCCAGCGGAAGCGGTTGGCGACGAGCAGGAAGCGTTTATCGTCCGGCTGATAGCTGATGTCGCCGACCGCGACGAGCGAGTCCTGCAAAAAGGCCGACAGCACGCCGAGGTCTTCGGCGTCGATCGCTTTAAGCTTCAACTTCTGCGTCTTGCTCTCGTTGCCCATCGCCAGCTCCGTTATGCCCCGGCTACCTAAGCGGAACAGCCTAGCCCTTCAGGCGCTCGATGTCGGCGCCGCAGGCGGACAACTTCTCTTCCAGGCGTTCGTAACCCCGGTCGAGATGATAGACGCGATGGAGGACGGTTTCACCTTCCGCAGCAAGTCCGGCCAACACCAGCGAGACGGAGGCCCGTAGGTCGGTCGCCATGACCTGCGCGCCGTTCAAGGATTTGACGCCGCGCACCATGGCCGACGCGCCGTGGACGGTGACATTGGCGCCCATGCGGCTGAGTTCCGGCACATGCATGAAGCGATTCTCGAAGATCGTCTCGGTGATCATCGAGGCGCCGTTGGCGGTCGACATCAGTGCCATCATCTGCGCCTGCATGTCGGTCGGAAAGCCCGGGAACGGCTCGGTCATCACGTCGACGCCCTTGAGGCGGCGCTCGCCGCGCGACACCTTCATGCCCTTCGCCGTCGGCACGATTTTGAGGCCGGCTTCGGTCAACTTCTCGATAGCGGATTTCAGCAAATCGACGCGCGTGTTCGTCAGTTCCACTTCGCCGCCGGCGATGCCGACAGCCATCACATAGGTCGCCGTCTCGATGCGGTCAGGGATGATCGGATGGGTCGCGCCATGCAGCTTCTTCTGGCCGCGCACGGTCAGCGTGTCGGTGCCGATGCCGGTGATGTCGGCGCCCATCGCCATCAGGCAGTGAGCCAGATCGGTGATCTCCGGCTCGCGCGCCGCGTTGGAAATGACTGTCTCGCCGGAAGCCAGGCAAGCCGCCATCAGCAGGTTTTCAGTGGCGCCGACCGACACGAAGGGAAACACGATATGGCCGCCCTTAAGGCCGCCCTTCGGCGCCCGCGCGGCGATATAGCCTTCCGCCAGCTCGATCTCGGCGCCGAGCGCTTCGAGGCCCTTCAAATGCAGATCGACGGGGCGGTTGCCGATGGCGCAGCCGCCCGGCATCGACACCCGCGCCTCGCCGATTCGCGCCACCAGCGGGCCCAGCACCAGCACGGAGGCGCGCATCTTACGCACCAAGTCATAGGGCGCTTCGGTGTCGGTGATCGTCTCGGCGTTGAACGACATGACGCGGCCGCGATGGCCGCCGTTCGGCGCGTCGCCGGCCAGGCCGATCTTGACGCCATGGTGGGCGAGCAGCGCCGCCATCGTCGAGATGTCGGCCAGATGCGGCACGTTCTCGAGGTTCAGCGTGTCCGCGGTCAGCAGGCTCGCCGCCATCAAGGGCAGCGCCGCGTTCTTCGCGCCGCTGATGGCGATGGTGCCGTTCAAGCGGTTGCCGCCGCGGATGCGGATACGATCCATGATCTACCTCACCCCCACCCCGGCCCTCCCCCGTCGAGGGGGAGGGAGGCTGTGGGAGCTCATTGGCCCTCCCCCCTTGCGGGGGAGGGTTGGGTGGGGGGAATGGCCGCTGATCGGCCTCCCAATTACAGCTTCGGCAGCGTCACGCCCTGCTGCTTCATATATTTGCCGCCGCGATCGGCGTAGGACGTCTCGCAGGGTTGCTCGCCCTTCAGAAACAGGAACTGGCAAGCGCCCTCGTTGGCGTAAATCTTCGCCGGCAGCGGCGTGGTGTTGGAGAATTCCAGCGTCACATGGCCTTCCCACTCGGGCTCGAGCGGCGTCACGTTGACGATGATGCCGCAGCGCGCGTATGTCGACTTGCCGAGGCAGATCACCAGCACGTCGCGCGGGATGCGGAAATATTCCACCGTGCGCGCCAGGGCGAAGCTGTTGGGCGGGATAATGCAGACGTCAGTCTTGCGGTCGACCAAGCTCGAGGGGTTGAATTTCTTGGGGTCCACCACGGCCGAATCGACGTTGGTGAAAATCTTGAACTCGTCCGCCACGCGCGCGTCGTAACCGTAGGACGACAGGCCGTAGGAGATCACGCCGTCGCGCCGCTGGCTCTCGACGAAGGGCTCGATCATGGCTTTCGTCGTCGCCTGCTCGCGAATCCAGCGGTCGGACAGAATGGACATCGGGCGCGTCTCCATGCAGGGAATGTCCGCCGCAAAACGGGCGGCAGTACGGCGTCAGGTCGGTGTACCTGAGGATTCTGCATGGCTCAAGGCCGGACGCAAGATTTAGCCGGCGACGGGCGCAGCATCCCCTAAATCTGGGGATAACTTCCGCCAAATCGGCCTGATCGGCTCAGTCCTTGCGATGCAGCGGCTGGGCGCGCAAGGCGGCCTCGCGGCGGGCTTCGCGCACGGCGGCCTCGGCCTCCGCCTCGAACAGCGACGGCGTCTTCACGTCAGCTTTCGGCGGGGTTGGCGGCGCGTCCTCGCGCGCGTGGTCCTGCGCCTTGCGGCGATGCAGGTTGGAGCGCAGCGAGGCGGCGCGGCGCGCCTCGCGGACGGCTTCGTCGGCCTGGGCCTGGACGGACAAAATGGGGTTCTTCGGCTTATCGGTCATGATCCCTCACCTCCTGATTGCCCTTTATAGGTTGGGATCGCTCCGGCGTTCGGCAATAAAAAAACGGCGGCGCTGGAGGCAAAAAAAAGCGCCGCGACAAGCGCGGCGCTAGGCGGACGACGGGATAAGCTCCGTCCGCGAGGAGGAGAAAGCGTTTAGGCGGCGGCGCGGTCGTCGTTGCGCGCGGCCAGTTCGACGCTCTCCTGACGGGCGGCGACGCGCACCGGGATCGACGTCGGGCCACGCAGCAAATCGACAGCGCCGAGAACCAGCGCCTTGACGCCCCGGCCGACGGCGATGGCCAACGTCTCGATGGCTTCGCCGGCGCGACGGGTGGTGTCCGCCTCGATGCTCCAAGAGGAGGCCCAACCGGCGCGGTTGAAGTCTTCGTTCTGGCGGATGTGATGGACGATGAAGAGATCCATGGTGCGGTCCTCGCGAAAGGGGTTGCGGCAGCCTGGGGGGCGGCGCCTCGTTGAAAACCAATCTACGTAGCCAAACTTCCCTTGAGAATCAGCGTTGTTGCGCCGCAGCAATGCGCTTCACGCATGGCTCTTTTGTGATCCGCTTCATGGCCTGTTAACCTTAACCGGATAGGCTGCGAAATATCTGCGGCTGCCCGCAATGAGCTGCTATCCCCTTGCCAAAGGCCGATTTTCCGCTCATTGGCTGTCGCTTGCGTCGCACAAGAGCCTGTGGCATGGTGCGCGCCCTTAACGACCCCCGCGTCAAAAACGCAGGTTTTTCACGGTTTGCTGCCGTAGCTCAGGGGTAGAGCAACGCCTTGGTAAGGCGTAGGTCGGAGGTTCAATTCCTCTCGGCAGCACCATTTCCCAGATGCCGGATTTAGAGCCGGGCCGCGCAGTTTGCGCGAGACGCTCGCCTCTGCCCCGCGCGACCGACGGGCTTGTCGCGCCGCATGACCGCCTCTAGGCTAATCTCTACGACATTGAGCGGATCGGTTCCGGCTGCCTGCCGCGAGGCCGCAGAATTCGCCGATCGCAATCATGGGAGAAGCGCGATGAACGAACAGCATAAGCCCGAGGATCTGGAAACGCGGCATCTGGAAGCCGAATCCAAAGTCTCCACCTTCGCCTACAAAAAGCCCGCCGGCGAAATCACCACGAAAGGCTTCGTCAAGATCGGCCGTGGCGAACATATCCGCGGCACCGTGCAGATCGTGAAGAAGAACGGCGGCGAGAACAACCTGCACTACCACACCCATGCCGAGACCTTCTGGTTCGTGCTGAGCGGCCGCGTGAAGTTCTACGGCCCGGAAGACGTGCTGTTCGGCGAGTTCGGCCCCGGCGAGGGCATCATCACGCCGCGCTATTCGCGTTACTGGTTCGAAAACTCCGGCGATGAGGACTTGGAGCTGCTGCAGGTCGCGACATCGCCCGAGCCCGGCCTCAAAAGCGGCCGCACCGACGCGGCGCCGCAGCGCTACGCCGTCGGCACCGGCTTGCACGTCGACGGGACGCGCTAACACAGCAAGGATCAGGCGGCTGCGCTGTCCGCGATGGCGGCCAAGCGCGGCCGCGCTTGGTCATCGATCAGGCCGGCTGCCAATAGCCAGCCGATGACCTGGGCGAAATAGCCCGGCGTGCCCGGATGGTCGGCGCGCTCGAGCCAGTTCTGCTCAGCGAAAGCCAACACAGCCGGCTGGCCCAGCTCCGTCTCCCACAAGATGCCGAGCAAAGAGGCCATCGCCTCCTCGCGTTCCTGCGTCGCGAAATCGGCGACGCGCGCGGCGTCCGCTTCCGCGCGCCGGCCAGTCTCCGGCCCGGCGCCGAGGCCGAAATCGTAAAGCGCACGGCGCGCCGGCGGGCTGATCTGCCAATGGGCGATTTCATGCAGCAGCACGCAAGGCTCGCTGAGCGCCCGGATCGATTGGCCGTCCCAGCTGAAGGCCCGGGCCGGCTCCTCCTCCAGCGTCGGGATGTCGAATCGCGCCGCCAGCGCCACCGCCTGCAACCGCGCGGCCTCTTCCGCGGCCTTATCGGCGAACGCTTGCGGCCCCTCAGCGATGCGGCCAAAGGCAGCGCGGGCCACCGTGTCGTCCGCCGGCAAGCCGCCGGCGAAGGCGGCCATCAGGCGCGGCAGATCTTCCGGGGCGATAGGAGTTAAAATCATGGGAGCGTTATAGCCGTCGGCGCATCTGCCGATCAACCTTGCGGCATCGGCTGGACCAAGGACGAACGTCGCTCAGTGCGGCGCGATGATCGCGCGCGTCACTCGGCGATAGCTCTGCCCGGGCTGCGGGTTGGCGTAGCAATCGACGTTCGCGATCGTCACGTAGCAATAAGCGATGTCGGGTTGGAACGCGACGCTGCCCGGCCAAGTGCGCGGCTCGTCGGCGCAAGCGCCGAGCAGCAGCAGCGCGACGAACGGCGCAGTTCTCGATATGAGCTTTCGCATCTCGCCCTCCGTGGGTGGCTAGGGAACAAGCCTAGCGAAGCGGGAAAGCTTGCGCCACAAGGGCTTATAGTTAACGCCGCTTAGGGTTAACTTGCGATTTTCCAGGCGAGCGTCTGCCCGGCCATGAAGGGCACCACTGCCGTATCGGCAGCAGGCAAGCTATCCGGCACCGTCCAGCTTTCGCGCAGCAACGTCACTGTGCCCTCGTTGGGCTTCAGGCCGTAGAACGCCGCGCCGTTCAGGCTGGCGAAGGCTTCGAATTTATCGAGCGCGCCTTCCTCGGCGAAGACGTTGGCGTAAACCTCGAGCGCGGTCGGCGCGCAGAAGATGCCGGCACAACCGCAGCCGCTTTCCTTGGCCTCGCGCGCGTGCGGCGCGGAGTCGGTGCCGATGAACAGCTTGCTCGTGCCTGACGCAACCGCCTTGCGCAGCGCCAGGCGGTGCTTCTCGCGTTTGGCGACCGGCAGGCAATAGGCATGCGGGCGCAAGCCGCCGGCGAACAGCGAATTGCGATTGATGACGAGATGATGCGGCGTGACGGTGGCGGCGACGTTCGCGCCGCCGCCGAGCACGAAGCTCGCCGCTTCTTCGGTGGTGATATGCTCCATCACCACTTTCAGGCGCGGATGGCGCTTCAGTGTCGGGATCAGCACGCGTTCGATGAACACAGCCTCGCGGTCGAAGATGTCGACCGCCGGATCGGTCACTTCACCATGCACCAAAAGCGGCATGCCGATCTCGGCCATTTTATCGAGCACCGCGTCGATCTTGGATATATCGCTGACGCCGTGGGCCGAATTGGTCGTCGCATGCGCCGGATACAGCTTGGCCGCGGTGAAGACGCCGTCCTTGTGGCCTTGCGCCACTAGCGCCGGATCGGTCGCGTCGGTGAGATAGCAGGTCATCAGCGGCGTGAAATCGACACCATTCAGCAAGGCTTTAATTCGCGCGCGATAGGCGACAGCCATCTCCGGCGTCGTCACTGGCGGGACCAAGTTCGGCATGACGATGGCGCGGGCGAACTGCGCCGCGCTATGCGGCAGCACGCTCGCCAGCATCGCGCCGTCGCGCAGATGCAGATGCCAGTCGTCGGGCCGGCGGATGGTGATGCGATCGGGAAGCGCGGTCATTTAACAATGCTCATTAGGCGGCCAAGCTTTCGAACACGTCGCCCGCAGGGGCGATGCCCTGGATATGGACGCGGTGCCATAGGGCGTAGAACAGCAAAATCCAGGCGGCGAAGCCCTTATGCTTGTCGTCGGCTTCGCGGAACAGCTTTTCGACGCGACCGGGCAGGCAAATTTCGGCGATGGCGGGCGAGGCTGCAACCAGCGGGCCGAGCTTGTCGGCGCGGCGCGCGATCCAGCGCGCCACCGGCACGGTAAAGCCGCGCTTCTTGCTGAAGGCGTCGGCCTCGGGCAATTGCGCGTCGAGCCAGCGGCGCAGCAAATACTTGCCGACGCCTCGGCGAATTTTGAGGCTGTCGGGCAAACGGAAGGCGAGCTTGGCGACGTCCGGATCGAGGAACGGCGTGCGCCCCTCGACGCCATGCGCCATCAGGCAGCGATCGAGCTTGGTGAGCAGGTCGTGCGGCATCCAGTCGGCGAAATCGACCGCCTGGGCGACCTGCACGCGCGTGCGGCCGCTCGTCGCTTCGGTCGCTTCGGCGGCGGCGATGCCGTCGCGCCAGCCGGCCAGATCGATCCGCAACAAGCCGAGCTTTTCCAGCGCGCCGCGCGCGCGCAACGTGCGTCCGCCGCGCCACCAGGGGCGCATGACGCTGCGGTAGCGCCCATAGCCGCCGAACAATTCATCGCCGCCTTCGCCGCACAGGATGACCTTCACGTCGCGCTTGGCTTCGCGCGCCAGCTTGTAGGTCGGCAGAATGGCGTAGTCGGCAGCGGGATCGTCCATCGCGGCGGCGATCTCGGGCAGCAGCGTCCAAAAATCCGCTTCGCCGAATTCGACTTCGACATGATGCGCGCCGAGCGTATGCGCCACTTTACGCGCATGGTCGCGCTCGTCGCGCACGCCGGGCTCAGGAAAGCCCGCCGTATAGGCCAGCACCGGCCGCGTATTGAGACGCGCCATCAAGGAGAGGATGGCGCTCGAGTCCACTCCGCCCGACAGGAACATGCCATAAGGCACGTCGGAACGCTGATGGATTCGCACGCTGTCTTCCAGCACGGCATCGAGCTTGGCCAGCGCGCTCGCTTCGTCGATCTCGACCGGGCGGCCCTGCGGCAAGGCGTCGTGGCGATGGCGTTCGACGATGCGGCCGTGGCTGACCACCAACGTCTCGCCCGGCAGCACGCGGCGAATGCCGGCAAGCATGGTGTCGCGCCCAGTGGTGAATTGAAGCTGAAGCAATTCGTTGCGCCGCTGATAATCGAGCGCCGGCTTGGCGAAGCCGGCGCGGATCAACGCCGCTGGTTCGGAGGCGAAGGCGAAGCCCTCGGCGTTTTCGACGTAATAGAGCGGCTTGATGCCGAACGGATCGCGCGATAGCACCAAACGGCCGGCCTGGGGATCATGGATGGCGATGGCATACATGCCGCGCAGCTTCGAGGTGTAGCGCAGGCCGAGGCGGCGATAGAGGTGCAGCGGCAATTCGCAATCGGACTGCGTGGCGAAATTGACGCCCTGCAATTCGGCGCGCAACTCGATGTAATTGTAGATTTCGCCGTTGGCGACGAGCGCCGCGCCGCCCGGCTCGTGAAACGGCTGGTCGCCAGTGGCGAGATCGATGATGGCGAGGCGCGTCTGCACCAGGCCGACCGCGCTGTTGACATAGCGCCCGGCGCCGTCCGGGCCACGATGGGCCAAAGCGCCCGCCAGGGCGTCGAGCGCCGCTGCCGAGGGCGGCGCGCCGTCCGCCCGCATGAGTCCCGCAATGCCGCACATAACGCGATTTTAGCCTTTCGCCGTCGGGCTTGTCGCGGCGATCTCGTGCAAGAACGCGACATAGCGCGCCACCACGGCGGCCTTGGAGAATTGCTCGCGGTAGGCCGAGCGGCCGCTGGCGCCGAGCGTGACGGCCAAGCCCTGGTCGGCGGCGAGGCGCGTCATGGCGGCGGCGAGCGCCGCGCTGTCGTCGGTCGGCACCAACAAGCCCGTCACGCTGTCGTCGATCAAGGCGGACGGCCCTTGCGCGCGCGCCGCGATCACCGGGATGCCGCGCGACCAGGCTTCGATCACCACATTGCCGAGCGGCTCGTGACGCGACGGGCAGACCAGCACGTCGGCGGCGGCCATCAAAGCCGGCGCATCCTCGCGCCAGCCGAGAAAGCGCACGCGCTCGCCGATGCCGAGGCGCGCCACCTGGGCTTCCAAGTCGCCGCGCAACGGCCCGTCGCCGCCGAGCCAGAGGTATGCGCGTGGCAGACGCACCATGGCATCGAGCAGCACATCGAAGCCCTTGTTCTTATGAAAGCGCCCGAGCGCCAAAAACAGCGGCACGCCGTTCGGCGTGGTCAGGCTGGCGCGCGGCACGGCGGCTGCGGTGGTTTCGTCGGCGAAGTTCGGCAAATAACGCGCGCGCTCGGCAGGCCAACCAGAATCGACGAGGTAATCGACGATGTCCTTGGTGTTACCGACCAGCCAATCGCAATGTTTGTAGTATTTCAGATCGTAATAGCCGCCGAGCCGCGCGACATGGATATAGGGCCGCACCCGCGCCGTGGCCGGCGGCAGAAAGCGCGTGGCGCGGTTCATCCAGCTCAGCACCACGTCGGGCTTGAAGCTGCGGATGGCGCGATTGAGGCCGCCGCGCGTGCGGCCGAACAAGCGGTCGCCGAAACCGCCGAACGGCAGTTCGGTGACGCCGACCCCCGCCGCCAGCAACGCATCGATCCGCTCAGAATGCGGGCGCAGGGCGGCATGGCTCTCCACGCCAGCTTCGGCGAGGCCTGTTGCAAGCCGCACGAAGAAGGCTTCCGCGCCGCCCTGGGGGGCACCGGCCATGGCTTGCAGCACGCGCATTATTGAGGGGCTCCCGGCTCGAGCTTGGCCTTCAGCCAAGACAACAGCGGGAACAAGCCGGCGAACAGCGCGATGAGAAAGCCGTAATAGCCTTCGCGGTAGCCCTTGCGGCCGACGAAACATTTGAAGAAGCGCGAGAACAGCCGGCGCAGATTGTTACCGAAGGTGCCGATGTCGCCCGAAGCGCGCAAATCCGCCGCGCGCGCCGTGCTGTAGCGGTCGAGCCGGCGGATCATGTCGGAGATGTCGGCATCGACGTAATGCACCATCGGCGTCGCCAGCGTGCCGCGCGGGCCCTTGAGTTCGACCGGCGGATGGATGCGGTTCAGGCCCCAGCGCTTGGCGCCCTTGGCGAACAATCGCACGGTGGCGCTGACGCCCCAGGACGCGCCCCAGCCGTAACGCACCAGGCGGTCGCCGACATAATTGTCGTAGGGGATCAGGAAATGGCCGAACGGCGCGGTAGCGATGACGGCGCGAATTTCACGCGCCAGTCCTTCGGACACCCGCTCGTCGGCATCCACTTCCAAGATCCAGTCGCCGGAACAGCTATCGATGCCGAGATTGCGCCGCTCGCCTTCGATGGCCCACGCGCCTTCGATCAGCTTGTCGGTGTAGCGCGCGGCGATGGCCTTGGTGCCGTCGGTGCATTTATCGAGCACGACAACGATCTCGTCGGCGAAGCGCAACGCGTCGAGACAAGCGGCAAGCTGCGCCTCCTCGTTATGCGCGACGATCAATGCGGACAGCTTGGTCACGGCGTTTCCCCGCAGCGGCGCCACAGCTCTTCGGCGGCGGCGACCGCGCTCTCGACCGACAGGCTGCCCATCAGCGTGCCGGTGTTGCGCCAATCGTAGTCCGCCGGAAAGATTTTGTCGTAAGGAACCGCGCGCGCCACCGCCCCCTTGGGCCCCCAGGGCGCATAATGTTCGTCGCGCGACGGGCCGAACAGGCCGAGCGTCGGGATGCCGGCGGCGGCGGCCATATGCATCAGCCCCGAATCGTTGCCGACATAGAGCGCCGAACGCTGCAAACAGGCGTAGGCGGTGAGCAGATCGACCGTGCCGACCAGATCGATGCGGCGCGCCGCAGGGATCGCGTCGAGCAGCGGCTGGGCGGCGGCGCGCTCGCCCGGCCCGCCGAACAGGGCGACAGGGGCGCCGGGCAGGATGCCGGTCGCGGACGTCAGCCGTTCGACAAGGTCGACGAAGCGCTCGGCCGGCCATTGCTTGCCGATCCAGTTCGCCGTGGGGCCCAAAGCCAGCACCGGTCCGCCGGACGGAATCAGCTTTGCGGCGGCGGCCTCATGGGCCGGCAAGGTCCATAAGCGCGGCGCGGCCGGCTCGGGCAAAGCGAACAGGTCGGAGAGCTGACGCACGCGATGAACCAGCGCCTCGGACGTGCGGTAGACGCGCCGTTCGCGCGCCAGCAGCGCCCAGCCGAGCGCCGAGCCGCGCAAATCCACCACCAGGGACCAGGCGGTCGGCACGACTTGCCGCCACAGATCGACCCAATGCATGCCGTAGCGCCGCTTGGGCATGGCGATGACGCGGGCCAAGCCCGGCACGCCGGCGAACAATCCCGCCGCCGCCGGGCCGCAGGCGACGGTCACCCGCGCGCCGGGCCGGGCGCGGAGGACATGATCGAGCAGGCCGGTCGAGAGCACGGCGTCGCCGATGCGGGTCGAGGTGACGAACAGGACGTTCAAGGGGCCGTCTTTTCCGGCGTTGCGAGGCGGGTCGTTTCGGGGGGTTATAAGGCGCGAAGGCCGATATGGCCAGGGTTGGGGCGGTGTCCGGCGGGAAACCGGCAAAGAGCAGCACAATTCTATAAACCGTCATGCCCGGGCTTGGCCCGGGCATGACGAGTTGTTTGGCCAGAGGGCCCTTCCCTGATAGTTTGCCGGCAACCCACACACCCAATCCCACCAGGTTCCATGTTCGGCTTCGGTCAGAAATCCTTCCTGCCGCTCGACGACCGCGGCGTGCTCGCCGTTTCGGGCGACGACGCGCGATCCTTCCTGCAGAATCTCGTCACCAATGATATCGACAAGGTGCGGCCCGGCCAGGCGATCTACGCCGCCCTGTTGACGCCGAACGGGCGCTATCTGCACGATTTCTTCGTCATCGACATGGACGGCGTGCTGTTTCTCGATGTCGCCAAGAAGAAGCTCGCCGACTTGCAAGCGCGCCTGCTGAAATACCGCCTGCGCAGCAAGGTCGAGATCGACGACGTCTCCGGCATCTTCCGCATCATCGCCCTGCTCGGCGACGGGCCGCATGATTCGCAATCGCTGCACGGCTTCGAAGGCCGCGGCGGGCCGTTCGCCAACGGCTTCTGCTACGTCGATCCGCGCTATGCCGGCATCGGCGTACGCGCCCTGGTGCCGAACGACGCCTTCACGATGTTCGACGCCGCCGGCTTTAAGATCGGCGACCGCATGGCCTACGAGACGCTACGGCTGCATTTCGGCATTCCCGAAGGCCAATTCGACCTGACGCCGGAAAAATCCCTGCCGATGGAGAGCAACTTCGATCTGCTCAACGCCATCGACTGGAATAAAGGCTGCTACGTCGGCCAGGAGCTGACGGCGCGCATGCATTACCGCGCGCTGCTCAAGAAGCGCCTGCTGCCGGTCGGCATCGAAGGCGACGTGCCCGATTTCGGCACGCCGATCTTTTATGACGGCGAGGAAATCGGCGAGATGCGCACCGGCATGGCCGAACAAGGCATCGCGCTGCTGAAGCTGGACGCCGTGCTCGCTTGCGTGAAGGCCGAGGCGACCTTGACGGCCGGCGACGCGAAGCTGACGCCGCAGCATCCGCCCTGGCTGCTGGATGGCAGCGAAGAGGGCGGCAGCGAAGAGACGCAGGAAACCGGCGAGCTGCCGCCGGTGCCGGATAACGCGGGCTGATCTCTCAGTAAAAGCGTCCGCTATTAAAATTCGTCATGCCCGGGCTTGGCCCGGGCATCCACGCCTTGCGATGCGGATACAAAAAAGGCGTGGATACCCGCACCAAGTGCGGGCATGACGGTGGTTTAGTCGGTCGTCAGCCCTCGATCTTCGAGAAGTCGGCGACTTCGCCGAGCGTCGCGCGGATTTGCGATAGCAGACGAAGGCGATTGGCGCGCACGTCCGGCTCGTCGGCGTTGACCTTCACCTTGTCGAAGAAGGCATCGACCGGGCCGCGCAGCAGCGCCAGCACGCTCATGGCCCCGGCGAAATCTTCCTTTTTCAAGGCAACAAGCGTGCCGTCATGCGCCATCAACAAGGCGTCCATCAGCTTGGTCTCTTGCGGCAGCGCCAATAGATTGGCGTCCACGGCGCCGCCGAAGCTCGCCTTGTCCTTCTTCTCTTCGATGCCGACGATGTTCGACGCGCGCTTGTAAGCGGTGAGCAGATTTGCGCCATCGTCGCTGGCGATGAAGCGTTGCAGCGCCTCGACGCGAGCCATCAAGCGCACGAGATCGTCTTCGCCGCCCAGCGAGAACACCGCGTCGATCAGATCATGACGCACGCCCTTCTCGCGCAAGGTCACTTTCAGACGGTCGGCGAAGAAGTCGAGCAATGCGGAGGTCGGCACAGCACCTTCGCCGGCGTAAAGCTTATGCGCCGCCTCGAATAGCTTAGCGAGCGACAGCCGCAGCTTGTTTTCCAGCACCAACCGGATGACGCCCAACGCGGCGCGGCGCAGGGCGAAGGGGTCGCGCGAGCCGGTCGGTTTTTCGTCGATGGCGAAGAAGCCGACGAGGGTGTCGATCTTGTCGGCGAGCGCCAGCGCGATGCTGACGGGAGCGGTGGGGCAAGCGTCGTCCGGGCCCTTCGGCGAATAATGCGCCGCGATGGCCTCCGCCACTTCAGGCTTTTCGCCGTCATGGCGCGCGTAGTAGCGGCCCATGAGGCCCTGCAATTCGGGGAATTCGCCGACCATGCCGGTGACGAGATCGGCCTTGCACAATTCGGCGGCGCGTTCGGCGAGATCGGCGTCGGCCTTGATGAGACCGGCGATCTCGCGCGACAGCGCTTTCACGCGCGCAACCTTCTCGGCGACGGTGCCAAGCTTATCGTAGAACTTGATGTCTTTCAGCGCCGGCAGACGCGACACCAGCGTCTGCTTGCGGTCCTGGTCCCAGAAGAAACGCGCGTCGGACAGGCGGGCGCGCAGGACGCGCTCGTTGCCGGCGACGACTTGCTTACCGCCGTCTTCCGTCAGCATGTTGGCGATGACGATGAAGCGCGGCGCCAGGCTGCCGTCCGGCTTCTCCACCGCGAAATATTTTTGGTGCGTACGCATCGAGGTGGTCAGCACCTCGGCCGGCACATCCATGAACTGCTCGTCGATTTTGCCCAGAAGCGCCACCGGCCATTCGACCAAGCCAGTCACTTCATCGAGCAAACCGTCGTCCTTCTTCAAGGAAAAGCCGGCATCCTTCGCGGTGGCCGAGGCGTCGGCGAGGATCGAGTCGCGGCGCTCGGCAGCGTCCAAGATGACGTAGCCGTCGCGCAGGCGCGCCTTATATTCGTTGAACGACTTGGCCTTGAAGGGCTTGGGGCCGAGGAAGCGATGGCCGCGCGATTCGTCGCCGGACACGATGCCGGCAAAGGTCACCGGCACGACCTTGCCATCGAAGACAGCGACGATGCCGTGCAGCGGGCGCACCCAGCGCGTCGGTTCATGGGCCCAGCGCATCGATTTCGGCCAGGGCAGCTCGGCAAAAATCTTCGGCAGCAGTTCGGCCAGCACGTCGGCGGTGGCGCGGCCCTTCTTCTCGACCACGGCGAAATAGAACACGCCTTTGCCGCTGTCGCGCTGCTCGCATTGCTCGAGCGTCAGGCCGCTGGCGCGGAGGAAACCGTCGATGGCGTTTTGCGGCGCATCGACGCGCGGGCCGCGACGTTCTTCTTTCACATCCGGTTGCGCCACCGGCAGGCCGTCGATCACCAGCGCCAAGCGGCGCGGCGTCACATAGCTGTCGGCGCGCGCGAACGCCAGCCCCGCCGCCTTGAAGGCGTCTGTCGCCAAGCGCTTGAGATCGTCGGCCGCGCGCGCCTGCATGCGCGCCGGGATTTCTTCGGAGAACAGTTCGACGAGAAGCTCGGCCATGATCAGGCTCCCTTCTCAGGCATGGGCTTCTCGGATGCAGGCTTGCCATGGCCGCGACTGACCAGCCAGCTTTCGCAGCAGCCCTTGGCCAGGGCGCGCACGCGACCGATATAGGCGGCGCGCTCGGTGACGGAGATGACCCCGCGCGCATCGAGCAAATTGAAGCTGTGGCTCGCCTTGATGCACTGGTCGTAAGCCGGCAGCGTCACGCCCTTCGACAAGAGCGCCTGGCACTCGGCTTCGGCTTCGCTGAAGTGGCGGAACAGCACGTCGGTGTTGGCATGCTCGAAATTGTAAGCCGATTGCTCGCGCTCGTTCTGCTTGTAAACATCGCCATAGCTAACGCCGTGTCCGTTCCAGTCGAGGTCATAGACGTTCTCGACGCCCTGCACATACATGGCGAGGCGTTCGAGGCCGTAGGTCAATTCCACCGCGACAGGATCGCATTCGATGCCGCCGACCTGCTGGAAGTAGGTGAACTGCGTCACCTCCATGCCGTCGCACCAGACTTCCCAGCCGAGGCCCCAGGCGCCGAGCGTCGGGCTTTCCCAATCGTCCTCGACGAAGCGGATGTCGTGCGTCGCCGGCGTCAAGCCCAACTCGGCCAAGCTCTGCAGATAGAGCTCCTGCACGTTGGCCGGCGACGGCTTCATGATGACCTGGAATTGGTAGTAGTGCT
>CAZVLU010000041.1:0-32421 GCA_964628235.1 uncultured Rhizobium sp. | reverse complement strand
TGATGACCTGGAATTGGTAGTAGTGCTGCAGCCGGTTCGGATTCTCGCCGTAGCGGCCGTCCTTCGGGCGGCGCGAGGGCTGCACGTAAGCCGCGCGCCACGGCTCGGGGCCCAGCGCGCGCAAAGTGGTCGCCGGATGGAATGTGCCCGCCCCCATCTCGACATCGTAGGGCTGCAACAGCACGCAGCCCTGCGCGCCCCAAAAGGTTTGCAGGCGCAGGATCAATTCCTGGAAGCACGGGGCTTTCTTGGGCGAGGACATGAGCAAAAACCGGAGACTGGATCAGGGACGATGCGTGCAGACGACGCCCGTCGGGTTATAGGTGCCGCAGACCGAGCATTTCACCATGGTTTCCCCCTCGAATTTGGGGACCTTCTCTGCCGGGCGCGCGGCTTCGGTGCGGCGCTGGTCGCGGCGACGCATCAGCTTGAAGCCGTACCACAGGGCGACGGCCGCTAGCGCGATCAGCAGGAGCTTGGCGAAACTCAGTCCGAACATGGCTTGTTGTAGTGGCAGGGCCGAGACAGCGTCAAGCGCCGCCACGTGGCGAAAATCCGGACATGCCAGGGATTTACGGGGTCTTAAAGCGGCAGGGCCGCCCCGTCGCGCAGGATCTGGTCGGCGGCGGGGCTATAGCCGCCGCCCGGCTCATGCAGCACCAGTCCGGCGGCGAGGCGCAGCGGCGTCAGCGAGCCGCGCACGGCGCGGATCAGCACCCGCTTGGCCGGCCGGCTGGTGCGGTCGGGCCACAGCGGAAACACCACGATGCCGCCGGCCTTGCCGTAGAGCTCGGCCAGCAGGGCGTCGAGCCGGTCGGCGCGATGGACGATGCTCAGCGTGCCGCGCGGACGCAGCATCATCAGACCCATGCGGATCCAATGGCCAAGCGTCGCCTCGCCCTCCATGTTGGCGCGCGCCTTGCCCGGATCGGGCGCCGGCGTGCCGGCCCCCTCCTCGACGTAGGGCGGATTGGCCATGACATGATGGAACGAGCCCGGCACCAGGCGCGACGGCGGGCGGATCAAATCGCCGACCATGGCGTCGACGCGGCCGCTCATCTCGTTGAGCGCGATGTTCTCGGCGGCGAGGCGCACCAGGTCGCGGTTGATCTCGATGCCGCTGACTCGGCAGCCCGGCTCGCGCAGCGCGAGGCACAACGACGCGGCGCCGACGCCCATGCCGAGATCGAGCACGCGGTCGCCGCGCACGGCGGGCACAGAGGCGGCAAGAAACACCGGGTCGATCGCAGCGCGGTAACCCTGCTTGGGTTGGCGCAAACGGATACGACCGCCGAGGATGCGGTCCTCCGTCACCTCCATGCCCATGCCGTCTGTCATGGTCACGTTGTCATGCTCATTGTGCGTCCTCGCTCGGCGGCGCGGCCGCCTCGATCTCCGCCAGGGCCTGATCGATCAGCTCCTGGGCGCGCGCATGATCGTCGTCAGCCACCATCAGGCGGCGCGGCAAGGCCCCGATGCTGCCTTCGAGCACCGAAGTGTGCATGTCGAATTGCGCCGCCGGGATGCCGGCGTCGCTGAGCAGCGCCGCGGCATAGGACAGCAAGACATGATCGTTGGTGCGCAGCAGTTCCTTCATGTCGACCTGTGTTCGGTGGGGCGCGTGGCGGGCGGCATCATAGGATAAAAAGATGCCGCGCGGGGGACCCGTCACAAGCGCGTGGGACGGCCCGCCGTCCGGCCCCTGAGCCTTGACCGGCGCGGAGACGGGCTTATGCTCAAGAGGCCCGCCGCCGTCAAGGCGCGGCGCGGCTTTTTTCGTATTTCAGGAGAATGCGTTGGCGGTCATCGTCGATCTCGAAGCGGCGCGCGGCAAAGGCCCGCAACCCTCGCTGGACGCCCTGCAGGCGCTGGTGGCGGACGATATCGCCAAGGTCAACGCGGTGATCCTGACGCGCATGGAAAGCCCGGTGGCGCTCATTCCGCAGCTCGCCGGCCATATCATCGCCGCCGGCGGCAAGCGCCTGCGCCCGATGATGCTGCTCGGCGCGGCGCGCATGTGCGGCTATCGCGGACCGCGCCATATCGGTTTGGCCGCCTCGGTCGAATTCATCCACACCGCCACCCTGCTGCATGACGACGTGGTCGACGACAGCGACCTGCGCCGCGGCCAGGCCACCGCCAACACCCTGTGGGGCAACCAGCCGAGCGTGCTGGTCGGCGACTTCCTGTTCAGCCGCGCCTTCCAGCTCATGGTCGCCGACGGCTCGCTCGACGTGCTCGCCATCCTGTCCAACGCCTCCGCCGTGATCGCCGAGGGCGAGGTGATGCAGCTCACCACCGCCAACGACACCGACACCAGCGAAGCGCAATATCTCGAAGTAATCCGCTGCAAGACCGCCGTGCTGTTCGCCGCCGCCGCGCGCATCGGCGCGGTCGTCGCCAGCCGGCCCAAGGTCGAGGAGCAGGCGCTCGAGTCTTACGGCCTCAATCTCGGCATCGCCTTCCAACTGCTCGACGACGTGCTCGACTACACAGCCGTGCAGGCGACGCTCGGCAAGTCGGTCGGCGACGATTTCCGCGAAGGCAAGATCACCCTGCCGATCATCCTCGCCTTCCGCCGCGGCAACGACGAGGAAAAAGCGTTCTGGCGCCGCACGATGGAAGACCTCGACCAGACCGAGGGCGATCTCGCCCACGCCATGCGGTTGATGAACCAGCATGGCGTGCTGGCCGACACGCTGGAGCGCGCGCGCCACTACAGCGCCCTCGCGCGCGACGCGCTCGACATCTTCCCCGCCTCGCCGGAGAAGACCGCTCTGCTCGAGGTCATCGGCTTCAATATGTCGCGTGGCCATTAATCGCCAGCATGGCCAGAGGCCATTGAGCCACGCGCGCATGGCGGGACGCCATGACATGTCGCGCGGCGATTAATCGGGCCCTGCGATTTCGCCGGAACAGCACAGATTCCGCCGCTTTGCGGGGAATCCGCAGCCCTGCCGAAAAGCGCGCGGGGATGGTTGTCATCGGCAAATCGCCGGTATATAACCCTCGCCTCTTCGGGGAATAGCTCAGCCTGGTAGAGCACCACGTTCGGGACGTGGGGGCCGGAGGTTCGAATCCTCTTTCCCCGACCAAACTTTTCCCGACCGCATAAAGGCCACGTCTGATGACGTGGCCTTTATCGTTTGCGCCGGACGTCTCAGAGCCCGGACGTCTCAGAGCGACGTCACATGTTTGCGAAATTCGACCGGGTTGTCGATGTTGCGGATCGGCGCGATGCCGCCGCCGGTGCCGTTCACCGTCACAGTGCCGTAGCCGAGAATGCGTCCCCAGATCGATTGCTCGACCTCGACGCCTTCGACTTTGGCGGCGTTGATCTCCCAGGTCTTGCGGCGGATGAGGCCGACCTTGGCGATGACGCGCCGGTTGGTGATGGCAAGCTCGGTGGCGCGGCGTTGGATCAGCGCCTTGAAAAAATAGAACGGCGCGGCGAGCAACGCGGCGAGGGCGAGGATGACGCCGATCATGCTGACGATCTCGCGGCCGCCCGCTTGATAGATCGGCGCGACCCACAACAGCAGCGCAAGGCCAAGAGCGAAAAAAAAGATCGAGGGCAGATAGACGACCCAATGGATCGACGCTTCGTGGATCACCTGTTCGTCGCCTTGCAGGATGCTGCCGATATATTTGGCCACGCCCCTCTCCTTCTTGCCCCGGTACGACGGCTGCGCCGTCCATGCCGGCATCCTAGCATGGCGCAACGGATAGGCCAGGGCGCCCTGGCCAGAGCCGCCGGCATCGGCTATGAACGGAGCGATTTCCGCCCCACCTTCTGCAGATGGATGAGACGATGAACGATTCCCGCCGCACGTTTCTTTACGGCTTCGCGCTCGGCATCATGCTCGCGACGATCTCGAGCTATTACCACTTCTGCCGTCCGCAAGGCCAAAGCGTCAGCCAAGTCTTCGGCATCGAAGCGCCAGCCTCCATCCAATGACGAGCGGGGCCTAGAGCAGGCCCTTCTCGTTGAAATAGCGCTCGGCGCCCGGATGCAGCGGCGCGCTATTGCCGTCGCGCGCCATGGCGCGCGCCTCGAGCGCCGCGAAGGCCGGATGCAGGGCGCGAAATTCGTCGAAATTGTCGAACACGGCGCGCAAGATTTGATAAACGGCGTCGTCGCCGAGCTGCGCCGGCGCGACCAGCGTCGCCTTCAAGCCGAAGCTGCGGCTGTCTTGCGCCGGCAAGCGTTCGTAGAGCCCGCTGGGCACCACGAGCGGCGCATAATAGGGCCTATCTTGCAGGAGGCGTTCGAGCGGCGCGCCGGCGATTTCGACAAGAGCCAACTCGCAAGCCGCCGCCATCTCGTGAATCGCGCCATTGGGATGCGCGAGCACGACGACGGCCGCGTCGATCTTGCGCTCGCACAGCGCCTTGCCCTGTTCGCCGGCGCGCAGATCGGACAGTTGCGCGAAATCCTTGGCGGTGAAGTCGTGCGCCGCCATGACGTCCTCGAACATGGCGCGTTGGCCTGAGCCTGCCGGCCCGACGTTGACGCGCTTGCCTTTGAGATCGGCGAACCGTCCCAGCTTGCTATCGCGGCGCACAAGCAAGTTGAACGCTTCGCTATGGATCGAGAACAGCGCCCGCAAGTCCTCGAAGGGGCCGACCGACTTGAAGCTGCCGGCGCCGATGTAAGCGCTGTGCTGCCAATCGGACTGCACGATGGCGAGATCGAGTTCGCCGCCGCGCAGGGCGTTGATGTTGGCGACCGAACCGTCGGTCGCTTCGACCGAGCAGCGGATGCCATGCAGGTCGCGGCCGCGGTTGAGCAGCCGGCAAATCGCGCCGCCTGCCGGAAAATAGAGGCCGGTCACGACGCCGGTGCCGATAACGATGCCGCCGTCGCCGCCATGCAAGGGCGGCAGATCTTGGCGATTCCCGCCCAGCGCCCAAACTGCGACCGCGCCGGCGGTGAGAATCGCGGCGACGGCGACGACAGTCTTGTTCATGGCGAAAACCTCAAACGGACGGAGCGCGGAGTTTATCAGCTTGATGGCGCTTTTGAACCCTGCGCGTCGCGGATAGACTGCGGAACGCTCCCATCCGTCTTTTTCATCGGGCCATGTCAAACACGATCGATCTCAAAAGCCATATTCGGCAAATCGCCGATTTTCCCAAGCCGGGCATTCTGTTCTACGACATCTCGACATTGCTCGCCCATCCGGCGGCCTGGCACGAGGCGATCGAACGACTCGCCGGCATCGTCAAGCCGCAACGGCCCGAACTGCTCGCCGGCATCGAGTCGCGCGGCTTTCTCGTCGCAGCCCCCCTCGCCTACGCGCTCGGCTGCGGCTTCGTGATGCTGCGCAAGAAGGGCAAGCTGCCGGGCGCCACGGTGCCCTACAGCTACGACCTGGAATATGGCAGCGACACGATCGAGATTCAGGCGGGCACCGTGCGGCCCGGCCAACGCGTCGTGCTGGTCGACGACTTGTTGGCGACGGGCGGCACCATGGCGGCGGCGATCCAGCTGTTGCGCAATGTCGGCGGCGACGTCGTCGGCACCGCGGCGCTCATCGAACTCACCTTCCTCGGCGGACGCGCCAAGGTCGACGCGCCGTTCGAATCCTTAATGGCTTACGATTCGTGAGGCGCTAGACGTCGCCTTTAGCGAGCGCTTCGCGGATGAAGCGGGCGAGCACGGCGAGCGGCACCGGCTTTTCGACGATGGCGAAGACGCCAAGGTCTTCCTGGTGCGCGCGGTAGATATATTCCGGAAAGCCCGAGACCAAGATGACCTTCGGCTTGCTTTGAAGGTCTTGGATCAGGCGCGCGACATGGATGCCGTCGAGCCCCGGCATTTTCATGTCCATCACCACCACGGCGGGACGCAGGCGACGAATTTCATGGACGGCGGCGAAGCCGTTTTGCGCCGAAACCACGGCGATGCCCTGGCGGATGAGGAAATCAACGATCTCGCTGCGCTGCAACGGATCGTCGTCGACGACCAGCACCGCTTGTTGCGGGCTGTCGGCCCGGCCGGCCATGGGTTTATGGGAAGGAACCACGAAGCAAATCCATCAAGAGGGCGCGGCGGGCTAAACCGCAGCGTAAAGTGTAGGCCGCGAGCACGCTGAACGACAGCCGCAACTCCCAGTTGTTCCCATCATAGCGCGGCGCTTTGTCATAAATCTGCAACAAAAAACCCCTATTCCGCCGCCCGCGCCGCTGCAGCGCTGGCCAGAGGCAGTGAAACGCTGAAAATCGCGCCGTCGGGACCGTTACGCACGTCGATTTGCCCGCCCATGCCGGCGACGATGCCGTAGCTGATCGAGAGGCCGAGGCCGGTGCCCTTGGTCACTTCCTTGGTGGTGAAGAAGGGATCAAAGACGCGGCCGAGAATTTCCGCCGGGATGCCGCCGCCGTTGTCGGCGATCTCGAGGCGAACCACGCCGGCCGCCTCGTCGATGGCGAGCGACAGGCGGATTTGGCCGCGCACCGAGCGCAGCCGCCCCATCGGCGTGTCGCCGCAGGCGATGATGGCGTCGCGCGCATTGGAGATCAGGTTGACGACCACCTGCATCAATTGATTGGGCAAGCCGAGCACGACAAGCGGACGATCCGCCGCCATGTCGGGCCAAGCGACGATCGTCTCGATGCCTTCCGCCTCCAGCCCGCCTGTATGCAGCGCCAGCGCGTCGCGCACGCTGACGCGCGGATCGAAGGCGATGCGCCGTTCGTCGCGCCGGCCGACCGCGCACATGCGCTGAATCTGCTCGCCCATGCGGCCGGCAAGCTGCGAGACGAGATCGAGCTTGCTGCGCAAGTAAGCGCGATCGGGCGATTCGTCTTGGAGCGCCGCCAGCGCGTTGTCGGCCGCCATGCGGATGGTGCTGAGCGGCTGGTTCAGTTCATGGGCGACGCCGACCGCCACCTCGCCCACGGTGGCGAGGCGCGACATCCGGCTGGCTTGGCGCAATCCGCTCGACATCTTGTCGAGATCGCGCGCCAGATCGCCGATCTCGTCGGACCGTTCCATCGGCAATTCGAGGGCCTCCTCGCCCTGGCCGATGCGCCGCGTCGCCGCCGAGAGGATCTGAATCGGCTGGCTCAAGCCGCGCGCGATCACCAGCCCGATCACCAGCCCGACGATGCCGAGGACGAGCGCCGCCAAGCCGACGATGGCGATGAGGGAGGCGCGGCCCTCGGCGGAGATTTGGCCGATCTCGCGGCGCAAATTGGTCTCATGGCGCATCAAATTGGCCAACGAAATATCGACATGGATGACGCCGAGCAGTCGATCGCCAATCAGCGCCGGCGCGGCGATGCTGAGGGTGTCTCCTTCGATCGAAGTAGCGGTGGTCCGCGTCTGCAAAGCCTGTTCGGTGACGGCGTCGCGGCTGCGGCGGCCGAAATCGGAGATCGTGTCGCTGCCGTCGTGCAGCACGCGCCCGCGCGGGTCGATGACGCGAACCGCCAGCACGCCCCTGTAATGGCGGATCGAGCGCAGATGCTCTTCGAGATCGCGCATGTCGAGATCGTACAGCGACGAGGCGATCATCTCGCTGGCCAGCGTCGCCAGATAGGTGCCGTCGGAAATCGCCTGCTCGCGCAAGGCGTTGGTCATGGCGCGCGCGCTCGCCGCCTCGGTGCGCTCGGATTGGCTGGTGAAAACCACGACCGCCGCGCCGGAAATGATCGCCACCGCGGACAGCAGCAACGTGACGATGACCATCGAATAGCGGTGATGCAGCCGCAGCTTCATGATGCTGCCGTCACTTCACGGCCATCGAAGGACCATTCATTTCACGACCGTGGGGCCGAGCGCGGCGATGGCGGCGCGGATATCGTCGAGGCTGCGACGGCCGTCGGCGTCGATCGCGTCGTAGCGGCGCAAGCGGTAATATTCATGCCGCACTTGAGCGGCCGACTCGTCGGCGCCGAGCGCCAGCAGTTCGTCGACGATGCGCGCCCGGCGTTCCGCCGGCAGCCCGGCGCGCAACAGCGCGACCGAACGGATCGCCGGCTGCGACAAATGAATGACGCGCAAATCGGCGCGCATCCGCTTGGGCGTGCGGTCATTGTCGTCAAAATCCAAATCGCTGAAGCCGCCGGCATCGACCAACCCGCGCACCGTCCAAGACGAGATGTTGAGCTCGCTCTGCGTAAAGATATAGCCGACAGAATCCGCCGGAACGTCCTGATCGGGGCGCGCCAATTGCACCACCTGCAGGCCCGCAGCCTTGAGGGCGGCGAGCGGCAGCAGGAAGCCGGTCGTCGAGCTGCTGTCTTCGAGCGCGATGCGTTTGCCGCGCAGATCCGCCAGGCTTTGCAGCGGGCTGTCTTTCGCGACGATGACGACGCTGCGATAGACCGGAATCTTGTCCTTCCATTCGCGCAAGACGATTTCGGCGCCGCTCAGGTCGGCCAGGCGGACGGCGGCGAGCGGGCTTTCCGAAACCATGTCGATCTCGCCGTCGCGCAGCAGCTTCGCCATTTGTTCGACATTGCCGACGACGACGCCGTGCCCTTTGCGGTAGCCGGCATCGGCAAGCCGTCCTGCCATGTGGTTCGCCATAAGGTCGAGGCGCGGCAGCGTGCGCCGCAGATCGGATGAGACGCGACCGACGACGAAGGTGCCGTCGCGCTCCTCAGGCGGCGCCAAGATGTCGGCCTGCGCCGGCGCGCTGACGGCCCCGCCGACGGCGAGAAGCGCCGCCATGCATAAGCTTAAGGCTAAGACTTTTGCGCCGAACATCACTGAACCCCGGAAATGTGCCCCGAACGATGTCGAAATGACGCTGTCGGATCGGCAGGACGGATCATAGCGCGGGGCCGCGCTGGCCGATAGACGGTCAGGACAACTCCTCAGGCCGCCCCGTCAGACCCCGGGCGATAAGCCCAATAATCGCCTGGCGTTGCCGCCGAGCAGCGCTTCCCGGTCGGCGGCGGCGAGGTCAGGTAGACCGGCGACACGGGCCACCGTATCCGGCCAAGTCGCCCCCGCCTCGACCGAATCGTAGCCGCTGCCGAGGATCATGCGGTGATCCGGCCAGCGCTTGGCGACGTCGGCGAGATAGCTCTCGTCGGCCCCGGCGGCGAGATAGATTTGCTCGAAATACTCGCTCGGCCGCTTTTGCAGCTTGAGACCCTTTTTCATGGCGTGGCTGCGAAAGGCGCGATGCTCGGCCTGACGGTCGAGCCGCTCGCGCAGATAGGGCGCCCAGCCGGCGCCGCCTTTGAGAAAGGCGAAGCGTAGCTTGGGAAAGCGGTCGAGCGTGCCGCTGAAGATCAGCCGCGCGATGCTCTGCATGTAGGTGAAGGGATAGCCCAACCCGCTGGCGAGAAAGCGCATGCCGCTGTAGCGGTCGGCGCCGATCAGCCAGGGATGGCCGGTTTGGTCCTCGAAGGCGCGCTCGATTGGCCGCACCACGATCGCCATGTCGAGCGCTTCGGCCGCTTCATAGAGCGGCCATAGCTCCGCGCCGTCGAGGTCTTCGTCGGCGAATCCGCCGCTGATCTTGACCGCTCTGAGGCCAGCCTTGGCGGCGCGCTGCAATTCGGCGAGCGCCTCGTCCATATCGGGCAAGTAAAGCCAGGCGGCGCCGATAAAGCGCGGCTCGTCGGCGATGGCCTCGGCGAGATGGGCATTGTAGCCCGCCGCCATCAAGGGCCCGAGGCTGTGATTGATCTCATAGAGGAAGGGCAGCGGATCGGGCAGCAGCAATTGGGCGTCGAAGCCCCCTGCGTCCATGGCCTGTTTGCGCAAGGCAAGGTCCCAGCGCGTACTTTTGAAGCGCTGGATCATCTCGCCGTCGCGATAGAAGCTGACCGTCGTCGCGTCCTCGCGTTCGATCCGTCCCTTGCCCGGATGATCGACACGGTCGAGAAACTCGATCGGCCAATAATAGGTTTCGCAGTCGATCTTCATGCCGCCCGTCCCCTGCCGCGCTTTTGCCGCAAGCTAGCGGCGGCGGCCGAGGGCGTCCACTTCAAAGCGGCGCAAAGAAAAGGGGCGTTCCCTTGCGAGAACGCCCCTAAAGCGAAGCGGGGTTGAACGGCTTAGGAGCCGATCACGCCGCCGCCCGTCTTGGTGATAGCGACGACGGAAGGCCGCGGCGGCAGCTTGGAATCGAAGTCGGGCCAACGCGTCGCCGGCTCGGCGTAGGTCGACTTCTTGCCGAAGGCATCCCACTGTTCGGTGCCGTCGGCGGCCGGATGCTGCACGGCGACGAAGGCCGTCTGGTCGTCCGAGGCGAAGGACAAGCCGGTCATCTCGGCGCCGACCGGCACGCGATAGAACAGCTTGCTGGTGCCGCGCGCGGCGCCTTCGGTGTCGAGCGCATAGACGCCGTCGACGCGTCCGGAGGCCTTCTTCCAGCCGCCGCCCTGGTCGGTGGCGATCCACAGACGGCCCTGATGGTCGATGGCGCAGCCGTCGGGGCAGGCGAACCAGCCGTTCGCCGTGGTCGCCGGATTCCACATGGCGCCGACTTCGGCGATCTTCGGATCGCCGCCCTTCACCAGGATTTCCCAGGTGAAGGCGGTGGCGGCATGGTCGTTGCCGGCCTGCGTCATCTCGATCACTTGGCCCCAGAGATTGCCGGCGCGGTCGTTGATCTTATCGACCTGCGCCGCCTGCCGGCGGTCGTTGTTGGTCAACATGACATAGATCTTGTTGGTGCGCTTGTTGGGCTCGATGTCCTCGGGACGATCCATCGGCGTGGCGCCGAGCAGGCGGGCCGCCTTGCGCGTCTCGATGAGCACGTCGGCTTGGCTGCTGAAGCCGTTGGCGGCGGTCAGCGGGCCCTGGCCGAACACCAGCGGCAACCACTCGCCCTTGCCGTCGTCGGTGTATTTGGCGACGTAAAGGGTGCCAGAATCGAGCAAGTCGCGGTTGGCGGCGCGGTCGGTGGCGTTGTAGCGGCCGGCGGTGACGAACTTGTAAACGAAGGCGAAACGCTCATCGTCGCCGGAATAGACGACGACGCGACCGTCGGCGTTGACGATCGTCTCGGCGCCTTCATGCTTGAAACGGCCGAGCGCGGTGCGCTTCACCGGCGTCGAGTTGGCGTCGTAAGGATCGATCTCGACGATCCAGCCAAAGCGGTTTGCCTCGTTCTCTTCCTTGTTCAGGTCGAAGCGATCGACGAAGGTGCCCCAAGCATATTCGCCGCCGGGAATGCCGTAGCTCTTGTAGTTGGCCTCTTCCTTATGGCCGTCGACCTTGCCGGAGAAGTAGTTGTTGAAGTTCTCCTCGGCCGTCAGATAGGTGCCCCACGGCGAGATGCCGCCGGCGCAATTGTTGATCGTGCCGCGCACCATGGCGCCCGACGCGTCGTAGCTCGTCTTCATGCGGTCATGACCGGCGGCCGGACCGGAAATGCGCATCGGCGTGTCGGCAGTGACGCGGCGATTATACTGGCTGCCCTTCACGACCGACCACTTGCCGCCCTGCTTGACGATCTCGACGACGCTGCCGCCGTGCGCGGCCATTTCCAATTCGACCAGATCCTTGGTCATGTCCTTGAAGCGGACATCCTTCTCCTGCTGATCGCGCAGGCCCGGCACCATCAGATAGATCTGGGTGTATTCGTGGTTGACGCAAAGCAGCGCGCGATTGGAGGTGTCGTTGCTGCCCGGCAGCGGGACGACGCCGGTGAAGTCGCAGTTGTAGCCGAACTGCTTGGCCTGCGAAGCGGCCGTGACGTTCGCCGGATCGAAGGCCGGCGCGTCGGCCGTCACTGCATCACCCCAACGGATCAGAACGTCGGCGCTATAGCCGGGCGCGACATGATGGTTGGCGTCGACGCCGTGGGTCAGTTCGGTGAACCGGAAGGCGGAGCCGGCGGCCTGGGCCTCGGCGCGATCGGCGAGGATCGTCGTGAGCGGCGACGCGACGGCGGTGATGGCAGTGGCGGCGAGCAGGCCTTTCATCATTTCGCGGCGGCCGAAACGGCTGGCGATGATGTCGCCCATGGTCGGCGAAGTGATCGGCATGTCCGACCCGTCGTCCATGGTCAATTTTGCATAGGCATCAGTGTCCGGCACGGACGGGCGTGGCGCGTTTCCGTTTGACATGGAGGGCTCTCTCGAAGGTGGATGACAGGCCGGCGGACCCTGAGGACGCGCCGGAACGCCACGACTCTTAGGAGAGGCTCAAGACAGGGCGGCGACCGAAATATGACGGCTTGATGACATAGTTCGTCAGGCCGAGGCCCGCAGCACCGGCGGCTCCAGACAGCGGGCCGCCGCTTCGCTCGGCGGCAGGGCCGCGTTCCATAGTTTGCCGACATAACGGCCCCCCGTTTGACCGTCCGACAGGTCGGAGGCGAGCCAGACGGCGAGCGGATTCATCACATCGACCGGCAGCAGCTTGCTGTGGCCGCGCCCCGCTGGCCGCTCGGGATCGCTGTCGCAGGCGCCGCCCGGGATGAGCGAATTGACCGTCACGCCGGTTCCCGCCAAATCCTGCGCCCAGATCATCGTCGCCGCTTCGAGGGCCGCCTTGGTGACGCCGTAGGGCGAATTGCGCGGGCGCTGCATGGTGTCGAGGCTGGTGGTGAGATTGACGATGCGGCCCCAGCCCTGCCGGATCAGATGCGGCGCGACCAGATGGCTGAGCAGGAAGGTGCCGCTGACGTTGACCTTGACCGTCTCCATCCAGATATCGGGGTCGGATTCCCAGAACGGCAAGGAGTTTCCGTTGGGCGGCAAGCCGGGGCCGCGATGGGGCCGGCGCGCGTTGTTGATGAGGACATCGAGGGCGCCGAAGCGATCGAGCGCTTCGCCGATCAAGCGCTGGCAATCGGCCTTGACCGTGATGTCGGTCGGCACCGCGAGCGCGCGGTCGGCGCCGATCTCGGCGGCAGCGGAGCGCAAGCCGGCGCTTTCGGGGGACGCCAGCACGACGCGGGCGCCCGCCTCGGCCAGGCCGATCGCCATGGCACGGCCCAGCCCGCGGCTGGCGCCGGTGATCACCGCGACACGGTTTTGCAAATCGATACCCATCGTCGCGCCCCCCTTGTCGCATGCGCGCCGCCGCGCGCCTGGCCCTGCCGTTTTGCCGCCGTGTTTGCGGCGTTCATTGCGGCTGGAGAAGGTGCCACAATCCCCCGCACCTCGCCACCCGCGTCCGCATGACGTCCATTCTTCATCATATAAGGCCTGCTCATGTCCTGGCTGCTGCGCAAGATCGATTCGTTGGCCGGCACCGCCGTCGCCGCCACGGCGGGCCTCGCCGCCTCGCAGGCGCAAGCTTTCAGCGCCGCCTATCTGCAGCGCCTCGGCGGCCATGTCGATGAAGCCCGCCTGACTCTGGAAAAGATCCGCGCCGGCGATTACGCCGGCCCCTTGCCCGTCGATACGCAAGCTGCCCTGGTCGCCGCCGCCGAGCGCCGCTTGAACGATTTGGCGCGCGCCTACGACGCTGTCGCCTCCGCCGATCCGCTGTGGCGGCCGCTGGCGTTGCTGCGCGACATCGACAAGACGATCGCCCAGGCCGCATTCGAGAATTTTCAGCCGGCGTTGCCGCTCGACGTAGCAAGCCTGATCAGCGCTCTCGTCGGCATGGCGCTCGGCTGGCTGATCTACGATCTCGTCACCGCGCCGTTGCGATGGCTGCGACCGAAGCGGCGCGCCTATTGAACGCTGAAAAAGATTTATGAGCATAAAATAAAAAGGAGCGGATGCCCGTCGCGACATCCGCTCCTCACCTCGCCAGCCGCCGGGGGGCCAACTGACGAAATTTCGTCTCGCGCCAGCGGCGCGGTTTTTAAACCGCGCGTTCTGCGCTGAATTTGTGAGGCGCGGATGCCCGTCGCGACATCCGCGCCCGCTCCGTAGGCCGCCGGGGGGCCAACCGACGGAGTTTTCGTCCGGCGCGTTCGCAACGCGCCTTATTCGATACCGGAGCGGCAAAGACGCCGCTCCTCGGGTTTAAAAGACGCGGATGCCCGTCGCGACACCCGCGTCCTGCCTCGTAAGCCGCCGGGGGGCCAGCCGACGAAGCGTTCCGTTGCGCGCTACTTGCGCACGCTCACATCCTTGTCGCTGGTGACAGCGCCAATCGCGGCGCCGCCGGCGCCACCGATCAAAGCGCCCGTCACCCAGCTACCCGTCAGCGCGCCGACCACGGCGCCGCCGGCTGCGCCGAGCGCGCCGCCTGACAAAGTCCGCTGCTCTTGATTGTTCAAATTCGAGCAGGCCGCGAGGCCGAACAGCATGAGACAGACAGCACTGATTTTCTTAACGTTGGTCATTTTTTTCGCTCCTCCTATGTGCTCTAAGCGACGCTGAGTAAATTTAGAAACGCTGGCGGCGCGGCCTAGTTCCCGTAGTTTTTATCGCTTGCCGGAGTCGGCCCGATCGGCGCGCGGGCGATGTAAGGCTCGGGCTTGATATAGTTGGACTGATACCAGTTCACCACCTGCCCTAACGTCTCCGCCCGCAATAGATTTTCGCTCTTCATCTGCTGAAAGACATCGCCCCAGCTCTGTCCGTCACTGCGCGACGCGGCGATGCGCGCCAGCGGCCAAGTCTTGCGCTCGCGATCGTCCGGCCCTTGCGCCGCGAATAACGCTTCGGCGATCAGCCGGTTGCCCGGCGACAAGGCATCGATGGTCGCCGGCGACCAGGCGCTTGCCTGCTCCTGACGCGTTGGCATAGGCAGCGCGCCTTGATCGCTCGCCCAAGCGACGCCGACTATGATCATCAAACCGGCGGCTGACGCCACAAGCGCCTGTCGCCAGGCGGTGTCTCTCTCCCAGAACGCACTCATACTCAAATGTCCCTAAGCTCCATCTGCCGCTCTAACGACGGCATTGCTGTTGCCGGCTCTTTGGCCGGCTGTTCTTATTGAGGCCGGCAATGCCGCAAGCGCGACTAAAGACGCGCAGTCGATCGACGTCGGGGGGCACGCTCAGGACGCCTTACGCGTGGGTTCGGGCCGCATGAAGCTGGCGCGTGTCGCCGAGACGAAGAGCGCTTCGTCGATCAAGTCTTCCGCGCCGCCGATCTCATCGGCCCAGCGATGGGCCGCGCTGACCGAGAGCAGGCGCGCAGCGGACGGCGCTGCGACGGTCAAGACATGGTTGAGCTTTTCGGCGACGACGCGCTCGATCGCCAGATCGTCCTGGCCGGGAGCGCGGGGGCCGACGATGAGCAAGCCGAAGCTGCCGTCAGGCAGAGCGCCGATCATGCCGAGCGCGGCCAGCGACTGACGGGTAGCGGGGCCGATCTCGGCAGCGGCAACGCCGACGAATTCTAAACGAAACAGGGAAATGCGAAGGAAATGTTGGCCGGCGAGCAACGCGATGCTGCGCTCGATCTGCGCGAGAAATGCGGTGTCGCCGATGCTGCCTTGAAAGGCTCCGGACTCGTCCGCTGGCAGGCTCTCGACTGTCCGCATCTGATGACTCGGTTCTGACGCTGTTGCTCCCTGCCGGAACTCAGCCCCGGCAAGAACAAAGCTATGCGAGCCTCTTTAGGCGGTCTTGCGGCAAGGTTGGGGCAAAGTTGTGACAGCCGCGAGGCTTGATCACGCCGCCTAGAATATTGATTTTTATAGGTTATTTCGCAATGGGAATGCGGATCGTGATGGCCAGCCCGCCCTGCGGCCGGTTGAGCGCCGTGACGCTGCCGTCGAGCGCCTCGATGTTGCGCCGGACGATCCACAAGCCGATGCCGAAATGGGTCTCGCCTTCGACCCCCGGCCCCAGCGGATCGCGCGCCGGACGGTGCGAGAAATAGCGCTCGAAAATCATCGCCAGATGGCGCGGATCGACGCCGGGCCCTTCGTCGGCGACGGTCAGCACGGCGTCGGCGCCTTCCGTCACCAAGGTGACGGCGACGCCACCCTTAGGCGGCGAGAAGCTAATGGCGTTCTCGACGATATTCTCGATCGCCGTTTCCAGCAGATCGATGCTGCCGACGACGCGCAGATCGGGCAGCACGCGCTGATCGAGGCGCAAGCCGTCGCCGCGCATCTTCTCCTCGTAATCGATGAGCAGGCGCGCGACGAGCGCCGACAGATCGACCGGCTCAAGCGGCGGATTGATCAGTTCGGCGATCGCCTCGTCCATGCGGCGCGCCGCCGAGACGAGCGCGTCGAGCTTTTCGACCGAGCGCTCGATCAGGTGCAAAGCGCGCCGGCCGCGCGTGTCGGTCTCCGGCACGGCCCGTTTCAAAGGTTCGAGCGACTGCGAGATGACCGCGATGGGCGTTTTCAGCGCATGGGCGTTTTCTTCCGCGGCGCTGCGGATGGCGGCAGCCGAGCCTTGCAGGGTGCCGACCATGTGATCGAATTCGACGGCGACGCCGTGCAATTCCGGCACTTGGTTGAGCGCCGCGAACGAGGCGCCGCGCAAGCGGTCCTGGCGTATGGCGCGGGCGATGCGGCCGAAGCGGCGGAGGTTGCCCCAGATGCCGAGAAACAGCGAGATGACCAGCATCGCCATGATGAGATAGATGGCGGCGGCCCATTGCACAGCCGTGGTGCGCCAATAGGGCTGGCCGAGCGACGAGCCGAGGAAATCGGCCGTGGTGTGCGACGTGATGACCGCCCAGCAGCCGGTCGCCGTCATGATCGGCGTCACCGAACTCAGCACTTCCTGCTCGCCGGCGGGATTGGTGTAACGCAGCGCCAACGGCCCCTCGCCTTCGCAACTGCCGCGCAGACGCTCGAGGATGCCGGTGTCGAGCAGTTCCTTTCGCTCGCGCTGCAAGAGATCGGCGGCGACCGGCGGCACAGAAGCGATGTAGAAGAAATTGTCCGGCTCGGCGGCCTGCGGACGCAGCAACAGACGCACTTTCAATGGTCCTTCGACGACCTTCTCGACGCCCTGGCGCAGCCTCGGCAAAGCGGCGGCATCGGCGGAGGTCAGAACCGGCGTCAGGGCCTGGGCGATCAGGCGGCCCTGCTCGCGCACCGAGCGCAGCAGCAAGGCGTTCTTCTCTTCGTCGGCGTCGCGAAACTGGCTGTAGATGATCATCGGGCAAGCGACGAACACGATCAGAATCAGCGCAAGTTTGCCGGCGATGGAGGACGCGAGGCGAAACAGGGGATCCATGGCGCTCAATGCTCGCGCCAGCGATAGCCGAAGCCCGGATAATTCTCGATCTGCTCGAAGCCGCCATCGACAGCTCTGAACTTTTGGCGGATGCGCTTGATGAAGGTGCGCACGTTGGCGCGGAATCCTTCAGGACCCTCGCCGGCGACGAAGCCCTTGCCGTGCACGATGTCGTAAATCTCGCGGTACTTCACGTCCTGCCCGGCATGGGTCGCCATGTAATGAACGATCTCGAACTCGGTGAGCGTCAACTCGACCTGCGTCTTCTTCCAGAAGGCGCGGCTCGAATCGATCGAGAGTTCGAGCAAGCCGACGGTGACCGTGCCGGTTTTCTCGGCCGGCGCCGGCGCACCACCGTCCTGCGGCCCGGTTTTCGCGCCGCCGAGAATCAAGCCCATGCGCTTGAGCAATATGGTGAAGCTGCGGGACTTTTCGACGAAATCCACCGCGCCGGACAGCAGCGCCGCCTCTTCGTAAATCTGGTCGCTGAGCACGGTGAGAAAAATCACCGGCACTTCGGTGTTGATCTGGCGCAGACGGCGCAGCACTTCGATGCCGTTCATTTCCGGCATCTTCCAATCGAGCAGCACGAGATCGGTACTGCTGTTCTGGAAATAGGCGAGCGCCGGCTCGCCGCGGTCGAAGGTCAGGACATCGTAGCCGCTGTCGCGCAGATTTTGCTCGAGCGACTCGCGGAACAGCTCATCGTCGTCGATCAGGACGACATGGCCTTTCGAGCCGCTCACGCTCGTCAGGGCGGCGGAGTCAGCGTCGCTGGTCACGGTTTGATTCTTGAATTCGGTTAACACAGGTTTGCTTGGCGCTGTCCGTCGCCCCCCCGGACTCGAAATTGTACGCCAGAGTGCGGAAATCCTGGCTCTTCAAGTCGAGATACAAGAACAGGCTCAAGGTGCAGCCGTTGGCCTGATAGTCCCACACCATGGCGGGCGGATCGTTGCGCACTTGGCGCGGCTGGCCGAGCATCGCCGAAAGCTGGCTTTCGCCGATGCCGATCAAGCTTTGCAGATCGAATTGCGGGCGCGGCGGCGGCGGCGGCGGCGGCATGCGCGGTGCGGGAGCGCTCGGCGCGGGAGCCGGCGCCGCGACGACTGGGGCCAGCGGCGGCGACGGCGGCTGTTCCGGCACGACGGGCGGCGGCTGGAGCAATTCGCAAGCCGATAGCGCGAGAATGGCCACAAATCCTGCGCCGAATAGGCGCAAAATCCCGCCGAGACCCGATATTCCGGTCGCGCGTCGCGAGTTCGACATCCCTATCGAGGCGATCCCCCGTCCCGCCCAAGCCGACATCCGACGATCCCATTCCTACGGTAAATCTGGCCGCAAACGCGACTGTTCCAGCGGCGAAACGACAAGATAGCAGAAGCGCCGCCATAAAATCACCCTGCCTCACGCAACAAACTACTGAATATTTTTGATAATTTCACCCGACCGTCCTCGGTCGAGTTCCCTCGCATTTTCCTGAACGGTAGAAGCGATAAAGAGTTCCCTCGGCGCAATGCCAAAGGAACTTATCGAGAGCGAGACTCGGGAGTTGCAGGTGTCGGCCGACAAATCCAAACGGCGCGGCAGGCTGCGGATGCCATCTCAAAGGAGGAGGACGAAATGCGGCCTAGCTCAGGCTACCGTAGGATCAGCGTCGCATCGAGGACAATGGCCTGACCATCGACGATCCGGATCGGGTTGATGTCGATTCCATCCAGGTGTTCGCGATGGGTTGTCACAAAGCTCGAGAAATCGACAATCGCATTAATGAGCCCGCCATCTCCCGACGCCGGCAGATCGCGGAAGCCCGCCAACAACCTGTGGCCGTATTTCAACTCATTCAACATGTCTCTCGCCTCCGCTGTGCCGAGCGGCGGCAATCGCACCGTTGTGTCAGAGACCATTTCGGCGAAGGTGCCGCCGGTGCCAAGCAGGATCACTGGGCCGAATTGCGAATCCGCATGCAGGCCAAGAATAAATTCCGGGCCCTTGGCGACCATCGCTTCGACGAGGATGCCGTCAAGATGCGCTGACGGATCGGCGCGCCCGGCAGCGTCCGTCAAGCGGTCATAGGCGGCACGGATGTCCGCTTCTCCGCGCAAACCGACCTCGACGCCGCCGATCTCCGTCTTATGCACAAGCTTGCGCGATTGCACCTTCATAACAACAGGAGCGCCTTGCGCTTTGGCAAACGCGACAGCTTGATCGACGCTGGTCGCAAGGACCGAGTCCGGAATGCGAAAGCCGGCAGCGGCCAGGATCGCCTTGCTCTCATGCTCGGCGAGGGCGCCGCGATGAGAAGGCAGACGGCTGGCGACCGGCTGAGCAATCGGCACAGCCGTCCTTTGGCGCCAAGCCGCGTAATCCACGAGCTGACGGATGGCGAGAAGCCCCTCCGCCAGGGTCGCCGCCACCGGCACGCCGATATCCGGGGGGGAATCGCGCCAATGCCAGGTCATTTCCGACATGACGATCAGAGGCTTCTTCAAATGCGGCGCGAACGTTTTGATCGAAGCCATGAGTTTCTCGTGGCTCGCCGCGGGATCGCGCTGCATCGCCAACACAAAGGAAATAGCGTCGATAGAATCGTCGTCATTCATCGCTTCGAGACAAAGGCGAAGATTGTCGCCCTTGACGAGGCGCGGATTCCCGACGACGTCCATCGGATTATTGAACGGATGGTCGACTTCGAGAATATCCTGCAACCGCTTATTGGTGGCAGGCGTCAGAGGCTTGAATGTCAGGCCGGCCTTCACGCCGAGATCGGCGGTCAGCACAGTTGCGCCGCCCGACACAGAAAAGATCACGACATTGTCGCCTTTCGGCAACTCGCAAGAGAGCATCAACGATGCCGTCTCGATCAGCGAATCGACGTCGTCCACCAGGCTTGCGCCGGCCTGCCGGCAGGCGGAGCGGAAGACGAGATCCGAGCCAGCGAGAGAGCCAGTGTGGGTGAGCGTGCCGCGCTGGCCTTCATCAGTGCGCCCGAGCTTCAAGATGACGACCGGCTTGCGTTTGGCGGCGCGGCGCAGCGCGTCGAAGAAACGTGCGCCGTCGCGGACGCCCTCGATGACGCAAACGATCACCGAAGTGCCGCTGTCGTCAGCGAGCCAGTCGAGATAGTCGGGCAGTCCGACGATGGCGCCGTTGCCCGCAGAAATCATGTAGTCGAAGCCGAGACCGCGGTTGCGCCCCAATTCGAGAATGGCGTTCATAAGCCCGCCCGATTGCGACACCAACGACAGTCGCCCCCGCTTCAAACCCTTCGGTAGATTGACGAAAGCCGACGTGAAGCGCCGTCCGAACGAGACGATCCCCATGCTGTTCGGCCCGGAAATCGCCATTCCCGAGGCGCGGGCGAGTTCGAGCAGCCGCTCGTTGCGCGCCGTGCCTTCATCGGTGCCAGCGTCGGCGAAACCTTCGGCCAAGAGGACGGCAGACGGAATGCCGCAATCGGCGCTGTCCTGCAGCACCGCCAAGGCGGCATTCGCCGGCACGGCGACGATGGCGCAATCGGGCACCACGGGCAATGCCGCGAGCGACGCGTAGCAGCGATGGCCGTCAACTGACTCGTAATTCGGATTGACCGGGTAGATCTCTCCGTCGAAGCCTGCGGCCAGAGCGTTGCGGAACACGCGGCCGCCGACATTGCCCTTCTCGCTGGCGCCGATCACCGCCAAGCTTTTCGGCGCCAGTAACTTCTCAAGCGGTAATGAAGCCATCCTAGCTTAGTCTTTCTTCTCTCCGCTGGCGCGGGCCAGAATCACCTTGGCCCGCTCGACGACCTGCGGTTGGGTCGCATAGGCCTTGGTGAGCATGTCGTCGATCGCCGCGCCGGTCAGCGGACTGATGTCCAGTTGCGCCTTGGCCGCCTCCTCCAAAAAGGCAGGGTCTTTCATCGTCGCATCGAACGCGCTGCGGAGAATGGACAAACGCTCCTTGGGAATGCCGGGCGGCGCGACGATCGGACGCCCCGTCTCTTGCTGCAAAAAGATGAGGCGGATGGCCTCGAGGTCCGCCGGGTCCTTGACGAAGGCCAGGCCCATCGGGACGTCTTTGATCGCAGGAATAGGCTCGAAGCCGAACTGCGCCAAGAACGTCACCTTCTTGTCGGTCAACCACTGCTGCTGCGACGACGTCAGCGTTTCATAGGTGGTGCAGATGCCGTCCACCTCGCCGCGCTCGACGGCCAGCATGCTCTCGGTCGTGGCGTAGCCGGTGATGACGCGGAATTTCGCGTCGGCGACCGAATTGAGGATGCGCGGCATCAGGGCGCGCCACCCCGTGGCGCCTGTGGCGGAGACCTTCATCTCGCGCTGCTGGGCATCCTGGAATTTGTCGAAATTGTTCGCCGCCCAGGCGATGCAGACATTGATCTGCTTGCCGATCGAGCCGATCCAGCCGAGTTGGCGCGGGTCGAAGCGCGAGGCCGGGCCGCCCAGCAGGGGATCGAGCGGCATGGTGTTGGCCGTCGCGCCGATGACGGTGCCGTCGCGTTCGGCGACGGTATAGAGATGGTTGGTCGCCTGAATGCCGCTGGCGCCCGGCATGTTCTGCACGACGATGCGAGGCTGACCGGCAATATGGTTCGCGAGATGCCGCGCCAAGACGCGGGCATTGCCGTCATAACCGCCGCCGGCGCCTGAGGCGACGATGAAATTGATCTGCTTGTTGGCATAAAAATCCTGGGCTTGCGCAGTCCAAGACATGACCACGCCCAACGAGGCGGTAACGCCGACGATCCAACAAACTTTCATCCCGCTCTCCCATTCCTTGATTGTTCTAAAGCTGCTGATCAGGCCGGGACGAATTTCGGCACGGCCACCCCTTGCGCCACGTCGTCGAACACGACTTTGACCTTCATTTCGCAGCGCACCTCGTCAGGTGAGATGCCCTGAATGTTGGTCAACAGACGCGGCCCTTCATCCAATTCGACGAGCGCCACCACGTACGGCACCTCGCCCTCGAAGGCCGGGTGATAAACGCGGTGGAACACGACGAAGCTGAAGACCTTGCCCTTGCCTGTGACGTCGGCCCAACTGAAATCCGCCGCCGTGCAATGCGGGCAACGCTGCGACGGCGGAAACCAATGCTGGCCGCAAGCATTGCACTTCTGCACGCGCAGCTTGTGCTCTGCCGCCGCTTCCCAGTAGGGCACGGATTCGGGCGACGGCCGCGGAATCGGTTTCTGCGGCTTTTCGGTCGCGAGATTGGCGTCGCTCATCACGCTCTCCCCAAAATCAGCGTCGAGTGGCAGACCTGATTGCCGCCATGGCCGGAGATCAGCGCGATCTCGGCATTCTTCACCTGACGGTCCGCCCCATACGTGTGGCGCATCTGCCGGGCGCCCTCGACGATTTGCAGCATGCCTTCGCAATGGGACTCGGAAAGCTGGCCGCCGGAGGTGTTGGTCGGCAAGCGCCCGCCCAGCTTCAGCGCGCCGGAAGCGACGAAGTCGCCGCCTTCGCCCTTCTTGCAGAAACCGTAATCCTCGAGCTGCGTCAGCACCATGTAGGTGAAGCAATCGTAGAGCTGCGCCGTGTCGACGTCGGCCGGGCCGAGGCCGGCCATTTTATAAGCCGTCTCGCCGCTTTTCTTGGCCGCCGTCACCACCATGTTGTCGTCCATGAACCAGCCGCGCAGATTGTTGAAGCTGCCGAAGCCTTTGATCGGCACCGCAGGCTGCTTCAGGTCCTTGGCGCGCGCCTTGCTCGTGACGATCACCGCGCCGGCGGCGTCGCTGCGCAACGAGCAATCGAACAGGCCGAAGGGCGATACGATCAGCCGCCCCTCGTGATAGTCCGCCTTGGTCAAAGGCTTCTTCATCTGCGCTTGCGGGTTGCGCAAGGCATGTTCGCGAAAGGCCACGGCGATCTCGGCGAAATGGTCGCGCGTCGTGCCATACAAGTGCATATGGCGTTGCGCGCCGAAGGCATGCGCCGCCACCGCGCCGAAGTCTCCGTATTCCGGGCCGAACTCGCGGGGCCGCTGGCTCGCCGGACGCGTCTCGTTGCGCACGCGGGCTTCTTCGGTCACGTGAGTTCGCGACCAAGCGTCGCGACCGAAGCCGCAAAGCACCGTGGTGGCGAGCCCCGCCTCGATCGCCATGACCGCCATGGCGATCGAGAGGATCTGACTCGCCCCGCCGTTGTCCATGGTGGTGGAGATGTTGGCGTTGATGCCGAGCCGCGCGCCGATCAATTGATGATGGCCGTAGGCGTCGTCCGGCCCGCGGCAGATCAATCCGTCGATGTCGGAGGTCTTCAGGCCAGCGTCGTCGAGCGCGTTGACCATCGCTTCGACCAGCAGATCGAGGCTGGAGACGCCGGGCACCTTGCCGAGCCGGCTGTTGCCGATGCCGACGATGGCGCATTTGTCGCGCAAGGCCGTAGACGGATTGATATTCACGATTTCACCTTCAGCCCGCCCAGAATCTCCGCATTGTCGGCGCCGAGCGCCGGAGCGGCGCTGCGGATCGTCGCCGGCGTGTCGCTCAGCGTGATGCCGCTGCTCATCAACGCCACCGAACCGACCAGCGGATGCGGCACTTCGGTGCGCATTTTAAGATGCTGGACCTGCGGATCGGCATAGACTTCCTCGAAATTGTAGATCGGCCCGCTCGGCACGTCGGCGGCGAGCAATTTCTTCAGCCAATTCTCCCGCGTGTCGGTGCGGAATATGTCGGCCAGCAGCTTCGACAATTCAGGATAGGCTTTGCGGCGCGCGTCTTTGTTGAGAAAGCGCTCCTCCTCTATCCATTCCGGATGGCCGACGACGCGCGCCAAGCCTTGCCAGAATTTCGGCGGCGAAGAGAGATGCACGACGAAGGGCTTGCCATCTGAGCCGACGAAACCGAACACCTGTGCCGAGCGCGCGCGCGTGGCGCGCGCCGGCACTTCGCCGTTCTCGAAGTAGCGCGCGGCGTTCTCGCCCATCAGCGACATCGTCGCTTGCAGCAGCGACGTCTCGACGCGCTGGCCGCGCCCCGTGCGCTCGCGCGCCATCAGCGCTCCGAGAACGCCGTAGCAGGCGACCATGCCGGTGAGATGGTCCGACAGCGAAATGCCCATCGGCTTTGGATTGTCGAAATCGGTCAGCAGGCCCAGCAAGCCGCTCATCGCCTGCCCGACCGTGTCGTAGCCGGCCCGGCCGGCGTAAGGCCCGGTCGAGCCAAAGGCCGTGATCGAGCAGTAGATCAGGCGCGGATTGCGTTTGGCGAGAACGTCATAGCCGAGCCCCAAGCGATCGAGCGTGCCGACGCGAAAATTCTCGATCAGCACGTCGGCTTCGTCGGCCAGACGCAGCGCCGCTTCGACGCCCTCTTTCGATTTGAGGTCGAGCGCAACGCTTTTCTTGTTGCGGTTCACCGAGCCGAAGGTGGCGCTGTAGTCCGCCGGGCCCCAGCCGCGAAACGGATCGCCATGCTTGGGCTCTTCGATCTTGATGACGTCGGCGCCGAGGTCCGACAGGAGCACGCCAGCGAAAGGTCCGCTGACGTAATTGGCGATTTCCAGAATTTTGATGCCGTCGAGTGCGCCCGTCACGCGAATATCCTCCCTGTCTCATTTTTTATCAGCGCGTCTCGTTAGATTGGCCGCGCTTGATGATCTTCAGTTAATACACCGCAACGCGGCACAGGCAAGCCCCGGCGCGTGAGCCTCTTGCGACAAATTGCAATGGTCCTGGATCAGCGGCGCGCCATGCGGAACGGACAAATTGCGACTTTCCAAGCCGCGCCGGGATCACTAGAGTTATCGGCAACAACGATAAAAACGCGCCGAAATTGCCGAAAAAATCGGCACCGAGACCATCGGGATCAGGCGCGGCCAGGGAGGACATATGCTGCGTTCGACGCAGATTCGCGAGACGAGTCTGATTCCGTGCGTCATGGCGAAGGACGACCCCACGTGGCGGTTCGCCCTCGGCGCCAATCCGACGACCGAAGGCTGGATTTTCGCCATCCATGGCGACAACGGCAAAACCGGTTACGGCTACGCCTCGGCCACGGCGCATATGGGCGCCAGCAAGGAGACGCTGCAAGCGGCGCTCGACCGTTTCGCGCCGCTGTTGATCGGTCAGGACGTCTTCGATCTCGAGCCGATCCTGCAGGCGCTCGACCGTAATATGCATGGCCATTACCAAGCCAAGGCCGCCATCGATTGCGCCCTGCACGACCTGATGGCGCGCACGCTCGATCTGCCGCTTTACAAACTGTTCGGCGGCAAGCTGCGCGACAAGCTGCCGATCCTGCGCATCCTCGCCATCAAGAAACCCGACGAGATGGCCGCCGCCGCGCAGAAGCTGGTCGACAAGGGCTATCGCTATCTCAAGATCAAAGTGCATGGCGACGTGGCGGAGGACGTCGCCTGCGTCCGCGCCATCCGCCAGCGCGTCGGCGACGATGTCCACCTGACGATCGACGCCAACCAGTCCTATGACGCCAAATCGGCGATCACCGCCATCAACCGCATGACCGAATTCAACATCGACCTGGTCGAGCAGCCGGTGAAGATCGACGACCTGCGCGGCCTCAAGATGGTGACGGACGCCGTGCCTGTCGTCGTCGAAGCGGACGAAAGCGCCGGTTCGCTGCAAGAAGTGATGCGCCTCGTCAACGAACGCATGGTCGATGCCGTCAGCCTGAAAATCCCCAAGCTCGGCGGCTTGCGCAACACCGTCGCCGCCATCCGCATCTGCGAGGCCGGCGGCATCCGCTACCGCTTCGGCGCGGCGGTCGGCTCGCGCCTGCTGTCGGCCACCGCCATGCATCTCGCCGCCGCCACGCCGGGCATCGACTACGCCTGCGAGCTCGGCGAATTCGACCGCTTGCTCGACGACCCGTTCGAAGGCATCGAGATCGAGAACGGCTATCTGCATCTGCCCGACGGCGCCGGCTGCGGCGTCACCCTCAAGCAAAAACAGAAGCAGAAAGCCCCCGCTCTATAAAACCGTTCGCCAAAGCCATAAGCGGAAAATCCGCAGATCACACAGGGAGAGAACCCATCATGACCACGCGCATTTTGTCCGCCATCGCCGCCGGCGCGGCGCTGCTATTGAGCTTTTCGGCCCACGCCCTGACGCAAGAGGAGATCGGCAACCTGCAAGGCGCCGAACGCCAAAAGATTTTGGAGGCCGGGGCGCGCAAGGAAGGCAAGGTCACGATCTATTCCGGCATGATCGTCGATCAAGCGTTGCGCCCGATCACCGAAGCCTTCATGAAAAAATATCCTTACATCAAGGCGGAATACTGGCGCGCCGACAGCAACAAGATCGTGCAGAAAATCCTCGCCGAAGCGCGCGCCAAGTCGATCGTCGTCGACGTCGCAGAAAGCACAAGCCTGTCGGAGCCGCTGATCAAGGCGAACGTGACCCTTCCCTTCAATTCGCCAGAGCTCGACGCCTATCCCGCCGAATACCGTGACCCGAGACGCCTTTGGGGCCCGACGCGCTTCAGCTATTTCGGCGTTGCCTACAACACCAACCTGATCAAGGCGGTCGACGCGCCCAAGACCTATGACGATCTGCTTGACCCCAAATGGCGCGGCAAGCTCGCGTGGCGCGAGGGCTCGGACAGCGGCAACCTGCTGTTCATCACCAATGTGATCATGGACATGGGCGCGCAGAAGGCCGACGCCTATTTCCAGAAGCTGGCGCAGCAGAAGATCGTCAATTTCACCGGCAGCGCCCGCACCCTGGTGAACAACGTCATGTCCGGAGAATATCCGATGGCGCTCAACATCTTCCTGCACCATCCCGTCATCAGCGCCCAGAAGGGCGCCCCGGTCGCCGCCCTGCCCTTGCAGCCGGTGCCGAGCCTGAATGGCACCATCTTGTTCGTGAAGGGTTCGCCCAACCCGCATGCCGCCATGCTGCTGATCGACTTCATTCTGTCGAAGGAAGGCCAGAGCACCCTCGAAGCAGCCGATTACCTGCCGGCCCATCCCGACGCCAGCACCAGCCCAGTTCTCGCATCGATCATTCCGAAGAAGGCCGGCCTGAAGGAAAACTTCATCACGCCGCAAAAGCTGTTCGACCTGAACGACCAGGCCGAAGCGGCGCTCAAGAAATATTTCAAGAACTGAGCGCGGATCGGTTCGCAGGGATAGCGGCGGCATGACGACGGCACCCGAAGCCTGGGACGGCTCCGCCGCGCCCGCGCGCATGAGCATGGGGCGGCGCTTCGGCGTCTCCCCGCTTGTCGGCGTGCTTATCGCCGTGCTGCTCGTTTTCCTCCTGCCGCCGACGATCTACCTGGTCCAGACCAGCCTCTACACCACGACCTATGACGGCTCGTTCGACCAGTTCACCTTCCGCTTCTACATCGAGCTGTTCACCAACCCGCGCTTCTTCAACAATCTTGTGAACGCTAGCATCTACGCCATCGGCTCGGCGGCGGTGGCGCTCTCGCTCGGCGTGCTGCAAGCCTGGATCGTCGAGCGCACCAACACGCCGCTGCGCAACTACGTATTCCTCATCTCCATCGTCTCGCTCGGCATCCCCAGCGTGCTCTACACCGTGTCCTTCCTGCTCATTCTCGGCAAGGCAGGGCCGGTCAACCAGATTCTGATGTGGCTGTTCGACACCTCGGTGCCGGTCATCAACGTCTATAGCATGTGGGGCATGGTGATCATCGAGGGCATCGATTTCGCGCCCTTGACCTTCCTGCTGCTCTCCTCGGTGTTCCGCTCGAACGACGCCTCGTTCGAAGAGGCCTCGATGATGAGCGGCGCCGGCATCGCCCAGACCTTCCGCCACATCACGCTGCGGCTCGCCACGCCGGGCATCATGGCGCTGCTGATCCTGATCTTCATCCGCGCCTTCGAAAGCTTCGAGACGCCGGCCCTGGTCGGCCGCCCCGGCAACATCCACGTGCTGACGACCGAGATCTACGCCAGCATCCAATCGACCGTGCCGGCGAACTACGGCCAGGCCGGCGCCTTCTCCATGGCGCTCATGCTGATCGTGATCGGCCTGCTGCTTTGGTACAACCGGCTGTCGCGCCACGCCGAGAAATATCAGACCATCACCGGCAAGGGTTTCCGGCCGCGCGTCATGGACCTCGGCAAATGGCGCTATCTCACCGCCGGCCTCTTGGTGCTGATGTTCATCATCATGATCGGACTGCCGGTCGGCATCGTGATCTACGCGTCGCTGCTGCCTTATTACGAAGGCGTCACCGCCAAATCGCTCACGCAATTCACCCTGGCCAACTACGCCCAGGTGTTCAATTCGGCGAGCTTCAAAGGCTCGATCGGCAACACCCTGATCCTCGGCGCCGCTACCGCTAGCCTGGTCTGCCCCTTCACCGCGCTCTGCGCCTGGCTCGCCGCGCGGCGCTATCGCGGCGCCTGGCTGCTCGACCAGCTTGCCACGATGCCGTTGATCTTCCCGGCCATCGTTATGGGCGTCGCCTTCCTCAACGTCTTCCTGCACATGCCCTTCGCGCTCTACGGCACGCTGCTCTCGGTCATCCTCGCCTCGATGGTGCGCTACCTGCCCTACGGCATGCGCTACTCCTACGCCGGCGTGCTGCAGGTCCACCGCGAATTGGAGGAAGCCTCGTCGCTATCGGGCGCCCGGCAATCGACGACCTTCCTGCGCATCGTCGTGCCGCTCATCACGCCGGCGCTGATCACCTGCTGGCTGTTCGTCTTCCTGCTGTCGGTCAAGGCCGTCGCGGCGCAGATCCTGCTCGTCGGGCCGAAGTCGCAGGTCATCGCCGTCACCCTGTTCGATCTCTGGGAGAACGGCCAGGTGAACGAGCTGGCCGCCATGGGCGTCACCTGGATGTCGCTGATGACCGTGGTCAGCACGATTTTCTACATCATCGCCCGCCGCTACGGCCTCTCGATCCGTTAGGACCCTTCATGCTCAGCGTCTCTGGCCTGTTCAAGCAATATATCAGCTACGACGGCACGCCCGGCGGCGGCGTGTTCGGCGCGGACTTCTCCTTGGAAAACGGCGAGCTGTTCACGCTGCTCGGCCCCTCGGGCTGCGGCAAGACGACGACGCTGCGCTCGATCGCCGGCCTGGAAACGCCGCAAAAAGGCCGCATCCAGCTCAAGGGCCGCGACCTCTTCAATTCGCAATCGGGCATCACAGTGCCGATGTATGACCGCGACATCGGCATGGTGTTCCAGTCCTACGCCATCTGGCCGCATATGACGGTGTACGAGAACGCCGCCTATCCCTTGAAGGTCGGCAGCAAGAAGAAATATTCGTCGGCCGAGATCGAGCGCAAGGTGAAGGCGGCGCTCGACATGGTCGGGCTCGGCGCGTTCATCCAGCGCCCCTCGACGCAACTTTCCGGCGGCCAGCAACAGCGCCTCGCCCTCGCGCGCGCCTTCACCCGCGAGCCGGACCTCCTGCTGCTCGACGAGCCTTTGAGCAACCTCGACGCGCAATTGCGCGAGCAAATGCGCTCGGAATTGAAGCGCCTGCAGAAAGAGACTGGCGTGACGGCGATTTACGTCACGCACGATCAGTCGGAAGCGCTGGCCATCTCCGACCGCATCGCCGTGATGAACGAAGGCAAAATCGTGCAGCTCGGACGGCCCAAAGACATCTACAACCGGCCGACCTCGGAATTCGTCGCCAACTTCATCGGCCGCACCAACCTGATCCACGGCGACCTCGCCCAAAACATCGGCGTGGAAGGCGTCGCTAGCGTGGCGACGCCGCTCGGCGCGCTGCGCTGCTTCTTCCCCGCCGCGATGGCGGCGCGCAAGCGGCTCGCCATCGTCGTGCGGCCCGAGCATATCCGCATCCGCAAGGCCGGCGGCGCGCCCGAGCATGAAAGCGACAACCGCATCGCCGGCAAGCTCAAGGGCGAGACCTATCTCGGCGAGATCGTCGAATATCTCGTCGATGTGCCTGGTGCCTCAGGCAGCAAGGAGTTTCTGGTGCGCACGCCGTTCGTGCAGCCGATCGGCCCCGGCGACGCCGTGACGCTCAGCTTCGCGCCCGAACGCACGATTGCTTTAATCGAAGACTAGGCGCGCTCATCGAAGCCTAAAGAAAAGGCCCGTTCCTCGCGGAGCGGGCCTTGATGCGGCTGAGCCGTCGGGTCGTTAGCGCAGGCCGTAGAGCGCACGCGCGTTGGCGTCGAGGATCTTGTCGACCGACGCCTTCGGCAGCGTGCCGTTGTCGCGGATCAGGCGCAGCGCCTCGATCTGCGCCGAAGTGTCGGCATGGCCGTAATCGGTGCCGATCACCAGATGGTCGTCGCCGACATGCTGGATGATGTAAGGCAGATCGTCCGTCGTCTGGCAGGCGACCCACATGTTGTTCTCTTTCAGCGGGCTTTTGGGGAAGCGCTTGCCTTTGCGCTTGAAGCGCAATTCGAGATCGTTGAGCGCGTAGGGCAGCCATTGCGCGCTGACCTCGACGAAGCCCCAGCGCACCTTGGGAAACTTGCTCGGCACGCCTTCCATCAACAGCGAATGGAAGGCGCCGACGACCGGCAGCTTCGAGCGCGAGAAGCCGGCCTCGTCCTTGAAGATGTCGCGCACGGCGAAGCTGTTGTTGCCGGAATGGAAGGCGACGGCGAGATCGAGGTCTTCGGCCATCTCCCACAGCGGATAGAAATGCTGATCCGACAGCTTCTTCTCGATTTCCAAGCCGCGGATGAAGATCGAGCAGGCGCCGTTGGCCTTGGCGAATTCCAGTTCGGCGCGCACCTTGTCCCATGACGAAAGCAGCGGCGGCATCACCGCCCAGCGCAGCCGGTCGCCCGCCTTCTTCCAGATGTCGGCGAGCCAGCGGTTATAGCTGCGGCATAGCGCGTACTCGATGCGCTCGTTCTGCGTCCAGGCGCGCAGGAACACCGTCGGGAACAGCACCTGGACATCGATTTCCAGCTCGTCCATATGCTTGAGCCGCGAGGAGACGTCGCGCATTTCACGCGATTCTTCCGACGTGTTGGAGCCGATATTGCCTTCCATCGGCTGGACGCGGCCGTCGATCACCCAAAAGCGCTTCTGGACGCCGCCCTCGTTGCTGGCGACCGTGCTGCCGGATACCTGCTGAACGACCATCGGCCGCAGCTTGCTGTCGGCCTCGTCGATATATTCGAAGGTCAACGGATTCTCGATGACGTGGGCATCAGCGTCGATGCTACCCATAGGCCTCTCCCTGTGTGTTTCAGTGGCTGAAACCACTGTTTTTCTTGGATTTCTTCGATTTTCAGCGGGCCTAAGCCCCCTGTCAATGCGTCATCTGACGCTCAAATCTAGGCCGAGGAAAAAAGTCCGCATTTTCCTCAGCATTGCACGCAACCTTTCACGGCGCTGGGCGTTCCTTGGGGGAATCCTCTTTTGCACCCGGGAGATAAGCCCATGGCCACCGCGAAATCGACGACCGACATCATCGATAGCTACAAGTCCGATGTCGTCCAGTTGCGCAAACAGATCCGCAAATTGACTGACACCGTCAACGACATCACCTCCGATCGCGGCAGCGAATTGTCCGACGCGCTGCGCGCCAATTTGCAGTCCGTCGTCCACCAGGGCGAGGAAGCCCTCGCCCAAGTGCGCGAGCAGGCCGAACGCGTCACCGCCGACACGCAAGACGCCATCGCCAAGAACCCGCTGACCGCCGTCTCCATCGCGCTCGGCGTCGGCGTGATTCTCGGCATGATCAGCCGCGGCCGCTAATCATGCTCGTTCCGATGCTGACGCAGCTCCTGGGGCAGAGCCTGTTCGACGGCCCTAAGAAGGCCATCGAGTCGGCGAAGAACCGCATCATCTTCGCGGTCCTGGCGCTGATCGTCGGCATCGTCGCTTTGACGTTCATCTTCTACGCGGCGTTCCTGTGGCTGAGCGTGCCGTACGGCCCGCTGCAAGCCGCAGGGATGATCGCCGGCTTGCTGGTTCTGCTGACCGGCGGCTGCATCGCCGGCGTGTGCTGGCCGGCAGACAAGACTGTCCAAGCGCCGCCGCCCCCGCCGCCGCCGGAAGCGGAAGCCGTGCTGGCCATCGAGCAGCTCAGCCGCTCGATGAGCGAGCTCGGGCGCGGCAAAAACGGCGGCATGGCGATGCTCGGCATCCTGGCCGGCGTCGCGGCGCTCGGCTTCGGCCTGGGACGTAAGAACTAAGAACGCTTCAGGCTCGCCGGCGAAATCAGCACGCCGAAGGCTTCGCACCAAATGACCACGCTGCCATAGTCCGCCGGCTTCACGCCGGCGGGCAGGTCATAGACTTGGCTGCCCTTGAAGGCGCGCAGACGCCCGAGATCGACGAATTTTTCGCCCGCCAGATCGCCTGAGCGCGCGATAGTCGCCTTGGGCACCAAATAGACATGATATTTCGGCCCCGGCCCGACCTCGAAGTCGGCGGCGAGATGCACGGCATCATTATAGACAGTGACGGTGCCCTTGCCGTAATGCACC
>CAZVLU010000040.1:0-33875 GCA_964628235.1 uncultured Rhizobium sp. | reverse complement strand
GCCTTCTTGTTGAGGTTGACGCAATAGGCGTCGAGCGCCTCATGGCCTTTCTTGACCACTTTTTCGGGCTTGGCCTCTTCCTCGGCGCCGGCGACCGGCCGGCGCTCGCTGCGGGCCGAAACCTTGGCGATGCCGTGCGAGATGTAATTGACCGCGTCGAGACGGGTCATCTCCTGCTCTTGCAGGAAATAGACGGCGTGGCTCTCGCGCTCCGAGAACAGCGCGACCAGCACGTTGGCGCCGGTCACTTCCTCGCGGCCGGAGGACTGCACATGGATCGCCGCGCGCTGCAGCACGCGCTGGAAGCCCGCCGTCGGCTTGGCGTCCTCCGTGCGCTCCATGACCAGGCTGGCTAGCTCGTTGTCTATGTAAGCGATCAGCTCTTCGCGGATTTTCGCGAGATCGACGCCGCATGCCCGCATGACGGCGACGGAGTCCTGATCTTCCGTGAGCGCCAGCAAAAGATGCTCGAGAGTGGCGAACTCGTGACGCCGCTGGTTGGCGAACGAGAGCGCACGGTGCAGGGTCTGTTCCAAATTACGCGAGAGCATCTGTTGGTTCCTTTTCCGCTGGTCTTGTCAAAGTCCCCTCAACGACTCAGTGCCCCCGCGCCGGAATTAACGAAGACTTCCCGGCAGCGGCCCTGATGGGCCACCCCCGTCGAACATGACGGAGGGTCTCGTCGAATTATGCCTGCAAGCTTCAGGCCGAAATAAGGCAGCGATGCCCATCTCAATCTTTCTCCAAGGTGCACTGCAAAGGATGCTGGTGCTTGCGCGCCAGGTCAATCACTTGCGTCACTTTCGTCTCGGCGATCTCGTACGGATAAACCCCGCAGATGCCGACGCCTTTTTGATGCACATGCAGCATGATCTGCGTCGCCTCGTCGTGATTCTTCTGAAAGAACCTTTCGAGGACGTGAATGACGAATTCCATCGGCGTGTAGTCGTCGTTCAACAGCAGCACTTTGTACATGGACGGTTTTGCCGTCTTGGCGCGCGTGCGCGTGATCACGCCGGTGCCAGAACCGCCATTATTGCCGGCGCCATTTTTGCCGGGCCCTGCAGCGCGCGCCGCAGACATTGCCGATTCGTTAACGGGCGAACGACCTGTCGCGGTGACGGCGGCATGAGAGAGGGGACGCGGAGAGGTCATGCGTGAAAAGACAGACTGTGAGAAAAGATGGGCGCCGATTTTCGGACGGTCGCAGGATGCGGCGCCGACGTGTTTCGCGGCGGCCGAAGCGGGGCTTGAAGCGCCCTGATACTCAAATCTGCGAGCGGTACCGATCATCACCATATCGACGGTTGCGGCGATGTCTGCCATCGCCAATCATCATATGGGAACGCGTGGCGCGAACGGAAGTGCCAAGTTCATCCATCTACCAGATTCAGCGAGAAAGATGCGTGACTCGCTCTCTCGCCGGAAACCGGCTGCCAAATGCAAAAAGCCCGGCACGAGGCCGGGCTTTTCGGAATGGTCGCGGCGCTGACGCCGCGCAAGTCTTAGACGGCGGTGAGGCCGCGCAATCTTCTCGCGGCGATTAGACCGTGGCGAAAGGCTTGCCGAACTTGCTGAACGCTTCGGTGAAGCGCTTGTTGATCGGCTCGACGCTGGCGGTGGCCAGCTTCATGCTGAGCTGCTGGAACTTCATCGCGTTGGCGGTGAAGCTTTCGAAGCTCGCCTTGGCGAACTCGGTCTGCAGGTCGGTCGCTTCCTTGACCGTCTTGCAGGCGGCGAACGCCTTGACGGTGGCCGGGAGCTCGTCAGCCGACTTCTGAACCAGGCCGACCCATTCCTTGCCCACATCCTTCAGGCCGCTGACGGCGATGGTGCTGGCTTCGGTCACGGCGTCGATGTTGTCGCGGCCGAAGGCGATGGCGTCGTCATAATCCTTCATGGCGAGGCCGCCGGTCTTGATCGCGGTCATGGCCGGCTCGCGGGTCGCCGACACGGCCGTGTCGTAAGCCTTAATGGCGGCATCGGAGCTCGCCTTGAGCATTTGCTCGGCGCTTTCGACGAACGCGGCGTAAATCTGCTCGGCCGGGGTGATGACGGCGTCGCTGGCGGCCTTGGCAGCCTTGGCAGTGGTCTTCTCGGTCATCGCTATCTCCAAGTTGGGCTCCTGGTTGGGAGCGTCAAAGGGGCAAACAAATACTGGGTCGCAATCAGGCTTGGCGTTGCCCGTCAGCTTTTGCTGCAATGCAACATAGACCCTATATGCCCTCTGCCCCGACGACCGTCAAGGTTAATTTGTGCAGTGCAGCATAAAATATGGTAACAAAAAGTTACCTTTAGAAACCCGTCAGTAGATTGGCGATTCCGTCCTTGCCGACACGGAGCTGGAAATGGTTCGGCTGATCGCCGACATCGCGGCCGACCGGATAGGCCGGCGTCGTGTCGCGCGGCGGATTGAGCGGCACGCCCGTCCGGTCCAGCCGCGCCAGCACAGCCGGGAAACGGAGGGCCTCGTAGGCCGCCCCAGGCCACTGCCAGGCCGTATAGGTGAAGCGGCCGCCCTGACAGGCCGCGACGATCCAATAGAAACCCTGGGACTTCAATTCGAGCCCCTCCGGCGCCGGGCCGAAGGCGGCGCTGTCGGCCAGGCTTTGGCGCAAGGCAGCCAGATCGGCGGCGCTGAGGGCGACCACGCTCTGATCGCCGCGCCAGGATTGCAGCGGGTCATTGAGCCGGAAATTGAGCACATCGCCGCTCTTGCCCCGCACCCGCACGGCCATGGTCGCGCCGTTGGGACCTGCCCGGCTCACATCGTAAGTGCGCAGTTGCTCCTCGTAATTGCCATTGTAGGCGATGCGGTAGCCGTCCGGCCCGCCGGCGGCGCAAGCTTTGCGCAAATCGCCCGCGTCCAGATAGCTGAACCAGGTCATGCTGAGGGAGAGGGGATTGCCGGCGCGCTCGCCGCTATAGGCGCAGGCGGACAGCGCCAGGACGGCGGCGAGTAGTAGGGCGCGGGGGGACAAATTCATGATGACACTCGAACGTGAGGGGGACACGGCTGGTTCCAAAGATTAGGCCATAAACCTGGGCTTACGTACCTATCCGTCGATTCACTAAAAATTCACCTTTAGAACATTACGTATAGACAAGGAATCATTGATTCTTTTACCATGCTGCCGCACACGAGATTGGTTAACGGCCAAGGCGGAGGCTGCGGCGGTGGACCAGTCAGGGGTTACGACTTTCAACCGGGGGGTTCGGCCGGTGAACTTGAAGATGCTTGGGGCGCCGCAAAGTTTGGTCCGGCCTCTCCGCTGGGGCCTCATGGCCTTGGCGCTGTTCGCTGGCGCCGCCGCGCTGCCGGCAGACGCCACGACGAAAAAGCCCACGGCCGCCAAGCCGGCCCAAGAAGCGCCGACGCGCTACGCCGCCATCATCATCGACGACACGACCGGCCGCGTGCTGCATCAGGTCAATGCCGACGACCGCCGCTACCCGGCGTCGCTGACCAAGATGATGACCATCTACATGGCCTTCGAGGCGATCGAAAAGAAGCGCCTCGGCTTCGAGTCCAAGCTGTCCATCTCGGCCCATGCCGCCAACCAAGCGCCGTCGCGCATCGGCCTCGCGCCGGGCGACAATTTCACCGTGCGCCAGGCGATCCTCGCTCTCGTCACCAAGTCGGCCAACGACGCCGCCACGGCGTTGGGCGAAACCATCGGCGGCACCGAAGCCAATTTCGCCGCGATGATGACCAAACGCGCCCAGGCGCTCGGCATGAACAATACGGTGTTCAAAAACGCCAACGGTCTGCCCAATCCGCAGCAAGTCACCACCGCGCGCGACCTCGCCACGCTGTCGCGCGCGCTGCGCCGCGACTTCCCGCAGCACTACCATTACTTCTCGACGTCGGAGTTCACTTACAAGGGCGTCACCGTCACCAACCATAACCGCGTGCTGAACCAGCTCTACGGGGCAGACGGCCTCAAGACCGGCTATATCCGCGCCTCCGGCTTCAACCTCGCTTCCTCCGCCACGCGCGGCGGCCGCCGCCTCGTCGGCGTCGTCCTCGGCGGCGAATCGGGCGCCTGGCGCGACGCGCGCATGGTCCAGTTGATGGAACAGGCGTTCGACAACACCATCACCAGCCCGGCGCCGAGCATGGTGGCGACGGCCAAGCCGGCGCCGCAGCCCGTCCCCACCCCGGCCCAGGCGCGCCAGACCACGCGCTCGAACGCGATTGCCATCGCCGAGTCGAGCGGCGGCAACCGCGCCGCCGGCCTCGTCGATCCGATGCTCAATCTCGAACAGGGCGACAGCGAAAGCACGGCGGTCGCCTCGCTCTCCGCGCCGCAGCCGCGCTACAGCCTGCCGAAGAACCCCGGCAACGAATGGGCCATCCAGGTCGGCGCCTTCAGCCGCCAGGGGCCGGCTCAGCAGGCCGCCAGCGAGGCCAAAAACAAACTGCCCAAGACCTTGGCCGCCGCCCGCGTCCTCGTGCTCGACGGCAGCGAAGACGGCAGCAAATTTTTCCGCGCCCGCCTCACCGGCCTCACCGAAGCCTCGGCGCGTTCCGCTTGCCGCCAGCTCGAGCAGCGCGGCATGGGCTGCATCACGGTCGGCCCCGAGATCGGCAGCAACCGCGGCTAAGACCCCTCGCTCAGCGAAGCAGGACATCACAGGGCGGTCTTCGGACCGCCCTGTTATTTTGCCGACAATTGCACGATCCACGCGCGCGCATCGCGCAAGAACTGCGCCTTGTCGCGCGCCCGCCACGCGTCGAGCTCCCAAGCGCGCGGACTCGGTCGCGGGCCGACGCCGCGCGTGCGATAGAGCCAGGCCAGGATCGGTTCGCTTTCGCTGCCGTCCGCCGCGAGCGGGCAGACGGTCTGACGCTCGCGGCCATAATCGACGCCCTCGAAGGCGTCGAGGCGGGCATAGTCGTCTTCGCTCAAGCCCGACAGCAAGAAGCCCTGCACCGCCGCGCCGCGCCGCGGCACGACCATCGGATAGAGCCGGCCAGCGATATAGACGCGGCGCATGTTTTTGAGGACCGCCGGTTGCAGTTGCTCGGCCTCGAGCGGCCGGCCGATGACCAGGGTGCGCACGTCGGCGTCCATCAGCGTGCCATAAACGAAAAGGCCGGGCCCTAGAGCCCGACCTTTCATCCGTTGAGCCGTCGGCTCAGGCACGGCTAATCCATGCCCCCTCAATCCATCCTGGGCGGATTGATGCCGCTCTGCGACAACTGCGCGAACAGATCGGCCTTCAAGCGCTCCAAGCCGGGGGCATCGAAGGCTTCACAGCGTGCGACCAGCACATCCTGCGTGTTCGAGGCGCGCAGCAGCCACCAGCCGTCCTTGGTGTTGACCCGCACGCCGTCGCAATCGTTGAAGTCGGCACCGGCCTTGACTAGACGCCCCTTCACTTCCTCGGCGACGGCGAATTTGCGCGTGTCGTCGCACTGGAAGCGCACTTCCGGCGTGTTGATCACCTGCGGCATGGCGTCGCGCATGTCGGCCAGGCTTTCCTTGGCGGTGCCGACGATCGACAGCAAGCGGATCGCCGCATAGGGCGCGTCGTCATAGCCGTAATATTTGTCGGCGAAGAAGATGTGGCCGCTCATCTCGCCGGCGAGCGGCGAGCCGGTCTCGGCCATCTTCGACTTGATCAGCGAATGGCCGGTCTTCCACATCAGCGGCTTGCCGCCGAGCTTGGCGACCTCGTCGAACAGCACCTGGCTCGCCTTGACGTCGGCGATGATCGTGGCGCCCGGCTTGTTCTTCAGCACGTCGCGCGACCAGATCGCCATGAGCTGATCGCCCCACAAAATGCGGCCTTTGCCGTCGACGACGCCGATACGGTCGCCGTCGCCGTCGAAGGCGATGCCGAGATCGCACTTCTCCTTGAGCACCAGCGCCTGCAAATCGACGAGATTCTTCGGCACCGTCGGATCCGGATGGTGGTTCGGGAAATTGCCGTCGACATCTTCGTAAAGCAGGAAATGCTTGCCAGGCAGCTTCTGGGTCAAAGCGACCATGGCGGGCCCGGCGGAGCCGTTGCCGGCATCCCAGGCGACGCGCAGATCGCGACCGGGGGTGAAGTCCTTCAGCAGCCGCGCGATGTAATCGTCGAACACATCTTCGTCGCCGATCGAGCCCTTGCCCGAGACGTAATCGCCGGCAGCGGCGAGACGGCCGAGATTCAAAATGTCCTCGCCGTAGAACGCCTTCTTGTTGAGGACCATCTTGAAGCCGTTGTATTCGGACGGATTGTGCGAGCCGGTCACCATCAGGCCGGCGTCGGAGCCGCGGCTATAAGTCGCGTAGTAGAGCATCGGCGTGGCGCCCATGCCGATGCGCGTCACCTTCATGCCGCCGTCGGCCAACCCTTGCGATACCTGCTGCGCCATCTCCGGCGAGCTGGCGCGCCCGTCGCGGCCGACATGGACATGGCTGCCGCCCTTGCGCGCCACGACAGTGGCCAGCGCCCGGCCGATGGCGTAAGCGTCGGCGGCATGCAGGGTTTTTCCGACGATGCCGCGAATGTCGTACTCGCGCAGGATGGTCGGCTCGAAGCGATGGGCAGTCATCAAAGTCTCCCGTTGCATCCCCGGTTCGATAAGGCGGCGATGGGCTGTCAGAGGGCCGTCGACGGACGGCCGAGAGAGGTATAACGAAACCCGGCGGCGGTCATCTCGGCCGGGCTGTAAATATTCCTGAGATCGACGATCACCGGCTGACGCAGCAGCGACTTGACCTGATTGAGGTTGAGCGAACGAAACTCGTTCCACTCGGTCAGGATCACCAAGGCGTCGGCGTCTTTCATGGTGTCATAGGCGTTTTCGCACCAGACGATCTTGTCGCCGTCCTTGCCGACCGCCAGCAGCTTCTTCGCTTCTTCCATGCCCTCCGGGTCGTACACCCGTAAGGTCGCGCCATCGGCCAGCAAGCCCGGCACCAGTTCGAGACTGGCGCTGTCGCGCATGTCGTCGGTGTTCGGCTTGAAGGTGAGGCCGAGCACGGCAACGGTCTTGCCCTTGAGCGAATCGCCCGCCGCCGCTTTGACGCGACCGGCCATCGCCTTCTTGCGCGCGTCGTTGACGGCAACCACCGTCTCGACGATGCGCACGGGCGCGCCGGCGTCCTGCGCCGTGCGCACCAAGGCGAGCGTGTCCTTGGGGAAACAGGAGCCGCCGTAGCCGGGACTCGGATGCAGGAATTTGCGGCCGATGCGGCCATCGAGACCGATGCCGCGCGCGACATCGCTGACGTCGCCGCCGACCTTCTCGCACAGATCGGCGATTTCGTTGATGAAGGTGATTTTCACCGCGAGGAAGCTGTTGGCCGCGTATTTGATCAGCTCGGCCGTCTCCAGCTTGGTGAAGAGGATCGGCGTTTCGAGCAGATAAAGCGGACGATAGAGCCGCTTGAGGATGCCCTGCGCCTTGTCCGACTCGGCGCCGATCACGACGCGGTCGGGCCGCATGAAATCGTTGATCGCCGAGCCTTCGCGCAGGAATTCCGGATTGGAGGCGACGTCGAAGTCGCCGTCGGGCCGCGCCTTGCGCATCACCTCGGCGACCTGGCGGCCAGTGCCGACCGGCACGGTCGATTTGGTGACGACTAGGGTGTAGCCGTCCATCGCCTTGGCGATTTCCTCGGCGGCAGCGAACACATAGGTCAGATCGGCATGGCCGTCGCCGCGCCGGCTCGGCGTGCCGACGGCGATGAACACCACGTCGGCGCCCTTCACGGCGGCAGCGAGGTCGGTGGTGAAGCTGAGACGCTTGTCCGCCGCGTTGTTTCTGACGAGATCGTCGAGGCCAGGCTCGAAGATCGGAATCTCGCCCTTCTTCAAGCGCTCGATCTTGCCGGCGTCCTTGTCGACGCAAATGACTTCAAACCCGAATTCGGAAAAGCAGGCGCCGGACACAAGCCCGACATATCCGGTGCCGATCATCGCGACGCGCATGCTGCTTATCCTATGCCGTTATCCCCCGCCGGCGCCGCTAGAGGCGCGTGCGGATGAAGTCCTTGAGAGCGCCCGAAACGTCCGGATCGGCAAACGCCTTGGCGATGTTGCCGGTCAGCCAGCCGAGTTTGCTGCCGCAGTCGAAACGCTCGCCGTCGAAGCGCAGGCCGTGAAACGGATTGCCGCCGATCATCTTCGCCATCGCGTCGGTCAGTTGGATCTCGCCGCCGGCGCCCTTTTCCTTGCGGCCCAAATGTTCGAACACCTCGGGCAGCAGCACATAGCGGCCGATGATCGACAGCGTCGAGGGCGCGACTTCGGGGGCCGGCTTTTCGACCAAGCCCTTGATGGCGGCGAGTTTGCCGTCGTCGTCGGAGACATCGAGGATGCCGTATTTGTTGGTCTGCTCGCGCGGCACGTCCATGACGCCGACGACATTGCCGCCGGTCTTGTCATGCACGTCGATGAGCTGGCGGATGCATGGCGTTTTAGAAATCACCATGTCGTCGGGCAAGATCACCGCGAAAGGCTCGTCGCCGATGAAGGCGCGGGCGCACCACACGGCATGGCCGAGGCCGAGCGGCGCTTGCTGGCGCGTATAAGAGATGCTGCCGGCCTCGGGCAACAGGTCGGCCAGGGCCTTGAGTTCCTTGGTCTTGCCGGCCGCTTCCAAGGTGCGCTCCAGTTCGGGCGCGCGGTCGAAATGGTCTTCCATGGCGCCCTTGCCGCGCCCGGTGACGAAAATGAAATGCTCGATGCCGGCCGCTTTGGCTTCTTCCACCGCATATTGGATCAGCGGCCGGTCGAGCACCGGCAGCATCTCCTTGGGGATCGCCTTGGTCGCCGGCAGGAAACGCGTGCCGAGTCCCGCGACCGGGAACACCGCTTTACGGACTTTCTGTGCCATCAGGAGCGCCGATTCTGCATGTTTTCAGGAAGAACTTACTCAAGTTAGAACGGCTCCGCATGGCATCAAAGCGGGCGTTTTGTGACACAAAGCCGTTGATTCGGCAAGATTTCTAGCCAAGCAGCACATCCCGCGCCTGGTTGATCTGCGCCGCCAAATAATCCGAACCGCCGCGATCAGGGTGAACCTTGGCCATCAGCCGGCGGTGGGCTTCGCGGATCGCCGTTTCGCTGGCGCCGGGCGAGAGGCCCAGCACCGAATAAGCATCGTCGCGCGACATGGCGCTGGACGAGGGCCGTGCCCGCCCGCCGGCATCGTTTGAGCCTTGCGAGCGCCGGCCGAGGCCGGCCAGGCCGCCGCGGATCAGGGCCGGGATCAAAAACGGCACGATGTAGGCCGCCAGCACATAGCGCCCCGCCCAGACGATCACCACCAAAGCCGCCACGACCGCAATAATCAGCAGCCAGCGCACGGTTTTGACCAGACGCGCGGGATTGGCCGCCGCCACCCAGCGGCTGAGCAGCAAAACGGCGATGAGAACGAGGAAACCGAGGAGGAAATAGGCCATGGCGTGCTGTTAACGGCTTATAGGGGTCAATTGAGGCCGAACTGTGGAGCAATTGCTGGCGAATTGTCACCATTTCGTAAGCCGCTACGGCCTCGACGGGCTGGCGGCAAGCTGCCAAACTCCCGGCCAACGGGCTCGAGAAACGAGCTTACCACCGGCATCTGACAGGGATGCACCACAGTAAGGGAGACCACCGATGAAGACCCGCAGTCTGGCCGTCGCCGGGATGATCGTGGGCGGGGCGCTACTCGCTCTACCCCTCGCCTTCGCCGACCGCGCTGCCGCGCAAAGCGTCGACTTCAAGGGCAAGCAAATCCGCATGATCATCGGCTTCGGGCCGGGCGGCGGTTACGACCAATATGCCCGCGTGCTGATCCGCCACATGGATCGCCACATTCCCGGCAACCCGACTTTCGTGGCGCAGAACATGCCAGGCGCCGGCAGCATCACCGCCGCCAACACGATCTACGTCAACTCGCCGAAGGACGGCACGGTGTTCGGCATCATCGCTCGCGACGCCCCGACGCAGCCGCTGACCGGCGGCACCGGCGCGCAGTTCGACGCGACCAAGTTCAGCTGGATCGGCAGCCCCGCCGCCGAGACCAGCGTCTGCATCGCCACCGACAAGTCGAAGGTCCGCACCCTCGACGATCTGCTGTCGGGCAAGAACGGCGAGTTCATCATCGGCGGCACCGGCGCCGGCACCGGCACGGAAATCTACCCGAAAGCGCTCAACGGCCTGATCGGCGCCAAATTCAAGGTGATCGGCGGCTACCCGTCGTCGACCGACGTGCAGCTCGCCATGGAGCGCGGCGAGGTGTTCGGCATCTGCGAAAGCTATTCCAGCATCTACCGCAAGGATGCCGCGGCGCTCGACTCGGGCAAATACGCCCTGCTGTTCCAGGCTGCCGCGCAGAACAACCCGCAGGTCAAAGCGCCCTTCCTGCTCGACCGCGTCAGCGCCGAGCATCGCAAGGAGCTGGAATTCCTCTATGCCGGCCAGACCGTCGGCCGCCCCTTCATCGCCCCGCCCGACCTGCAGCCCGGCGTGCTCGCCACGCTGCGCAAGGCGTTCGACGACACGATGAAGGACAAGGAATTCCTCGCCGAGGCCGAAAAGCAGAAGCTCGACATCGACCCGGTGAGCGGCGCCGATCTCGAGAAGCTGATCAAGTCGGTCTACGCCACGCCGAAAGAGATCATCAAGAAGGTCGATGACGCCATCAAATAAGCGGCGTTTCGCATAACGGAGAGAAGGCCCCGCCGCCCCGCGAAACTGGGCGGCGGGGCCTTTGCTTTATAAAGCTTGCTGGATTAGGCTTCACTCGCCCCAAACATCCCAAGCGCGCGCCCAACGCGCGCCCAACGCGCTCCCAACGCGCTCCCAATCTGCTCGCCCCCATGACCGACCGCGCTCCGCTTTCCCAAGACGAGATCGACGCGCAAAAGCGCGTTCCGGCGAGGGCGCTCTACGCCACCTACGGCGTCGGCCTGACCTCGAACGCGCTCGTCACGATGATCAAGGTGGTGGTCCCGCTGTGGGCGCTGCGCATCGGCATGTCGCCTGGCGAGATCGGCCTCGCCATGGGCGCCGGCGGCCTGCTGCCCTTCCTCTTCTCGATCCACGGCGGCACGCTGATGGACCGTCTCGGCACGCGGCGCGTGACCCTGATGTTCTCCGTCGTCTCGACCGGAATCATCTTGCTCTATCCGGCGCTGCCCTTCGTCGCCATGCTGTTCCTGCTGCAAATCGTCTCGGGCATGACGACCAACATGGGCTGGATGGGCGCGCAGGCGCTGATCGTGCAATTCGGCCGCGGCAACACCGAAATGATCGCCAAGTTCAGCCTCGCGACGCGAATCGGCACGGTGAGCTCGCCGATTCTGATCGGCATCGTCTGGGACGTCGCCGGCCCCTGGGGGGCTTTCACTTTCGCCGGCCTCTTCGCCGCCGGAGTCGTCGTGTGCACCTATCTGGTGCCGCGCGCGCTGGCCGAACCCGACTTGCTCGACAGCCGCCCGGCCATCCGCGCGCGCGAACTGGTGCCGCGCCTTGCCGACTACATCCAAGCCTTCTCGATGATCGCGATTCCCGCCGTCGCCTTCATCGTCGCCGTCACCTATCTGCGCATCGCCTCCTCGGCCATGCAGGGCTCCTTCTACGTCGTCTATCTCGACGGCATCGGCTACACCGGCACGTTGATCGGCGTCCTGCTCGCCATGTCGGAGGGTGGCGGCATGTTCGGCACGCTCATCGCCAAGCCGATGGAGCGCTTGATGGCGCCCCATTGGGTGCTCATCATTTTCATCGCCCTCTCGATTTTCTTCATCGCCGTGACGCCCTACCTCGGCGGCATCTTCGCGCTGCTGCTGATCGCCTCCACCTTCCGCGGCAGCGCCCAGGGTCTGTGCCAGCCGGTGATGTTCGCCGTGCTGTCGCGCGCCGTCAGCCGCAAGGAGCAAGGCATGAGCATCGGCCTGCGCACCACGGCCAACCGCCTCGCCACCATCATGGTGCCGACCATCATGGGTTTCGTCGTCGAATGGACCACCATCGAAGACAGTTTCTGGATCGTCGGCGGCACGTTGATCGCCGCTTGCGGCGTCGTTGCGCTGGTCGTCCGCCGCCTGCCCGGCTTCAAGACATGAACGACATCGTCCATGGCGGCAACATTGCCGCCACCGCCCTGCAGTTCGGCAGGCCGGTTGATGGCTGGCTCGATCTCTCGACCGGCATCAATCCGCAGCCCTACCCCTTCCTGCCGCTCGACGCCGCCGCGTGGCAACGCTTGCCGCAACAGCATGATCGCGATGCGCTGATCGCCGCAGCGACGGCGCGCTATGGCGCCCCCGATGCGGCCTGCATCGTCGCCGCGCCGGGCAGCCAAGCCATTTTGCAATGGCTGCCCCGCCTGATGCTCCCGACGCAGGTGACTGTGCTCGGGCCGACCTACGGCGAATATGCGCCGACTTGGCGCGCCGGCGGCCATGGGGTGACGACCGTGCGCGAACTCAGCGGCGCCGCCAACGCCACGATCGTCGTGCTCGCCAATCCCAATAATCCCGACGGCCACCGCTATCCGCCCGAACTGTTGCTCGAACTCGCCCAAGGCCTGGCGGCGCGCGGCGGCTTCCTGCTGGTTGATGAAGCCTTCGCCGACGCCGATCCTGCCATCAGCCTCGCGGCCCATGCCGGCAAGCCGGGGCTTGTGCTGCTGCGCAGCCTCGGCAAGTTCTACGGCCTCGCCGGCCTGCGCTTGGGCTTCGCCCTCGCCCCGCTGGACCTCGCCGGCAAGCTCACCACCGCCCTCGGGCCTTGGGCCGTCAGCGGCCCCGCCTTGACCATCGGCGCACAAGCCTTGAATGACGCCGCCTGGGCCGCCGAGACCCGCGACCGTCTTGCCGCCTCAAGCGCGCGGCTCGCCGGCCTGCTGCGGCAATACGGCCTGGATCTGGTCGGCGGTACATCGCTATTCCAATTGGCCCGCCATCCGCAGGCTGCGGCGCTCTACGAGCATCTTGGCCGCAACGGCATCCTCATCCGTGCCTTCCCCGATGTCCCCGAGTGGCTGCGCTTCGGCCTGCCCGCCGCGCGGGATTTCGCCCGCCTTGAGGCCGCCCTCGCCGCCTTCGCGCGACCTTAGAAGTCTCGCCGCCTTCGCGGCGGGGGGCTAAACTCGGGCCATGCTGCTCGACATCGCCCTCACCGCCTTCGTCACCTTCTTCGTCGTGCTCGATCCGCCGGGCATGGGGCCGATCTTCGTCGCCATGACGCGCGGCGAAAGCGCCGCCTACCGACGGCAGATGGCGCTGCGCGGTTCGCTCGTGGCGCTCATCATCTTGCTGGTCTTCGCCTTCACCGGCGATCTCGCGCTGCGCGGCCTCGGCATCTCGATCGCCGCTTTCCGCATCGCTGGCGGCATCCTGCTGCTGCTCATCGCCATCGATATGCTGTTCGCGCGCGCCACGCCGCTGCGCCGCACCACCGAAGCCGAAGAGATGGAAGCCGAGCATAAGCGCGACATCTCGGTCTTTCCGCTCGCCATTCCGCTCATCGCCGGCCCCGGCGCGCTCACCTCGACGGTGCTGCTGATGGGGCGCGCCGGCGACAGCTTGCTATTGAAAGGCGCGGTGCTCGCCGCCCTGCTCGCCGTCATGGCCATCATGCTCGTCGTGCTGCTGGCCGGAGATCGCATCAACCGCCTGCTCGGCGAGACCGGCACCAATGTCATCGGTCGCGTCTTCGGCATCGTGCTGGCGGCGCTCGCCGTTCAATATGTGATCGATGGCATCAAGGAAGCGTTTTAGATCGGCGCTTGCTTTTAAAGCAGGCCCAGCTTGCGCAACTCCGCGAGCATTTCCGGCGGCATCTCAGCCATCACGTCGCCCTTGCCGGCTAAATCCTTCGGCACGTCGCGGTCTTCGAGATAGCGCCAGCCTTGCATGGGCTTGTGCGTCATCGGGACAGTGCGAACCAATTTCGGATCGAGCACGATCTCGCAACGCGGCTTGCCTTCGGCATCCTTGCCGCGCTCGAGGCCGACGATGCGTTGGCGCACGCGGACGAAGCCTTTGACGATCCAATAGATCGAGCCGCCGGCAAGAATCTCCTCGGCGCGCTTGGGGTAATTGCGCGTTTTATGAATCAGGATCGGCTTGCCCCGCTCGGCCTTCAGGGTGGCGCGGCGTTGTTTCTGCACGGCGGCGAGATGGTCCAGCGACTCGATGCCGACCGCCATCTTGATCAGATGCAAGGCCATTCAGGGAAGATAGCCGAGGAACTGATACCAGTAGAAATTCAACGGCGTCAGCAGAATGAGGCTGGACGCGGCGAGCGCCAAAGTCATTGACGCGCCATGTGCGTAGGGAATCTTGCCCATCTGCAACGACATCACGACCGGCGGCATCTGATAGGGCAAGATGATGGTCGAAAAGCCGAGCACCTGGATCATCAGAACGGTGAGCAGCGGCAAACCCGTCGCCTGCGCCAACTCGCTGCCGAGCGGCGTCAAGACGGCAGGCAAGGCTGGCATGGTCGTGACCATGCCGATCAGCGTATAGACGCCCGTCAAGGCGGCGAAGTTGCGCGCGTTATCGCCCGGTTGCAGATCGAGCGCGCCCATCAGCGCGCGGCCGAGCATTTCACCGAGACCGCTTTCCGCCACTACGGCGCCGAGGCCGAGAATACCGGCGACGTAGAACATGCCGCCGAACTGCACCTTTTCGTTGAAAGCGCTGGGCGGCAACACGCCGATGCGCGGCAAGAGACAGGCGAGTCCGCCAGCCATGGCCACCCAGGCCGGCGAAACGCCATGCCAGGTATCCGTCACCCAGAAGAACAACGAGAGGCCGAGAATCCACGCCAGCTTCTTCTCGTTCGCCGACCAGGGCTTGCGGTCCGCCATGGCTGATGCGGCGACCGGCTTAGAAACGTCTCGGAACAATAGCGCGATGATCACATAGATCAGGATCGCCTTGGGCAGGCCGGTGGCCGGCACATGCAGCGCGGCATAACTGCCATAAGTCAGATGCACGCCGTAGAGCGTTTCCGCAGCGCCAGCGAGCACCATGTTCGGCACGTTCGCCGGCAATATGGTGAAGGCCGGGATTAGCGTGCCAAAACCCGCGGCGACCACGAGGCCAGTGCGCCCCTTGCTGCCGAGCTCGAAGCCAAGCTTGTCGGACAAGGCGACGATGATCGGAATAAGGATGACGACGCGGCCGAGGCTGGACGGCATCACCAGCGCGAACAGCATCGAGGCGATCATCACCCCGGCCACGACGTGCAAGTACGAGGTGCCGAGGAGCGTCGTCATCATCTGCGCCAAGCGCTCGCCGAGGCCGGTGACGCGAATCGCCACGCCGACGATCAAACCGCCGAACACCAGCCAGACCGCCGTCGAATAAAATCCGGCAAACACCGTCTGGGCCGGCGCGACGGCCAGCAGCATCCCCAGCGTGAGAAACAGGATCGCGCTGAGATATTCAGGCAGCGCCCCAGTGGCGAACAGCGCAAGCGTCACCAGCACCAAGGCGGCGGCGCGCATCATGCCCGGATCGATGCCGGCGGGCGCCGGCATCAAGACCAACCCGGCGGCGACAAGGCAGGACAGACCGGTCAACAGGACCGGCAGACGCAGCTTGGAAATGACAACCTCCGTGCAAGCGAAGCGGACGCCTCCCCTTCAACGACAGGGAGGGGATTGCTTTGTTAACTTACCAAAATGCGGTCGACGCGGCCAAGCTCAGAGGACGAAAATCGTCGCCAAACCCAAAAACGTCGAAAAACCGACGACATCGGTCAAGGTGGTGAGAAACACCGGCGATGCCACGGCGGGATCGACGCCCCAGCGGTCGAGCGCCAGCGGGATGACGACGCCGGCGAGCCCCGCCGTCAGCAGATTGATCGTCATGGCGGCGGCGATGACGCCGCCGATCGAGGCGTCGCCGAACCAGACCCAGGCGACGGCGCCGATCAGAATGGCGAACATGACACCGTTGAGGCTGCCGACGATGGTTTCCTTCCAGACGATGCGCAGCGCGTTGGCGACCGACAGTTCCTTCGTCGCCAAGGCGCGCACGGCCACCGTCATGGTCTGGGTGCCGGCATTGCCGCCCATCGAGGCGACGATCGGCATGAGCACGGCGAGCGCCACGACCTTCTCGATGGTCGCCTCGAACAGGCCGATGACGTTGGCGACGAGCAAGGCAGCGCCGAGATTGACTGCAAGCCAGGGAAAGCGCGACCTGGCGGTATCGATCGCCGCCTCATACAAGTCGCCTTCGGACACGCCGCCCAGCAGCAGAATGTCCTCTTCGGCTTCTTCGTGGATGATGTCGACGATGTCGTCGACGGTGATGACGCCGACGAGCCGGTTGCCGAAGGTCACCACCGGCGCAGAGGCCAGGGCATATTGGCGAAACAGAAGGGCGACCTCCTCCTGGTCCATCTCGACGGGCACGCTGCGCAATTCCGTGTCGGCCAGTTCGGCCAGCGGCACCGGACGCTTGGAGCGCAACAAGCGGCTCAGGGAGACGCGCCCGACCAAGCGCGTGCGCTCGTCCACGACATAGATATCGTAAAACTCGTCGGGCAGTTCCTCATCGTCCCGTTCGGCGACAGCGCGCAGGTGATCTATGGTGTCGCCGACATTCCAAGCGACAGGCACCGCGACAAACTCGCGTTGCATCAAGCGGCCGGCGGATTCCTCCGGATAGGTCAGGCCTTCTTCGATAACGGCGCGTTCTTCAGCCGAAACTTCGTCGAGGACTTCCTCGCGCGCTTCGTCGCCGAGCGTCTGGACCACTTCGATGGCGTCGTCGGTGTCCATTTCGCCGAGCGCGGCGGCGACCTCGACGGGCCCCAGATGCTCGACCACCTCATCGCGCACGCTGTCTTCCAGCATGGGCAGGACATCGGGGTCGAGTTCGCCTTGGATGCAATCGAGCAAGCCCAAGCGCTCGTCGCGGTCGAGCGCCTCGATCAGGTCGGCGAGATCGGCATAATGCAGCGGCAGGACGAGGGCGCGCACCCGAGCGATATCGGACGCTTCGAGGGCGGCGCGCACGGCGGCGACGCGCTCGGGATGCTCGCGCAGAATCTCGTCAGAGACCTGCGCCTCGAGCTCCGCCGTTACCGGCTGGTTATCGGGTGGCTGGTTCGTCATGGCGTCGGACTCTCTTTCGACGCTCGCCCGCCCTTCCCATATGAAGGAGGCCCCCATATCCAGGGCACGGGCGACCAGGCCAGAACAACAAAGCCCGGAACAAGCGTTCGCGGGCCTTGATATGGTGCGGTCGAGAAGACTCGAACTTCCACGAGGTTTCCCCCACAGCGACCTCAACGCTGCGCGTCTACCAATTCCGCCACGACCGCAGGGAACATCGGCAATTAAGGATTGCCAATTGGAAGCGTGGGGAATACCAAATCGGCCGACCCTTCGCAAGGGAGATGGTGGCGGTTTTGCCAGATATTCCAAGCCTCAGCCGGACTTTAACGGCCTCGCCCGACAGCCCTGAAAAGCCGGCCCAAACGGCCCAAAACGGGGGCCTGGAATGGCGCGTCAGTTCTGGGCTGGTGCCCTACGAGGACGCCGTGGCGTCCATGGAAGCGCGCGTGGCGGCGATCCGCGAGGCCGGCGCGCCCGAACTGGTCTGGCTGCTCGAACACCCGCCGCTCTATACCGCCGGCACCAGCGCCGATCCGACCGAATTGCTCGACGCTGCCCGCTTCCCCGTCCACCAGACAGGGCGTGGCGGACGCCACACGTATCATGGCCCCGGCCAGCGCGTGGCCTATGTGCTGCTCGATTTGAAGCGGCGCGGCCCCGATGTGCGCGGCTATGTCGCCAATTTAGAAGATTGGGTGATCCGCACCCTCGCCGCTTGCGGCGTGACCGGCGAAAAGCGCGAGGGGCGCATCGGCATTTGGGTCGAACGGCCCGATCCGATCTTCGGCAAGCGCGAGGAAAAGATCGCCGCAGTCGGCGTGCGCGTGCGCCGCTGGGTGACCTATCACGGGATTTCGTTGAACGTGGCGCCGGACCTCACGCACTTCACCGGCATCGTGCCCTGCGGCATCAGCGAGCATGGCGTGACGTCGCTCAAGGCGCTCGGCAAGCCTGCCGACATGACGGCGATCGATGCGGCGCTGAAGAAAAACTTCTTCGAGGTATTTGAAAACTAAAGGTCGGGAAACTGCTGGAAGCCGGGCGGCACTTCCGTCTCGTCCGGACGATATTCGCCGGGAATGCGCGCGACGCGGCTGACTTCGGCGCCGGCCGGCCCCTTGCGGCACAGCGTCACCATGCCGTCGAGCACGTGCGCATGGCCGACGAACACCACTTCGACAGAGCCATCGCTGCGGTTGCGCACCCAGCCGCGCAAGCCTTTCTTGTCGGCCTGCTCCTTCGCCCAAGCGCGAAAGCCGACGCCCTGCACCTTGCCAAAGATGCGCAAATGCACGGCGAAGTTCTCGAGGTCTTCCGGGCGCGGGATCATAAGCCGTCTCCTTAAGGGTTCGCGGGGCGCAGCAAGCGCAGGAACGCAGCGGCATCGCTGAGATCGCGGCGGCGCGCGGCACGGCGTTCTGCCGCTTCCGCATCCTCGCCCCACTTTTCGATCTGGTAGCTCTCGTCCAATTCGGCAAGCTTGAAAGCTTCGTCGGCGTCGATTCGCCCCTCAAGCAATGCAAGACCAAGTACGAGCGAGCCGGTGATCTGGACCACCATGGCGAGGCCCGTCAGCGTCATGTCGTCTTGCGCGGCGACAACCTTGCGCAACGCCGCGAGAGCCGAGGGTTGTTGCGGCATGTAGCTGATGCCGATGGCGCAGGCGAGCAACGCGCCGTGACGCGTCGCCGCCCAATCGAGCAGCGGCTGCCAAGCGGCCTGCTCGCGCGCCACCAGATCCATCGGACCCTCGGCGCGATAGCACAGCAGATCGGCTTCGCCGTAGGCCGCGACGCTGTCGATGGTTTCCGCGCGGGCGGCGGCGACGCGGTCGAGCGCGGTCGCGGCAAAACGAAGGTTGGGGATGGCCGCAAGATTCTTCAAAGCCTGGAGCGGCGCGCCGCCCAGTTCCGCCGCGACCGCCTCGGCCAGCGCGCGGGTCGGCAGCCGCAGCTCAAGGCCGGCCGGCGTTTTGAGCGGCTTGCCGTCCAATTCCAGCCAAAAGCCCCTCTCGCCATCTCGAACTGAGGCGGGCGAGGCGGCGCGCTGTGCGGCTTTGGCGGCGAGGTCGGCATGGCGGCCGGAAGAGGATGCGTCGGTCATGGCGTGGTTCTAGCGGCCCGGAATGATGCTGTCGAGAAAGCCGCGCACGCCGGTACGCGGCGCAGGCTTCGCCGGCGCATTCTGCAAGGCTGCGAGACAGGGATTCTGCTCGGCGTCGCTGGAGGTCACCAACGGCACCAAGAGCATCAGCGGATTGATGACGCTGAGTAAGGCCCCGGCGGCCCGTCCGGCAGCCGCCCCTTGATCAACCGCGACATCGGGCTTCTTCAAAGTGCCTTCGACATGCCAGGGTAAGGCGAGGTTGAGCAGGCTCGTTTCCTTGGGGCGCGGCGTGAACAGCAAAGCCAGACGTTCGCTGCCGAGGTTGATCGTGCCTTCGCCCTTCACCGTCATGCGCTCGGTGTCGAACAGGATGCCTTGGCCGGTCGCCACCCCCTTGGCCACATCGAAGCGCGTGACGAAGCAGTTCACTGCGGTGGCATCGCTGCCGCCGGTCCCGGCGGTGGCGGCGAAGCGCAACAAATCCGCCCCAAGCAGATCGACATAGCCGTTCTTCACCCGTCCCTTGCCCATCACCCAGCTCGCCTTGCCGCCGAGCGAGGCCATCACGGCACGCAGCGACGCGCCCTGCCCCTTGAGATCGAAAGCGAGATCGCCGCGACCGCTCAGCACGTCGCCGGCCTCAAGCGCGCGGGCGAGCGTCGCCAAATCCAATTGATCGGCTTTGAAGGCGAGCGCCGTTTCCAAGCCAGGCCCCGCGAGGGCGGCGAGATGGCCGCTGCCCGACAGCGCGCCATCGGCGAACCTCGCCGCGAAGCTCGGCAAGCTCACGCGGCCTTTCTCCAGAACGGCGCCGACCGTCATGTCGTTCAGCGTCATTTTTCCATGACGCAACGCCGCCACTTGTAGATCGAGCTTGCCGTCAAAGGCGCGCAAGGCCGAAAGATCGATCGGGTCGTTGCTGAAGTAACGACCGTCGTCCTTCCTCGTCGGCGGGGCGACCGAAGCCGACGCGAAATCGGCGAGGTCGATCATTTTGGACCGCAAGTTCGCCGTGATGCGGGGCCTGCCCGACCAATCGAAGGCAGCGCTGCCGGCAAGGTCGCTGCCGCCGAAGGTCGCCTGCATATCGGCAAAGTCCGCCGTTTTGGTCCGCAAGCGCAGCTCGGTCTTGAGGGCCAAGGACGTGCCGTCGTAAGCGCCCTCCAACGCGATGGTGCGGGGCTCGCCCGCAGCCGTCAGGCGCTTGACCTCAAGCGTCGTGGCCTTGCCGCTGATGCCGTCGCGGTAGGTCAGCCGGCCGTTTTGAATGGTCAATGCGCCGAGCATCGGCAGGGCCGCGTCTTGCGCCGGCGCAGCCGATGTCGTGGCCGGCGCCGGCGATTCGGCGAACTCCCAATTGCCGCGTCCCGACTTGTCGGTTTCGAGCAGAATGTCGGGCGCGATCAGCGTCACTCGGCGGATATCGATTTCGCCGCGGAGCAACGGCAACAGGGCCACCGCTGCCTCTAGGCGCTCGGCCATGATCATGTCGGGACGGCTGCCGAAGGCGGCGTTCTGAAAACGCACGTTCTCGACGGCGAGCGACGGCACCAACGACGGCGCCAGGCGAATTTCTCCGTCGATGACGAGAGTACGGCCGGTCGCCGCCTTGACCTGTTCGGCGATCAATGGCTTGAAGCGGCTGAAATCGATCTGCCAGACGATGATGAGGGCCAGGGCGACAAGCGCGCCAAGCGCGAGAGTGGCAATCGCGAGAATTTTGCCCGCCCGCATCGCCGCCTCTAACGGATATCGGCGTCGGCGAACGGATCGCCTTTCGCCTCTGTGTCGAAGCCGAAAAAGTCCCAAGTCGTCTTCATATGCGCCGGCAAGGGCGCGATGACTTTCAGCAGCTTGCCATTCGGGCGCGTGAAGGCGATCTCGCGGGCATGAAGATGCAGTTTGGGGCGACCGCCGTCGCCTTCGGGGCCGCGGAAGAACGCTTTTTCCCCGCCGTATTTGCCGTCGCCGAGAATCGGCGTGTTCAATGCCGCCGCATGGGCGCGCAATTGATGGGTCCGGCCGGTGAGCGGCATCATTGCGAGCCAGGAGGCGCGCTGCGCAGCATGATCGATCACCGTATAGAGCGTCACCGCGCGTTTGCCCTCGTCCTCGTCGGCCACCATGCGTTCGCCATGGGCGCCGGGCAACTTGGCAAGCGCCAGATCGACTTTGCCCTGACGGATCTTCGGCACGCCGACGACGAGGGCCCAATAGACCTTGCGCGCGGTGCGCAAGCGGAAGGCTTCGGTCAACCAGCGCGCGGCGCCCGTGCTGCGCGCCAACACCAGCGCGCCGCTGGTGTCGCGGTCGAGTCGATGGACCAGCTTCGGCCGTTCCGGATAATCGAATTTCAGGGCGTCGAGCATAGCGTCGAGATGATGGGCCGTGCCGGTGCCGCCCTGCACCGCGAGCCCCGGCTGCTTATTGATGATGATGACGTCATCGTCCTTGTAGAGCACGGCGGCAAGCAAGGCGTCGGTCTCGCCCTTGGTGACGCGCGGCGCAAGCTTGGCCGCAGCGACCGGCGCGGCCGGCTTGGCCGCCACGAGCGCGTCGTCAAGCGGCGGGATGCGCACTTCCATGCCGGCTTCCAGGCGGAAGGCGGCCTTGGCGCGTTTGCCATCGACGCGCACTTGGCCGGTGCGCAGCAGTTTTTCCAGTTTGCCGTGGCTCAGGGTCGGAAAGCGCCGCTTGAACCAGCGGTCGAGCCGTTGGTCGGCCTCGTCATCAGCAATCGTAAGAGTTTTGACGGCGTTCATGCGATCACGACGCGAGTAAGATGCAAACCGGCGAGCAAAGCGGCAATGGAAAAGACGACCGACGACAGGATGTAAAGAAAGGCGAAGCCATAGTCGCCGCGCTCGATCAACAGCCAGGCATCGAGCGAAAAGGTCGAGAAGGTGGTGTAGCCGCCAAGCACGCCGATCGTGAGAAAGGCGCGCATCGCTTCGGACGGCGACCAGACAAAGGCCATCAGCTCGATCAAGACGCCCATGACGAACGCGCCGGCGACATTCACCGCAAAGGTGCCATAGGGGAAATGCGCGCCGAGATAGCGCGCCACCCAGACCATCGTGCCGTAGCGCGCCACGGAACCGAGCGCCCCGCCCGCCGCGATGGCAAGCACCGTACCCATCACTCGTTCTCCTTGTCGTCCAAGCCCGTGGCTTGGTCCTTTGCCGGCGTGCCGCCGGACCGCTCGCCGCGCAGCTTGGCCCAATAAGCGAGCCGCTTGGCGATCTCGCGTTCGAACCCGCGCTCGGCCGGCTGATACAATTGGCGGCGCGCCATCTCTTCGGGGAAGTAGTTTTGCCCCGAAAAGGCGTCCGGCGCATCATGGTCGTAAGCGTAATCCTTGCCATAGCCGATGTCGCGCATCAGCTTGGTCGGCGCATTGAGAATATGCTTGGGCGGCATGAGCGAGCCATATTCGGCGGCGGCCTTGTTGGCGGCGCTCTGCGCGCGATAGAGCGCGTTGGATTTCGGCGCGGTCGCCAGATAAGCCACGGCTTGCACCAACGCCAGCTCGCCCTCGGGCGAGCCGAGAAAGTCGTAACTATCCTTGGCGGCCAACGCCTGCACCAAGGCCTGCGGGTCGGCGAGGCCGATATCCTCGGAGGCGAAGCGCACCAGACGGCGGACGATGTAAAGCGGCGGCTCGCCGCCCGCCAGCATGCGGGCCAACCAATAGAGCGCGGCGTCGACGTCCGAGCCGCGCAGCGACTTATGCAGGGCGCTGATGAGGTTGTAGTGGCCCTCTTGCGCCTTGTCGTAGAGCGGCGCGCGCTTTTGAACCACAGTCACCAGCGCCTTGGTGTCGATCTTATTGCCGGTCTTGGACGGCAAAGCGAAAAGCTGTTCGGCAAGGTTGATGAGATAGCGCCCGTCGCCGTCGGCCATGGCGCGGAGCGCTGCGCGCGCATCGTCGTCGAGCGGCAAAGGCCGGTTCATTTCCGCCTCGGCGCGCACGAGAATTTCCTCAAGCGCTCCGTCATCAAGCCGGTTGAGGACATAGACCTGAGAGCGCGACAACAGCGCGCCATTGATCTCAAACGACGGATTCTCGGTCGTCGCGCCGACCAGGATGACCGTGCCATCCTCGACGAACGGCAGGAAACTGTCCTGCTGGGCCCTATTGAAGCGGTGAATTTCGTCGACGAACAGCAGGGTGCCCTGCCCCATTTCGTGATGGCGGCGCGCCGTCTCGAAAATCTTCTTCAAATCGGCAACGCCGGAGAACACCGCCGACAGCGGCTCGAACTTGAGGCTGGTGCCTTCGGCGAGCAATCGCGCGATCGTGGTCTTGCCGCAGCCCGGCGGCCCCCACAGGATCATCGACGACATCTGACGGGCCGCGACCATGCGACCGATGGGGCCCTCGGGCCCGAGCAGATGCTGCTGGCCGACCACCTCGGCGAGATGCTTCGGGCGCAGCCGGTCCGCCAACGGACGGGGCGCATCGCGTTCAAACAGGGTCGTCATCCGCGCCTCCCCAGTCATGCGAGGCTGTTCGCCATGGGCAGAGCCTAGCATCCGAAAACGCGAAAGGCAGCCTCGCGGCTGCCTTTCGACGGATCGTGTTCCGCTGGAACCTGTCGCTTAGGCGTTCGCCGTAGCGGCCTCGGCTTCCACGGTTTCGACCCCGGTCGGACCCGAGTCGAGGCCCTTGGCCGACGGATCGCGGTCGACCAATTCGATGATCGCCATATCCGCCGTGTCGCCATGGCGGAAGCCCGCCTTCAGCACGCGGGTGTAGCCGCCAGCGCGGGTCGCGTAGCGCGGGGCCAGCGTGTCGAACAGCTTGGCGGCCAGCTTGGCGTCGCCGAGCAGCGAAATCGCCTGACGACGGGCGTGCAGATTGCCGCGCTTACCGAGCGTGATCAGCTTGTCGACGATCGGCTTGAGTTCCTTGGCCTTCGGCAAGGTCGTCTTGATCTGCTCGTGCTTGATCAGCGCCGCAGCCATGTTGTCGAACATGGCTTTGCGGTGGCTGCTCGTGCGGTTCAGCTTACGACCGCTCATACCGTGACGCATAATTCTCTCCTATTCGCCTAAGGCGCTGTCGCGCGCTTAGTACGGTTCCTCGAGCTTCTTGGCCAGCTCTTCGATGTTCTCGGGCGGCCAATTCGGAATCTCCATGCCGAGATGGAGACCCATTTGGGCCAGGACTTCCTTGATCTCGTTCAGCGACTTGCGGCCGAAGTTCGGCGTGCGGAGCATTTCCGCTTCCGTCTTCTGCACGAGATCGCCGATGTAGATGATGTTGTCGTTCTTCAGGCAGTTCGCCGAACGAACAGACAGTTCGAGCTCTTCGACCTTGCGCAACAAGTTCTTGTTGAACGCCGGCTCGTCGGACTTCTCTTCTTCGGTCGCCGCCTGCGGCTCCTCGAAGTTGATGAAGAGCTGAAGCTGGTCCTGCAGGATGCGCGCGGCGAGCGCCACGGCGTCGTCCGGCGTCACGGTGCCGTCGGTCTCGAGGTCCATGCTGAGCTTGTCGTAGTCGGTGACTTGGCCGACGCGCGAATTCTCGACCTTGTAGGCGACCTTGCGGACCGGGCTGTAGAGCGCATCGACCGGGATCAGGCCGATCGGCGCGTCTTCCGGACGGTTCATCGAGGCCGGGACATAACCCTTGCCGGTGCTGACGGTCATTTCCATGTTGATCGTCGCGCCCTTGTCGAGCGTGCAGAGCACGAGGTCGGGATTGAGGATCTCGATGTCGGAAACGGTCTCGATCATGCCGGCAGTCACCTCGCCCGGGCCATTGGCCTTGAGCATGATGCGCTTGGGGCCTTCGCCCTGCATGCGGATGGCGAGCGCCTTGATGTTCAAGACGATGTCGGTGACATCCTCGCGCACGCCCGGAATGGACGAGAACTCATGCAGGATGCCCTGAATCTGAATGGCGGTCACGGACGCGCCCTGCAGAGACGACAGGAGAACGCGACGCAGCGCGTTGCCCAGCGTCAGGCCGAAGCCGCGCTCCAGGGGCTCGGCGACGACCGTGGCGATACGCTGCGGTTCGGCGCCCGGCGTGACCTGAAGCTTCGTCGGCTTAATCAGTTCCGTCCAGTTCTTCTGAATCACGAATGCGACCTCACGTTTAGGCGGAGCGTTGTCCGCCGGAGAATGCTGCGGCCGGGCGACGCGAGCCCGGCCTTGCGGACCCGCCAGCGGGCCCGCTCAGAAACGATCCGAGGCGCGAGCGCCTCGGGGGAATATCAAACGCGGCGACGCTTCGGCGGGCGGCAGCCGTTGTGCGGGATCGACGTCACGTCGCGGATCGAAGTGACAGTGAAGCCGACCGACTGCAGCGCGCGCAGAGCCGACTCGCGACCCGAACCCGGGCCCTTCACTTCGACTTCGATGGTGCGCATGCCGTGTTCCATCGCCTTCTTGCCGGCGTCTTCAGCGGCCATCTGCGCCGCATAAGGCGTCGACTTGCGCGAGCCCTTGAAGCCCTGCATGCCGGACGACGACCAAGCGATCGTGTTGCCCTGCGCGTCGGTGATGGTGACCATCGTGTTGTTGAAGCTCGCGTTGACGTGCGCGACGCCGGACGAGATGTTCTTGCGCTCGCGGCGACGGGGCCGCGCGGCTGCAGCGGAGGACGGGGACTTGGCCATAATCGATCCTGTAAGTTAGACGGCTTTTTTCTTGCCGGCGATCGGACGCGCCGGGCCCTTGCGGGTGCGCGCGTTGGTGTGGGTGCGCTGGCCATGAACCGGCAAGCCCTTGCGGTGACGCAGGCCGCGATAGCAGCCCAGGTCCATCAAGCGCTTAATGTTCATCGCGACTTCGCGACGAAGATCGCCTTCGACATGGTAGTCGCGGTCGATGATCTCGCGCATGCGGATGACATCGTCGTCCGAGAGCTGGTTGACGCGCGCGGTGTCGGAGATATTCGCCTTGGCGATGATATCCTTCGCACGAGCCGGACCGATGCCATGGATGTAGGTGAGAGCAATCAGCACCCGCTTGTCGGTAGGAATGTTAACGCCAGCAATGCGCGCCACGCCGCATACTCCCGCGATTCAAATGTGGATTGACGTCCGCCCTCAGGTCAGCCTGGAGGCAGAAGGCCCGGGATTATAGGAAAATCCGGTCCCAAGTCAACTTGTTAGGAGGCCCTCAAGCCCCCGCTAAAACCGTCTCGATTTGGCCCTGCACCGCGTCGATGCCGGCCATGCCGTCCACTGTCCGCAACACCCCACGCGCCTTGTAATAGGGCAGCAGGGGCGCCGTTTGGCGGTGGTAGGCCTCCAGCCGGGATGCCACCACCTCGGCTTTGTCGTCCTCGCGGCGGGTGAACGCATCCGCCCCGCAACTATCGCAAATTCCAGCCTTTTTTGGCTGTTTATAGGTGTCATGGTAGCCGCTGCCGCATTTCGCGCAGCTAAATCGCCCACTGATCCGCTCGACCAGGGCGGTGTCGTCCACCTTGAGCTCGATCACCCCGTCCAGCTTCAGACCCTTGGCCGACAACATGGCGTCGAGCGCCTCGGCCTGGCGGGTGGTCCGGGGGAACCCGTCCAAAATGAAGCCTTTGGCGCAGTCGGGCTGGGCGATCCGGTCGGCGATCAAGTTGATCATGGTCTCGTCCGGCACCAGGCCGCCCGACGCCATGATCGATTTGACCTGCTGGCCGAGCTCGCTGCCCGAGGCGACGGCGGCGCGCAACATGTCTCCGGTGGAAAGTTGCACCAAGCCGTGGCGTTCCTTGAGCAGTTGAGCCTGGGTGCCCTTACCGGCGCCCGGCGGCCCTAACAAAATCAGATTCATCCCCGGCGTCCGCGCAGTTTGGACTTCTTGATCAAGCCTTCGTACTGATGCGCCAGCAAGTGCGACTGGACCTGCGCGACGGTATCGAGCGTGACGCTGACGACGATCAGCAGGCTGGTGCCGCCGAAGTAGAACGGCACGGCGAACTTTGTGATCAGGAATTCCGGCAGCAAGCTGATCGCGGTGAGATAGAGCGCGCCGACAACGGTAAGCCGCGTGAGAATATAATCGAGATAGTCGGCTGTGTTCTTGCCGGGACGGATGCCAGGCACGAAACCGCCGTACTTCTTCAAATTCTCCGCCGTATCGGTCGGATTGAAAACGATCGCCGTATAAAAGAATGCGAAGAAGATGATGAGCGCAGCGTAGAGCAGCATGAATAGCGGCTGGCCGTTGCCGATGTTGGCCGTAATCAGCGTCATCCATTCAGGGCCTTGCCCCGCGCTGAAACTGGCGACCGTCGTCGGCATCAAGAGCAGCGAGGAGGCGAAGATGGGCGGAATGACGCCCGACGCGTTCAGCTTCAACGGCAGATGGGAACTCTCGCCGCCGAACATCTTATTTCCGACTTGACGCTTCGGATACTGCACCAGGATGCGGCGCTGCGCGCGCTCGATGAAGACGATGAAGGCGATGACCGCGACGACCATCAACATGAGGATCGCGATCAGGAAACCGGAGATGGCGCCGGTGCGGCCGAGTTCCAGGGTGTGGACGAGCGCGATCGGCAAATTGGCGACGATGCCGGCGAAGATGATGAGCGAGATGCCGTTGCCGATGCCGCGCGCAGTGATCTGCTCGCCGAGCCACATCAGGAACATCGTGCCGCCGGTGAGCGTGATCACCGTGGTGAGGCGGAAAAACAGGCCGGGCTCATGCACGGCAGCGCCGCCGGCGCCGGTCGCGCTTTCGAGGCCGACGGCAATGCCGTAAGCCTGCACTGCGGCAAGAACCACCGTGCCGTAGCGGGTATATTGATTGATCTTGCGCTGGCCGGCGGGGCCTTCCTTCTTCAGCGCTTCCATACGAGGCGAAACGCTCGTCAGGAGCTGCATGATGATCGAGGCCGAAATGTACGGCATGATGTTCAGGGCGAAGATCGTCATGCGCCCGAGCGCGCCGCCCGAGAACATGTCGAACATGCCGAGGATGCCGCCGCGCTGGGCATTGAACAGCTCAGCGAGAATCGTCGGATCGATGCCGGGAATCGGAATGAAGGTGCCGAGACGGTAGACGATCAGGACGCCCAACGTGAACCACAGACGCTTTTTCAGCTCCGTGGCCTTGGAGAAGGCGCCGAAATTCAGATTGGCAGCGAGCTGTTCGGCGGCGGAAGCCATGGGCTAATCCCTCGGTTACTGGTGGCCGACGGGCGAAGACTTAAGCGGTTGCGCCCGCAGCCTTCCGGGCCTTACGCGCACGGATGGAGTTGCTTTCCACCACGGGGCGATCGACCTTGGCCAGAATCGCGACTTTCACGCTACCGCCGGACTTTTCGACAGCGGCGGTCGCCGTGCGGGTCGCGCCGCTGATCTCAAGCGCGACCTTCGCCTTCAGTTCGCCGGTGCCGAGCAAACGGACGCCGTCGCGCAGATGGCGGATGACGCCAGCCGATTTCAGCAGAGCTTCCGTGATCGGCTTGCTGGCATCGAGCTTGCCAGCATCGATGGCCTTTTGCAGGCCGCCGAGGGTCACTTCCGAGAAGCGCTTGGCCGATACGTTGTTGAAACCGCGCTTCGGCACGCGGCGATGAATCGGCATCTGGCCGCCTTCAAAGCCGTTGATCGCCACGCCGCCGCGCGACTTCTGGCCCTTGACGCCGGAGCCCGAGGTCTTGCCCTTGCCGGAACCGATGCCGCGACCGACGCGACGGCGGAACTTGTGGGCGCCGGGATTATCCGAAAGCTGATTCAGGTCCATGGTCTCTATCCTATTGCCCCGAGGGCCTATCGCCCAGATGGGCATCACATCATTGGCGCCCGAAGGCGTCGATTACTTCGATTCGGTTTCGACGCGCACGAGATGCGCGACCTTGGCGATCATGCCGCGAGTCTCCGGCGTGTCCGGGAGCTCCTTCGTGCGATGACGCTTGTTCAGGCCGAGACCGATGAGGGTCTCGCGCTGGTCATGACGGCGGCCGATCGGGCTGCCGGTCTGGGTGACCGTGATGGTCTTCGTGGTGGCCATGGCGCGGTCTCCTTATTCCGAAACGGCGGCGGCGTCGCGACCGAGAATCTCGGCCACTTTCTTGCCGCGACCGGCGGCGACCATACGCGGCGAGCGCAGGCTCTGCAACGCGGCGAAGGTCGCCTTGATCATGTTGTGCGGGTTGGACGTGCCGACCGACTTGGTCACAATGTCCTGAATGCCGCAGGTCTCGAACACGGCGCGCATCGGGCCGCCAGCGATGATGCCGGTGCCGGCCGGCGCGGCGCGCAGAACGACGCGGCCGGCGCCGAAGCGGCCGATGGCGTCATGATGCAGCGTGCGACCGTCGCGGATCTGGATGCGGATCATGTTGCGCTTGGCGTGCTCGGTTGCCTTGCGGATGGCTTCCGGCACTTCACGAGCCTTGCCCGAGCCGTAGCCGACGCGGCCCTTCGTGTCGCCGACGACGACCAGAGCGGCGAAGCCGAAACGACGGCCGCCTTTCACAACCTTCGCGACGCGATTGATCGAGACCAGCTTGTCGACGATATCGCTCTGCTCGCGATCATCGCCGCCGCGGCCCTTGTTCTCGCCTTGGGGTCTACGTGCCATGAATCAAACTTCCCTTAGAAACTCAGGCCCGCTTCGCGGGCGGCATCGGCCAGCGCTTTCACGCGGCCATGGAACAGATAACCGCCGCGGTCGAACACGACCTCCTTGACGCCGGCGGCAGTGGCGCGCGCGGCCAACAGCTTGCCGACTTCGGCAGCGGCCGTCTTGTCGGCGCCGGTCTTGAGCTTGCCCTTGACGTCCTTGTCGAGGGTCGAAGCGGCGGCGAGCGTGACGCCCTTCGTGTCGTCGATGACCTGCGCGTAGATGTGCTGGCCCGAGCGGAACACCGAGAGGCGCGGGCGGCCGCCGGCATTCTTGCGGATCTGGTAGCGCGTGCGGCCCTGGCGGCGCTCGAAGAGCTGTTTGGCATTGAACATTTTTCGCGGTCCTACTTCTTCTTGCCTTCTTTGCGCAAGATCGTCTCGGTGTCGTATTTGATGCCCTTGCCCTTGTAGGGCTCCGGCTTACGATAACCGCGGATCTCGGCGGCGACCTGACCGACCTTCTGGCGATCGGCGCCAGAGATCGAAATCGCGGTCGGCTTTTCGCACTTAATGGCGATCCCTTCCGGGATCGGATAGTTGATGTCGTGCGAGTAACCGAGCTGCATGTTCAGGACCTTGCCCTGGACCGCCGCGCGATAGCCGACGCCATTGATCTCGAGGTTCACGGTGTAGCCGGTGGCCACGCCGTTGACCATGTTGCGGATCATGTTGCGGGTCATGCCCCACAGCATGCGCGAGCGCTTGCTCTCGTCGCGCGGCTTCACAAACACGCTATCGCCGTCGAGGAGCGCTTCCACGTCCTTCGACACGACCATGCTCAGTTGACCGAGCTTGCCCTTCGCCGTCACTTCCTGACCGGAAACATTGACGGTGACGCCGCTAGGCACTTTCACCGGGTTCTTACCAACACGCGACATTGTTCTCTCCTGAGGGGCCGAAAGGCCCCTGCTCCTCGTCTCTTAGAATACCTGGCAAAGGACTTCGCCGCCGACGTTCGCGGCGCGGGCCTCGTTGTCCGACATCACGCCGCGCGGCGTGGACAGGACGGCGATGCCGAGACCGTTGTACGGACGGTGCAAGTCTTTGATCTTGGAGTAAACGCGGCGGCCCGGCTTGGACACGCGACGAATCTCGCGGATCACCGGCTCGCCTTCGTAATACTTCAACTCGATTTCGAGTTCGGCATGGCCGCCCTCGATTTGGCTCTGCGAAAAGCCGCGGATGTAGCCTTCCTTGCGGAGAACCTCGAGCACGTTGGTGCGCAGGTTCGACGCGGGGCTCGTCACCTTCGGCAAGCGGCGATGCTGCGCATTGCGGATGCGCGTCAACAAATCGCCGAGCGGATCGCTCACGGACATATCCTGATTCCTTCCCTTACCAGCTCGACTTGACCATGCCGGGGATCTGCCCGTTGCTGGCCAAATCGCGCAAGGCGATGCGCGAGAGCTTAAACTTGCGATAGACGGCGCGCGGACGGCCGGTCAGCTCGCAGCGTAGGCGCACGCGCACCTGCGACGAGTTGCGCGGCAGCTCGGCCAGCTTGAGCTGGGCGGCAAAGCGCTCTTCCGCGGACAAATTCATGTCGACGGTGATTGCCTTCAGCTTGGCGCGGCGCGGGGCGAATTTCTTCACCATCTTCATGCGACGCTTGTTCTTCTCGATGGAACTGGTCTTGGCCACTGTGAGGCCTCCTTAGTTGACGAACGGCATCGCGAAACCCTTGAGGAGAGCCTTGGCTTCCTCATCGGTGCGAGCCGTCGTCACGATGGTGATGTCCATGCCGCGGACCTGGTCGATCTTGTCGTAATCGATTTCGGGGAACACGATCTGTTCCTTGAGGCCCATGGAGTAATTGCCGGCGCCGTCGAAGCTGTTGCCCGGCACGCCGCGGAAGTCGCGGACGCGCGGCAACGCGATGTTGATGAGGCGGTCGAGGAATTCGTACATGCGCTCGCGGCGCAAGGTGACCTTGCAGCCAAGGCGCATGTTCTCGCGCACCTTGAAGTTCGCGATGGCCTTGCGGGCATGCGTGACGACCGGCTTTTGGCCCGTGATCAAGGTCATGTCCTGCACGGCGCTGTCGACGCGCTTGCCTTCGGCAGTCGCTTCGCCGACGCCCATGTTGATGACGATCTTTTCGATCTTCGGCACCATCATCGGGTTGTCGTACTTGAACTCTTCGACAAGCGCTTTCTTCACCACGGTCTCGTAGTGGGCGCGCAGGCGCGGGACGTATTTTTCTTCGGTCTTAGCCATGGCCGGTTCCTCAGATGTCCAAGACTTCGCCGGAGCGGCGAGCCACGCGAACCTTACGACCGCCGTCGACCATCTTGAAACCGACGCGGGTCGGCTTGCTGGTCGTGGGGTCGATCAGGGACACGTTTGAAACGTGAATGGTCGCCTCTTTTTCGACGATGCCGCCCTGCTGGCCGGCCGCCGGACGCGTGTGGCGCTTCACGACGTTGACGCCCTGGACGACGACGCGGCTTTCCTTCGGCATCACCTTCATGACGGTGCCGGTCTTGCCCTTGTCGCGGCCGGTGAGGACGATGACGTTATCGCCCTTTTTGATCTTCAATTTAACGGACATATCTTCCTGCCTTTCCCGCTCAGAGCACTTCAGGCGCGAGCGAGATGATCTTCATGAAGCCCTTGGACCGCAGTTCGCGCGTCACCGGCCCGAAGATGCGGGTGCCGATCGGCTCGTTCTGCTTATCGATCAGGACGGCGGCGTTGCGGTCGAAGCGGATGGCGCTGCCATCGGCGCGGCGGATTTCCTTGGCCGTGCGCACGATGACGGCGCGCTGCACTTCGCCCTTCTTCACGCGGCCGCGCGGAATCGCGTCCTTCACGCTGACGACGATGACGTCGCCAACATCAGCAGTGCGGCGGTGCGAACCGCCCAGCACTTTGATGCATTGCACTCGACGCGCGCCGGAGTTGTCGGCGACTTCGAGGTTCGATTGCATCTGGATCATGGCACTATGCCTTTCTTAACAACTCTGGGGCGCGCTTACGGCGCGTCGCCGGTGATGACTTCGAAGCGCTTGTTCTTCGACAGCGGACGGCATTCGCGGATGCGGACCGTGTCGCCGATCTTGCAAGCGTTCGCCTCGTCGTGCGCGGCGTACTTCTTCGACTTCTTGATGAACTTCTTATAGACCGGATGCGCGACGCGACGCTCGACCAGGACCGTGATGGTCTTGTCCATTTTGTCGCTGACGACGGTGCCAGTCAGAATACGCTTGGGCATCTCGTGTTCTCCTTAAGACCGCGGCGCCGGCTTCGCGCCCAGAACGGTCTGGATGCGGGCGATATCGCGGCGCACGTCGCGCACGCGGGCGGTGTTCTCGAGCTGGCCGCTGGCCTTCTGGAAGCGCAGGTTGAAAGCCTCGCGCTTGAGGGTCACGAGCTCGGTCTTGAGCTCATCGGCAGTCTTGGTTTTCAGATCTGTCGCTTTCATGTCAGGCCTCCAGCGCCTGGCGCGTGACGAACTTCGTCTTGATCGGCAATTTGGCGGCCGCCAGCTCGAAGGCTTCCTTGGCGACGGCGGCAGAGACGCCATCGACCTCGAACATGATGCGGCCGGGCTTCACGCGGGCCACCCAATACTCGGGCGCGCCCTTGCCGGAACCCATGCGGACTTCGGCGGGCTTGGTCGACACCGGCACATCCGGGAAAATCAAAACCCAGACGCGGCCGACGCGCTTCATGTGGCGCGTGACGGCGCGACGCGCGGCTTCGATTTGACGCGCAGTGATGCGCATCGGCTCCATCGCCTTCAGGCCATGGGCGCCGAAATTGAGCTGCGTGCCGCCCTTGGCCAGGCCGTGGATACGGCCCTTGTGGGCTTTACGATATTTGGTGCGCTTCGGACTCAGCATGTCTCAGACTTTCGCTTCGAGGTCAGGGGGCGCCTTAGCGGGCGACCTGCTGCTCCATGATCTTCTTGTCCTGGGCCATCGGATCATGGGCAAGCACTTCGCCCTTGAAGACCCAAACTTTGACGCCGCAGGTGCCGTAGGTGGTGAAGGCGGTACCACGACCGAAATCGATGTCGGCGCGCAGCGTGTGCAGCGGCACACGACCTTCGCGATACCATTCCACGCGGGCGATTTCCGAGCCGCCGAGGCGGCCCGAGC
>CAZVLU010000039.1:0-34050 GCA_964628235.1 uncultured Rhizobium sp. | reverse complement strand
CAGCAGGAAGGTGGCGTAGAGCTTGGGGCTCTGCATCAGCTTGTCGGCGGCGAGGATGTTGACGATGCCGCGGCCCTGCTCGTCGAGCGCGATGAAATCGGCGATGTCGAGCGCCGGCTCGCCGAAGAACTTGTCGCCGCCCTGCGATTCGAGCTGCAAAAGCTGGCGCTGGATGGCGCCGACGCTGGCCTTCGTCACGTTGCCGTATTTGGCCGAGAGCGAGGGCGCGTTCTCGGCGACATGGACGAGCATCGCCTGCAAGTCCTCAAGATCGAGCAGCAACAGCCCTTCGTCGTCGGCGAAACGGAAGGCGATGGTCAGCACGCCTTCTTGCGTCTCGTTGAGGTCCATCAGCCGCGCCAGCAGCAGCGGGCCCATCTCGCTGACGGTGGTGCGGATCGGATGGCCTTGTTCGCCGAACAGGTCCCAGAACACCGCCGGGTTGTCGGCATAGCTGTAATCGGCGAGGCCGATCTCGGCGGCGCGCGCGACCAGCGCGCCGTGGTTCTTGAAGGTCGGCGAGCCGGGCATGGCGAGCCCCGCCAGATCGCCTTTGACATCGGCAACGAACACCGGCACGCCGGCGGCGGAAAAGCTCTCGGCCAGGCCCTGCAACGTCACTGTCTTGCCGGTGCCGGTGGCGCCGGCGATCAGCCCGTGGCGGTTGGCGCGACGCAAGCTGAGCGATTGGCGCTCGCCGCCGCCGAGTCCGAGGAACAGTTCCGTCTGCGTCGCCATGAGGCCTTCTCCTTGACCGTCCGCCCCATCCGCTGGAGCAAGAACGCTAGATTAGCACCGCTCAGCGTTTCTCGATCAGCGCCTTCAGTTCGGCGATATCGCGGCGCACGGCGGCGATTTCCGCCGACAGCACCGCCGTCTCGGCGTCGGACGCCTGCTGGATGGCGGCCATCTCGGCCTTCTGGTCGGCTTCATGCTCGCTTTGCATGGCGTTGACGATGATGGCGATGAACAGGTTCAGCATGGTGAAGGTCGCCACCAGGATGAACGGGATGAAGAACAGCCAGGCGAAGGGCTGCGGCTCCATGATGTCGCGCACGATGTCGGCCCAGCCTTCCAGCGTCATGATCTGGAACAGGGTGAACATCGAGCCGCCGATGCTGCCGAACAATTCCGGCGCGAGATCGGCATAGAGCTTGGTCGCCAGCACCGACGAGACATAGAAGAACAGCAGCAGCACGCCGGAGATCGCGCCGAGGCCGGGGATGGCGCCGACCAGCGAGGCGACGACGCGGCGCAGCGACGGCACCACCGAGACGAGGCGCAGCACGCGCAAGATGCGCAGCGCGCGCAGCACCGACAGCGCGCCGGTGGCGGGCGCCAGCGCGATGCCGACGACGACGAGATCGAACAGGTTCCAGCCGTTGCGGTAGAAGGCGAGGCCGCGGCCGATCATCTTGGCGGCGAGCTCGGCGACGAACACCCAGAGGATGACGTGATCGATCCATTCGAGCGTCGCGCCGTAGCGCTCCATCACGCTCGGCGCCGTCTCCAAACCGAGGGTGACGGCGTTGACGACGATCAGCGCCGTGACGAAGCGCTGCGCCGGCGCGCTTTCCGCGACATCGGCGAGGCGCGTGCGCCAATTGCGCGGCGCGTTGTCGTTGCCGGGCGGGAGTTGGCCGGCGGGCAGTGGGGACAGGGACGAACGGTCGGTCAAGCGAAGCTCCGGGTCATGCGGGCGCGAGGCCCTGAATCAAGCGGCGGCACTATGGCGAAGCGCGTTGGCGCTGTCATGCGCGGCGTCGATGTCCGCGAGATGACAGGCGGGTGAGGCATTAACCCCACTACCGTCATGCCCGGGCTTGGCCCGGGCATCCACGCCTTGCGGCATCGACAAAGCAAAGGCGTGGATGCCCGCACCAAGTGCGGGCATGACGCTCTGAAAAAATCTTCTAATTCTTTCAATATGGAACCCTCCCCCTCGATTCATGTTCTTGATTTGTTCTTATGGCCGGATTAGCGTCTCGCCATGACCCAAAATCCTCCCGACCTGTCCGACATCGCCGCAGACTTCGAACCGTCCTCATACGAGGCAATCGATCCCGACCAGCCGCTGCCCGACCAGGCCATCAAAGGGCGCGGCGCGGTGAGCAACGCGACGGGCCGCTTCGAGCCCGAGACGCGCATCCGCACCGACGACGGCTGGGACGTGACCCAGCGCCTCGCCGAGGACGAGGAAATGCCGCCGCTGCGCACCACGGTGCAAGCCGACACGAGCCGCAGCGTCATCGCGCGCAACGACTCGCCGGACATTCCCTTCACCCAGTCGATCAACCCCTATCGCGGCTGCGAGCATGGCTGCATCTATTGCTTCGCGCGACCGACCCACGCCTATCTCGGCTATTCGCCCGGCCTCGATTTCGAGACGCGGCTGGTCGCCAAGTTCGACGGGCCGAAGCTGCTGGAAGAGGAACTGCGCAAGCCCGGCTACACATGCCAGGTGATCGCCATGGGGACCAACACCGACCCCTACCAGCCGATCGAGCGCAAGCATGAGATCACGCGCAACATCCTCAAGGTGCTGCAGGCCTACAACCACCCGATCGGCTTCGTCACCAAGTCGGCGCTGATCCTGCGCGACATCGACATTCTTAAACCGATGGCCGAGAAAGGCCTGGCGCATGTCTTCGTCTCGTTGACCACGCTCGATCCCGACCTGGCGCGCACCATGGAGCCGCGCGCCTCGTCGCCGCAACTGCGCCTCAAAGCGATCCGCGAGCTGAACGCCGCCGGCATCCCCTGCGGCGTGATGACCGCGCCGATGATCCCCGGCTTGAATGACGCCGAAATGGAAAAGCTGCTGGAAGCGGCGTGGGACGCCGGCGCCCGCCGCGCCGGCTATGTGCTGCTGCGCCTGCCGCACGAAATCAAAGACCTGTTCGCCGAATGGCTGTGGGCGCATTACCCGATGAAGGCCGAGCATGTGCTGTCGCTCATCAAGGGCACGCGCGGCGGCAAGCTCAACGATCCCAATTTCGGCAGCCGCATGCGCGGCGAAGGCCGCTACGCCGAACTGATCAAGCAGCGCTTCGACCTCGCCACCAAGCGCCTCGGCTTCAACAGCGAACCGCGCGGCGCCGGATTGCGGACCGACTTGTTCGAGCGGCCGCTGAGGCCGGGGGATCAGTTGCGGTTGCTGTAATCAATCGCATATGACGAACGCTAGCGAGCCGCGCGCTCGCCATGTTACCTTGCCGCCAGCATGTTCCATGAAGCCGGCCTCATCGCCATTTCCATCATCGGCCTAGCGGCGCTGTTGTGCGGCATGGCGATGACCTGGCTGCGCCAGCCGGCCATCGTCGGCTACATTTTGGCCGGCGTCATTCTCGGCCCCTCGGTCCTCGGGCTCGTCGCCGAACGCGAGAACATCCGCCTGCTCGCCGAGATCGGCGTGCTGCTGCTGCTCTTCCTCATCGGCATGGAACTGTCGCTGAAATCCTTTCTGCGGGTTTGGAAGGTGGCGCTGGGCTGCATGCTGCTGCAGCTTGCCGGCGCGCTCGGCTTCAATTTCCTGCTCGCCTACGCGCTGGGCTGGAACCCGACCGCCGCCATGGTCGGCGGCTTCGTCATGGCGCTGTCCTCCACCGCCGTCGCCATCAAAATCCTCGAGGACATCGGCGAGCTCGATAGCGACAGCGGCCGGTTGACCGTCGCCGTGCTGATCGCCCAAGACCTCGCCGTAGTGCCGATGCTGCTGATCATCAGCAATCTCGGCGGCGACACGCCGTTCGGCTGGACCGGCGCGGCGCAGGTCGGCTTCGCCGTCGTCTTCCTCGTCGGCTTCCTCGCGGCGCTGGCGAAATACGGCACCGTCCGCATCCCCTTCATCGAACGGATCGCCGGCCATGCCGATTTGCGCGCCCTCGCCGCCCTGGCGCTCTGCCTCGGCGCCGCCACCGCCTCGGGTCTGCTCGGCCTGTCGCCGGCTTACGGCGCCTTCCTCGCCGGCGTGCTGATCGGCAACAGCAGCGTGAGCGAGCCGATGGAGCATGCGACACAGCCGATCCAGAGCCTGCTCATGATGGTGTTCTTCCTTTCGATCGGCCTGCTGATCGACCTCGATTTCATCTGGGACAATATCGGCGCCGTGGCGCTATGGCTCGTCGTCGTCACCCTGTTCAAGACGATTCTCAACATCGGCATTCTGCGCGCCCTCGGCACGCCGTGGAACCAAGCCTTCCTCGCCGGCACGGTGATGGGGCAGATCGGCGAATTCTCCTTCGTCATCGCCGCCGCGGCCTTCACCGCCGGGTTGATCACGCCGGAAGGCCAGCGCATGGCCGTCGCCATCATCGCGCTGTCGCTCGTCGTCAGCCCGCTGTGGCAAGTGATGGCGCGGCGCATCGACGACGCGGCCGCCGTCGGCATCACCACGTTCCGCGAGATTTTGCGCGCCCTCGTCACGCCCGGCGAAGCGCCAAGCATGGCCAAGGTGGCGGCCGCCGCCGGCGAGGGCTTGCAACGCCGCCGCGTCGAGCGCGACGGCGCGGGCAATTAGCGACGGGACGCGGCTCAGCCGCCCGGCAGCTTATAAATGCGCGTCGCGTTCTCCGCGCCGATCCGCAGCGCCAGATCCGGCGGCAATTGGCTGAGCAGCAGCAACGCGCCTTCGGTGCGCTGCACCGAGCGCTCGGCGATGCGCGCGCTGAGGGAACGGCCGCCGCGCGCCGCCAGGGCGGCGAAAAAGCGGTCGCTGCCGATCACGAAGCGGTCGGGAAAGTCCGCCAGCAGGCGGCGCCATTCCGGGCGCAGCTTGCCGCCGGCAGCCATCGCCTGGGTCGGCAGGCGCGGGCGCAGCTCGATCTTCAGGCTCATGAACAGGTTGGGATGGGCGGCGAGCAGCCGACGCGACAAATCGACAGTGCCCTGCCCGGTCTGATCGAGCCCGGCATGGGCCCAGACGATCCGGGCGCCGCGGTTGTGCGCCAGCAGGCGCTCGAAGGCTGCGATGTTGGGCGTCAGCAGCGGCGGGTTCTGCCCGCTGCCGATATTGGCCGGCAGCGGCGCGGCGACGGCCACCGCGTCCATATGCAGATCGATCGGTACGTCGCGCCGCGCCGCGATGTCGGCGAGCAGCAGAAACAGCGGATGGTCGGGCCGCGCGCGGTGATAGGAATGCTGGTCCTGATGCGACAGGTGGTGCGCCGTCATCTCGCCGAAGCCGATCGCGCCGGCGTCGAGGATCGCTTCCGCTTCGCGCGCGAAGCGCGCGCGTGTATCGGCATCGACCGTCTCGGCGTCGGGATGGCGCAGGATCATCGGGCCGAGGCTGCCGCCTCCGCCCATGGCGAATAGCCGGCCGGGATATTTCTTGAGGTCGCGCTGAAAGGAATCGTGATCGTAGGGCCGCTCGCTGGCGTAGGGCTGCGGCGTCGGCATGACGATGGCGGCGCGCGCGCCGGCAGCGTCCATGGCGCGGATCGCCTCGTCGAGCGCGTCGTCAAAGCCGGTTCGCTCGCCGCGCGCGCCGGCAGAGGCGAGATGGATATGCGTGTCGATCCAACGGAAATCGGGCGGCGGCGCGGGCGGCATGTCGGCGCCGCGCTGGCCTTGACCGCGCTGGCCCTGGCCCCCGGGACCGCTCTGGGCGAGCGCATCGGCGGCGCAGACCGCGAACAACAAGATGGCGAAGACGGACGCAGGACGCGCGAGCTTCATCATGACCCCCGAAAACCGGCGCAAGATGACGCGGACTGTGCTGATCTCCCATCATAACGCGGAACCCGACGGGCTCGCCAGCGCGACGAACGGCGGGTGACAGGGCGGAGAGGCAGCATTATTCTCGCGCCATGCCGAATTACGCTTACGAATCAGCCCTCGCCGCCGCGCACGACGCGCGCCGCGTCTGCGGCATCGACGAAGTGGGGCGCGGCCCGTGGGCCGGCCCGGTGGTCGCTGTCGCCGTGGTGCTCGACATGGAAAAGTTGCCGCAAGCGCTGGCGCGCAAGCTCGACGATTCCAAGGCGCTCAAGCGCCAAGCGCGCGAGGACATCGACGCCGGCTTGCGCGATCTGTTCGGCCATGCGGTGTGGGCCGGTTTCGGCCAGGCCAGCGTCGAGGAAATCGACCGCATCAATATCCTGCAAGCCAGCCTGCTCGCCATGCGCCGCGCCCATGACGCATTGCCCGTGGCTCCCGATGCCGCGCTGGTCGACGGCAACAAGCTGCCCGACCTGCCCTGCCCGGCCCGCGCCGTGATCGGCGGCGACGCGCTCTGCCTCTCGATCGCCGCCGCCTCGATCATCGCCAAGGTGGCGCGCGACAAGATGATGGCTGAGCTGTGCGACGCCCACCCCGGCTACGGCTGGCGCACCAACGCCGGCTACGGCACCGCCGAACATCAAGCCGGCCTGGCGAAACTCGGCGTCACCGCCCACCACCGCCGCAGCTTCGCGCCGATTGCCAAACTGTTGGGCGCGGTCTAGCAGGCACCCCCACCCCGGCCCTCCCCCCTCAAGGGGGAGGGAGTCGGTAACCCTCTCCCCTTGCGGGAGAGGGCGCGAGCGTCAGCGAGCGGGTGAGGGGTATGCCCACGCGTAAAAAAACGCCCGCCGGTTTTAAGCCGGCGGGCGAAGTTCGTTGTGCGAAGAAGAAAAAATGCCGCGCGGAAAGTCCGAACGGCAGAAAGAATAGGCACGGCGCTATCTAGAAAACCCGGCGGCCCCATTGATGGGAGACGCCGGGGCCTCGAACTACTTGGCGCTGTTCGCGTCGGCGTCGGCGGCCTGCGTGATGGCCGCGCCGGACGAGAGGCCGATCTGGCCTTCGAACAGCAAATTGCTCTGCGCCAATTCGGCGCGGATCTGTTGGCGCAGCACGTCGATGCTGACGGCTGTGCCTTCGGCGTCGAAATTCCAAAAGGTCCAGCCGTTGCAGGTGGTGGCGTTCTGCACCTGGGCGCCGGCCTGATGGATCGAGCCGGTGAAATCGGCGGTGACGATCTGGCCGTCGGCGCGCACTTTCGCGGTCCAGCGGCGGCGGTCGTCGAACAGGATGTCGCCGGGGTTGAGCAAGCCGCGCTCGACCACCCAGCCGAACGGGATGCGCGCTTCCGTGCGCTTGCCCGGCGTCGTCACTAACGTGGCGTCGGCCATCGGCTGCACCGCCGCGATGCGTTTGCGCGCATAGCGGGCATATTCGGCGCTGGCTTCGATGCCGATGAAGCCGCGGCCGAGTTTCTTTGCGACCGCGCCGGACGTGCCGGTGCCGAAGAAGGGATCGAGGATGACGTCGCCCGGCTTGGTCGAGGCCATGATGACGCGATGCAGCAGCGCTTCCGGCTTCTGCGTCGGGTGGGCCTTCACGCCCTCGTCGTTCTTCAGGCGCTCGCCGCCCGAGCAGAGCGGGATCAGCCAATCGCTGCGCATCTGCAGGCCGTCGTTCAGCGCCTTCATCGATTCGTAATTGAAGGTGTATTTCGAGCCTTGCGACTTCGAGCACCAGATCATCGTTTCGTGCGCGTTGGTGAAGCGCTTGCCGCGAAAGTTCGGCATCGGGTTGGACTTGCGCCACACCACGTCGTTGAGCATCCAGAAATCGAGGTCCTGCAGGATGGCGCCGACGCGGAAGATGTTGTGATAGCTGCCGATCGCCCACAGCGAGCCATCCTCGCGCAGCACGCGGCGCGCCGCCTTGAGCCAGGCGCGCGTGAAGCGGTCGTACTCTTCGAAGCTGGCGAACTTGTCCCAGGCGTCGTCGACGCCGTCGACCACGCTGTCGTTAGGCCGGCGCAGGTCGCCCTTGAGCTGCAGGTTGTAGGGCGGATCGGCGAAGATCATGTCGACCGATTTCTCGGCCAAGCAGTTCATCGTCTCGATGCAGTCGCCTTCGAGAATTTGCTGAAGTTGGCTGTCGCCGCTCATCGTTTTACGCCCCTGGTTGATCGGGCCAGGATGAGTCGGGCGCGAGTCGCCGTCAATCTCTTTTTAAAATCAATGACTTACAGACTCTATCCACACAACATATGGGAGTCGGTGGATAACCGGACTCAGGATTTAGTCCTGGTCTAAAGAGATAGGCGGGCAGATGTCGACCGTTTCGGGCTGATCTCCCCACCCGTCATGCCCGGACTTGCTCCGGGCATCCACGCCTTCCCTTCCATCCGCATCGCAAGTCGTGGATGGCCGGAACAAGTCCGGCCATGACGCGCAGGGGAGGATGCAGGGGAGGATGTTGGCCAGCCACGAAAAAGGGCGGAGCCCGCGGCCCCGCCCTTCAGCATTGAACCAGCCGCTCTAGAGCCCCTGGCACGGCTCTTGCGTGATCAAACGCGACCGCCTTGATCTCGACAGCCGCGTTTTTCAGTGGGCGCAACGCCGCTCGATTTTTTTCAATATTCAATCGATCCTTGAGGGAACAAAGACCATGCATAAGATGATCGCCGGCGCACTCGCCTGTTGCCTGCCGTTGACGGCGGCGTCGGCCGCCATCGCCCAATCCGCCGGCGACAAGAGCGTTGCCGATTTCTACAAAGGCAACACGGTCTACGTCGTCATCGGTTCGCCGCCAGGCGGCGGTTTCGATTTCTTCGGCCGCACCGTCGGCAAATACATGGCGAAATATATCCCCGGCAATCCGACCGTCGTGCCGCAGAACCTGCCGGGCGCCGCCAGCCTCAATGCGGCCAGCCGCGTCGCGGTGACGGCGCCGCAGGACGGCACCTATATCGGGGCGATCCAGCCCGGCGTCATCTTGGAGCCGCTGATCGGCGATCCGAGCAAGGCCGTGAAGAAGCTGGACTTCGCCATCATCGGCAACGCCGCGCCCAATCTCGAAGCCTGCTTCCTGCGCACAGACGCGAAGGCCAAGTCGCTCGCCGACCTTTATTCCACCGAGATGGTTCTCGGCCTGACCGGCACGAACGCGGGTTCGACCTACGGCTATGCGATGCTGCTCAAGAACCTGCTGGGCTTGAAAATCAAGCCCGTCGCCGGCTACGTCAGCACCAATGAAATCACGCTCGCCGTGGAGCGCGGCGAAGTCGACGCGGTCTGCGGCCTCGGCTACAAGGCCACGCTCGTCACCAAGCCCGAATGGTTCGCCAAGGACACGGTCCGGGCCATCACCTATCAGGGAGAAAAGCCGCCGCCCGAGAAGGAGATGGCCGGCGCGGTTGCCGCCGCAAGCCTAGCCAAGACCGCCGAGCAGCGCCAGATCATGACCTTGTACGACCGCCAGGGCGAGTTCGGCCGGCCGTTCGTGGCCAGCGCAAGCGTGCCGGCTGCGCGAGTCGCGGCGCTGCGCGCCGCTTTCATGCAGGCGATGAACGATCCGGAGCTGCGCAAGGAACTGGCCAGCCGCGCGCTCGATGTCGATCCGATGTCGGGCGAGGATGTGCAAAAGCTGGTGGACGAGCTCTACGCCACGCCGCCCGACGTCATCAAGCAGATGCACCAGGCGCTCGGCTACATGTGATCCGCCCACGCTAAGCAGAGACGAAAAGGGCGTCGCCGAAGCGACGCCCTTTTTACGAGTCCTGCCGCCTTCACTTCGCCAGCGGATCCGGGCGCAGTTGGAAATGCGTCGCCAGCGGCTTGCTGCCCTTGCCGCCTTCGATCAGCCAGGGCGTGCGGTCGCCGTTCGTCGTCCACAGGCCGCGGCCTTTCCAGCCGGCGTTGGGATCGTCGATGCGGCCGTCGAAGCCCTTGGAATAGAAGCCGAGCGGATAGGGCACGCGCAGGTTGACCATCTTGCCGTCCTTCAGCGCGACCAAACCGTCGTTGAGGTTGGCGGTCGACATCGGCACGTTGTCGCCGAGGCCGAAGGTATTGTGCTGGTCGACCCAGGTGTAATAGCTCGACTCGGCCGAGTTATCGCCGATGCCGTCGAAACCCGGCCCAGGATATTTGTGGAAGGTCCAGCCCTCGGGGCAATGGTTGCCGGTCGCGGTCGGGCCGTTGAGCGGGCCTTTGCACTTCGCGCGGTCGAAGGCGCCGAGATGGCCCGAGGCGAGCGACACCCACACCACGCCGTTCTTGTCGATGTCGGCGCCGCGCGGGCCGAAGCCCGGCGCCGGCACGTTGTAGATTTCCGCCAGCGCCGTGTTCGACGGATCGGAACCCGGCGCGATGCGCACCACGGCGCCTGGGTTGGAACGCACCGAGCCCCACACCGAGCCGTCGACCGGATTGGGCATCACGGCGTAGAAGCCGGCCGAGATGCGCTTGTCTTTCGTCGGATCGACCGGCTGGTTGGGTTCGACGTACTCGTCGCGCTTGCCGTTGCCGTTGGTGTCGAGAATCATCGGCGTCCAGCCTTGCGCCTTGTTGAGGTCGCCGGTCTCGTCGAGCAGCTTGGTGTTGATCCAGCCGACGACCTGGCCGCCGCCGCTGGTCCACAGCGTCTCGTTGGCGTCATAGCCGAACTGCAGATGGTGCGTCTGGAAGCAGGTTTGATAGGCGGTGTATTTCTGCGTCTTGGGATCGTACATCGTGATGCGGCGCTGCGAGCGGTCGAGCGGGAACACTTTGGCCGAGGGATGATCGGAGCCCTTCTTGCAGACGTCAGGATTGTTCGGCCCATGGCCGGTGGCCGACAGCCACAGCCGGCCGTCGCGGCCGAACATCGAATTGTGGTTGTTGGCCTTGGTGTCCCAGATTTTCTCGTCGCCCCAATAGGCCGAGGGCTGCAACGATTCGGCACTCGCCGCATGGCCGGGCCCGAGCGCTTCGGGCGTGTCCGGCGTCACCGTCATGCGGAAGGACGACAGCGTGTTCTTCACCGGATCGAGAATCGGCACGATGTCCGAGCTATATTCCGGCGAGCCGTAGAGCGGACCGTAAGCGTTGACCGTCGGGTAGCGCCGGTCGGATGAGATCAAGTCGTGCAGGTAGTGCTTCTCGGTCATCCATTCCCACATGGTGACGACGATGTTGCGCTCGGCGCCCTGCGGCCGCTCCGGCTTGGTCTTCGGCAACTCGCCCTTGGCGACGCGCTCGGTCCATTCGCCGAAATATTTGAACGGCACGCCGCCGAGCTGGCCAGCCAGCGTGTTGATCATGCTTTCGCCGGCCTGGCCCGCCTGGGTGCGGCGCATCCAGGCATCGGCATGGTCGGGAAATTCGTCGAGGAACGCCTTGGGGATAGTGCGCGTCGATTCCTGGCCAAGCTGGTGGCAGCCGACGCAGCCGTTGTTCTTCATCAAGTTGAGCCAATCGCTCTGCTTGATGTTGGCCGGAATGTCGCTCTTGCCGCCGAACTGGTCCGCCGCCGGAATCTTCAGCATCGAATACCAATAGATCGCCGGATAAACCTTGGCGGCGGCGGCCGCGGTCGGCGCAGCGCTGGCGGCGTGGTTCACAAGTTTGCCCGGCTCCGACTTCACCTTGGCCGAATCGACCAAGCCGTAGCCGCGCACCCAGACGTCATAATTGGCTTTCGGCAGATCGGGCACGACGTAGCGGCCCTGATCGTCGGTGACGACGACGCGGATGAAGCGGGTCGGCAGGTCGCGCGTTTCGGCGATGACCCAGACGCCGGCCTCCGGCCCGCTCGGCCCCGTCACCACGCCGCCGATGTCGTCGGCGTCGATGGCGGCCGTGGCTTGCGCGATGGCGCGCTCCGACCACAAGGGCGCCAGCGCCACCGCACCGACGAACAATGACAGGCAAAGCCCCCCGAGCAAGTGGCGCTTGCGCAAAAACGGATGATGCTGGCGTTGAATGGATTGCGGGCGCGATTTGAGCGTCGTCATCGAAGCCTCCCCTCGGGACGGCAGCCCGGCGATGAGCGCGGGCCCGTCCGGTTGCGGCGCGAGTTGTGCGTAACGCGCCTTTTCGGCGCGATGTGCAAGGCGCGACGACAAGCCCTTATGGGCCTTTGTGAGCTTATTAGGCGGGCCGGAGCGACGCGAAGTCAAGCTGGGCCAAAACGGGATTCGGCAATAAACCGTGAACAAGGCGCGACAGGACAGGCACGCGTCACAACGGCTAGTCTGGCGCCATGCGACAAAGCCCCTCCCCTCGATTCGTGATGCGGCGCGGCCTACTCACAGGCCTCGCCTTGCTCGCCGCCGGCGTCTGGAGCCTGCCGACGGCCGCGCAAACGCCGCGCGCGATCCTGGTCAATTTGATTGACGGCAAGGCGAGCGGACCAGAGTTGACGCAGCCGACTCGCGGCGCGCCGGTGCTGCGCTTGGTTCAGGGCGAGGCGGTCGAATTGCGCGTCGCCAGCGACCGCCCCGCCGTTTTGCATCTGCACGGCTACCGTATCGAGACCCGCGTGACGCCCGAGGCGACCGCCGTCATGGCCTTCACGGCGCGCGCCGCCGGGCGCTTCGCGGTCGAGACCCATGCAGCGAACGGCCGCCATGTCGCGCTGTTCTATGTCGAGGTGTATCCGCGATGACGCGCGCGCTGCTTGTCGTTGTCGGCCTTCTGCTACCGAGCGCCGCCGAGGCCCACGCCTTCGCGCAGCGTTACGATCTGCCGCTGCCGCTATGGCACTATCTCATCGCCGCCGGCGCGGCGGTCGCCTTCTCATTCATGATCGCCGCGCTTTTCCTGCGCGCTCGTGCCGCCCTGCCGCAAGCGCGCCTCACGCTTGCGCCGCAGCTCGCCAACGCCGCTGCCGCCTCGCTGCGCCTCTTCGGCGTCGTCGCCTTCGCGCTGCTGCTCGCGGCAGGATTCTTCGGCGAGCAAGGCGACTGGGACAGCAATATCCTGCCCGTCACCGTCTGGATCGTCTGGTGGGTCGGGCTCGTCTTCGCCTGCGCCGCTCTTGGCGATCTCTGGGCGCTGCTCGATCCCTGGAGAACGATCGGCAAGCTGTTCGCGCGCGATGAGGGGCCGCGCGCCTGGCCGGAAAAACTCGGCGAATGGCCCGCCGTCGCGCTGTTCTTCGCCTTCGCCTGGTGCGAACTAGCCTGGACCGAGAACGCCATGCCGCAGAAGCTGGCGACATTGATCCTCGCCTATTCGGCATTGACCTGGATCGGCATGGCGCTGTTCGGCGTCGAGACGTGGCGCGCCAAGGCCGACCCCTTCGCCCGCTTCTTCGCGCTGTTCGCGCGCTTCGCGCCGCTCGCCGTCGAGGACGGCAAGCTCGTGCTGCGCCCGTTCGGCGCCGGGCTGGCGCGCCAAGCCTTGCCGTCGCCAGCCGAATGCGGCTTCGTCATTCTCATCCTCGCCACGGTGGCTTTCGACGGCATCGGCGAAACGCCGCTGTGGGACAGCATCGTCGGCGAAGCGATGCAAATCCTATATAGCGCCGGCATCATTCAACTGATCGGCTATACCTGGGCCGCGAGCCTGGTGAAGACGTTGGGCCTGATCGCGACGCCGCTGCTCTTCGCCGCCGCCTATCTGGCGATCTGCCTGCCGGTCGCGCGCCTCGCCGGAGATAGCGTCGGCCGCACGGCGCGCCGCTATCTCCTGAGCCTCGTGCCCATCGCCATCGGCTATCATCTGGCGCATTACTTGTCCTATCTGCTGCTGCAAGGGCAGATGATCTGGCCGTTGCTGTCGGACCCGCTCAATCTCGGCTGGAACCTGTTCGGCGGACGCGGCCATCAGGTCGACATCGCCGCCGTCGGCATGGGCTTCGTCTGGCTGTTCGCCGTCGCCGCCATCGTCGTCGGTCATGTCGCTGCCGTCGCGCTGTCGCATGCCGAAGCTTTGCGAGAGGCGCCGCCTCACATCGCCGTGAAGAGCCAAATCCCCATGATGCTTTTCATGGTCGGCTATACGATGCTCAGCCTATGGATTCTGTCGCAGCCCATCGTCGAAAGCTGAGGGCTGTCGCCGTTGCGTCGCTCATATAGATGACCCCAGCCAGGAGACGTCCGATGCCGTCCAAATCCATCGCGCCGGCGCTGTTCGCGGCGACGCTCGCTTTCGGTCTTGCCGCCGTCGTCGGCCAAGCCTGGGCGCAGAACAAAGTCGCGCCCGCCGTGCCCGGCGGCAACCCGGGTCCCGGCCAATGGAGCCAGAAGGTGCCGCTGCTCGAGGCCAACTCCGAATTCACCCTGACCAGCACGGGCGGCAAAATCTACGTGCTCGGCGGCTATCCCGCCGGCCGCGTCAGCGTCAAGACCGTGCAGATTTACGACATCGCCAGCGACAGTTGGACGCGCGGACCTGACTTGCCCGAGGTCAACAACCACGGCATGGCCGCCGCCCACGACGGCGTCGTCTATCTGTTCGGCGGACAGATCGACCCCAACACCGCCTATGTGGATACGGTTTACGCGCTCGACACCAAGCAGGGCGCCGCGGCCCAGTGGGTGCAAAAGGCGGCGATGCCGACCAAGCGCAGCGCCGCCGCCGCCGTGGTCCATCAGGGCAAAATCTATGTCGTCAGCGGTCGCCCGCCGCGCGGCCACGATTTCGCCGTTTACGATCCCAAGGCCGACAGGTGGGAGACGCTGCCGGACCTGCCGAGCCAGCGCAACCACATCGCCGCCGAAGTGATCGCCGGCAAGATTCACGTCTTCGGCGGCCGCCTCGGCGGCGGCTTCCAGAGCGACAAGACCGCGGCGCATGAAATCTACGATCCGGCGACCAAGCGCTGGACGGTCGGCGCGCCGATGCTCAAGCCGCGCAGCGGCATCAACAGCACGATCGCTTACGGCTGCGTCCATGTCTGGGGCGGCGAGGAGCAGGCCGGCGTCTTCCCCGACCATGACTATTACGATCCGCGCGCCGACAAATGGACCAAGCTGCCCGACATGGCGCTGCCGATCCATGGCGTCACCGGCGCAACCTTCGCCAATGGCCTGATCTACGTCACCGGCGGCGGCGACAAAGTCGGCGGCAGCAGCGGCACCCTGCTCAATCAGGTCTATCGGCCCGACGTGAAGTGCGAGTGAGCGCAGCGAAAACCGCATCAACATAAAAATAAACGTCATGCCCGCACTTGTTGCGGGCATGACGATGATAGTGAAGGAGCGCCGTTTGTTAGGCGGATAGACCCCGCTCAAACCGCCGGCTGTTTCAACCCGTAAGCCTCGCCCATTTCGCGGATGTCGGCGAGCTTGGCGTGGAAGGCCAACCAATCGTCGGCTTCGGCGATCGGCGACCAGATCGCTTCCATCTCTTCGATGATCATTGAGCAGGGCTTGTCGCGCGCGAAGTAATCCAATAGCAGCGCTTCGGGCCGGCGCGGCGCGTAACTGTCCCAGGCGCGGCGCAGGGCAAGGAAATCTTCGCGCTCATACAAGGCCGCTTGCGGGCTGCGCTTGGCGCGTTCGGCGCTCGTCTCGCCGCCGAACCAATCGAAGAACATCTGCTCGAAACCGGCGCCGCTCGCGGCGAGAAAGGCGTAAAGCGCCGGCAGCAGGACATCGTCCTTCGCCGGGCCTTGCGGCATCAGGCCGCAGCGCGCGATCAGCGCGTTGGCAAATTCGCGCTGCAAGATCGGCGCGAACAAGCCTTGCGCCTGGGCCAATTCCTCGGCCGGCGCGAAGTCCGTCAGGCATTCGCCGAGCCGCGCCAGATTCCACGCCAGCGCCGTCGGCTGCTTGCCGAAGGCGTAGATGCCGGCGCGGTCGAAATAGGCGGCGACGAAATCGACGTCGAAGGTCGTCACGAAGCGCCACGGCCCATAGTCGAAACTCTCGCCGGTGATGTTGATATTGTCCGTGTTCAACACGCCATGAACGAACCCCGCCGCCAGCCAATGGGCGCCGGTGAGCGCGACCGCGGCGCAGACAGCGGCGAAGAAAGCGCTGACCCGCGCCGCGCCGGTCTCGCCAGCCAGCGCCGGATAGTAATGGCGGACGCAATGGTCGATCAGCTTTTCCAGATTCTCCGGCTGTTCGAGATGGGCGAAGCGCTGGAACGTGCCGATGCGCATATGCGAATGGCTGAGGCGCGTCAGCACGGCCGAGCGCGTCGGCGACGGCTCGTCGCCCCGCATCAGCCGTTCGCCGGTCTCGATCAGGCTGAAGGCGCGCGACGTCGAGACGCCGAGCGCTTCGAGCATCTCCGCCGCCAGCACCTCGCGCACGCCGCCCTTGAGCGTCAGGCGGCCGTCGCCCTCGCGCGACCAGGGCGTCTGGCCGCTGCCTTTGGTGGCGAGATCGAGCAAGCGGCCCCCTTTCCCTAAGGAGACCCCCGCTTCATGCACTTGCGCGAAGAGAAAGCCGCGGCCGTCGCCGAGATTGGGGTTGTAGGAGCGGAACTGATGGCCGTGATAGCGCAGGGCCAAGGGCGTCGACAGATTGTCCGGCAAGGCGGTGAAGCGGCCGAAGTGATCGATCCATTCGGCATCGCTCAAAGCCGCGAGCCCGACCGTGGCGGCGGCGCGGTCGTTGCGAAAGCGCAGAACATGCTGCGGGAAATCGGCGGCGGCGACTTCGTCGTAGAACGCGCCGCCCAAATCCTGATGGGCGACCGACGGCTGATAGCTCGGACTGACAGGCATCGTCACGCTTTCTCTAAACGCAGGCAGATCTCGCCGCAGCTTGACGTCAAACGCCAAACCCGGGAATGCATGACTATCACTTTTCGCCAAACGAACCATGAACGCCTCTAGCTGCGCTCGCCTTGCGCATGCGGCGCGGAAATGAACAGGTTATTGCCATGATTGAAGGCGGACCCCAGACATTTCGTTCGTACACGAATGATTTCTTCGCGCAAATGCTGTCGCGATAGGCGTACAAAAATTGACACGATTCCTATGTTTGAGACATGATCCTGGACGGCGCTCCTCAGCTCGCGCCGAATTTGCAGTTCACTGGCACATGCTTTGCTACGCGTTTAACGAGCGGCCCCTCTGACCGGGCCGCGTCTGCCGCGTGCTTACGAGTTTCAATACCGTCGCGTTTTTTCGTTCGGGGCAAGCTCGAACGACCGTCCAGTGCCAACCTTGCTCCCTCCCGACACGCGTTCTTCTCTGCTTTTCCGACAGGCCTGTTCTTCGCGACCGATGACGCGCCGACCGGCTCACCGTTCACATGGCATGAGATGGATTTGAGCCACGCCTAGCCAGTTCACCCGCAATTGAGGAAACGTGCATGCACAAGACTCTTCTCGGCCTCTCTGCCTTTTGCCTGGCGCAAGCCGCCCTGCTGACGATGTCCGCCGCCCCCACTTCGGCGCAAAGCGCGGAAGATAAGAGGGTCGCCGACTTCTATCGCGGCAACACCGTCTATGTCGTGATCGGCTCGGCGGTCGGCGGCGGCTTCGACTTCTACGGCCGCACCGTCGGCCGCTACATGTCGAAATACTTGCCCGGCAATCCGACCGTCGTGCCGCAGAACCTCCCGGGCGCCGGCAGCTTCAACGCGGCGAGCCGCGTCGCAGTCACTGCGCCGCAGGATGGCACCTACATCGGCGCGATCCAGCCGACCGCGATCCTCGATCCGGTTCTCGGCGACCCGAGCAAGGGCGCCAAGCGCCTCGACCTCGCTTTCCTCGGCAACGCCGCCGAGAACGTCGAAGGCTGCTTCCTGCGCACCGACGCGCCGGCCAAGTCCTTCGCTGACATCTTCAACACCGAGGTCGTCCTCGGCGCCTCCAATGGCGCCTCGTCGACGCGCGAATATCCCTCGATCTTGAAGAACGTGCTCGGCATGAAGTTCAAGATCGTCACCGGCTATCCCGGCAATGCCGACATCTTCCTCGCCATCGACCGCAACGAGGTGCATGGCATGTGCGGCTCCAGCATCCTCAACGTCATCGCCTCGCGGCCGAAATGGTTCGCCGACGATATCGTGCGGATGGTCTCGCACCAGGGCAGCAAGCCGCTGCCGGTCATGAAGGAAACGCAAGGCGTTCTGCCCAGCCTCACCTATGCCAAGACCGAGGAGCAGAAGCAGATCCTCAATCTCTATGACCTGGGCGGTCGCTTCGGCCGGCCTTGGGTGACGGGGGCGAACGTGCCGCCGGAGCGGATCGCCGCGCTGCGCGCCGCCTTCATGAAGTCGCTCAACGATCCCGAGCTGCAGAAGGAAGTCGTCGCCCGCGGCCTCGAAGTGTCGCCGATGAGCGGCGAGGAAGTGCAAAAGCTCGTGGCCGAAGTCTATGCCATGCCGCCCGAGCTGCTGAAAAAGACGCGCGCCGCTTTGGGATACGAATAAGCGCAGCTTCGACTCGACCAAAAGCCGCCGGCGATGCGCAAGCTCGCCGGCGGCGCCTTTTCGGGCCGAAATCTCAATTCAAGACGACGTTGAAACTCATGGCCTATCCGGCTGGCGAAACGAGCGACTAAGCTTGACGTTGCCGACGCGTCAGACGAAAATTTCAGCAGATCATTAGATTCGATGACAATTCCGCTTTGGAGTGCGTGCCTAAGACCAGACAAGCGATGGGCGACAATGTAGAGCGGCCCCAAGCGGCATCGCGCCGGCAGTCGCCCGTCTTTCTTGAGAATACTCTCAAACATTTTTTCATGATTTTGAACGCGAGGCAGTCACATGCGTGCGGATGAGGGACATCATCATCTTTCCGGCGGCAACGTCGTCTCCTTTGAAAAGCTCGCCGCGCTTTTCGACCGCGATGCCGATGGCGCGTCTCAGAGCGGCGACATGGTCGGCTCGTTCTACGCGAGCCTGCTCTCCGAGCTGACCGCGATCACCGAACATCAGTGGCGCTCCAAGTCGCCGAGAGGGCTGATCAAGGGCTTCATGCTGAGCGGCCCGCCCGGCACCGGCAAGACCACGATGGCCAAGCGCCTCGCCTATGAGCTTGGCCGCAAGTTTCAGGTCGAGAACGAGCCGCCGGTCATGTTGGCTTTCATCGACGGCGGCGAAATCTCGCGCTCGCGCTACGGCGAAAGCGAAGAGCGCATCCGCGACATCTTCATGCACGCCAAGACCGGATTCACGCAGGCCGGCCAGCGCTCGGTGCTGCTGTTCGACGACGTCGAATCGATTTTCATGTCGCGCGGCAGCCAGCACGCCAAGGAATGGCACTTCTCGCAGGACAGCGTGTTCTTCCACTCCATCGACGAGCTCGACACGTCGCGCTCCATCATCGTGCTGACGAGCAACCGGCCGGACCTGATCGACGAAGCGATCCGCGACCGCTTCCTCAGCTACACGGTCGACTATCCCGACCTCGACACGCTGATCCAGATGATCGCGCAGATTCCCGTATTGCAGGAGCTTTCGGGCAACGAGCACGCGGCGATGAAGGACGAACTGGTCAAAGCCGTCAAAGCCGGCGAGGTGCGCAGCATGCGCGACGCACAACGCTTCGCGCTGCAGCGCTTCGTCGCCAAGCTGCTGAACCGCAAATCCATGGCGCAGCAGCACGCCGACTGAACGAGAATCGCTAGACTAAAAAAGAAGATTCTGAACGAAAATTATCAAGCTCGAAGGAAGATAAAAAATGGCGAAGAATTTTTACGAACAGTGGCTGGAAGCGCCGAACCAAATTCAAGACGAGCTCGAGGCGACCTTGCTCGTCGCGCGCGACAAGGACATCCCCTGGGTCTCGACTCCGCAGGACGTCAAAACCAAGCTGATGGTCGCCAACCACCTCGGCTTTTCGACCATGGGCAGCAACGTGCTCAAGTCGGAAATCCCTGTCGGCTGGCACACGGGCAAGCACCGCCACGGCGAAGAGTGCATGCACATCCTCGAAGGCGAAGGCTTCAGCATCATCGAGGGCCAGCGCTTCGACTGGCACAAGAGCAGCACCATCCACATCCCCTTCTGGAAGACGCACCAGCATTTCAACACCGGCGACGTCCCGGTGCGGATCGTTCACGGCATGGTGTTCGATCTCGAGCGCTACCTGCGCATCGCGCGCATCGAGCAGATCGAGACGTGCGGCCCCAACGATCCGGCGATGATCAAGGCAGTGCCGCCGGAAACCTCGCAATATTATCCGAACGGCGCGCGCGCGGTCATCCATCTCGAGCAGGCGCCGACCAACAAGGACAAGTTGCCGGAAGGCGAAAGCTACAATCCGCAAGGGGCCATCGCCGCCACCAAGAATCAGCATGACTTCTCGAACTTCCTGATCGTGCCGAAGAACGGCTTCCGCGCCACCAGCGTCGCGATGACCAACCGCTGGATCGAGCCGGCGGGCCACGCGAGCGGCAAGCACAAGCATCTCGAAGCGGTGGTCTATGCGGTCGAGGGCCACGGCCATACCGAACTGAACGGCAAGCGCGTGCCGTGGGACGCCGGCGACGTGCTCTATGTCCCGCCCGCCATGTGGGAGCATCAGCACATCAACGAAAGCACCGAGTCGATCACGCAGCTTCGCATCGGCTTCAACATCCGCATGTGGGTGACGTCGATCTGGCCCGAAGGCTTCACCAGCACGCGCATCTACGACGAAGACGGCAATCCGATCGAGGCCGGCCGCATCGTGCGCAAGCGCGAGCGCGAGCGCTGAAATCTGAATAGACCGTAGACTTTACGGGGCAAAAAACCGCCGGCGAGAACCAATCTCGCCGGCGGTTTTTGTTTATTTACAATCGTCACCTTCGGGCTTGACCACGTCCGACCGAAGGTCGGCCTCCGGCCGACGCGGTCTATGCATCCAGCGCTCAGGCACGGCAAAATGGATGCTCGGGTCAAGCCCGAGCATGACGATCTTTCACCCCGGCGCGTGTTTGGCGATTTTGGCGAACACCGTCGGCAGGCCCGCCTCATTGATTTTCGCGCGCGGCCACCAGATGCAATCCTTCGGCGGCTTCGCGTCTTTCGGCGCGTGGCCGGCGAGCACGGTGAACTCCAGCTCGAAATGCGTGAAGCCGTGGCGCACGGTGCCGGGCAGCGAGAACCATGTGAGATCGAGCGGCGCTTGCGCCTTCGCCGCCGCTTTGTCGATCTCGCCTTCTTCCCATGAACTCGACGGCACTTCGAGCATGCCGCCGAGCAGGCCCTTGGGCGCCCGGCGGCGCAGCAGCACGTCATTGCCCTTCACGATCCAGAAGGCGGCGGCGCGTTTGAACGGCCGCGCCTTCTTGGGCAGCTTCTTCGGCAGTTCGCCCTGGATGCCCTGGGCGCGCGCCTGGCAATCGACGCTCACCGGGCAAAGGGCGCAGGCCGGGTTGCGCGGCGTGCAGATCGTCGCGCCGAGATCCATCATGGCTTGCGCGAAATCGCCGGCGCGGCGCTCGGGCACCACCGCCTCGGCCAGGCGCTTGATCTCGGGCTTGCTCGTCGGCAGCGGCGCGGTGATGCCATAGAGCCTGGAGACGACGCGCTCGACATTGCCGTCGACCGCCGCGGCGGGAATGTCGTAGGCGATGGCGGCGATGGCCGCCGCCGTGTAGGGGCCGACGCCCGGCAAGGCGCGCAGGCCGTCGAGCGTATTGGGAAAGACGCCGCCGAATTGGTCCGCCACAAGTCGCGCGCAAGCGTGCAAATTGCGCGCGCGGGCGTAATAGCCAAGTCCGGCCCAAGCGGCGAGCAAGTCGTCGAGTTTTGTCGCGGCAAGCGCGGCGACGGTCGGCCAACGCGCGGTGAAGGCGCGGAAATAGGGCCCGACGGCCGCCACCGTGGTCTGCTGCAGCATGATCTCCGACAGCCAGACTTTATAAGGATCGGCCGCAACGCCCGGCAGGGCGCGCCACGGCAGTACGCGGCGGTCGCGGTCGTACCAGCGCAGAATCCGGTCGGATAAGGGCGCGGGTCCCGTCACGTTCTTGCGAGACGGTTTGGCAGGCTGCGCGGCGCTCTTGGTGGCAGGGGGCATGGGCGGCTACGATAGCGGACATGACCGCCCCCAAGCCATCCCCCGCGAAGCAGGCGACGCCCGGCCCGAGCATCCAACGTAAAGGGCTGCGCAGCCTCGCCGCCACCCTGCCGCCGATCACCGCGCCGATCTTCAAGACGCGCGGCTTCGCCGAGGCCGGCATCCTGACCGACTGGCCGGCCATCGTCGGCGAGATGCTAGGCCGGCGCACCGCGCCCGAGCGCATCGCCTTCCCGCGCGGCGACAAGCGCGGCGGCACCCTGCATGTCACCTGCGAGAGCGCCTTCGCCCCCGAATTGCAGCATCTCAGCCCCCAGGTGATCGAGCGCATCAACGGCTATTTTGGCTATCCGGCGGTCGCCCAGCTCAAAATCCTCCAGGGCCGGGTCGTGCAGCGGACGAAAACGGCCAAAAAGCCCCCTTTGCCCGCCAAAGGCATGGCCGAAGCGGCGTTATCCTACGAAGACGAGGCCGACCCGCTGGCCGCCGCCCTCGCCCGCCTCGGCGCCGCGATCAAGGCCAAGGGGCGCTAAGGCTTGGAACGGACTCTGCAGGCAGCCCACGAGCCGCGTTTTTAATTCATCGTCATGCCCGCACTTGGTGCGGGCATCCACGCCTTGCGGCGCCGATGAAGGAAGGCGTGGATGCCCGGGCCAAGCCCGGGCATGACGAAATGCTGAAATAATGATGGTTTTCCACAGGCCTAGAAAACCCCAAATGCTTATCCACAAGAGTCTGCCGGACCCCCGCCGCCGGACCGACTCGTTTACTGGACGACCCGGGCGGACCCGCTATATCTTGTGGCTCGGAGATTCAAATGCGTAACATGTTGGTGATTTTGGGCGTCGTCGCGGCTGTGGCCGTCGTCGGATACGCCGTTTATGAGAAGTTCGGCCACCCGGTCGCGGTCCCCGCATCGGCGCCTGTGCCTACGACCGCGCCCCGCGCCCAATCGCCGATGCCTGCCGCCGCCGGCGAACGCTTGAGCTTCGTCGTGAAGCCCGACGATATGGTCCTCGGCAGTCCGGACGCCAAGGTCACCATCGTCGAATACGCCTCGCTGACCTGCCCGCACTGCGCCACCTTCCACATCAACACCCTCCCGGCGCTGAAACGCGAATATATCGACAAGGGCTTGGTGAAGTTGATCTACCGCGACTTCCCGCTCGACGGCCTGGCGTTGCGCGCCTCGATGATGGCCCAGTGCGCCGGCCCCGACCGCTATTTCGGCTTCATCGAGCTGCTGTTCACGCGCCAGCAGGTTTGGGCGACCAACAAGGACCCGCTCGAGGGCCTTGCCGGCATCGGCAAGATGGGCGGCATGACCGAAGACGAATTCAAGACCTGCCTGACCGACAAGTCGGTCGAGGATCTCGTGCTGTCCGACGCGCTGGAAGGCGAAAAGACCTACGCCGTGCGCGCGACGCCGACCCTGTTCATCGACGGTATGCGCTACAGCGGTATGAGCATCGAGCAGATGCGCGCCGTTCTCGATCCCATCCTCGCGTCCAAGTAGGACGCGCGGCGCCGCCGCGCAGACCCGTCACCGCGTCAGCGTTTTGTCTCACCTGTAACGACGTAAGGGGGCCTCTTGGTCCAGTTCACCAAGCTCCGGCTGTCCGGCTTCAAGTCCTTCGTGGACCCGACCGAGCTTCTGATCGAGCCCGGCCTGACCGGCGTCGTCGGCCCCAACGGCTGCGGCAAGTCCAACATCGTCGACGCCCTGCGTTGGGCGATGGGCGAACATTCGGCGCGCCAATTGCGCGGCGGCGAAATGGACGACGTGATCTTCGGCGGCACCTCGAACCGCCCGGCGCGCAACAATTGCGAAGTGACGATCACGCTCGACAATACTGATCGCACCGCGCCCGCCGCCTTCAACGAGAACCCCGAGCTGGAAGTGACGCGCCGCATCGATCGCGGCGAAGGCTCGGGCTACAAGATCAACGGCGCCGACGTGCGCGCCCGCGACGTGCAATTGCTGTTCGCCGACGCCGCCTCGGGCTCGCGCTCGACCGCCATCGTCAGCCAAGGCCAGGTCGGCGCCGTGATCGCCGCCAAGCCGACCGAGCGCCGCGCCATTCTCGAAGAAGCCGCCGGCATCACCGGCTTGTACTCGCGCCGCCATGAGGCCGAGCTGCGTTTGCGCGCCGCCGAAGCCAATCTGGCGCGCCTCGACGACGTCATCGCCGCCCTCGACGCGCAGCACCAGAGCTTGAAAAAGCAGGCCCGCCAGGCGACGCGCTACCGCAATCTGTCGGACCATATCCGCAAGGCCGAAGCGCAAATGCTCCATCTGCGCTGGACCGTGGCGACCAAGGCGTTGGAAGAAGCCAACGCGCGCTACGCCGCCGCCGAAACGCTGGTCGAGGAATTGACGCGCGAAGCCGGCCTCGCCGCCACGGCGCAAGCCGAAGCCGCCGCCGCGCTGCCGCCCTTGCGCGAAATGGAAGCCGAAGCCGCCGCCAAATTGCAGCGCCTGATCGTCGCCCGCGAGCAATTGCAGGCCGAAGAAGCGCGCATCACCGCCGCGCGCCAGGCTTGCGAACACCGCTTGGCGCAGATCGGCGCCGACATTTCGCGCGAACAGGCGCGCGCCGCCGACGCCGATGAAGCCATCGCCCGCCTCGTCGCCGAATCGACGGCGCTGACCGAAGCGCAAGCGCAAGAAGCCATCGAGATCGAGGAAGCCGTTGCCGCGCTCGAAGAAGCCAAGGCCAAGACCGCCGACGCCGAAGCGACGCTGACGCGCACCACCGAAGAGGTCGCCGCCATCGAGGCGCAGCGCCGCGAGATCGCCCGTCGTCTGGCCGAGACCGAAGGCCGCCATGAGCGCCTCTCCGAGCGCATCGCGCAAGCGACCCGCGAGCGCGAGATCGCCGCGGCAGACGCCATTGACAAGGACGCGCTGGCCGCCGCCGGCGATGCCGCCGAAGAGGCGCTCGCCGCGCTGGAGAACGCCCGCGCCGAAGCCGCCGGGGCCGAAGGTGCCCGCATGGACGCCGACCGCGCCGCCAGCGCCAAGCGCGACGAATTGCAGACCGCCGAATCCGCCGCCGCCCGCCTGCGCGCCGAGGAAAAGGCGCTCGGCGACGTGCTCGCCATGTCGGACAACGATCTCTGGCCGCCGCTGATCGACGCGCTCACCGTGCAGCCGGGCTATGAGACGGCACTCGGCGTGGCGCTCGGCGACGACCTGACCGCACCGGCCGATGAAGCGGCGCCGATTCACTGGCGCACTCTGCCGCCGCTGCAGGATTCGCGCAGCCTGCCGGGCGGCCTGCGCCCGCTCGCCGATTATGTCGACGCGCCCTCGGCGCTCGCCCGCCGCCTCGGCCAGATCGGCCTCGTCGAGTCCGACGAGCAGGGCAAGACGCTGTCGGCCGAGCTGCTGCTCGGCCAACGCCTGGTCAGCCGCTCGGGCGCCCTGTGGCGCTGGGATGGCTACACCGTTGCCGCCGGCACCACGACCGCCGCCGCCGCCCGCCTGACCCAGCGCAACCGCCTGAAGGCGCTGCGCGGCGAAGTCGACGCCGCCGAACAGGCGCTCGACGCCGCGCGCGAGATTTATAAAGCAGCGCGCGACGCCGCCGACGCTGCCGCCGAGTTGGAGCGCAGTTTGCGCGATGCCAGCCGCGCCGCCGAGCGCGCGCTCGACGACAAGCGCATCCAGCACACCAAGCTGAGCCAGGCCGACGCCGCCGCCTCGTCCAAGCTGGCCGCCGCCGAAGAGGCGCTGGCCCGCCTGACCGCCGACTTCGCCGAGACATCGACCGCGCTTGAGGCCGACCGCGCCGCCCAGGCCGGTCTGCCCGACGAGCAGGGCGGTCGCGAGAAGGTCGCGGACTTGCGTGCGCAGTTGGCAGAATTGCGGGGACAGCAGGGCGAGCGCCAGCGCGCCTATGACCTGCTGGCGCGCGAAGCCGAGAACCGCCGCCAGCGCCTGCAATCGATCGCCCATGAGCGCGCCTCCTGGCAGGGCCGCGCCGACAACGCCTTGCAGCAGCTCGCCGAATTCGCCGCGCGCCGCGAGACCAACGAGGCCGAACTGGCCGAATTGGCCGCTCGCCCCGAGCAGATCGCCGAGGAGCGCCACGCTCTCGAAGACCAGATCGGCCAGGCGGAGTCGCTGCGCAAACAGGCCGCCGACGCGCTCGCCGCCGCCGAGACGGCGCAGACCACGTCCGACCGCGCGCTGAAATCGACCGAAGGCAAGCTCGCCACGGCGCGCGAAGAGCGCGTGCGCGGCGAGGGCGTCGTCGGCACCTCGCAGCAGGTTCTCAGCGATCTCGCCGAGCGCATCGCCGAGAAATTGCAGTGCGCGCCGGACGGCCTGCTCGCCATCGCCGAAGTCGGCGAGGACGAATTGCCCGACCAGGCCGCCGCCGAGCAGCGCTTCGAGCGCCTGACGCGCGAGCGCGAGAACATGGGCCCGGTCAATCTGCGCGCCGAAGTCGAGGCCACCGAGCTTGAGGAAAAGGTGCTCGGCATGCAGAGCGAGCGCGAGGACCTGATCCAGGCCATCGCCCGCTTGCGCCAGGGCATCAACGAGCTGAACCGCGAGGGCCGCGAGCGCTTCCTCGCCGCTTTCGAGGCGGTGAACACGCACTTCCAAGAGCTGTTCACCCGCCTGTTCGGCGGCGGCACGGCGCATCTGGCGCTCACCGAGGCGGAAGATCCGCTCGAAGCCGGCCTCGAGATCATGGCCTCGCCGCCAGGCAAGAAGCTGCAGGTGCTGTCGCTGCTCTCGGGCGGCGAAAAGGCCCTGACGACGACCGCCCTGCTGTTCGCCGTGTTCATGACCAACCCGGCGCCGATCTGCGTGCTGGACGAAGTGGACGCGCCATTGGACGACTCCAACATCACGCGCTTCTGCAACCTGGTCGAGGACATTGGCCGGCGCGCCAACACCCGCTTCCTGGTCATCACCCACCACCGCCACACCATGGCCCGCATGGACCGCCTGTTCGGCGTCACCATGCCCGAGCGCGGCGTCTCCCAACTCGTCTCGGTCGACCTCAAGGGCGTCAGCCATTTGCGGGCGATCGCGTGACCGGGCGCATGAGCCTTTTGGCCGCTTTTTCCGGCAATCGGCCCCGCTTCGGCGGGGTCTTTTGTTTGAGGCTTTCGCCAAGCGCCGAAAAAGCGCCCGAAACGGCCCCTCCGGCGCGGCTTTTGTTCAACGATTTCAAGCCGCTGGATAGGGAACAACCGGGCCATTTCCGCGTTGACATGCAAGCCCCTCAAACCTTATGGTGCGCGCGCTTTGCTGCGGTAGTGGCAGCGACGACGTTTGCGCGTATGGCATGACCGACAGTCATCCTCCGCTTCCTCCCGAAGATCCCGATCGGCGAGGTCCGACACTCGAAGACCTGGGCACGCGCATCAAACGCGCGCGCCGCGCCAGGGATCCGGGGGCGGGCTCCGGTCAGGGCGGGGCCGATCTCTCCGGCATGGGTCTCATGCTGCGGATCGGCATCGAGATGGTCTCGGCCGTCGCGGTGGGAACCGGCATCGGATGGTTGTTGGATACCTGGCTTGGCACCAAGCCGTGGTTCTTGATCCCGTTCTTCTTTCTGGGATCGGCGGCCGGCCTGCTCAACGTCTATCGCGCCACCGGGCGGCTTGCGGGCGGGAGCTTGAACCCGAACCCCAAGCCGAAGAAACCCGACAGCGACGAGACATAAACGGCGCTGTAATGCGCCAATAAGGATGAGTGGGACCCGTGGCCGGACCTCTTGAGCAGTTTGAAATTAAACGCATCGTCCCGCTCGAGGTCGGCGGCGTCGACGCCTCCTTCACCAATTCCTCGCTGTTCATGGTGATCGTCGTCGCGGCAATCACGCTGTTCCTGATGGTCGGCATGCGCCGCGGCGCGCTGGTGCCGGGCCGCTGGCAGTCGATGGCGGAGCTGAGTTACGAGTTCGTCGCCGGATTGGTGCGCGAGAACGTCGGCCGCGAAGGCCGCCCCTATTTCCCGTTCGTCTTCACGCTGTTCATGTTCGTGCTGTTCGCCAACATGATCGGCCTGATCCCCTACAGCTTCACGGTCACCAGCCACATCATCGTCACTTTCGCGCTCGCCGCGCTGGTGTTCCTCGGCGTCACCATCGTCGCCATCGCCAAACACGGCTTGAAGTTCTTCACCTACTTCATGCCGAACGGCGCGCCGATGTACATGGCGCCGCTGCTCATCCCTATCGAGCTGATCTCCTACCTGACGCGCCCGGTCACCCTGTCGCTGCGTCTGTTCGCCAACATGATGGCGGGCCACACCATGCTCAAGGTGTTCGCCGGCTTCGTCGTGCTGCTCGGCGCCGCCGGCGTCGCGCCCATCGCCATCATCATCCCGCTCTACATTCTCGAAACGCTCGTCGCGTTCCTGCAGGCGTACGTCTTCACCGTGCTGACCTGCCTGTATCTGCACGACGCGATCCATCTGCACTAATCGCCAAGTTCACCACTCCCTGCCCCTAACCTAGAAAAAGTTGGAAATCATGGACGTTCAGGCTGCTAAATACATCGGTGCCGGTCTTGCCGTTATCTGTCTCTTCGGCGTCGGCATCGGCATCGGCAACATCTTCTCCGCGTTCATCACGTCGGTCGCTCGCAACCCGGCCGCCCGTCCGATCGTGTTCCCGTTCACGATGCTGGGCTTCGCGCTGGTGGAAGCCATCGCGCTGTTCGCGCTGCTGATCGCGTTCCTGATCTTGTTCGGCTAAGACGATGTTCGGGGCTCAGCATTCTCTGAGCCCCGCTGTCGTTTCAGCCTCCTGAAGGAGCCGCACGCCCGTGCCGCAACTCGATCCGTCGTCCTTCGCCCCCCAGCTCGTCTGGCTGGCGATCACGTTCATCCTGCTCTACGTGCTGATGTCGAAGCTCGCTTTGCCGCGCATCGGCGAAGTGCTTGAGGAGCGCAAGAAGCGCATCGACGGCAACCTCGACAAGGCTGCGGCCTTGCGTGCGGAAGCCGAGACGGCGAAAGCGGCTTATGAGAAGGCCCTGGCCGAAAGCCGCGCCAAGGCCCACGCCTTGACCGCCGCCGCCGCCGACCGCGCCCACAAGGAGGCCGCCGCCCGCCAGCAGGCGATGGCCGCCACGCTCGCCGCCCAGACCAAGGACGCCGAGGAAAAGATCGCCACGGCGCGCGCCAGCGCCCTGTCGCACACCCAGACCATCGCCGCCGAGATCGCCCGCGAAGCCGTCCGCAAGCTGCTCGGCCAGGACATCGACGCCGCCACGGCCGATGCCGCGGTCAAAACCGCTGCCGCCGCGAAAGGCCACTGAGCATGTTCATTTCCACCGCCTATGCGGCCAGCGGCAGCGAAGCGAGCGTCTCGCTGTTCGCCACCCCGGAATTCTGGCTCGCCGTGTCCTTCGCGCTGTTCGTCGGCTTGCTGGCCCGCCCGGTCAGCCAGAAGATCGGCGCCGCGCTCGACGGCCGCTCGAAGAAGATCGAGACCGAGATCGAGGAAGCCACCCGCCTGCGTGACGAAGCCCAGGCGCTGCTCGCCTCCTATCAGCGCAAGAGCCGCGAAGCGCTGAAGGAAGCCGAGGACATCCTCGCCAACGCCGAAGCCGAGGCCAAGCGCCTGGCCGAGGAGGCCGCCGTCGAGCTGGCCGCCTCGCTCAAGCGCCGCGAGCAAATGGCGCTCGACAAGATCGCCCAGGCCGAAGCCCGCGCCGTCGATGACGTGCGCAACGCCGCCGTCGACGTGGCGCTAGCCGCGACCCGCGAGCTGATCCAGAAGAACTTGGATGCCAACAAGGCGACCGCGCTGGTCGACGCCGCCATCGGCGAACTGCCGAAAAAGCTGCACTAGGCGTCCGTCGCCGTTACGAATAAAAAAGCCCCGCTCAATCAGCGGGGCTTTTTCGTTGGGACGGCCGCCCCCTCACCCGCTCGCTACCGCTCGCACCCTCTCCCGCGAGGGGGGAGGGGTGGTCTTGATGCGCTCTCCCTCCCCCGTGACGGGGGAGGGCCGGGGTGGGGGAGCCGGCGCGGTTACTTCACCGGCGCGGCATAGATGTACTCGTAGGCCTTCTTGGCCAGCGCCGGATCGTCCTGCATCGCCTTGGAGATGGCGTTGTAGCGCGTCGGCGTCAGGCCGGCGCCCTGCACGGCCGCGAGATTGGCGGCGTCCTCTTCCTTGCTCAGCGCAGCGCGCTCGGCGTCGGGCTTGCCGTCCTTCTTGATCGTGTAATCGCGGTCGATGAGGCGGATTTTGGCGGTCGCGGCGGCAAAGGCGCGCAGATCCTGATCGCTCACGGCCTGGGCCGAAACCGGCGCGGCGGCGAAGACGGCAAAGGCGAACAGCACAGCGGCGGCGACGATCTTGACGGACGAAATCTTGACGGACGAAATCTTGACGGACGAAATCTTGACGGACGAAATCTTGACGGACGACATGGCCGATTGCCCTTTTCTGGTCGTTCGAGGTCGGGAGGTCATCCCGCCCCGATTATAGCCAGGACCGAACAAATGGGCGACTGCCGAGGATCAACAATACCGTGAGGGGGCGCGTGAGGCGCGTGAGGCGCGGGATCGCCCGCACCCCACGCCATCGCTGGATCGGCAGGTTCTTTTGTCCGGATTATTTCGCCCGCGTTATTTCGCAGAGGCCCGGGCGTAATCGTCGATCTGTTTGGCCACCTCGGGATCGGCCTGGGCGACGCGCACGATCTGATTGTACTTGTCGACGCTCAGGCCCTTTTGCGCAACGGCGGCCGACATCTTATCGGTCGCCTCTTTCTGCACCTGTTGCTTGGCGGCAGGCGTATCGGCCGACTGGTAGCGCGGCCGGTAGCTGTCGTTGATCTTCTTCACCTCGAGCGCCGCGACGGCGAAGCTCTTGAGCTCCTGATCGGTGATCGCGGCGGCAGCGGCAGCCGGCGGCGTGGCGGCCGGCGGCGACGATTGCGCGATGGCGAGCGACGCGCCGGCGATGGTCATGCCGGCGGCGAGCGCGCCGGCGAGCAGCCCCGTACCCAAAGTCGATGTGAACTGTCGCATGAAATTCCTCCTACGCGGTGATACCCACCCGTAAAAGGAACGAGACCCGTCCCGCGTCGTTCCCGGCGATAAAATTCCCACGGACCGGCGCGGGAACCAATGGGGGAACCTCAGGCGCGATTACGCCTGGGCTTTGAGGATCGGCGTATGTTCGTCGTCGCCGACGAGGGCCCTGACATTTTTGAAGCCCGCCTGGCGCAGCAAATCGACATGCAGGTCGCCGCCGCCCGCCTTGTCGAGATGGTCGCAATCGAGGAACCAGCCGCCCGGCGCCAACAGGCTGCGGATGGCTGCATAACAGGACGCCATTGCCGCCAGATCGCGCAAATTGTGGATGGCGATGGCCGAGACGCCCAGATCGAACCGACCCAGCCCCACGCTCCAAGCCGGATCGCGCAGGTCGCTGAGTTCGAACTGCATTTGCGCGGCATGCGGCGCGAGATAGGCCCGCGCCTGCGCGATCATCGGTTCGGAGAAATCCTGCAGCGTCACCTGGGCGCGCGGAAAGGCCTTGAGCACGGCAGCGCTGACGAAGCCGTAACCGCCGCCGACATCGAGCACGCGCAAGGCCGCATCGGCCGGATGCGGCGCTTCGGCCATCATGCGCGCCAGCAGGACGCTCCGCCGCTCGACGCGTTGCTGATTCTTAGCGACCCAAGCCTCGGCATAGTCGGCCTGCTGCCAATCATGCTTGTCCTGCGACTTCGTGCCCGTGTCCATGGACCCTGCCCCCTACTATTCGCAGGATGGTCGTCCGGCAGGCGCACACTGTCAATTGAACGAAAAACCCCGCCGGGGAAGGTGGGGTTTCTGCATCGTCATTCCGCTGCTTGCGCCAACTAAAGCGTACTCAAATCCTGCCCTCGTCCCAGAAGGTCCCTGTCCGCTCAGCCTCATCGGGACCGACCATACTTTCCCACTCCCTGTAGCCTAGAAGCTCATCTTCCACGACAGCCACATGCATCAGATAGGCCGGTTTTGAATTCTCAAAAGTTTTCCGTGTGACCGGAAAGTGATAGGCGAGAATCCGCAGTCCTGCGTGGTCAATCTCGGTAGGTCTCGATTTGAATATATTTTCGTAAACAGAGATATGCAGGCCGCCGCTCTCGACAGCGAGTAGCTTCAATACACGAAAAGCACCCGAAGGCATCTCGTAAGAATAATATTGACCTGCAATATATTCGTGACCGGGTGGGCCCAAATTCTGCGCTTTCAAATCGAATAGTCCTCCCAGAATCGCCAAGCCCCCGAGAGCTAACAGCCCTCTAAGGACCATCCGCAACGAAGCCTTCTGCCTCCTTACTCGGCCGCTTGCGCCGGCGCCGGCGGACGCCAGCGCAGGATCGGTTTGCGGGCGGCGGCCGTTTCGTCCAGACGGCGGCGCGGGGTCAGGCGCGGCGCTGCATGGAAGAAGGCCTCGTCCCCGGCCTTGGCCTTCTCGGCCAGCGAGCGCAGCGCCATGATGAACTGATCGAGACTTTCCTTGCTCTCGGTCTCGGTCGGCTCCATCAGCATGGCGCCATGCACCACCAGCGGGAAATAGATCGTCGTCGGGTGGAAGCCCTCGTCGATCAGCGCCTTGGCGAAATCGAGCGTCGAGACGCCGGTGCCGTCGAGGAACTTGTCGTCGAACAGCGCCTCATGCATGCAGGGGCCGTCGCCGAACGCCGGGCTCATGACGTCGCGCAGACGGGCCAGCAGATAGTTGGCGTTGAGCACGGCGTCCTCGGCGACTTGGCGGAGGCCGTCGTTGCCGTGGCTCAGCATGTAGGCCATGGCGCGCACGAACATGCCCATCTGGCCGTGATAGGCTTTGAGGCGGCCGACGCTGGCCTTGGCCACGCCCTCGGCGGTTTCCTGCAACACGAAGCCATCTTTGCCATGCACGACCCAGGGCGTCGGCGCATAGGGCGCCAGCGCCGCCGACAACACGACCGGGCCCGCGCCGGGGCCGCCGCCGCCATGCGGCGTGGAAAAGGTCTTATGCAGGTTGATATGCATGACATCGATGCCGAGATCGGCGGGGCGCACCTTGCCGACGATGGCGTTGAAGTTCGCGCCGTCGCAATAGAAATAGGCACCGTGATCATGCGCCGCTTTGGCGATGGCGATCACCTCGTCCTCGAACAGCCCGCAGGTGTTCGGATTGGTCACCATGATGGCGGCGACGTCAGGCCCGAGCTTGGCCTTGAGCGCCGCGAGATCGACGCGGCCGCGCGGCGTGGCGGGGATCGATTCGACCTCGTAGCCGCAGGCCGCCGCCGTCGCCGGATTGGTGCCATGGGCCGATTCCGGCACCAGCACGCGCTTGCGGGCATCGCCCTTGGCCTCGTGGGCGGCGCGGATGGTCAGCAGGCCGCAGAACTCGCCATGGGCGCCAGCCGCCGGCGTCATGGCGACGGCGGGCATGCCAGTCAGCGTTTTCAGCCAATGGGCGAGCTTGTCGATCAGTTCGAGCGCGCCCTGCACCGTCGAGACCGGCTGCATCGGATGGATGTCGCCGAAGCCCGGCAAGCGGGCCAGCTTCTCGTTGAGGCGCGGGTTGTGCTTCATGGTGCAGGAGCCCAGCGGAAACAGGCCGGTGTCGATCGAATAGTTCTTCTGGCTCAGGCGCGTGAAGTGGCGGATCACCTGCGGCTCGGACAAGCCCGGCAGGCCCCTGAGGGAAGATTGGGGATCGCTCTTGCGCGCCAGACCGCCGAGGCGGTCAGCGACTTTCGGCGGCTCGGGCAGATCGACGCCGCAGCGCTGCGGCTCTCCCTGCTCGAACAGCAATTGCTCTTCGATCAGCAGGCCGCGGTTGCCGGTGGCGGTGCCGGGATGGGCGCCGATCACAGCGGGGCTCTCGATATGCGTGTTGCGCGCGTCCATTACAGCGCTCCCTTCAGGCCGGAAACCAAAACATCCATCTGCGCCTCGGTCGCCGTTTCGGTGACGGCGATCAGCAGATCGTTGGCGAGCGAGGCTTCGCCCGGATAGAGCCGCGACAATGGCACGCCGGCGAGGATGCCCTGCGCCGCCAGCGTCTCGACCACAGGCGCTGCCGCTTTGGGCAGACGCAGGGTGAATTCGTTGAAGAAGCTGTCGTTCAAAACTTTCACGCCGGGCAAGCCAGCGAGCTTGTCGGCAAGCTGCACAGTCTTGGCGTGGTTGAGCCGGGCCAGTTGGCGCAAGCCCTCAGAGCCCAACAGCGCCATATGGATGGTGAAGGCCAGGGCGCAGAGGCCGGCGTTGGTGCAGATGTTGCTCGTCGCCTTTTCGCGGCGGATATGCTGTTCGCGCGTCGAGAGCGTCAGCACGAAGCCGCGCTTGCCGTCGGCATCGACCGTCTGGCCGGCCAAGCGGCCCGGCATCTGGCGGATGTATTTCTCGCGCGTGGCGAACAGGCCGACATAGGGCCCGCCGAATCCCAGCCCGTTG
>CAZVLU010000038.1:0-34506 GCA_964628235.1 uncultured Rhizobium sp. | reverse complement strand
TGCCGGAAACCAAAAGCGTCGTCATGCGCGAGAAGATGAAAAGCGCCTTGAGCAAGGTCTGGCTCGCCGCCCGCGCGCGCCGCGCCGCCAAGATCAAAGCCAGCGAAGATTATGCCGTGTTCGCCGAGATCGGCATGATCGACGGTCTCGAGCGCTTCCTCGATGTTCAGGTCTTGCAGGACGACGTTAAGGTGACCGGGCGGAGCGAGATCGAATTGGTCACGCTGGCGCTCGAGCGCTTGTCGCCGGCTTGCATGCGGACGGCGATCACCGGCGTGCCGCAGACCGTGACGGTGCCCGACTCGCAGACTGCCGAAGTGTTCCGCGCCGCGATCGCCGCCAGCACCAAGGGCCGCATGTCGGACCGCTTGGTCAAGATCGTGGTCGCCGACGCCTGACTAGAACTTCAGCGACAGGCTGAGGGTGCCGAAGCTGGCGAACGCTTCGTCGCCTTCGTATTCGGACGTGCGGAACACCTGCGCGTAGGTGATGCGCATGCTGTTGATCATGAAGGCGAAGCCGAGCTGAAAGTCGCCGACGAAGGTCTCTTTGTCGACGCTGTGGCTGTCGTGGAAGCTGTTGCCGTCGAGGAAGATGTTGCGCGCCACGGCGCGGCCTTCGGCGCTGGCGAAGAAATACCAAGCGATATCGCCGCGCTCCAAGTCGAAGAATCCGGCGCCCGACAGGCCAGGGCGGATGCGGGGCGGCCCGAAATCGCTCGGCAAATTCTGGCCAATACGCAGGCCGACGCCGGTCGCGGCATAAGTAAAGACGTTGCCCAGCGTGGCGCCGATATGGGGCGTCGCGTCGATGCCGAGGCGGCTGTTGTCGTCCGAGAAGCGCCAATCCGGCGTGCGCCACTTGCGCTCGTAGATCAAGAGAACGCCAGGCTCGTCTTCGAGCTGGTTGTCCCAACCTCTCGATTTGGGCGAGCCGATCAGCCGATGGAAGCTGTTTTGCACCTGCTCGCCATAGGCATGCGGGCCGACGATGCCGACGTCGAGCTGGATGGTGTCGAGCGTGTTGGGCTTTTCAGACAACAAGGCGACGCCGCCGTAGAGCCAGCCGGCGTAAGGCCGGTCATCGCGCACCAGAGCGCTCGCTTCGGTGTCCTCCGGCGTGAAGATGCTTTGCCCGAAATTATAGCCGATGCGCCGTTTGCCGCCGCTCGCCAGCAGCGGAATCGATGCGGCCAGCTCGTTGGCCCAATTGGGCACATCGCCGGGCGCCGAAAGCCAGGATAAATGGGTGCCGGTGGTGTAGTCGCGATCAGTGCCGGAGATGAACTTGTCGTTCTCGATCACGGCGGACCAGGTTCCCCGCATGTCGGGCGTGGCGCCCTGCTGCCGAGGGATGTTTTGCTCGCGCAGCTTGCCGTCCGTCTCTTGGGCCCGGAGCGGAGCGGCCAAAAGCAGCGACATCAGGAGAACGCCGGCGACGGAAAAGCGTTGATATGGAGGCATTACGGCAATCGTGAAGGAGGTGGCGCCCGGCAGGGGGCGAATGCAGACATAGTCATACAGGCTTTTGAACGCGAAACCCTATACAGAGTTCCACTTGCCAGCAAAGTCTGGCCCCTTGAGGCTAGAGACACAAGCGGTTCGCGGGGGTGGACGCTGCCAGGCAGTGGCCGCGGTCCCTCGAAAACCTGAGGTCAGGATGAGCGAAATGTCGTTGCGTGTCGTCAAAGATCTCGACAATTCCAAGGGGGGGCGCTCGGTCATCGTCGTCGACGACGATCCGTTGCAGCGCCGTCAATTGATGGATTGCCTGTCGGATCTCGGCATCGATGTGATGCAAGAGGAAGAGGGCAACTCTGCCCTCGCCACCATCAAACGCACACATCCGGCGGTCGTCATCATGGATGTGCGCATGCCGGTGCTCGATGGCATCGCCGCCGCGCAGCTCATTCCGACATTGGGCTATCATCCCAAGATCATCCTGATGACGGGCGATCCCGATTCGCTATATCGCGCCAACACGAGCAAGCTCGATGTCTTTGCCGTGATCGAGAAGCCCATCCCGCTGCGCACGCTCAGCCGTTTCGTGCTCAAGGCGCTGGAACTCCAGGGACAGCAATAGGGCTCTCCGGCTCCGAATCCCCGACCGTCGGATTTTCCATGATTTTACCTTCAGGATTTATCTGCGGAAGTTCGGCCCGGAGACGATGCAGCCAGACATAGTCCTCATTGAGCGAATAAAGCTCGACATGGGCTTCGAAGCGTTCGAATGAAGGGACGTTGTTGCTGAACCAGCTCAGCTGCAAAACATCGTCGGGGATGGCGACCAACAAAATTGCGTCGGGCGCGTCATTGTCGTCTTGCGCGATCAGAATGCGCAGACTCTCGGCGGGAAAACCGAGCGCGCGCAATGCGAAATATTTGGCGATGGCGATATCCTCGCTATCGCCCCGTCCTTTACGAAATAATTCGGCAGGCGCCGCCCAGTAATCGTCGACGCCCCAGATTTGGCTGTCCGTTTCGTAAATAACGCTGTTGATCGCCAGCTGAACGCCGTTGATTTTCTCAAGCGGCGATTCATATTGCAAACGCGAGATCATCGATCTCCACGCTTGATTGCGGGGAGGGCCCAAGACAGCGGCGCGATCGGTCATAGCGCGCCATTTGCTGAAATTTTTCGCCGGCACGAGCTAGCGAGAATCGCCCTCAAACAAAGTGGTGAAGCGCGTGCTTGTGCCGGCCGGTTTTGTGTCGTCTGCCGCGAGGCGGTCATCGCCGAGTTCGGCAGCGAAACTCTCGCGCACTAAGCCGACAGGACTCAGCAACAGCAAGAGCAATCCCGCAACGGCGCGTGCGGGAGCGAGCAGGCTCACTTTGAGAAATTGCAAAGGAAATTCCAAATAACGAGTTGGCCACGGACCTGTTCAGCATGAACACCATCGTGTGCGGGCCAAGGGAACGCAAAGCGGGGCTCAAAGGTTCCATGCGGATAAATCATGGCGTTTGCGGGCAATTTTGGGGTGTTTAGATGCGTCCAATCATCGCAGCCGGCATTTTGCGCAAGCCGGCTCCTGCGCGGGTCGGCGCCGGACTCTCGACAAGCATGTGCGGTCTGGAAACCGCGCAGGGCGTAAATTTGGCGATAGCGATGTTCTCGCTATCCCACTGAGACGCTAAAGCAACTCGACCGCTTTAACGCAGCAGCGTCCTCCCCAGACGAAAGCGGTGGCGCGATAGGGGATGTCGCTGCAGGCGCTTTGCGCCTCATCGGCGGCACTGCGCGACGTTTGCGCTGAGAGCCAGGAGATCAAATTCGTCCAGCCATTTTGAGGCGCTTGCTGCGCCAAGGTGAAGGCTGAGGCGCCCTAGAACCTCCAACTGTCTCGGCAACGCGAAGGATGGCCCCTGTAAGAGCGTCAAGCCTTTACCATGATTGAACTCTTAGACATAAAACGACTTGGACGGCTTTGCGCTTAGGACGGAGGCGGTAAAGGTGTGGCAGAATGCGGTTGTGACGGGCATGAAAATTCGCTTTCCCGTTGTGTCTTGTCACAAACCGATTGAGCTTTTTGCTCTAATCGGTAGAAAGTCCTTATAGATCAATCGGCCGTCGGCCTTCCGGGGGCGTTTTCGTGAGTTGTGACTTTGTCTGAGCCGGATCCCAAAGCGTCGCTGCGAATCATTCTGGCCGACGATCATGAAGTCGTCCGCCGCGGTATCGGCGACTATTTGCAAATGCTCGAACCGGGCGTCGTGGTGCATGAGGCGAGCAGCCTCGACGAGGTGACGGCGACGATCGACCGCATCGGCGGCGCCGAACTCGTCATCCTCGATCTCAACATGCCGGGCATGAACCGGTTTGCCGGCATCGAGATCGTGCGCAAGCGCTTGCCTGGCGTGCCGGTGGCGATTCTGTCGGGCTCGGTCGAGCGCAACGACGTGCTGCGCGCGCTCGAAGCCGGCGCCATCGGCTTTCTGCCCAAGCTGCTCGGCGGCGAAGCGATGATCAGCGCGCTGCGCTTGATGCTGTCGGGCGAACGCTATTTACCGTCCTTCATCCTCGACGCCGATGGCAGCATGGGCGACACGCGCGCGCCGCAGGCCATGCATTTGACCGAACGCGAAGGCCAAGTGCTGCGCCATATCAGCATGGGCCTCTCCAACAAGGAGATCGCCCGCGAACTGGGGATTCAGGAAGTCACCGTGAAGCTCCACGTCAAGGCGCTGTTCCGCAAGCTCCAGGTCGCCAACCGCACCCAGGCGGCGCGCCGCGCCATCGAGCTCGGCCTCAGCCAATAGCGGCGGTTTCAAGCCGTTTTGCCGCCCTTTCGGGCAGGCTCGCTTCGCGCTAAACTGGGTATAACCAAGAGCTGCGGCCCGATCTTCGGGACCGGGGCCGGGGAGGCTCGCAAGTCCGCGCCCGCGCGCGGCAAATTCCAATTACGTGCCCACGCCGCTTTGCTCAAGCCGTCGCGTCGAGACCCGAAAAACGATGACCGTTCGCCGGGGCCGCAAAGGAGACGTCGCCATGCAAGTGATGCAGATTCTCAAAGATAAAGGCGCGGATGTCGTGACGATGTCCGCCGACGAAACCATCGCCGAAGCGGCGGAAGTCCTGCGCGAACGCAGGATCGGCGCCATTGTCGTCGTCGGCCCGCGCGGCGAGCTGCAGGGCATCCTGTCGGAGCGCGACGTGGTGCGTTGTTTGGCGCAGCGCGGCAACGACGCTCTCGACGAGCGCGTCGGCGCGGTGATGACCAGCCCGGTCATCACCTGCGAGGCCGACACGTCGCTCGAAGACCTGATGCGCCTGATGACCAACCGCCGCATCCGCCATCTGCCGGTGGTGCGCAACGGCCGCCTCGGCGGCATCATCAGCATCGGCGACGTGGTGCGTTTCCGGCTGATGGAGCTGGAAAGCGAAACCGAAACCCTGCGCGAATATATCGGCGGGCGTTAGCGCCTCCGATTTATCTTGCCAGGTTGATCGGCGCGCGGCAGAAACGCCGCGTCATGACGCTCGTCACCCTCATCGGCCTCGCCGCCGCCTGCCTGACCACCCTGGCTTTTACGCCCCAGGTGGTGAAGGCATGGCGCACGCGCTCGACGCGCGACCTCTCGCTCGGCATGTATCTGGTGCTGGCGACCGGCATCGTGCTGTGGCTGATCTACGGCCTGATGCTGGGGGACCTGCCGCTGATCCTGGCGAACGCGGTGACGCTCGTGCTGGTCTCGATCATTCTTTACTGCAAGATCCGCCACGGCTGAGCCGTCTCAGACGGTGAGCACGATCTTCCCGATATGATCGCCGGCTTCCATCATCCGGTGCGCCTCGGCGGCGTTCGCCAGCGTAAAGGTCGCGTGGATGATCGGCGCGATTTGGCCCGTGCCGAGCAGCGGCCAGACACGTTCTTCCAATTCGCGCGCCACCGCTGATTTGAACGCGACATCGCGCGGCCGCAGCGTCGAGCCGGTCACGGTCAGGCGCTTGAGCATGATCGGCTGAAAATCGATCTCGGCCTTGCGGCCCTTCTGAAAGGCGATGAAGACGAGTCGGCCCTCCGGGGCGAGCGCCGCGATGTCGCGGGCGATGTAATCGTCGCCCACCATGTCGAGGATGACGTCCACGCCCTTGCCGCCGGTCATCTCCTTGGCGATGGCGACGTAATCCTCGGTCCTATAATTGATCGCCCGCGCCGCGCCCAACTTGAGACAGGCGGCGCATTTCTCGTCGCTGCCCGCCGTGACGATCACCGTCGCGCCGAGGCTTTTGGCGATCTGGATCGCCGTGGTGCCGATGCCGCTCGATCCGCCATGGACCAAGATCGTCTCGCCCGCCTGCAGCTTGGCGCGCTGGGCGACGTTGCCCCAGACGGTGAAAAAGGTTTCCGGCAAGGCCGCGGCGCGCAGCGCGTCGAAGCCTGCGGGCCAGGGCAGGCATTGGTCGGCGGGCGCGGCGCAATATTCGGCATAGCCGCCGCCCGCCACCAGGGCGCAGACCTTGTCGCCGATGGCCCAGCGTTGATGCCCCTGTTCTTTTGAAGGGGGGCCGAGAGCGGCCACCGTGCCGGCGATTTCCAAGCCGGGCAGATCGCTGGCGCCGGGCGGCGGCGGGTAGCCGCCCTTGCGCTGCGAAACGTCGGGCCGGTTGACGCCGGCGGCGGCGACCTTGACGAGGACTTCGCCCGGCCCAGGCACGGGCAGCGGGCGGGTGACGGGGCGCAGCACATCGGGGCCGCCGGGTTCGGCGATCTCGATGGCGCGCATGGTGGCGGGGAGCGTTTCCATGGCTGCAATTTAGCATGGGCTTTCGGCTATGATGAACGGGTCAATCACGCCGGAAACCGTCATGTCCGATCTCGCCGCCGCTTTCGCCACGCTCGACGCCTTCAACGCCGAGGATCCCAACCGCCTGACGGTGGACGGCCAGCCGGTGCCGAAGGAACTGCATTACGCGCGGCGCATGAGCGCCTGGCTGGAGGCGATCGCGCCGGGCGCGAGCGACGCCTTGAAGCTGGCGGCCCGCGCCCAGCATATCGGCCGCTGGACCAGCCCGCGCAGCGACTATCCGATGGACAAGGCCGGCTATTACAAATGGCGCCGCGCGCTCTATGTGTTTCACGCCGACACCGCGAGCAAGCTGCTGACGGCGGCGGGCATCGACGCGGCGACCGTGTCGCGCGTCGGCGAATTGCTGCGCAAAGAGAACATCAAGACCGACCCCGAAATGCAGACGCTGGAAGACGTCGCCTGCCTGGTCTTTCTCGAGAACTTCTACACCGACTTCTCGCGCAAGCATGACGACGACAAGGTCATCGACATCCTGCGCAAGACTTGGAAGAAGATGTCGCCGGCGGGCCATGCCGCGGCGCTCGAATTGGCGAAGGCCTTGCCGGAAGATCGGCTCAAATTGATCGAGCGGGCGCTCGCGGCTTAATTCGGAATCGGCCCGGGCTTGGCGAGCGACGAAATCTCGCGCACCAGCTTGCTCAGCACGGCGTCGAAGAATTGCTCGCCCTTTTCCGTCTCCATGACGAATGCGCCGGGGCCGCCGATGATGGCGGTCTTGTAATGATCGGTGAGGCCGTAAGCGCCGCCCCCCATAAAACCGAATGAGGTTCGGCCCGGCCGGATCAAGGCCAAGCCGTTGATGACGATGCCTTGCGCCACGGCGGCGTCGCGCGCGCGTTCGACGCGGCTGCCGACCGTGTTGGGGCCGTCGCCCGAGACGTCGATCACCAGCCGCTCGCCCTGAAAGGCGTTGTTCGCCATGCTCGCCGCCGAGAAGGTGATGGCGTCGCCGATGGCGTTGCCGCCCGGGCAATAGCCGCGCGGGCCGGCCATCACCGCTTGAGCGAAGGCTTGCGCCGAGGCGGCGTCGGAGATCGGCGTCCAATCGACGACGACGCGCTCGCAGCCCGTCGCCGCCCATTCGAGGAACATGACGGCGATGCGGCGGTGATAGCCCGAGCGGATCGCGCCGAGCACGCGCGCATGGACGAAGGCGTCGGCATAGCCTTTGCGCTGCAACAGCAGCTCCTCCTCGTCGATGCTCCCCGAGGCGTCGACCGCCAGCACCAGTTCGAGATCGACGCCGTTTGCCGCGCGCTGCGCCTGAGCGGGCGCGGCGAGGGCGAACAGGGCGATCAACAAGGCGAAGAGAGATGCGCGCATCAGAACGCCTCCTCCATGCCGGCGCGGCGCAGCGCCGCGTTGGCGGTGACGGGGTCGATCACGCGCGCTTCGAGGGCAAAGCGCCGGTTGAGATGCGGCGTGAACCAGATCTCGCCGCCCTGGCCGCCGGTCTCCTCCGCGCTGGCGGGACGCACGGGATAGCAGCCGGCCATCTCCAGCCGTTCACGCAAGGCCCTGTCGATGTCGCGCGCTCGCCTCATCGGAGAAGTGAAGCATTCCGGCGCGCGCGCCGCAACCACGCTGTGGCCTAGTTTACGGCGCTTTCGGGATAGTGACGCCGATCATGCAGTCGCGCGTGACGATGTCGGCGAGTTGCGCCTCGTTCATGCCTTCCGTGCCCGGCGGGCGCATCGGCAGCACGAGATATCGCAGATCCGCCGTCGAGTCGTGGACGCGGACGTCGACGTCGTCGGGCAGTTCCGTGCCGAATTCCTTGAGCACGGCGCGCGGCTCGCGCACGACGCGCGAGCGATAGTCGCGGTCCTTGTACCAGGACGGCGGCAGACCGAGCAGGTTGCGCGGATAGCAGGAGCAGAGGGTGCAGACGATGACGTTGTGCACCGCCGGCGTGTTCTCGGCGACGACCAGTTCGGTCGGCCCCATGTCGATGCCCAATTCCAGGATGGCGCTGTGGGCGTCGGCGAGCAGGCGGGCTTTGTAGGCCGGATCGTTCCAGGCGCGCACGACCACTTTGCCGCCGAGCGACGGGGTGATGGCGTCGCGCGCCTCGATGGCCTGGCGCACTTCGGCGGCGGTGATCACGCCCTTCTCGATCAGCAGCTCTTTGAGGGCGAGGCCGAGCAGCTGGTAATAGCCGTGGACCTTCTCGTCCTTGGCTTGGCCCGGATGGGCATGGTCATGATCGTGATCATGGTTGTGATCGTGGCTATGGCTGCCGCTCATGGGATGTCCTCAGGCTTTGATGAGCCAATGCTCGTAAATGTCGATCAGCAGCGTATCGGTCGCCGCGCCGCTGTAGTCGGGCCACAGGTCGGTCTGCTTGAACAGCACCTCGTAGAGAATCTTCTTCGGCAAGCCGTCCTTGCCGATGGCGAGCAGTTCTGGGTTCTTGAAAGCGCCGAAGCAGCGCGTCACGACGCCGCGCTTGCCGCGCACATAGACCGGCGTGCGGATATGGCCGGGCGGATAGTCGTCGCGCACCAGCACGATATCGCCGGCGGCGAAGCGCGGCGCGATGTCGAGGGCGGCGCTCACGGCTTGCAAGCCGGCTCGTCGTCCGCGCCGACGCCGCGCGCGCGAAGCTCGGCGACTTTGGCGTCGATCTCGTCTTGGGTGAGGATGCCCTTGTCGACGAGCTGGCGGCAGATCGCCGCCGTCCAACGCTCGTAATAGGCGAGGGTGTTGTAAACGTCGTCGCCGAGCGATTCGATGTAGAGGCGGTTCTCGTCGCGCACCGTGATGCGCCGCTTCGAATCGCCGAGCAGGCCGTGGATGGCGTCGATCTGCTTTTCCCAGAAGGTCGCTTCGTGCGGGACCGTCTCCACCGGGCCGGCGGGCTGGCCGCCGAGATCATGCGTGCCGCGCATGGGCGTCTCCTCATTGATGGAGAGGCCAGTCTAGCATGGCGAAAGCCGATGTCTCGCCCGCCGCGGGCGGGGGTTATTCCGCCCTGTGAAGCCCGCTGGCAGGCGTTAACGCATCAAGGCGGGGAAGAGTCCGACCAGGCCGACGACGATCAGATAGATGGCGACGATATAATTCAGCAGGCGCGGCATAACCAGGATCAGAATGCCGGCGATCAGGGCGATCAGCGGCTGCAGTATGATGGACATGGACATCGCGGGATTCCTTAGAGTTGTTTCTTGATGGACTGTTCTTCGCTACGGCCCGCGGTCAGCGATCGCTATCCCCGGCGAGACAATGAACGTCGCGCGGCCCGCTCGGTTCCCTGGACGCCCGGGACTGCTCATTGGCTGGGCAGTTAGGGGTTGGGCAGGTGGCCAGGCTGCGTTGACATCCTGGGCAGGAATGCCGATCATTCGCCCCAAGCTGCGCGGCATGTCGCGGCAACAAGAAGATATCCTTCAGGGAGACAGCGTTTGTTCACGTCGCCGGAGCCTATTCTCAGGGCTCGGTCCGTCGCCATCGTCGGCGCGTCCGAGCGCGCCAAATGGCCGAGCAGCATCTTCGCCAGCCTGCGCGACAACGGCTATCCGGGGAAGGTCTATCCGATCAATCCGCGCTACCAGGAGGTCTGGGGCGTGCGCTGCTACCCCGATTTCGCCGCGTTGCCCGAACCGGTCGATCATGCGCTGGTCATCATTCCGGCGGTTGCGGTGCAATCCACGCTGGAAGAGGGTGCGGCGCATGGCCTGAAGTCCGCCACCGTCTATGCCGCCAATATCGGCGAGGGCCATGATCCCGAGATCGTCGCGCGCGGTCAGGCGCTCAAGGATCTGTGCCGGCGCACCGGCTTGATCGTCGGCGGCCCCAATTGCATGGGCGCCATGTCGATGCGGGAAAAGGCGTTCTTCTATCCCAACGTCGATCTGGCGACGATCCCGGCCGGGCCGGTCGGCGCGGTGTTCCAGTCGGGCGGCACGCTGCAGTTCTGGTGCCAGACCGGCGCCGCGCGCGGCCTGAAATTCAGTTACATGATCTCGAGCGGCAACGAGCTCGGCATCGATCTCGCCGATTACGTGAACTTCCTGGTCGAGGACGAAGCGACCAAGACCATCGCGCTGTTCATCGAGGGCATCCGTCGCCCTGCGGCTTTCATGGCGGCGGCCAACAAAGCGCTCGCTGCCGGCAAGCCCATCGTCGCCATCAAGACCGGCCGTTCGCAGCGCTCGCGCGTCGCCGCGCAGTCGCATACCGGCGCCATCGCCGGCGATTACGAGGCCTATGAAGCGATGTGCGACCGTTACGGCATCGCCGCCTGCTCGTCGCTCGACGAAATGGTCGAAGTGGCGCTCGCCTTCCAATATAGCAAGCGGCCCAAGGGCAAACGCGTCGGCTGGGTGACGACCTCGGGCGGCACCGTCGATCTTTTGTACGACTACATGGACGGCGAGCGCGCCATCGCCATGCCCGATTATGCGGCCGAAACCGTCGCCGCCATCCAGCCGCATATTCCGGCCGAGATGACGCCGAAGAACCCGCTCGATTCCGGCATTCCTTCGACGCTGGAAGCGGCGGCGAAAATCTGCGCCGCGGTCGCCGCCGATCCCGCTATCGACATGATCGCCTGGGCGGCGCAATTGCCGGGCGGCAGCGGCAAGCGCAAGGCGGTCGATCCGCAGCCGATGCTCGACGTCATGGCGCAGACCGAAAAGCCGATCGTCGCCTTCGGCCGCATGATCTATCCGTTGACGCAAACCGGCCTGGATTTTCAGGACCGCATCGGCATCGCCCATTTGCAGGGCTTGGAGCCGACGATCCGCGCGCTCGGCGCGCTGGCAGCCTTCGGCGCGCGCGAGGGCCGCAAGGTGGCGGAGCTTCCTGCCGCGAGCGGCTGGCGCGACGCGGTGACAGGCGAGACGTTGGCCGCGTCGCTCGCCAGCCACGGCATCGCCTCGCCCAAAAGCGCCTTCGTGAAAACCCCGGCGGGCGCCGCGGCTGCTGCGGCCGAGATCGGCTTTCCGGTCGCGCTCAAGATCGTGTCGGCCGAACTGTCGCATAAGACCGAAGTCGGCGGCGTGCTGCTGAATTTGAAATCGGCCGCCGAGGTGCAGGCCGGCGCGCAAAGCTTGGCGGCGCGCGTCCACGGCACGAATCCGTCAGCGCGGCTCGACGGCTATCTCGTGCAAGAGATGGTCTCCGGCGTCGAAGTCATTCTCGGCGCGCGCACCGATCCGCTCTACGGCCCGGTGATCGTCGTCGGCTCGGGCGGCGTATTGGTGGAATTGACGCGCGACGTGGCGCTGCGGCTACTGCCGGTCGGCGAAGCGGAGGCCCGCGACATGATCGCGGGCTTGAAGCTGTCGCGGCTGCTCGCCGGCTATCGCGGCACGCCGGAGGCCGACACGGAGGCGCTGGTGCGCGCCATCTGCGGCCTGTCGGACTTCTATCTCGCCCATCGCCGCTGGCTTGCCGACATCGAGATCAACCCGCTGATCGTGCTGCCCAAGGGCCAGGGCGCCCGCGCCGTCGACGTGCGGCCGGTCTATAACGATGCCGAGCCGGTCACGGCCTGAAGGACAACGCCGATGGATTTCACTCTGCCGGAAGAACTGCGCATCTTGCGCGAGCAACTGCGCCGCTTCGTCGATGCCGAGATCATCCCGCACGAGCGCGAGACGCTGGAGGACAGCGGCGACGAGCTGAAGCCCGAATGGCGGGCCCAGCTGGTGAAGGGCGCTAAGAACCTCGGCATCTGGATGATGGAAGTGCCGGAAGAACATGGCGGCGTCGGGCTCGATCTGGTCGGCCGCGCCGTGGTCTGGCAGGAATTGGCCCGCACCATCGGGCTGCCGTCGCGCGGCGAGACCATCACCGGCCCGACCGTGCGCCACATCCTCTACAATCTCGAAGGCGAGCTGCGCGAGAAGTACCTGATGCCGGTGCTGCGCGGCGAAAAGAAAGCCTGCTTCGCGCAGACCGAGCCGGACGCCGGCTCCGATCCGGGCGGCATGCGCACCACGGCGACGCTCGACGGCGACCATTACGTCATCAACGGCGTCAAACGCTTCATCAGCGGCGCGGGCAAGTCGCATTTCATGCAATTGATGGCGGCGACTGACCGCGCCAAAGGCTCGCGCGGCGGCATTTCCTGCTTCCTGGTCGACATGGACACGCCGGGCGTGAAACTCGGCGCGCGCTATCAGACGATGATGGGCGACGCGCCGTGGGAGATCATTCTCGACAACGTGCGCGTGCCGGCCAAGAACATGATCGGCGAGGAAGGCGGCGGCTTCAAGCTCGGCCAGAAATGGCTCGGCACCGGCCGCGTCAAACATGGCGCGCGTGCGCTCGGCGTCGCCGAGCGTTGCCTGGAAATGGCGACCTCTTACGCCAAGCAGCGCAGCACCTTCGGCAAGCCGCTGGCCGAGCGCCAGGGCATCCAGTGGATGCTGGCCGACATCTACATCGAGCTGGAAGCGGCGCGGCTGTTGGTGTTCCAGGCGGCGAGCAAGCTGGACGCCGGCGAGGACGCCCGCACCGACGCCTATATCTGCAAGTATTTCGCCGACGAGATGGCCTTTCGCGCCGCCGACGCCTGCATGCAGATCCACGGCGGCATCGGCCTGACCACCGATCTGCCGATCGAGAAATTCTGGCGACAGCAACGCAGCTACCGCATCACCGAAGGGGCGAGCGAGGTGATGAAGCATGTCATCGCGCGGCATGTCCTGAAAACATACTGAAGAAGGGGAAGCATCATGGCGACCAAGCCGAAAGCGACGAAGGCCAAGCAGTACGAGACCATCCTGATCGACAAGGACAAAGGGATCACCACGATCACCTTCAACCGGCCCGACCAGCGCAATGCGATGAGCCCGCAATTGCATATGGACATGGCCGACGCGCTCGACGAACTCGCCATCGATCCCGAGACCGAGGTGCTGATCATCACCGGCTCGGGCAAAGCCTTCAGCGCCGGCCAGGACATCAAGCTCTATTTCCGCGGCACGCAGGACGATCCCGCCGCGCGGCACAAGGCGCGCAACGCCTCGAACGAGTGGCGCTGGCAGAAGCTGTCGCGCTTCCCCAAGCCGACCATCGCCATGGTCAACGGCTTCTGCTTCGGCGGCGCCTTCACGCAAGTCTGCGCCTGCGATTTCGTTTTCGCGGCGGACGAGGCGACTTTCGGCTTGTCGGAAGTGAACTGGGGCATCCTGCCCGGCGGCATCGTCGCTTGGAACGTCATGCAGGTGATGGGCTATCGCCACGCGTTGTATTACTCGGTGACCGGCGAGACGTTCGACGGCAAGCGGGCAGTCGAGATCGGCATGGCCAACAAGAGCTTCCCCAAGGCGAAACTGCGCGCCGAGACGGTGAAGTTCGCCCGCATGATGCAGGAGAAAAGCCCCGCCGCCGTGCGCTACACCAAGGAATGCGTGCGCGCCGTGCGCTACATGAACGAGCCGCAGGCGGCGGACTACCTCAACGCCAAGAGCGACGCGCTCAAGCATGTCGACAAGGAAAAGAGCCGCGAGCAGGGCATGAAGCAGTTCCTCGACGACAAGACCTATCGTCCGGGCTTCGGCCACTTCAAGCGCCAGAAGGCCCAGAAAGGCTAGCTGGCAAGGTGATTTTCGCCGCCGATCGTGCTAATCCTGAGCGATGACGAATCGCTCAGGACAGCCCTTTCATGCCAGGCTTCGCGCCGCCGTTTTGCCGCTTACGCTCGCCGCATGCCTGGGTGCTGCGAGCTGCGTGGAGGCGCAAGTGACAGATCCGAAATTGCCGGCCGGCGCCATCGCCACCGGCGACGGCGTCTATATGGTGCCGATCGCGCCCGACGACACCGGCTGCATGCAGTACCGCATGCACGCGCCGGGCAAGGCGACGGTGCAGGCGATTTTCTACCGCGCCGCTGACGGCAAGTTCACCGTCGACCGCGCGCAGGCGGATTGCAAAAAGCCCTAAGGCTTACTGGAACAGCCGCAGCAGGGTCTGCGGCATCCGGTTGGCCTGGCTGAGCATCGCCACGCCCGACTGCACCAGCACCTGCTTGGCGGTGAAGGCCGTCATCTCCGACGCGACGTCGAGATCCATCAGGTCCGAACGCGCCTTTTCCATGTTCTCGATCACCGTGTCGGAATTGCCGGCGGCGAAATCCAGGCGGTTCTGCGACGCGCCGATATTGGCGCGGATGGTGCTCAGGCGGTCGATGGCGGCGGTCAGCAGGTCAGAGGCTTCGTCGGCTTCGGCGCGCGTGGTGATCGCCGCGTCGGTCAGGTTGAGGGCGAGGGACGAGATCGACTGGGTGTTGATCAGCAGATCGTCGCTCTCGCCGACGCCGCTGCCGATCTTGAAGCTGAACTCCTTGGCCGGCGACTGGTCGATCGATTCGTAGGCGGCGGCGACGCGGAACAGCGAGTCGGCGAAGGCGGCGCTCTGGCCGCTGACCACATTGAGCTGGCTCGACATCTGGCTGCCCGACGAGGGCGTCACGTTGATGTCGATGCGGAGCTGCGCCTGCGTCGCCTTGTCGAGGTCGATCAGGCCGCGGCCGTAGATCTGGTCGATGCCTTCTTCGCCGAGATCGTTGGTGGTCGAGAACACCAGATTGGCGATCTCCGTGCCGCTCAGGTTGGAGGTGGTGCCGCTGCCGAACATCTCGGCGAGTACCGCGACCGCGCCGGCGACATGCGGGGCGGCCATCGAGGTGCCGGAGAGAGTGACCGTGTTGCTGCTCGGCGTCGTGCCGCCGTTATAAAGGTCGGAGGCGATGCTGACGCCCGGCGCGGTGACCACGAAGCTTTGGACGGCGCCGGCCTGGTTGGAAAAGCTGGCGATGCCGTTGGCGTTGTCGGTGGCGGCGACGGCGATCAGCGCGCCTTGCGCGGTGGCGTCGAGCGCGAAACTCGCCGGGAAGGCGGGATCGGACAGGGCATCGTTGCCGGTCGCGGCGACGATGACGATGCCGGCGTTGATGGCGCGCACCATGGCGGCGGTGATCTGGTTCGGCACGCCGACCACGCCGCTGAAGCCGAGCGACATGTTGATGACGCTCGCGCCGTTGAGGCGGGCGTAGTCGATGGCGTCGGCGACATCGTCGGCGTCGAATGTGCCGGTCGAGGGGTTGGTCGCCTTGATGGCGAGGATGCCGGCGTCATAGGCGACGCCCATGGTGCCGACGCCGTTGCGCTCGCCGGCGGCGATGCCGGCGACATGGGTGCCGTGGCCGTCAGAGGCGTTGCCGTCGTTGGTGTCGTTGCCGTCGCCCGACGTGGTGCCGGCGGTGCCGGCGCCGCCTTCGAGCGTGCCGTCGACGATATCGACGCCGCCGACGATATTCCCGTCGAGGTCGGTGTGATAGAGGTCGACGCCGCTGTCGATGACGGCGATGGTGATGCCGGCGCCGGTGCCGCCGCGCGCGTAGGCGGTTGAGGCGTTGATGTTGTCGAGGCCGACCGAGGCGGCATATTCCTGGGTCTCGAAGCTTGCCGAGTCCACTTCGCCGTCGAGCGTGCCGAGGGCGTAGCCGTCTTTGTCGGCGACGCTGACGACCAGGCCGTCCGACGTGCCGCTGGCGTTCAGGTAGGTGACGCGGCCGTTCTGCACGTCGGACAGGCTGAAGCTGTCGCCCAGGCCGAGCGCCTCGCCGTCGAAATAGACCGTGCCGTTGGTCGGCAACTGGCGCAGCGTGAAGACGACGCCGCTGTCGTCGACCAAGCCCTGGCCGTTGAATTGCGTGTCCTGCGCGATGCGGTCGATTTCCGATTTCAGCGCTTGGAATTCGGTGTCGAGCATGGCGCGTTCGACGCCGGACAATTGCCCGGAGCCGGACTGAACCGACAGGGTTTTCATGCGCGTGAGAATGTCGCTGACCTTGGCGGAGGCGCCGTCGGCGATCTGCAGCACGGAGACGGCTTGGCGCGCGTTGACTGCGCCCTGGCGCATGGCGGCGATTTCGACGTTGAGGCGCGAGCCGATGGCGAGCGAGGCGGCGTCGTCGCGCGCTGATAGCACACGTGTGCCGGACGACAGACGCGCGAGCGACCGGCTCGCCGCGCGATCGGCGGCGTCCAGATAGCGCGTGGCGACATTCGCCGCGCCATTATGCGCGACGGTCAGTGCCATAGCTGCTGCGTCCGAAGCTTATCCACGGCTCTACCTAAGCCAAGCGTTGGCCCGAATCTCGGGTGTCCCCTTCCTGGGGACCTTCGCATATTGGGGACTAAATCCTAAAAATAGGTAAAATTTGAGCCACTTGAATTTCTCAAGTGGCTCAAGGGGTTACTGCCAAGGCGCAGATGTTTAGCTGAGGCCGTAGAGCGCCCGCGCGTTGTCGCCGAGGATTTTGTCGACCGCCGCCGGCGTGATCTTGCCGTCCTTCTTGAGCAGGCGCAGCGCTTCGATCTCGGTCGAGGTGTCGTGGTGGCCGTAATCGGTGCCGACCACCAGATTGTCCTCGCCCGACACCTTGATGACGTCGCCGAGATCGTCGGTCACCTGGCAGGCGACATACATGCGGTTGTCCTTCAGCGGATTGGCGGACAGGCGTTTGCCGCGCCGCTTGAAGCGCAGCGCCAGGTCGTTCATCACATAGGGTAGCCATTGCGAGCTGACCTCGACGAAGCCCCAGCGGGTTTTCGGGAACATCTGCGGGATGCCTTCGATCATCAGGCCATGGAAGGCGCCGACGACCGAGAGCTTGAACTTGTTGAAGCCGCTTTCGTCCTGAAAGAAGTCGTGGATTTGGAAGGCGTTGGTGCCGGAATGGAGGCATAGCGCGAGGTCCAGCTCTTGAGCGACTTCATAGAGCTCGAAGAAGTAGGGATCGGTCAGGCGCTTTTCGGCCTCGAAGCCGCGCAGGAAGACGCCGCAAGCGCCATTATCCTTCGCCCATTTCAGCTCGTCGCGCATCTTGTGCATTTCCAACAGCGGCGGCATGGCGACCCAGCGTAGCCGGCCTTTGCCCTTCTTCCAAATCTCGGCGAGCCAGCGGTTGTAGCTTTTCACCAGCGCCGTCTCGACCTGGCCCTTCAACGTCATCGGGCGTAGGAACAGCGTCGGGTAGAGAACCTGGATGTCGATCTCCAACTCGTCCATATGCTTGAGACGCCCGTCGATGTCGCGCATCTCGCGCGCTTCCTCGCTCGTCGTCGTGTGGCCGACGTTGGCGTCTTTCGGCTGCAGGCGGCCGTCGACCACCCACCATTCCTTTTGCATGTTCTTGCCGTCGTTGGCGGCCTTGGCCGCACCCGATGTCTGCGCGACGATCATCGGCGCGTATTTGCGCTCGGACTCCTCCATGAATTCCCAGGTGTAGGGAATCTCGAGGACATGGGCGTCGGCATCGATGGTACGCAGCGTCATAAAAGGTCTCCTGTTGCGGCGGCGTATGCCGCCATTCTTAAACGATCAGCATGCGACAGTGTACGGCGCGAGTCCGCCAATTCAACAAAGAACGAAACGATTTTCGCAAGACGGAATGTTGCGCTGCGTCCACTGAATCGCGACAATCCCGCGTTGCCGATGCGTTCCAAGCATCGACCTTGTTTTATGTCGTGCTTGTCACAGGGAGTAACGAAGAATGGCCCTCCAGCCGCAGTCTCGCGAACGCATCGGCCTGATCGGGGTTGGCCGCATGGGCCACGCCATGCTCACCCATCTGCTGAAGGCCGGTCATCCGGTGACGGTGCAGGATGCCAGCGCCGAGGCGATGAAGCGCGCGGTCGCTGCCGGCGCGCAAGCCGCCGCGACGCCGGCGGCGCTGGCCCGCGATTGCCGCTTTGTCATCATCGCCGTTGGGTTCGACGCCGAGGCGATCGAGGTGGTGACAGGCGCCGACGGCTTGCTCGCGGCGCTGGCGCCCGGCGCCATTATCGCGATTTCCGCCACCGTCGCGCCCACGACCATGACGGCGCTGGCCGAGGCCGCCGCAACCAACGGCGTCGAGGTGATCGACGCGCCGATCTGCCGTGGCGGCTGGGCCGCCGACGAGGGCGCGCTGCTGGTGCTGTTCGGCGGCGCGGCCTCCGCTATTGCCAAGGCCAAGCCGATCTACGCCAGCTTCTGCTCAGACATGCAACATATCGGCGCTCTGGGGCACGGCCAGGTCGGCAAGGCGCTGAACAATCTGCTCTTATGGGCGAACGGCGTGGCCCTGCTCGAAGCCGGCAAGCTCGCCGAAAGCGCCGGCGTCGATCTGGCGAAATTGCGCGACGCCTTGCTCATCGGCACGGGCAATTCCGCCGCGCTCGAAGATTGGGATCAGATGACCTTCACTTGGGCGCTCAAGGACATGCAACTCGTCGGGCAGATGTCGGACGCCGCCGGCTTGTCGTTGCCGCTCGCCGGCGCCGTGAAGGAACTGGTGAAGGACGCGCGGCGCGTCAAGACGAACGGCGGGCCCGATTGGACCGGCAAGAAAAAAGGCGTCCGACGGGTCTGACCGGGGACGCCTTTAAGGTCCGGAGTTTGAAGGCCGCCGCGCCAGACAACATGGCGTCGGGGGGGACGGGGCGTTGCCCGGCAGCGGCAACCTTCCTAACTGAATTAGGGGCCAGGGGCCGCAGCCTCAAGTCACGCTCGGTCACATGCCGGTGAGCGCTATGGCGCTGGCGGTTCGTCGGCCAGCTTGTGGCGCTTGAGCAAAGGCAATTGCGTCATGACGAACAGCATCGTCAGGCCGACGCCGCCGAACACCTTGAAGTTCACCCAGAAGTCGGTGCTTTGCGTGCGCCAGACGATCTCGTTGAGCGCCGCCATGGCGAAGAAGAAGATGCCGAAGCGCAGCGTGAGCTTGCGCCAGCCGACTTCCTCCATCGCCCAGGCGGCGCCCAGCACCGGCTTGAGCAACGCCCGACCGGCGGCAAGGCCGCCGAGCAGGATCAGTCCAAGCGCCGCGTGAATGATCGTCGGCTTCATCTTGATGAAGGTGTCGTCGTTCAGCCACAGCGTCAGGCCGCCGAACAGGCCGACGACTGCCGCAGTGATCAGCGGCAGGAGCGGCACTTTGCGCGCGAGAACGAGCGAGAGGACCAAGGCGACGGCCGTCGCCGCCATCAGCGCGATCGTCGCCGCCATCAGATCGGCGCGCCAATAGGCGATCAGAAAGGCGGCGAGCGGGCCGTATTCGGTGAGCGGCTTGAGCCAGGCGGGGCCGGGATGGGCGGGGGGAACGGGCGAAGTGTCTGTCATGCCTCACTCTTTAGCAGAAAGGAAACGCGTGGCCAAAGGGATCATCGCGATGCGAAACGCCGAGAGCCACTAGGCTTTATGGCATGGACATTGCTACGCTCAAGGCGAACAACAAGGGGGACGACATGGCTTACACATTGTGGCGCGGCGTCGTGGGACTGGTGAAGCCAACGCGTCGTCCTGGATCGCTCGAGGAACTCATCCGACTGCTGCCGGAAGGCATCGGCGTCGTGCCGCTGCTGCTCAACGTGCGCGCCGGCAGCGAGGAGGAGTTTAAAACGGCGATACCCTTCTACGAAAAATATGTCGCCGAATTGGCCGAGCAGGGCATGGACATGATCCATCCCGGCGGCACGCCGCCCTTCATGCTGCTCGGCTACAAGGGCGAGGCGGAACTGATCCGCAAGTGGGAGAAAAAATACAAAACGCCGATCTTCACCGCCGGACAGAATCATGTGTCCGCTTTGCGCGCCATGGGCATCAAGAAATTCATCGGCGCGAGCTACTCGGCGCTGCAGAACAAGATCGTCATCAATTACATGACGCAGGCCGGTTTCAAGGTCGTCTCGATGGAGCCGATCGACGTGCCGTTCGACCAAGCCGGCCAGATTTCGCCGGAAGCTTGCTATGCCCACATCAAAAAGCTGTTTCTCGCCAACAAGGGCGCCGACGGCATCTATATCCAAGGCGGCGCTTGGCGCACCGAAGGCATCGTCGAGATGCTCGAGCAGGATCTGCAAGTGCCGGTGGTCCACGCCAACGTGGCGCAGGCCTGGGAAATCCAGAAGCGCCTCAGCGTCAATCAACCCAAAGCCGGTTTCGGCCGGCTCTATGCGGAGCTACCGGAGATCGTCTGATCGCCATTTAGCTTGTTTGCCGTGCTTTTCCCCCGTCGTTCGCGTTTACCGAATCGCTTTCACGAGAAGGAGGAAACCATGCGTGCAGCCCTCGCTCTATCGCTCGTCATCTGCGCCGCCGGCGTGTCCGTCGCCGGCCCGGCGAATGCCGCCGATTTTTACGCCAACAAGACGATCAATCTCACGGTCAGTTCCGAGTCGGGCAACGGCTATGACGTCTATGCCCGCGCCGTGACGCGTCATCTGGCCAAACATATTCCCGGCAAACCCGACATCGTCGTCAAGAACCAGCCCGGCGCCGGCGGCCTCAAGCTCGCCAACTGGGTTTACAACCAAGCGCCGAAGGACGGCACGGAGCTGGCCGCCTTCCAAAACGGCACGGTGCTGGAAAAGGCCTTCCACACCGTCTCCGAAGGCGGCAAGAACGCGATGTTCGACGCCACCAAGTTCGGCTGGATCGGCTCGCCCAACCAGACCGTGTTTCTCCTGGTCTCGTGGCACACCACGCCAGTTAAGGTCTTCGACGATCTTTACAAGCACGAGCTGATCGTCGGCGCGTCGTCGGCCAATTCCGACAACGGCATCAACGCAATCCTGCTCAACAAGATGTTCGGCGCGAAGCTCAAGCTGATCTACGGCTATTCCGGCCCGGCGCTCGACCTCGCGATCGAACGCGGCGAATTGCAAGGCGCTGCCGGCAAGGATTATTCCTCGATCGCTTCGGTGCGGCCGGCTTGGCTGAGCGAGAAGCAGGTCAATCTGCTGGTGCAACTCGGCATGAAGGCGCACCCCGACCTTAAAGACGTGCCGTTGGCGCTCGATCTCGCCAAGACGGAAGAGCAGCGCAAGATACTCGAATTGATCTTCGCCAAATATGCCATGGCCCGGCCGCTGACGACGACGCCGGACGTGCCGGCCGACCGTCTGGCGATTCTGCGCGCCGCCTTCGACGCGACGATGAAAGACAAGGACTACCTCTCCGACGCGGCGAAGCAACGCATGGAGCTTGATCCCTTGAGCGGCGCCGACGTCGAGAAGATCGTGAAGGACATCTACGCGACGCCCGAGCCTCTGTTGGCCAAGGCGCGCGAAATGATCCAGCCCAAGTAAGGCGGGGCGCAGGCAGGAGAAGGCATGGCTTACCGCATGTGGCGCGGCGTCGTCGGGCTGATCAACCCGACGCGCCGGCCCGGCCAGACGGAATGCTTGATTCGCATGATGCCGCAGGGCGTCGGCGTCGTGCCGATCTTGCTCGATATCCGCGAGGGCAGCCTCAAGGAATTTCACGAGGCCTTGCCGTTTTACGAGCGGGCTGTCGCGGAACTGGCCGAGGACGGCGTCGACGTCATCCACAGCGGCGGCACGCCGCCTTTCATGCTGCTCGGGCGCAAGGGCGAGACGGCGCTGATCCGCAAGTGGGAGAAAAAATACAAGACGCCGATCTTCACCGCTGGGCAAAACCAAGTGGCGGCGATGCGGGCGCTCGGCATCAAGCGGTTCGTCGGCGCCAGCTATTCGGCGATCCAGAACAAGATCGTCGTCGACTATATGGCGCAAGCCGGCTTCGACATCGCCGAGATGGCGCCGCTCGACGTGCCGTTCCAGCAAGCCGGGCAAATCTCGCCGGAAGCCTGCTACGCGCACATCAAAGCGATGGCGCGCCGCCATAAGAAGATCGACGGTATCTATATCCAGGGCAGCGCTTGGCGCACCGAAGGCATCGTCGAGGCGTTGGAGAATGATCTCGGCGTGCCGGTGGTCCATGCCAATATCGCCAAGGCTTGGGAATTTCAAAAGCGCCTTGGCGTGAACGCGCCATTGCCAAGCCTGGGACGTCTTTACGCCGAACTGCCGGCGATGATTCACGGCCACGACTAGGAGAGAGTGATGGGAGCGATCGACGCGGACGCCCATGTGATCGAGACGGCGCAGACTTGGACCTATCTCGAAGGCGCGGAGAAGCGCTTTGCGCCACGTCTGCTGACGCAAAGCGCGGGCGAGACGCTGCTCAGCAACGAGGGCGACGCCCTGCGCGAGTTTTGGGACATCGAGAACCGTACCCACGGCAAGGACCGCAACACCGGCTCCGACACGTCGCGCGAATCGCGCGAGATGCTGAGCCCGGCGGCGCGGCTGGCGCATATGGATCAACTCGGGATCGAAGTGCAGGTGCTCTATCCGACGCTGTTCTTGCGGCCGGTGGTGCTCGATGCGGAGCGCGAGGTCGCCTTATGCCGGACCTACAATCGTTGGCTCGCTGACATTTGGCGGCAGGGCGACGGGCGGCTGCGCTGGGTCGTCATGCCGCCGCTGCTAACCCTGGAAAAAGCGCCGCAGGTTGTGCGCGACGAGCTGGCCTGGGCCAAGGACAACGGCGCGTGCGGCATCTTCCTGCGCGGCCTGGAATGCGAGCGCAATCTGGCGGACCCCTATTTCGACGCGTTGTGGCAGATGGCGACGGAGCTCGACATGCCGATCTGCATTCATTCGGCCAACGGCTGCTTCCTGCATCACGACTTCTTCCTGAAAGACACCAGCTTCACGCGCTTCAAGCTGGCCGTGGTCGGCGCGTTTCACACGTTGCTTGAGAAAGAAGTGCCGAAGCGTTTCCCCCAATTGCGCTGGGGCTTCGTCGAGGTCGGCGCGCAATGGTTGCCTTACGTGCTGAGCGATCTGCGCGAGCGCTTCCGCAAGAAAGGCAAGCCTTGGCCGGATAATCCGCTCGCCGCCAACAGGATGTTCGTCGCCTGCGAGACCTGGGAGGACCTGCCCTATATCCTCGGCTTCGGCGGCGACGACCAGATCATGATCGGCACCGACTACGGCCACAGCGATCCTTCGACGGAGTTGAACGCCATCCGCCGGCTGCGCGACGATCCTCGCCTCGCCCCGGAGACGGCGCGCAAGATTCTCGAGGTTAATCCGCGGCAATTCTACGGACTGGCATGAGAGCCGTTCTATAGGATGCCGAATAGGCGATTGTCAGCCGGCACGTGAGATTGTAGGTCTATGCGCCATGCCGTTCATGACAGACCCCTTCGCCATCGGCGTTTTTATCGGCGCGATCCTGCTGGCCTTTTTGGTCGGCCGTTTCGGCCGCAAATTTTACGACCGCCTGCGTCGCGGCAAGACGCCGGCGCCGTCCGGCCCGCCGCCGTCGCGCCAAGTCCAGCGCGCGCAGCGCCGCCGCCAGGAAAAGCGGATGAGGGATTAAGCCCGGAACATCAGCCGAAGAGGCGATTGAATTCCGCTTCGGGCCGGCCATAAGCGCCGTTGGCGGCCCGTTTCAGGCCTTCGCGGTCGCTGATCGAGATGGCGCCGCGCTTGGGATTGACGAGCCCCCGAGCCTCCAGAAGGCTCAATGCCGTCGTAATGCCGGCGCGGCGGACGCCGAGCATGAATGCGATCAACTCATGCGTCAAAATCAGGTTGTTGCCGGTCGAGCGGTCTTGCGCCATCAATAGCCAGCGCGCCAAGCGCTCCTCGAGCTTGCTATGCCGGTTGGAAAGCGCCGTATAGCCGACTTGCGTCAGAAAGGCGTAGGCATAGCGCAGCAGGGTGCGGCGCAGGCTGGGGCTCGCATCCATCGCGGCCCGCAGATGAGACACGCCGATGCGCGATCCGTTGCCGCCGATATGCATGTAGGTTTCGTGCGGCGAGCGCTCGGCGGAGAGCAGGATGGATACGCCCGACATGCCTTCGCGGCCGATCATGCCGATCTCGGTGCTTTGCAGCGTTTGGCCGCCGGCGACCATGGAGGCGATGCCGGAGTGAATGAAATAGACGTAATCCGTGCGCCGGTTGCGGGCTTCCAGCATCTTTCGATAAGGAAGATCCATGGTAGTGAGGTTGGGTTCTAAAAGGCGGTAATCCGCCGACGAAAGTCGCGCGAGTATTTTATTTTTTATCTCGACGCCTTGCGCCTTGCTCGCCATAGCTCTTTCCTTCCGGGGAGGAAGAGCTGATGAGCACCCCGACAGCCCAATAGTACTTTAAGAGACGCTAAGGTACTCCGCCGCTTGGCCTTTTAGATGTTCAACATGGTACTCTGTTGAACAGTCGCGACTCGTCGCAGAGCGCCGACGACGCCAACAGCAGGAACGCAGCGAGACCCGACTGCACGGATTTTGCACGTATGTTCATGGTCTGTTGCGGCTCTTGGCGGACGATCGCGGACGATCGCGGACGATCGCGCGCGATCATCGCTGTCGCAGCCGACGTTGTATATGTGCAGATTTTGCAGGGTTTTCTTGCTAGTGGGAATGGTGGGCGCTGCAGGGATTGAACCTGCGACCCCTACCGTGTGAAGGTAATGCTCTACCGCTGAGCTAAGCGCCCATTCCCGGGGGTCCGGAGGGGTGTCCGGAGGGGGACCATATACTGGCCACCGGGAGGGGGTGTCAAGAAAGCCCGCCCATCGCGTCGACCGGACGATGCCCCTCCGAAACGGCGGATCGCTTCAGGAACCCGCGCGGGGCTGCGCTCGCAGCATTGTGTAAGTCCGGCCATACCGCCGAACAGGCGGGTTTGTTACACTAACCCTCATCTTTTTCGTCGTTGGGTGCCGTGATGACCATGCCCCGCCAGACCCGATCGCTCCTTTTCGCCTGTGCCGGCCTGCTTTTGGCCGCCGCACCGTCGCGCGCGGCCGAGCCGGCGCCGGCCTCGCTCGGCCGGGTCATGGATCTCACCTATGAGGTTTATCTCGGCGGCATGCATATCTTCAGCATGGACGTCGATATGGCGCTGCGGCCGAGCGGCTACACGGTGGCTGCCGAGGGCGGCACGCGCGGCATGATCGGCTGGCTTTATAAATGGGACATCAAGGTCGCCGCCGAAGGCCGAGACGACGCGGGCGCTATCCGTCCATCGGTCTATCAATCGGCGATGGATTGGCAGAAGAACCCGCGCACCACGCGCCTCTCCTTCGCCGAGCGCGGCGCTTATGACGTGCAGCGCACGCCGGTCGAGGAGAAACCCGACCCTGACGACGACAACACGCTGCCGAGCCAACTGCCGGAGAACACCGTCGATCCCTTGAGCCTTGCCGTCGCCGCCACGCGCGCGCTCGCCGCCAACGGCCAATGCGCGCAGACCTTGCCGGTGTTCGATGGCAAGCGGCGCTATGACCTGACGATCAAGGATCTCGGCCCGGCGACGATCGCGCCCAACCGCTATTCGATCTACAGCGGTCCTGCCACGCGCTGCGGTTTTACGATCGAACGCATTTCCGGCTTCAACAAGAAATACAGCCGGTCGCGCTGGGATCAGGACAAAGAAGCGCCGCCGACGATGTGGATGGCGCAAGTCCACGACGGCGTGCCGCCCGTGCCGGTGCGCTATGAAGGCGCCATTGCGCTCGGCAATATGGTGATCCACCTCACCAAGGCCGAAGTCCGCGCCGAAGTGGCGCAAGCCGCGCCTTAGCTGCGGCGATAAAGCACCGAACTATAAAACTATCGTCATGCCCGGGCTTGGGTCCGACCGAAGGTCGGCCTAACGGCCGACGGTGGCATCCACGCCTTTTCTTTCCTCCGCATCGTAAGGCGTGGATGCCCGGACCAAGTCCGGGCATGACGGTAACTGTGATACGCACCGCGAGAATCTGCCAATGTCAGCAGGCCACGAGTCGTCATCGTGGGTTCATGCCGCCGGTAGGCGGCTGGCCAAAATCGGAAAAATCTCTTCGAGATTGTCGACCAGTGCGTCGGCGCCCAATTCCTTGGGCGGCGTGTTGGAATAGCCGTAGCTGACGGCGACCGTGTAGAGCCCGGCGATGCGGCCGGCGATCACGTCGTTGGCGGAATCGCCGATCATCACGGTGTCTGCGGGCGTGCTGCCGATCTGTTCCATCAGCGCTTGGATCGGGCCCGGATCGGGTTTCTTCGTCGTGAACGTATCGCCGCCGACGATGGCGCGGAAATGCTGCGCCGCGCCGAGCTCGCCGAGGATGCGCTTGGCCGGCTTTTCCGGCTTGTTGGTGCAGACGGCAAGCGACAGGCCCATGGCGGCGAGCCGCTCGACCGTTTCGCGGGCGCCGGGGTAGAACGCCGAGGGCGGTTGGCGGGCATATTCGCCGCGCACCACGTCCAGCGCTTCAGCGAGTCCGGCTTGATTGAGCCGGCGACCGGCGGCGGCGAAGGCGCGCTCGGTCAGCGCCATGGCCCCGTCGCCGATCATGGTCTTGACCTGCGAGACGGTGACGCGCGGCAGCTTGTAATGGGCGAGGCCGCCGTTGACCGCCGCAGTCAGCTCGATCGCGCTGTCGATCAAAGTCCCGTCGAGGTCGAAGATGATGGCGCGCAGCGGCTGGGGCATGAGGCGGAACGGCTCGGGGGGGGGGGCGAAAGCGGCCCCCTGATGTTGAGGAAGCTGACGTTGAGGAAGCGGGATGCTAAAACGATTCGCCGCCGGTGTAACGAAATGTCACAAGACGTGACTTGGCCGGCGGCGCTTCTCTATGGCAGTTTCACCGCCGATGAACAAGCGCCAAGCCCGCTCCCGCCGCCGCCCTGAGGCGGATGCCGCATGACAAAACCCGCCAAACGCCGCGTCACAGCCAAAGCGCCGCCGCGCAAGCCGGCCCTCGCGCCATCGCGCGCTTGCGCCGTCGTCGTGCTCGCCGCCGGCCAGGGCACGCGGATGAAATCGGCGCTGCCGAAGGTGCTGCATCCCATCGCCGGCCGGCCGATGCTCGGTCATGTGCTGGCGACCGCCGAGGCGCTGGCCGCCAGGCGTACGGTCGTGGTCGTGGCGCCCGGCATGGACAGCGTCGCCTGCTCAGCCAAAGAAGGGGCCAAACCGGCCTCCGTTGCCATCCAGCAAAAACAGCTCGGCACCGGCGATGCCGTGAAAGCGGCACGGGCGGCGCTTAAAGGATTTACCGGCGACGTGCTGGTGCTGTTCGGCGACACGCCCCTGCTGCGCGCTGAGACCCTGCGCGCCGTGCTCGATGCGCTGGACGAAAAAACCGCCGTTGCCGTGCTGGGCTTCAAGCCGACAGGTGCCAACGAATACGGTCGCCTAGTCACCAAAGCCGGCGGCGTCTTGGAACGCATCGTCGAATGGCGCGACGCGTCGGCCAAGGAGCGCCAAATTCCGCTGTGCAACTCCGGCGTCATGGCCGTGCGCGGCGAACATCTGTTCGGGTTGCTCGACGGATTGAAAGCGAACAACGCCAAGGGCGAGTTCTATCTCACCGATATCGTCGCGCTGGCGCGTAAAGCCAAACTGCGCGCGCGCATCGTCGAAGGCGCTGCGGAAGATTTGCTTGGCGTCAATTCGCGCGCCGATCTGGCCGTCGCCGAAGCTGCGCTGCAACTACGCCTGCGCGCCGCGGCGATGGCGGATGGCGTGACCATGACCGATCCCGCGACCGTCTATCTCAGCGCCGATACGCGCTTGGCGCGCGATGTCTCGCTCGGGCCCAACGTGTTTTTCGGGCCGGGCGTGTCGGTCGGCGAGGGCACGGTGATCCGCGCCTTTTGCCATTTGGAAGGCGCTGCCGTCGGCAAGAATTGCATCATCGGCCCCTTCGCGCGGCTGCGCCCCGGCGCGGAATTGGCCGACGAGGTGCACGTCGGCAATTTCTGCGAGATCAAGGCGGCGACGGTCGAGCGCGGCGCGAAGGTGAACCATCTGTCCTACATCGGCGACGCGCGCGTCGGCGAAGCGACCAACATCGGCGCCGGCACCATCACCTGCAATTATGACGGCTACGACAAGCATCTGACCGACATCGGCGCCAACGTCTTCGTCGGCTCGGACGTCGCCTTCGTGGCGCCGGTGACCATCGGCGATGGCGCCGTGATCGGCGCTGGTTCGGTGGTGACCAAGGACGTTGCGGCGGACACGCTGGCCATCACGCGCGCCGAGGAACGCCAAGTCGCGGCGGGCGGCGCTGCCTATCGCACGCGCAAACAGGCGCTCAAGGCCGCCAAGAAGAACAAGGCTTAAGAATATGTGCGGCATCGTCGGCATTGTCGGCAGGCGGCCAGCGGCGGCCGTCCTGATCGAAGGTCTCAAACGTCTCGAATATCGCGGCTACGATTCGGCCGGCATCGCCACGCTGGTGAACGGCCACATCGACCGTCGCCGCGCCGAGGGCAAGATCGTCAATCTCGACAAGCGCCTGGCCGATGCGCCGCTCGCCGGCACCACCGGCATCGGACACACGCGCTGGGCGACGCATGGCGTCCCGAGCGAGGCCAACGCCCATCCGCACGCCAACGGCCAAGTCGCCGTGGTCCATAACGGGATCATCGAGAATTATCAGGCGCTGAAAGCCGAGCTGACGGCCGGCGGCGCTCTGTTCGAGAGCCAGACCGACACGGAAGTGATCGTGCATCTGCTGTCGCATTATCTGGCGAAAGGCGAGGCGCCGGTCGAAGCGGCGCGCAGCGCGATCGGCCGGCTGCATGGCGCTTTCGCGCTCGCCATCATTTTCGCCGGCGAGAATGATCTGATGATCGGCACCCGGCGCGGCAGCCCGCTGGCGCTCGGTTACGGCGACGGCGAGATGTTCCTCGGCTCCGATGCGCTGGCGCTGGCCCCCTTGACGCGCAAGATCGCTTATCTCGAAGAGGGCGATATGGCGGTGCTGCGCGCCGGCAGCGTCGATCTGTTCGATGAGGCGGGCAAGCCGGTCACGCGCAATGTGCAGGAGACGCAGGGCGTCGCCACCGATTTCGGCAAAGGCAATTTCCCGCATTTCATGCTCAAGGAAATCTATGAGCAGCCCGCCGTGATCGGCGATTGTTTGCGCGGCTTCCTGGCGCCCGACACAGGGGCGATCACGCTGCCGGAGTTGCCATTCGATCTCGCGAGCCTGCCGCGCGCTACCATCGTCGCCTGCGGCACATCGTTCAACGCCGGCTTGGTCGCGCGCTATTGGCTCGAACGTCTCGCTCGTCTCGCTGTCGATATCGATGTCGCCTCGGAATTCCGCTACCGCGACGCGCCGCTGGCCGAGGGCGGCCTCGCTATTTTCATCTCGCAGTCGGGCGAGACGGCGGACACGCTGGCGGCGATGCGCCATGCCAAGGCGCGCGGCCAACACACGCTCGCGGTCGTCAATGTCGCCGAAAGCAGCATGGCGCGCGAAGCCGATGCCGTGCTCCTGACCCATGCCGGGCCCGAGATCGGCGTCGCCTCGACCAAGGCCTTCACGACGCAGATGACGGTGCTTGCGGCGCTGACCTTGGCGACGGCGCGGGCGCGTAAAACCATCAACGCCGCGACCGAAGCGGTCTTGTCGGCGGCCATCGCTGAGGTGCCAGCACTCGCTGCCGAAGTGCTCAACCATGACGCGGCGATCCAGAAACTCGCTGGCGAGATCGTCGATGCGCAGACCGTGCTCTATCTCGGGCGCGGCACCGGCTTCCCCATCGCGCTCGAAGGCGCGCTCAAGCTAAAAGAACTGTCCTACATCCACGCCGAGGGCTTCGCCGCCGGCGAGATGAAGCATGGCCCCATCGCGCTGATCGACAAGACTGTGCCGATCATCGTCGTCGCGCCGTCGGACGGGTTCTTCGACAAGACGGCGTCGAATATGCAGGAAGTCATCGCGCGCGGCGGCCGGGTGATCTTCCTGTCCGACGCGGCGGGCATCGCCAAACTCGGCGCCATGGCGGCGGCGAGCATCGAGATTCCGACGGTCGACGCCTTCGTCGCGCCGATCCTCTACACCATCCCCGTGCAGTTGCTCGCCTATCATGTCGCCGTGCTGAAAGGCACCGACGTCGATCAGCCGCGCAACCTCGCCAAATCCGTCACCGTGGAGTGAGCCATGATTCTCGAAGTCGCCATTTTTGCCGTGAAGCCCGAGGCCATCGCCGACTTCGAGGCGGCCTACAAGCAAGCCAGCCCGCTGATCGGCCGCGCGCCGGGCAATCTTGGCCATGAGTTGCGCCGCTGCCTGGAGACCAAGGGACGCTATATTCTCACTGTGAAGTGGAACCGCATCGAGGATCATCTGGAGGGCTTTCGCAATTCGCCGGATTTGCAGGAATGGCGGCGGCTGCTCGGGCCGCATCAGACCGCCCCGGCCCTGGTGGAGCATTACGAGGCGCTCTGAATCTGACCCAGTGCGGTTAGAATTCGTTTAGCAATCTCAAATGTTTAAATTAACCCCCCCTCCTTAATTAATCATTTTTAAATACGACTATCGTTAAATCCGTCTCAAAGGGATAGGCCGCCGCAAATGGCGGGTATCCCGATCTTTTCAGCTTGAGACGGGCATGAAGATCCTCGGCATCCCCTTTTTGCGATCGCGCCATTTGCCGCGCTTCATCCTCGTCTGCGGCGGGCTGATGATATTGACCGTCCTGGCGATGTGCGTCACGGCGATCGTCTGGCTGCGCCAACAGGCGATCACCGACACGGAAGCGCGTCTAGTACAACTGAACCTCGCCTTGGCCGAACAGGTCGAGCGCAGTTTCGGCGCGATCGAGACGGTCCAGGAGACGATCAGTTCCGTCGCCCAACGTGGCGATCTGTTCGAAGCCTCGACGCGGGCGCGTATGCACGCCTACCTCGCCAATCAGTCGGCCGCCTTGCCGCAGGTCCAGGCCTTCCTGGTGATGGATCGCAACGGCGATCTCGTGATCGATTCGACGAGCCCTGAGCCGCGTATCTACAACGGGGCCGACCGCGAGAATTTCCAAAGCCTGCGCGAGGGCAAGGCCGGGGATATGCATATCGGCGCGCCGCTATTCGGCCGCTTGGCCCGCGTATGGCTGTTCACGGTCAGCCGCAGGCTCGAAACCGCCGATGGCCAGTTCGCCGGCATCATCAGCGGCAACGTCGATCTGAGCTATTTTGTCGATTTCTTCAGCGCGATGAAGCTGGGCGAGGATGGCGTCATCTCGCTATGGCGTCGCGACGGCGTCTATCTCATGGGCAGCCCTTTCAACGAGAAGATGATTGGCCGCGTCGTCAATCAGGGCCGCATCCATAAGGAATTTCTGCCCTATACAGACGAAGCCGTGCTGCGCGAGGCGAGCCCGGTTGACGGTTCTGCCCGCTTGATCTCGTTTCATGCGCTGAAGAGCTATTCGGCCTTCGTCGTCGTGTCGCGCTCGATGGATGCCGTTCTGACGCCGTGGCGCAAACAGGCCATCGCCCTCGGAATTTTCAGCGGTTTGGCGGTGCTGGTCCTGATGGGCATCGGCTACGTGTTGATGATGATGGCGAGGGCGCAGGATCGTTTGCTGCTCGCCGCGCATGAAGCGCGCGCCGAAGCCGAATACGCCACCAAGGCGGCTGAAAAGGCCAACGGCTTACGGTCGAAATTCTTCGCCGGAATCAGCCACGATCTGCGTTCGCCGCTCGGCGCGATCAGCGGTTTTTCCGAGCTTCTGCTTGGCGGCTACGCCGGCGCGCTCACCGAGAAAGCGCGCGGCTACGCGGCGGATATCCAGGCATCGAGCAGCCACTTGCTCGAACTGATCAACGACCTGCTCGATATGGCGAAGGCGGAGGCCGGCCATTTGCAGATCGAGGATGACGAATTCGCTTTGTTCAGCGTCGTCGGCGAATGTCTGCGGCTGTCTGGCGCGCAAGCCGAGGAGGCGCAGGTGACGCTCGCGCCCTACGACGAACGCGATATCGGCCTGCGCGCCGACGCGCTGCGGTTGCGCCAAATCCTGATCAACCTGCTGTCGAACGCCATCAAGTTCACGCCGCCGGGCGGTCGTGTTGAGATATCGACGACCCACGCCCAAGACGGCACGCTGCGCATCGCCGTGTCCGATACCGGCATCGGCCTGGACAAGGCCGAACTCGCCACAGCGCTCGAGCCTTACGGCCAGGTCATCAACGACTTCACGCGCACGCGCCAGGGCACTGGGCTCGGCCTGCCGATGGTGAAAATGCTGGCCGAACTGCATGGCGGCTGGCTCGACGTCCAAAGCGCGCCGGGCAAGGGCAGCACCTTCACGGTCGTTTTCCCCGCCGAGCGTGTGTTGCCGATGAAAAGCGACCTGCGCGCTCGCGTCGCCTAAAGTTTACTGAAAAGCCTTCGCCATCCAGTCCGCCGTGCGCGGAATGGCCTTGGCGCGCGCCGCCGGATCGGCGCCGGAATGGACCGTGCGTTCGCCGGCGCCGGAATTGGCCTTGCGGGCGTTGACCTTGCCGGTCGGATTGTCGAAGGCGTGATAGGCGCCCGGATAGACGTCGACTTCCGTCGCTGCCGCGCCGCGGCCCGCCGCCGCTTTCGCCATGGCGACGCAATTCTTCGGCGGCGTCCAATCGTCCTTCTCGCCGAGCTGCATCAAGAGCGGCGTCTTGTTGACGTACTTCGTCTTGTTCAGTTCGATGCAGCCCGGATAGAAGGCGACGGCGGTGAGAAAGCCCGGCTGCGTCCAGCCGACCTCCTTGATCGTCTGCTCGGAGATCGTCGCCAGCGTCGTCATGGCGCCATGCGACCAGCCCATGATGGCGACCTTGTCGCCATCGACGAACGGCTGTGCCCGCAGCCAGCCGAGCGCGGCATAGGCGTCGTATGGCCGGTCTTTTTCGGCGGTGAGCGGGCGGTCGCCATTGGTGCAGATGCTGGCGAAGCCGCGCGGGTTGAAACTGTCGAGCAGCAGGACCGCGTAGCCCTTGCTGACGAAAAGATTCATCCAGGCGCGCTCGCGCGAGGCGATCTGGCCCTTGCTGGTGATCGGCCCGGAACAGCCGTGCAACAGCAGCACGGTGGGCGCCGGCTTGTCCGATGCGGGGCGCATGAGATAACCGGTCAGCATCGCTTGGTCGCGATGCAGGCTTTGAATCTTGACCTGCGTCGGCTCGGCGGCGTGAAGGCCGGCCGCGCTCACAAGCCAGAACAGGACGGCGAGCAAGATGCGCATGGTGGCCGACTTTAGCATGGTCCGATGAGTCAAACGTAAAGAGCGCATGAGGAAAACGGGATTAACAGACCCCGAAGCGGTCGGTATAGTGGCGCGCAATTCCCGCCCCGCCGGCTGATCGCGCCTCGTTTCGCGCCAAATTCGCCATAAAAATCAGGGGCTTCGACGACCGGTTCGGCCCCCAGCCAGCGCCGGGCTTCATCAGCGCAGAGGACATCATGAAGATTAAGGACCAGCGGCTTTTCCGCCAGCAGTGCTACGTCGACGGCGCCTGGATCGATGCCGACTCGAAAGAGACGGTGAAGGTCAACAACCCGGCGGACGACTCCATCCTCGGCACCATCCCGAAATTCGGCCGCAACGAGACGCGCCGCGCCATCGACGCGGCCAACGCAGCCTATCCGGCTTGGCGCGCCAAGACGGCCAAGGAACGCTCGATCATCCTGCGCAAGTTCTACGATCTGATGATCGAGAACATCGACGATCTCGCCGCGATCCTCACCCTCGAGCAGGGCAAGCCGCTGGCCGAAGCCAAGACGGAAATCCTCTATGGCGCGTCCTACCTCGAATGGTTCGCCGAAGAAGCCAAGCGCATCTATGGCGACACCATCCCGCAGAACGTCAAGGGCCGCCGCATCGTCGTGGTCAAGGAGCCGGTCGGCGTCGTCGCCGCCATCACGCCGTGGAACTTCCCCTGCGCCATGATCACCCGCAAGGTCGGCCCGGCGCTCGCCACCGGTTGCACCATCGTCATCCGTCCGGCGTCGCAGACGCCGTTCAGCGCCTTCGCGTTGGCGGAACTCGCCGACCGCGCCGGCGTGCCGAAGGGCGTGCTCAACGTCGTCACCGGCGCCGCCACCGAAATGGGCGCCGAGCTGACGAGCAACCCGATCATCCGCAAGATCTCCTTCACCGGCTCGACCGAAGTCGGCAAGCTGCTGATGGAGCAGTCGGCCGGCACCATGAAGAAGCTGTCGATGGAACTCGGCGGCAACGCGCCCTTCATCGTGTTCGACGACGCCGATCTCGATGCCGCCGTGCAGGGCGCCATCGCGTCCAAGTACCGCAACACCGGCCAGACCTGCGTCTGCGCCAACCGTTTGCTGGTGCAGGAGGGCGTCTATGACGCCTTCACCAAGAAGCTGACCGAGGCGGTCGCCAAGCTGAAGGTCGGCCAGGGCTTCGAAGAGGGCGTGACGCAAGGCCCGCTGATCGATCTCAAGGCCGTCGCCAAGATGGAAGAGCATATCGCCGACGCCGTCTCCAAGGGCGCGACGGTGGCCATGGGCGGCAAGCGCCACGCGCTCGGCGGCTCGTTCTTCGAGCCGACCGTGCTGACCGGCGTGACCACCCAGATGCTGGTGG
>CAZVLU010000037.1:0-35084 GCA_964628235.1 uncultured Rhizobium sp. | reverse complement strand
GGGTTCGTCCCTCATGGCGCGAAACATCAACATCTTATCGATAATCCGCTCGCCCCAGAGCGGTATGTCGGCGTTTTTTGCTAACTCGGTAAGCATAGCGGCACGATTAGAAAAATCGTGGCTGTCTAGAGTCTCATAAAACAATTCGAAATCGTTTTTATTTCCGAGTAGGCCTTTGCGCGCGTATTGGTCAAACATCGTCCAGCCGCTGGGCCGTTTGAACCATATGAGCTTAGTGATCCCGGAGAGAGGAGAATGGATTTTTGCCTTCTTGTTTTTTTCGGGCTGTGTAGCAGAATATGCCTGCCGCTTTTTTTTGAAACTATCGGCAATCTCCAGAACAATTTTTGACCTGGTGTGGAGGTTTTCGTTCCACTTCTCGTCCGTGATGGCGTTGATGTCGTCTATCAAAGACTGCAGGCCGCTGATCCCGTCGCTTGTGGCTCCCGTTATTTTGCCGATATTGCGGGCCACGCTGTATTCACGGACGAGACGGGTCGCGGTCGTGAGATCAATTTTTTGAGTACTTTGGACTTCTTTAAAGTTCGGGCCGTCGGTTGCAAGCCACCAACGATGATGCTCGATCACGGACCAATAGATCAAGTTCGGCTCTTCGCCCAAGTCTGCACCTAGTGTTTTGCGTCTGCCGCGTGGCTCTCGATATTAAGAATGGTCGGGGCGAGAGGATTCGAACCTCCGGCATCCAGCTCCCAAAGCTGGCGCTCTACCAGGCTGAGCTACACCCCGTCGGCAATGCCGGGCAGAACCTAAAGCCGAGCCGCCTTCAGGGCAAGGACAAGCCGATTTTGGCGCTTTTGGACGCCGGCCTTGACCTTGCGGGCCCGCCGCGATACCGAATCCCTCCTGCAAGGCCTGCCCGCCAGCCCATCCTGCCAGCCCAGCCCGAGAGAGCGCCCGTGAGCCACACCGACCATCCGACAGACCCCGCCGAAGCCGTCCAAGGCGGCCCGGTCGGTCGCATCTACCGTCCGGCCCGCAGCGCCATGCAGCAGGGCAGGGCGCAGACGCGCAAGTGGCTGTTCGAGTTCGAGTCGGCGGCGCCCAAGAGCCATGATCCGCTGATGGGCTGGATCTCCTCGCCCGACACGCGCGGCCAGGTCAAGCTGCGCTTCGACAGCAAGGACGAGGCGGTGGCCTATGCCAAGCGCCACGGCATTCCCTACCGGCTCGACGAGCCGAAGACGGCGACGATGAAGCTGAAAAGCTACGCCGCCAACTTCGCCTTCAATAGAATTCGCTGATTCGACCGCCGCGCAGACGGGCCTAACCGGCGCGTGCTGCGCGCCGGACTGCCGAGCGTTGTTTCCTCGGTGAGCGCCCGTAGCTCAGCTGGATAGAGCACCTGCCTTCTAAGCCGGTGGTCGCAGGTTCGAATCCTGCCGGGCGCGCCAATTCATTTTAGAAACAGTATTTAAAGATACTTCTAAGAGGGACTTCTAAAAGGAGTCACCATTACTGATACATTTAGCATTACAAATTTCTTGTTATATAAAATATTGTATAACTGTCTCGCGCTTTAAGTTCTGGTATTGCCATACAAAAGTGGGAGGGAATTTCCCGGTATGCAAGTCCAAGTCAGAAAACTCGACGGCAGTTGGGACAGTGGATACGCCTTACATAAGCACACTCTATCAAGCGTCTATCTTGGAGAGGATGAATACGGACATGCCCGGTTCGATACTAAGCGTTCGGAACCAGGAGAGGCCCTTTATCAACTTAAGTACCGAGGCGATTGGAACCAAGTCGCGCCTCTTGCGATTCAAGTTCAACATACTCTTCTCCCTTTATTCGGAAAAATTGGTTTAATTATTCCGATGCCGGCGTCTACCGCACGCGTTCGGCAACCAGTTAGCGAAATCGCTAAAGAACTTGGTCGCCTTACCAATATACCTGTGTTCGAAGATATTATCGTGAGTGCGACTGTACCCCAAGGTAGTCCACAACTAAAGAACTTGAATACCCGCGCCGAAAAGGATGCGGCATTAAATGGTCGATTTAGTATTAATCCCAGTATTACGAATGAGGGCTGTTGGAATGCCCTTCTGTTAGATGACCTATTCGATACTGGAGCGACTATGGATGCAGTGTGTAAAACGCTGAAGACTTATAAAAAAATAAGTCGCGTATATGCCGCTTCGATAACGTGGAAATGAGACATGACGACCGTCTTTATCGCTGGCTCGATATCCATCAGTCATCTGCATCAGAAGGTGCAAGAGAGAATCGGCAGAATAGTATCTTCGGAACTTGATGTAGTGGTCGGAGACGCCGATGGTGCCGATACATCTATACAAAAATGTCTTCACCACTATGGAGCCCAAAAAGTAATCGTGTATTGCACTGGCGAGGTTCCAAGAAACAATGTCGCTGAGTGGCCAGTCCATAAAGTTTTTTCCAAGGCAAAGGCTGGAAGTCGAGCCTACTTCACCGCAAAAGACTTGGAGATGGCTCAGGACAGCAATTACGGATTGATGATATGGGACTGCAAAAGCACCGGAACGCTCAGCAACGTAATTGAGCTTTTAAAGAAAAAGAAAAAAACGGTCGTTTTTGTTAATAAGAAAAAAGACTTCATAACTGTATCTGACAAAGCGGGCTTAGATCGTCTGCTCACATTTATGACGCCTAATGCCCGCTTACATGCCGAAGACAAGATTCAACTTTCATCAAAAATTGCAGGTATTGGGCAGGAGCAGTTCGCGCTTGATATCATTAGCAAGGAAATGCCGTCTTCAGGACAAGATGGAAGCATCGGATTTATGGAAGCGCAGTATGACGATGTAACTAATGTTGAAAGTATGAAGTTGCGCTCGGAGCTTATGTCGGCGCTTAAGGAGCACATTTCTCGCGCTCATTTAAGTCAGTCTGAGGCCGCGAAATTATTCGGGGTTACGCAACCGCGTATTTCTGATTTGACACGAGGCAAGGCGGATTTATTTGGTCTTGATGCTCTTGTAAATATGGCCGCAAAGGCTGGCTTGCGCATCGAGATGCAAGTGCGAGAATCTATGTGATAGATTTTTCTTCACTCCGCCACACCCTCGGCACAATCCCGCCTTGATCGCTTTCTAGACTTCCTCCCATTCGCCGCCCGTCCGTCGCTCCGGCGTCGAACCATGGTCAGGCATCCGCGAGAGATGCCTTGGGAGGTTCAAGATGATGAGTTTGCGCTCTGCTCTGGCGAAGATTGCGATCCTGACCGCTGCGGCGACGGGCCTTGCGGCCTGCGTCGCCACCGAACCGGTCGGCTACTATCCGGCGCAATCCAGCTATTATTCTTCTTCGCCGGGCTACTACTATGCGCCCGCGCCGCGGCCGACCTACCAGAGCTTCAGCTTCAGCTATCGTGACGATGACGATCGTCGTCGTGGCGGCCCGCGTCAGCACCATAATCGCGGCCACAATCACGGACGGCATAGATAGCCGCTACGTCCTGTTGCACAATGCCCTCCTGGCGGAACGTCATATCTCCGCCCGGAGGACATGAGCATGACGGACAACCCGCTTTCGCGCGCCGAGCCCGCTTTGCGCGCCATCGCCATGCCGGCGGACGCCAATCCGCACGGCGACATCTTCGGCGGCTGGCTCTTGTCGCAGATGGATTTGGCCGGCAGCAGCATCGCCACGCGGCGAGCGGGCGGGCGCGTCGTCACCATCGCCGTCACCGAGATGACCTTCCACAAGCCGGTGTTCATCGGCGACGAGGTGACGTGCTACGCCACCATCGTCAAGACCGGGCGCACCTCGATCAGCGTGCAAGTCGAAAGCTGGGTGCGCCGCGCGCGGGGCGCCGACGCGGAAGCGATCAAGGTGACGGGCGGCCTATTCACCTATGTCGCCGTCGATTCAGAGCGCAATCCGCGGCTATTGCCCTAAAAGCGCCGCTGCCAGAGCAAGCAGATTTGAAACGGCTGCTGAATCCACGCTTTAGCTTAGGAAAATAACAGTTCCCCGATTGAACTTCATTGGGGGAGGGTCGTTCTCTGCATGGAACAAGTCCTCAACGCGAAGTCCCCGCGTCCTATCACTTACGCAAGGTGCTCATCATGCAGACCAAGATTTTCAAGTCCGTTTTCGTCGCCCTCGCCCTCGCGGCCACCGTGCCCGCTTGCGCGGCGATCGAAGGCCGCCAGACCGCCGGCCAATATGTCGATGACGCGTCGATCAGCACCAAGGTGCGCGCCGCGATCGTCGCCGACGACAACCTGAAGCTCCGCCAGATCAGCGTCGAGACTTTCAACCGCACCGTCCAGCTCAGCGGCTTCGTCGATTCGTCGGCCGAGCGGACCCGCGCCACAGATGTCGCCCGCAAGGTCGAAGGCGTGCAGTCGGTGAAGAACGATCTCGTCGTCCGTTAAAAAGACGAATGGGTGAAAAAGGCGGTCGTGCCCCCCGGCGCGGCCGCCTTTTTTCATGTCCGCACTGTGAGGAGACGCTTTGGACCTCGTCACGATCATCGGCACGCTCGCCGCCATCGCCTCGACCGTCAGCTTCACGCCGCAAGCCTGGAAGATCATCCGCACGCGCGACACCGACGCCATCTCGGCGCCGATGTACGCCATCACCGTGATCGGCTTCGCGCTGTGGACGGGCTATGGCCTGTTGCTTGGCCAATGGCCGCTCATCGTCACCAACAGCATCTGTTTGGCGCTGTCGGGTTTCATCCTGACGATGAAGCTGCTGCCGCCGCCCAAGCGCGACAAGGTCGCCGACGTCCTGGATCCTGACGCTTAGCGTTCTTTAAGGCGCCGTCGAGGCCGGCAGCGGCGGCTTGCCGCGAATCAGGTCGGAAGCTTTTTCCGCCATCATCAGCACGCAGGCGTTGATATGCGCAGAGACCATATCGGGCATCGCCGAGGCGTCGACGACGCGCAAGCCTTCCATGCCGCGCACCTTCATCTGCGGATCGAGCACCGCGTCGGGGCCGATGCCCATGGCGCAGGTGCCGGCGGGATGGTGCGCCGTGATCGCCGTGCTTTTCAGGAATTGGTCGATCTCGGCGTCGGTCTGCACCTTCACGCCGGGCCTGCGCTCTTCGCCGCGAAAGCCGGCGAGGGCGGCGTGGTTGCCGACTTCGCGCGCCAACTTGAAGCCCTGGCGGAAGGTCGGCAGATCGTTCGGCGCGGTGAAGAAGTTATAGACGATGCGCGGCGGGTCCTTCGGGTCTGCCGAGCGCAGCAGGATCTCGCCGCGGCTGTCGGGGTGGAGCAGGGTCGGGCGGATGCCGTAGCCGTCGAGATAGGCTTTCTTGATGCCGGGAAACCACAGATGGGCGTCGTGCGGCAGGCCGCGGAACATGAATTCGATATCGGGCACCGCGATTTCCGGGCGCGTCTTGATGAAGGCGTGCAAGCCGCCCGGCACCACGGTCGCGGGACCGGTGCCGGTGAAGTAGGCGCGCAGCATGTTGAAGGCCATGCGGTCGAAGCGCATGTTCTCGCGGAACAGGCTGGTGTTCTGCGGCCGCGTCCAGAAGATCACCGTGGCGAGATGGTCTTGCAGATTCTTGCCGACCGGCAGGTCGAGCACCGGCTGGATGCCGAATTCGCGCAGCTCGTCGGCCGGGCCGATGCCCGACAGTTTGAGGATTTGCGGGCTGTTGAAGGTGCCGCCCGAGACGATCACCTCGCGGTCGGCCGCGACGCGGATCACCTCGTTGCCCTTGATATATTCGACGCCGGTGGCGCGCGTGCCTTTCAGCAGCACGCGGCTGGTCAGCGCGCGGGTGATGACGGTCAGGTTCGGGCGGCTCATCGCCGGCTTGAGGAAGGCGACGGCGGAGGAGCAGCGCCGGCCATTCTTGATGGTGTATTGGCTGCGGCCGAAGCCTTCTTGCTGGAGGCCGTTGTAGTCCTTGGTGTGCGGGAAGCCGTTGGCTTCGCCGGCCTTGATCCAGGCGTCGTACAGCGGGTCTCTGGTTTTGGCGAATTCGGTATGCAGCGGCCCCGAGCCGCCGCGATAGGGGTCGTCGCCGCCTTCCCAATGTTCGCAGCGGCGGAAGTAGGGCAGCACCTCATGGTAGGACCAGCCGAGCACGCCCTTTTGCGCCCAGCGGTCGTAGTCGCCGCGATTGCCGCGCGTGTAGGCCATGACGTTGACCGACGACGAGCCGCCGAGCACCTTGCCGCGCTTGGCGTCGACCTTGCGGTTGTTGAGCGCCGGGTCGGGCTCGGTTTCGTAATGCCAATCGTGCAGGCCGTATTCGTGCATCTTGCCGATGCCGAGCGGGATATGGATCAGCGGGTCGAGGTCGCGGCCGCCGGCTTCGAGCAGCAGCACGCGGCAGGCGGGGTCTTCGCTCAGGCGGTTGGCCAAGACGCAGCCGGCGGATCCCGCGCCGATGATGATGTAATCGTAGCCCTTGGCCGTGCTCATGCCGCTCAATCCCCTGCGCGATCCATATGCTTTGATCGATCTATAGCATGAGGGTCGGCGAAGCCCAGAGTCGGCGGGGGGCCTGGCGAAAAAATGAGACGGGCGTCGCTTTGGCCAGCGACGCCCGTCTCAAAGATGTTTCGCCCTACTGAACGATGCGCCCTATTGGACGATGCGCCAGGAGCCATCAGGCTGTTGGCAGGCGGTGCCGTAAGAATAGACCTGTTTGCCGCCGACCACCGAACTCGACTGATATTCCCGGCAATATTGCCCCTGATGCAGCGGGCCGCCCGGCAGCACGTTATTGGCGACCACCGGCGGCGCGTAGATCACCGGCGGTGGGTCGGCGTAAATCACGGTCGGTGGCGCCGAACGGTAGATCACCTGCGGCTGGGCGTAGATCACCCGGGGCGGCGGGCGATGGTAGTAGCGCGGCGGCGGGGCGTTATAGACGACGCGTGGCGGCGGCCGGTAGACATGGCGGTTGCGGTCCCAGCCGGGTCCCGGGCGGCCATGATAACCGCTGCTGTAGCCGAAGCTAAAACTGTCGGCCGCAGCCGGTTCGGCTCCGGCGAGAGAGGCGGCTCCGGCAAGCGCCAAAACAGCGGCCGCGACGATGCCACGCGACATGGCTATACCCTCCAGAAGCCGCCCCCGAGCCCAGCGAAACGCCGAACTTCACGGCCTCGACCCTGCATTTTAACCGAGATCATGGCACCAATATGGCGCGTTTTCCTGCTGCGGCGCGATATTTGGGGGGCCGGCGGCGGACTCGCGCGAGATAAGCCGCGCGCAGCCACAGGCTTAACCCCGCCTTAATCTTTATCATGCTGAATAATAAACAAATTTCGGCCTTTCCCGGCCGGCAGAGAGAGGCGAATGGACGATAGCACCAGCCGCGTGGGCCCATCGGGGCTCCGGTGGACGCGCATCACCCAGCAGGAGCTGGACCGCGTATTGCGTCTGCACGAGCGTTTTCTGACGGGCCATTCGAGCGGTCGGCGCGCGTTGCTCAAGTTTCACGATCTGACCGGCCTCGATCTGCGCAAGAGCGATCTCAGCCAAGCCGATCTGACAGGCGCGCTGCTCAAGCAATGTTGGATGGCCGAAGCGAAATTGCAGACCGCCAATCTATTCGGCGCCGATCTGCGCGTCGCCAATCTCTACCGCGCCGATCTCACGCGCGCCGACTTGCGAGGCGCCTGCCTGCGCGGCGCCGACCTCACCGAAGCCACCATGGTCGAAGCCGACGTGCGGCAAGCCGCGCTGGCGCGCCATGAGCAAAAAGACGGCCTTCAGGTGATGACTTACGAGCAGCTCTCGTCCGAACTGAGCGCCATCATCGCCCGGCGAGTCGATCTCACCGGCGCGCTCTTGTCCGATTCCACGCTGCTCAACGCCGACCTGACCGATGCCGTGTTGCGCGGCACCGATCTCAAGCGCGCCGACTTGCGCAATTCGCTATTGATCGGCGCCATGCTCGACGGCTGCGATCTCACGGGCGCCAACTTCGGCGGCGCGACCATGACCGGCGCGGTGCTGAACAAGGTGAAGCTCGACTACACGCTGTTCAAGGATGCCGACATGCGCGGCGCGATTCTCGACGCCGACGCGCGCGCTTACGAGGGCTTCATCATGGCGGTCAAGTCGAGCGTGCCCTCGCCGAACGATGCGGCTTTAAGCGCCTTGTTGAAGAGCCACGTCGAATGGGTCGATAGCACCAGCAGGGCGGGCCGGCGCGCCGATCTGACCGAGACAGACCTCACGGGACGCAACTTGCGCGGCGTCAATCTCGCCGCCGCGATCATGGAACGCGCAGTGCTGCGCGATGCCGACCTTTCCAATGCTGAACTCGCCATGGCGGTGATGCCGTTCGCCGATCTATGCGGCGCGAACATGACGCGTGCTGACCTGCGCGGCGCCAACCTGCAACGCGCGGCGCTGATCGAGACCAATCTCGCCGGCGCCAATCTCGGGCCGGTCGAGAAGATCGGCAATTCGCCGTCGCATTTCTATCCGGTCAATCTGGAGAACGCCAAGCTGATCCGCGCGAATCTCGCTGGCGTGGTGTTGCGCTCAGCCCGTTTGGCGAAGGCCGATCTCAGCGAGGCGGATTTGCGTGACGCCGATTTGCGTGGCGCCGATCTGCGCGGCGCGGACTTGCGCGGCGCCATGCTGGATGGGGCCAATCTCGAAGGCGCCAAAATCGATAGCGCCCGCGGCGACGCAGCTTAATCGAGCTCATCCTTCAGAGACGTTCTGTAACACTATAGTCATTAATACGTCACGGATGAGTCATCCGATCCCCCTAAGAGTCGGCGCGAGGCCATCAGGCCGCATCGTTTATTTAGGGGGTCATGACCATGAACCATCGGTTTTGGCGCAAGTCCTTGCGTTTATTGGCAGCCGCGTCCGTTGTGGCTCTTGCCGGCTTCGCCAGCGGCGCACAGGCGCAAGACAATCGGCCGAATGTCGTCGTCGGCGTCAACAATCTGGCGCTTGGTCTCGATCCGGTGCTGGCCTCCGGCAACGTGACGATCCGCATCACTTATTCGATCTACGACACGTTGATCCGCCGCGACTTCCTATCGGACGGCAAGGGCATGGGCTCGAAGCTCGTGCCGGGTCTCGCCACCTCGTGGAAGCGCGTTGACGACCGCACTTTGGATCTGACCCTGCGCCAGGGCGTGAAGTTCCATAACGGCGCGGAGATGACCTCCGAGGATATTCTCTTCACCTTCGATCCCGACCGCTTGATCGGGCCGAAGTCTCTGCTGCCGGAAGGCCGCACCTATTTCGGTCATCTCGCCCGCGTCGAAGCGCTCGACAAATATACCGTGCGTTTCATCGCCAAGGAGCCGGACCCGGTGCTTGAGCAGCGTCTCGCCACCTACGGCTCGTTCATTATCAGCAAGAAGGCTTGGCTCGACGCGGTCAAGGGCGACACGAGCGATCCGAAATGGATGGCGACGGCGCTCAAAGTCACCGACCGCGCGCCGGTCGGCACCGGCCCGCTGAAATTCGTCGAATGGAAGGAAGGCGATTATCAGCGCTTCACCGCCAACGACGATTATTACGGCGGCAAGCCGGCCTTCAAGACGCTGACCTTCCGCCAAGTGCCTGAACTGGCCAGCCGTGTCGCCGGCTTGGTGAGTGGCGAGATGGACTTGATCGTCAACATTCCGCCCGATCAGGTGCAGGTGTTCGACCGTTACAAGAACATCGAGACCAAGAGCTTGGCGCTGGCCAACACGCAACTCCTGACCTTCAACACCAACCATCCGTTGCTGAAGGACAAGCGCGTCCGCCAAGCCCTGTCGCTCGCCATCGACCGGCCGGCGCTGATCACCGCCTTGTGGCAGAATCAGGCCTATGTGCCGAACGGCCACCAGATGGAAGACTTCGGCGCGATGTACAACCCGCAACGCCCGCCGCCGGCGCATGATCCCGAGCGCGCCAAGCAGCTTCTCAAGGAAGCCGGCTATAACGGCGAAGAGATCGTGCTGCGTACCATGACCGCCTATTACAGCAACATGCTGTCGGCGACCCAGATCATCCAGCAGATGTGGAAGAAGGCCGGCATCAACATGCGCCTGGCCATCGTCGAGAACTTCACCCAGACGCGCACGCCCGACGTGATGATCTATCCCTGGTCGAACTCCTATCGCCTGCCTGATCCGGTCGGCGGCCTTGTTTCGCTGTGGGGCTATGACTCGGCGCTGCAGAAGAGCAACAAATATTGGACTTCGCCCAAGGCCTTCAACGACGCGCAAGATGTCGTCGTCACCAGCATGGACCCGAAGGCGCGGTACGCCGCCTTCCAGACCATGCTCGACATCTTCGAGGATGAGGCGCCGGCAGCGCTGCTCTACAATCCCTACGAGACTTACGCCATGAAGAACACGATCCAGTGGACGCCGTATCCGCTGTATTTCATGGATTTCCGTCCCGACGTCTTCAAGATCAAGACGGCGCCGCGTTCGTAAGTCTGGCGAGGGGTGACGGCGATGTCTCCCGCTGCGGAACCGCTATTGTCGGTCGAAAACCTGACGGTGAGGTTTTCGACCGAACGCGGGCCGGTCGATGCGGTGCGCGGCGTCAGCCTGTCGATGGATGCCGGAGAGACCCTTTGCCTCGTCGGCGAATCAGGGTGCGGCAAAAGCGTCACCTGTCATGCGCTGCTGGGCTTGCTGCCGCCCAACGGCAAGATTGCCGGCGGCAGCGTCCGCTTCGCAGGGGCCGACATGTCGAAGCTGTCCGAGCGCGAACTCGAGCGCTTGCGGGGCCGCGAGATCGCCATGATCTTTCAAGACCCCCTGACGTCGCTCAACCCGGTCCATAGCATCGGCAAACAGCTTGCCGAGGTTCTCGTGCTGCATCGCGGGCTGTCATGGAGCGCCGCGACGCAAGAGGCGCGTCGGCTTCTCGACCGCGTTCGTATTCCGGACGCCGCGCGGCGTCTGAAGGAATATCCGCATCAGCTCTCCGGCGGCATGAATCAGCGCGTCGTCATCGCCATGGCGATGGCCTGTCGGCCGAAGTTGATCGTCGCCGACGAGCCGACCACGGCGCTCGACGTCACCATCCAGGCCCAAATTCTCGAATTGCTCCGCGAGTTGCGAGCGGAGGAGGGGCTGGCGCTTCTCTTGGTCACACACGATCTCGGCGTGGTGGCGGAGATGGCCGACCGTGTCGCCGTCATGTATCTCGGCCGAGTCGCCGAAGAAGGCGCTGTGAACGACATCTTTGCCGCGCCGGCGCATCCTTATACGCGGGGCCTGTTGCGCTCCATTCCCCGCATCGACGCCAACGTCGCGCGCCTCGCGACCATCGAGGGCAGCGTGCCGTCGCTCCATGCCGTGCCGCCCGGTTGCCCGTTCGCGCCGCGCTGCGAGAATGTTTGCGCGGCCTGCCTTGAGAAGGCGCCCGAACCGCAGCTTTTGCCCAATGCACGACGCGTGGCCTGCTTCGTGCCGGTTCTCGACGCAGCATGACGCTCTTGGACGCGCCGCCGCTGTTGCAAGCGCGCGATCTTGCGCGGCGCTTCAGTTTGGCGCGGGCTTGGCCTTGGGGGCCAAGGTCGGAGGTGCGCGCGGTCGACGGCGTCAGTTTCGACCTACGCGCTGGCGAGACGCTCGGCTTGGTCGGCGAGTCCGGCTGCGGCAAATCGACGACGGGCCGCTTGGTCCTCGATCTTCTGGCGCTCAACGGCGGAGAGGTGCGCATCAACGGCAAGGTTATTGCCCGCTTATCATCCGTCGAGCAAAAGGCGTTTCGTCGCGACGCGCAGATCATTTTTCAAGACCCGGCAAGCGCGCTCAATCCGCGGCTGCCGATCGGCGCGCAAATTCGCGAACCGCTCGATATTCACGCGGTCGGCGCTTCGGCGGAGCGCGAGGCCAAGGCGCTGCGAATGCTCAAGGCGGTCGGTTTGCAAGCAGATATGGCCAGTCGTTACCCCCATGAGTTGTCCGGCGGCCAGCAGCAGCGCGTCGTCATCGCGCGCGCCCTGATTCTGGAACCTAAATTGGTGGTTTGCGACGAGCCGGTTTCGGCGCTCGACGTTTCGGTGCAGGCGCAAGTCGTCAATCTCTTGAAGGACCTGCAGCGGCAATTCGGCGTCGCATATCTGTTCATCTCCCATGCGCTCAGCGTGGTGCGCCATATCAGCGACCGGATCGCCGTGATGTATCTCGGCGAGATCGTCGAGACCGCGCCGCGCGATGCCCTGTTCGACACGCCGCGCCACCCCTACACGCGGGCGCTGATCTCGGCCATCCCGGTTCCAGATCCGCGCCTGCGCCGCGAACGGTTGTTGCTGGCGGGCGACCCGCCGAGCGCCGTCAATCCGCCCGCCGGCTGCCGCTTCCATACCCGCTGTCCGTTCGTGGTGGAGGATTGCAAAGCCTCCACACCTGTCTTGATGCCGGTTCTCGATGCGAACGGCGTCGGCGATCCGGCGCATCAGGTCGCCTGCCACCGTGTCGCGAGAGGCGAAATATGAAAGCGTTCGACGTCGTCCAAGTCACCGACACCCATCTCAGCCGGAATCGGGGATATTTCTACGATAATTGGCGGGTGTTTCTCGACGATATGCGCGCCAATCCGCCCGACCTGGTCGTTCACAGCGGCGATCTGTCGTTGCGCGGCACCGACGATGTCGATGACCTCGCGTTCGCGCGGGCCGAGCTCGACAAGCTGCCGTGCCCTGTTCTGGTCATTCCGGGCAACCATGATATCGGCGACACGCCCCCCGACACGCGCCTGAAGCGGCCGCTGAATGACGAGCGCCGTCGCAACTGGCGTAGCTTCGTCGGTCCCGAATGGGATTATACGGATATCGGCGAGGGGGAGAACGGCTGGCGCGTGGCGGGTCTCAACGCGCAATTGTTCGATTCGGGTTTCGAGGACGAGGCTGCCCAGCTCGCTTGGCTCGATGAGAGTTTCGCGTCGGCCGGCGGCCGTCATCTCGCGTTGTTCCTGCACAAGCCGATCTTCTATGCCGCCCCGGAGGAAGAGAAGCTCGGTCTATCCTGTCTTTATCCGACCGGGCGTGCACGACTGATGGCCCTCTGCCGCAAGCACGGCGTCAAACTGATCGGCAGCGGCCATCTGCATGTGTACCGCGCCTTCGCGCTCGATGACCTGCAAATGGTCTGGGCCCCGGCCACGGCTTTCATCAACAGCAAGGAAAAACCCTTGCCGCCGGTCGACGGCCTGCAACGCCGGGCCGGCTATATCCGCTATCGCTTGGACGGTCCCGTGGCGACGCATGAGTTCATCGAGCCGGATATGTTTCTATCGGTCGATGTGCGCAATTGGTCGCGCGCGACAGGCTCCACGGTGTTTCTGCCGCCCAAGCCTTTGGGCGCCGAGGAGATCGCGTCGTGAACCTCATGCGTCGCGGAGACTTTCTCGTGATCGCTCATCGCGGCTATTCGGACGGGTATCTGGAGAACAGCCGTGACGCCTTCGAAGCCGCGATTGCCGCAGGCGCCGATCTGATCGAGACCGATGTGCGGCTTTCGGGCGACGGGACGTTCTATTGCAACCACGACCCCGACCTGGAGCGCGTGCGCGGCACCGACCGTTGCATCGCGGAACTGCCCGATGCGACTCTCGACGAACTGAACGTGATGCGCCTCACCGATGTTTTGGAGATCGCCCGCGGGCGCGTCGGCGTGTTGCTCGATCTCAAGCTCGCTTATCGGGATTACCCCGTGCTGGTGGATGACGCGGTGCGCGAGGCGAACATGCAGGCGTCGGTGGTGTTCGGGGTGCGCAGCGTCGTCCAGGCGCAAGCGCTGCATCAGCGGGCGCCGGATCGGGTGATCCTCGGATTTCTGAGCAATCCGCGCGACTTCCCCGCGTTTTTTGCGGCAGGCGGCAGCATCGCGCGGCTCTGGGAGGATGAGGCGACGGCGGCAACGGTTGCGGCGGCCCGTTGCGGCAACCATCCGGTCTGGATCACCGCCGGCCAGCGCAGCAACGGCACGGCCGGAGAGATCGACGAGGCGCGCCTGCGCCGTCTGATCGACCTGGAGATCGACGGCGTGCTGGTGAACGCGCCCGGGCGCGCGTTGGCGCTGCGCGCCGAGACGGCCGTGGCGCAATGACGGGCCGCTTCTTTCTGATCAAAATGCTGCGCGCGGCGCTGACGCTGCTGCTCGCGGTGTCTTTCGTATTCGTAATTCTTCGGATGTCGGGCGATCCGACGGACATCCTGCTGCCCGACGACGCGAGCAGCGACACTATCGCCTATTACCGGGCGGCCTGGGGCCTCGATAGGCCGATATACGAGCAATATCTGCGCTACATCTGGAGCGTTCTGCAGGGCGATTTCGGCGTATCGCTGCGCGACCAGCGCGACGCTTTGCAGGTGGTGTTGGAACGGGTGCCGGCCACCCTTGAGCTCGGCGTCGCCGCGCTTGCCTTCGCCGTGCTGCTCGGCGTGCCGCTCGGCATTTATGCCGCGCTGCGCCGCAACACGCTAGCCGACCGCTTGACCATGAGCTTCGCCGTGCTCGGCTACGCGATGCCGAACTTCTTCCTGGGCATCCTGCTGATCTTGCTGTTCACAATGACGTTGCAATGGCTGCCGAGCTCGGGCAGCGCGACGCTATGGCATATGATCATGCCGGTCGTCACGCTGGGCACCGCCGCCGCCGGCACGCTGGCGCGGTTCGCCCGCTCGGCCATGCTCGAAGTGCTCAGTCAATCCTACATGCGCACGGCGAAGGCCAAGGGGTCGCCGCGTCTGCGCCGCATCGCCTGGCATGCCGCGCCCAACGCGGCGATTCCCATCATCACCGTGCTCGGCTTCAAAATCGGCGGCCTGATTTCCGGCGCGCTCGTCACCGAGACGGTGTTCGCCTGGCCGGGGATCGGTCGATTGCTCGTCACCGCCGTGTCGAGCCGAGATCTTCCGGTGGTCCAGGCGGTCATCCTCCTCGTCGCGTTCACGATGGTCGCCACCAACTTGATCGTCGATTTCCTCTACGGCTGGCTCGACCCGCGCGTGCGCGACGTCGCGCGGGAGGCGTGAGATGGCCGACGAGACTCAGGACCGTCTGACGGCGCGAATCAAGCCTGGCATTCTCTCGGGCCTGACCCGCGAGCTGGCGCGGATGCCGGTGCTGGTGCTGATTTGCGCCGCATTTCTTGCCGCAACACTGTTCGTGTTTCTGTTCGCCGATTTGCTGGCGCCCTATCATTACGCCGAGCAGGACCTGTTGAACCGCCTGAAACCGCCGGCCTTCCTTGGCGGCACGTCGCAATATTGGCTTGGCACCGACGATCTTGGCCGCGATCTGCTGAGTCGCATCATCTACGGCACGCGCATGAGCCTGTTCGTCGCCATCGCCGGCACGGTGATCGGCGCGTTGATCGGCACGATCATTGGGTTCGTCGCAGCGCATTTCCGCGGCTGGATAGAAGAATCCGTCATGATGTTCGTCGATTTCCAGGCGTCGATCCCTTTTATGATCGTCGCGCTCGCCGTGCTGGCGTTCTTCGGCAACAACTTCGTGCTGTTCGTCCTGGTCATGGGGCTGAACGGCTGGGAGACCTATGCCCGCCTGACGCGCGGCATGGTTTTATCGGCGAGCGGGCACGGCTATGTGACGTCGATGCGCGCGCTCGGCGCCGGGCCGCTGCGTATTTACGGCCACCATGTCCTGCCGAATATCGCCAGCGCCTTGATCGTGCAGTTCACGTTGAACTTCCCGGAGACGATCCTGCTCGAAACGTCGATGAGCTTTCTCGGCCTCGGCATCCAGCCGCCGCTGACCAGCCTCGGCCTGATGCTCGGCTCCGGCCGCGACTATCTGCTGACCGCTTGGTGGATCGCCGTCTTTCCGGGGATCATGATTTTTCTCACCACGCTCGCCGTCAGCATCCTCGGCGATTGGCTGCGCGACCGGCTCGATCCGACGCTCAGGCGTTGACCGCTGCGCGGTCGGGGGAGACGTTGACTGCTGCTGTTACGCCGCCTGCAAACGGCGCTCTTTTTCGGCGAGGGCCCAGTCTGGGCGGTCGGTGGTGAAGGCGGTCGCGCCGAGATCGAAGGCGGCAGCGATGCGCTCTTGCGTGTTGACGCCGAACGCGCCGGCGCGCAGGCCCATGTCGCGCGCCTGCGCGAATCTGTCGGCCGTCATCAGGGCGGCGGGCAGCCCGATCTCCGGCAGCGCCTTGGCGCGCACCAAGGCGAGCGTCGCCTCGTAGTCTTCCGCCGCGGCGACGGCGCTCTTGCGCAACAGCGCGACGGCGCCCCGGACTGACGCGAGCGACAGCGCGGTTTCCAAGGTATCCCATTGGAACGAGGTGATGATCGTCCGTTGCAGCATGTCGGCTTCGCGCAGCATGGCGATGGCTTCGGCTTCAATGCCGTGATAGCGGCTGCCGTCGATACGGGTCTTGAACTCCAAGCGCAGGTCGATTCCAGTCGGCGCAACGAGTGAAATGACTTCTTCGAGCAGCGGTAGCGGCTCGCCGTCGGTGTCGTTCACCGTGATGCTGCACAATTCGTCCCAGGTCTTGTCGGCGAGCGGTCCTTTGCCATCGGTCATACGGTCGAGCGTGGCATCGTGATGAACGACAAGGAGCCCATCTTTGCAGCGGTGCACGTCCAGTTCGATAAGATCGACCGGCAGGCAAATCGCGTTACGGAAAGCTGTGAGACTGTTTTCCGGCCAGAGGCCGGCACCGCCACGATGGGCGGCGATCAAAGGCGCGAGCATGACGATACGGATGACCCCGGTCTGTTGTCTAGTCACAATACTCGGCGTACATGACAAAACAGCGGCAGCGGGGTGACATCCTAATAGCCGGCGGACTTATCCACCACATTCACGAGGGGCTGGCCGGCGCGCGCCCGGCGGATGTTTTCGATCACGATGTCGGCGCCGTGGGCCTGGCGCGTCGCGGCGGCATTATGCGGCGTTACAGTGATCTTCGGGTGACCCCAGAACGGGTGATCGGCGGGCAGGGGCTCGGCGCGAAAGACATCGAGCGTCGCGCCGGCCAGCTGGCCCGACTCGAGCGCGGCCAGCAGGTCCTCGTCGACGATCTGCTCGCCGCGGCCGGCATTGATCAAATAACTGCCGCGCGGCATGGCTGCGAAGGCGCGAGCGTCCAAGAGGTCGCGCGTCTCCGGCGTCAACGGCAAGAGGCAGACGACGATGTTGCTGCGGGCGAGGAAATCATAGAACTGCGCTTTGCCGACGAAGGTCTCGATGCCGTCGATCGCGCGCGGGTTGCGCACCCAGCCGGCGACCGGGAAACCGAACAGGCGCAGACGTTCCGCCGCGATCAATCCGAGATTGCCGAGCCCCATGACGCCGACGCCGGTCTCCGCGGCGGCATGGTCGGCCAGCCGTTCCCAGCGCTGCTCCGCCTGATGCGCTTGGTACTCCGCGAGGCGCCGAACATAGCGCAGCGTATGCAGCACGACATATTCGGTCATGGTGTCGCCGCGCGCCGGATTGACGCTGCGCACGATCGGCAGATGCGCCGGCATGGTCTTGTCGCCAAGCAGACGCTCGACGCCGACCGCCATCGAGGCGACGAACTTCAAATTCGGAAATTTGGCGAACTCGCCGGCTGGCAATTCCGAGGCGATGACGAACTCGACATTCTTGGGATCGCCATAATGCGGCCACAACACGACCTCGGTGTCCGGCATTTCGCGCGCGAAGATGTCGAACCAGCTTTGCATCCGCTCTTTGCTATGGGCCTTGATGACGATCATAAAGACTCAACCGCCGTAAAGCTTGCTGGGGTCGACCTCGACCTTGGCGATTTCGGTCAGGCCGCCGAGCGCGCGCGGCGCGCGGAAGAAGCAGTTGTGCCGGCCGGTGTGACAAGCGACGCCGGTCTGTTCGACCAGCATCAGCACCGCGTCGCCATCGCAGTCGAGGCGGAAGTCGATCAGCTTTTGCACTTGGCCGGAGCTTTCGCCCTTTCTCCACTGCTTCTGGCGCGAGCGCGAATAGTAATGCGCGTAGCCAGTGCTCAGCGTCGCCTCGACCGCTTCGCGGTTCATCCAGGCGAGCATCAGCACTTCGCCGCTACCGGCTTGCTGAGCGATGGCGGCGACCAAGCCGTTGGCGTCGAACGCCATGCCGCCGACGATCTCGGCGATAGCTTCTGGCGTGGCGGGCAAAGCGGGCGCGCCCGCTGGCGTGGGTGAGGCGGTGGTCATGGTTGGCTTTCCGTCTGGGAGGCGCGTCGTATCGACTGAGAACAGAGTCAACATTGACAGGCGGCGCGTCAACAGTGTTATAATATAACAAATGTGACGAGTCGCCTGATTCGCAAGGCCATTTCGCGTCACGACCCGATTTTGGAGCGCCCATGGCGCCGCGCCGTCCGACAGCCTCGTCCGATCTGCCGCCCGCCTTGGGGCGCGGCCATGACCATCACCGCTGCGTCGCCGACGCGCTGGCCGAGGCCGAGCGGCTCTGCACCGACCGCGACGTGCGCCTGACGGAATTGCGCAAGCGCGTGCTCGAATTGATCTGGGGCTCGCACGCGCCGATCGGCGCCTATGCCGTCATGGATCTGTTGCGCGGCGAGGGACGCAACGCCATGCCGCCGACGGTCTATCGGGCGCTCGATTTCTTGCTCGAGCAAGGGCTGATCCACCGCATCGCTTCGCTCAACGCCTATATCGGCTGCAGCCATCCCGCCGACACGCACGCCATGCAATATCTCATCTGCAAGCGCTGCGGCACGGTGGCCGAGATCGACAATCCGGCCATCGACGCCGCCATCGCCGGCGTGACGCGCGGACTCGGCTTCGCGCCCGATAGCCAGACCGTGGAAGTGTCCGGCGTGTGCCGCGATTGCAGCCAAGCCGCGCAATGAGCGTGCCGCCGCTCGTCGCCGCGCATAATATTTGCGTCGAGTTCGCCGGCCGCGAGGTGCTGCATGACGTCAGCCTGGCGGTGCAGCCCGGTCGCGTCGTCACGCTGATCGGCCCCAACGGCGCGGGAAAATCCACCCTTGTGCGCATCCTGCTCGGACTCGCCGCGCCGACGCGCGGCCGTGTCGAACGCCGCGCCGATTTGCGCATCGGCTATATGCCGCAATCGCTGACGATCGACCGCGACCTGCCGATGACGGTGCGGCGCTTCTTGCAGCTTTCGGGCGTTAAGGACGCGACGCGCATCGAGACGACTCTCGACGAGGTCGGCGCGGCCTATGTCATCGACCAGGCCATGCAAGTGCTGTCGGGCGGCGAATTCCAGCGCGTGCTGCTGGCGCGGGCACTCTTGCGCGATCCCGATCTGTTGGTGCTCGACGAGCCGGTGCGCAGCGTCGACGTCACCGGCCAAGCGGAGCTGTACGATCTGATCGGCAAGCTGCGTCAGACCCATCGCTGCGGCGTGCTGATGGTGTCGCACGATCTGCATCTCGTGATGGCCGCGACTGACGAGGTGATCTGCCTGAACCAGCATGTCTGCTGCGCCGGCACGCCGGAGACGGTCGGCCGTCATCCGGAATATTTCGCCATGTTCGGCCCGACCATCGCGCCCAGTCTCGCCGTCTACACCCACGCGCACGATCATGCTCACGACGCCGCCGGCCATGTCGTCGCTGCCGACGGCAAGGTTCAACATGATCATGACCATCATGGCCATTCCCATGGATGATTTCCTGATCCGCGCGCTCATCGCCGGCTTCGGCGTGGCGCTGATCTGCGGCCCGCTCGGCGCCTTCGTGGTGTGGCGGCGCATGTCGTTCTTCGGCTCGACGCTGGCCCATTCGGCCATCCTCGGCGTGGCGCTCGGTTACGCCCTGCATTTCGACATGACGCTCGGCATGTTCATCGTCTCGGTGGCGTTGGCCGGCGCGCTTTATCTGGCCGAGAAGCGCAAGACCCTGGCGACCGACACGCTGCTCGGCGTGCTGGCCCACGCGACGCTCGCCGCCGGCATCGTTTTCCTGGCCTTCCTCGATACGCTGCGCACCGATCTGTTGTCGTTGCTGTTCGGCGATATCCTCTCTGTCACCGAAACCGACCTTTATTGGATCTACGGCGGCGGCGCCGTCTGCATGGCCGTGCTGCTCTGGCTGTGGCGGCCGCTGCTCGCCATGACGGTGCATGAGGAAATGGCGCGGGTCGAAGGCGTCAACACGCTATTGGCGCGCTTTCTCTTCATGCTGCTGCTCGCCGTGGTAGTCGCCGTGTCGCTCAAGATCGTCGGCATCCTGCTGATCACCTCGCTGCTGGTGATTCCGGCGGCGGCGGCGCGCCGCTTGTCCAGAACGCCTGAGCAGATGGCGGCGCTCGCCGCGCTGATTGGGGTCATCGCGGTCGGCGGCGGCATGGTCGAGTCTTATCTCTGGGATTTGCCCTCGGGCGCGGCCATCGTGCTGACGGCGACGGCGATGTTCGTCGCGGTGGCGGCTTGGCCCCGGCGCGCGCAGCACGCTTAGTAACGAAGCACGTCGCAACGCTAGCTGACGCGCCGCGTCAGGAAATACTGAAAGACGACGCCGTAGGCTAGGCGGTCTTCGCCGACCGCATGTTTGCGGGCGATGGCGTACAGCGCATCCTCGACCTTGTCCTGGCCGAGCCGGTCGACGATATCGCGCGTCGTCGGCGAGGAGAGCGCGAGGCCGACGAATTGCGCGAAGCTGAGCGGCAGCTCCTGCACATCTGTGACTTGTTCGACCGCGCCGAATTCGGGACGCGCTTCCAGCTCGGCGATGTAGTCGGGCCGCTTCGGCGGACGGCGCGCCTGGTTGTCGAGCAGGAAGGCGAGGAAGTCCTGCACGATGGGCGAGCGGTCCTTGTCGCGGAAATATTGCACGATGGCGAGCACGCCGCCGGGGCGCAGCACGCGCGCCGCCTCATTGTAGAATTGCCCGCGCGCGAACCAGTGCGCGGCAGTGGCGGCCAAGATGGCGCGTCCGGCGCCGTCCTCGGCAGGCAGATGTTCGGCAGCGCCACTGATGAAAGAAATGTTCGGCAGATCGGCCGCGCTCTCCGCCGCATGGGCGCACATGTCGCTCGCCGGCTCGACGCCGATGATCGGCATCGTGGCGGGCAGCAGGGCGCGCAGTTGGCGGGTGAAGATGCCGGTGCCGGCGCCGATGTCGTAGACCGTACCGGCGCCGTTCTTCAATTCGGGGGTCGGTTCGACGGCCAAAGCATCGGCGAGGCGCGTGAGGAAGGCGGCGGGGTAGGTCGGGCGGAATTCGTCATAGACCTTGGCGACGCCCTCATAGTGCCGCAGCTTGTCGCCGACGCCGCTCATGAGCGCTCTACCTTAAGAATGGGCGGCAAGCCGCTTGAAGCCGTCGGTCAGATCGTCGATCAGGTCGCCGACATCTTCGAGGCCGACATGCAGACGCAGCAGCGGCCCTTCGGCGGTCCAGGGCACGGCGCTGCGGATCGCTACCGGATTGGCCGGAATGATCAAGCTTTCGTAGCCGCCCCAGCTATAGCCCATGGCGAAGAGGCGCATGCCGTCGAGCATGGCGGTGAGCGCCGCTTTCGAGGCCGGCTTGAGGATGATCGAGAACAGGCCCGACGCGCCGGTGAAATCGCGCTTCCATATGTCGTGGCCCGGGCAGTCGGGGAAGGCGGGGTGCAAAATTTTCGCCACTTCGGGCCGGCCCTTGAGCCATTCGGCGATTTTCATCGCGCTCTTGTCGTGGCGCTCCAGACGCACGCCGAGCGTGCGCAGCCCGCGCAGCGCCAGATAGCAGTCGTCGGGCCCGGGGGCCGCGCCGAACATGGCGACGCTCTTGCGCACCTTCAGGAAAGTCTCCGGCGAGGCGACGATGACGCCCATCATGGCGTCGGAATGGCCGACGATATATTTCGTCGCGGAATAGACCGAGACGTCGACGCCATGGTCGAACGCCTTGTAGAGCAGCGGCGTCGCCCAACTGTTGTCCATGATGACCGCTGCGCCGATCTTGTGCGCGGCATCGGCGATGGCGGGGATGTCCTGCACTTCGAAGGTCAGCGAGCCGGGTGCTTCGACCACCACCGCTTTGGTGTTGGGCCGCAGCAGGGCTGTGATGCCGGCGCCGATCATCGGGTCGTAATAGGTCGTTTCGACGCCGAATTTTTTTAGGAACTGATCGCAGAAGCGGCGCGTCGGCTCATAGGCCGAGTCGGTGACGAGCAGATGGTCACCGGTTTCGACGAAGGCGGCGATGGCGGCATTGAGCGCCGCGACGCCCGAGCCGCAGGCGATGCCGCGACGGCCTTGGCCGCCGTCGAGCTCGGCCATAGCGTCTTGCAGGGCGAAGGTCGTCGGCGTGCCGTGGCGGCCGTAATAGACGGCGTCGAACGGCTGCTTGCCGATCGCCTCCATCTCGGCGACGGTCGGGAAGGTGACGGTCGACGCGTGATAGACCGGCGGATTGACGATGCCGAAATGGGCGGCGGGATCGCGCCCGAGCGTGGTGAGCAACGTGTCCGGCTTGAATGGCGCGCCGGCATTTTTTTTGGCCATGAGATTATGTCTCTATGGGAGCGTCGGGCAGGGTGCCCCATTCCGACCATGAGCCGTCGTAGATCGCCACATCGTCGCGGCCCGTCAAATGCAGTCCGAAGGCGAGGATTGCGGCGGTCAGGCCCGAGCCGCAGCTGGCGGCCACGCGCTGCTTGGGCGTGACGCCGGCCGCGGCGAACAGCGCACGCAGCTCGTCGACCGGCTTCATCGTGCCGTTCGCCGGATCGATCAACGCCTGGAAGGGCAAATTGCGGCTATGCGGAATGTGGCCGCCTTTTAGGCCCGGGCGCGGCTCGGGTTCGACGCCCTTGAAGCGGCCTTCGCTGCGCGCGTCGAGCACCAGCTCTTTCTGGCTGGCGACGTTGTCGCGCATGGCTGCGGCGTCGCGCACCATCTTGGGGCGCAAACTGGCGCGAAAATTTTTCGGCTTCGGCGTTTCGGCATCGCTTGCGACCGGATAACGGTCGCGCTTCCATTTCGGCAGGCCGCCGTCGAGCACAGCGACGCGGCTGTGGCCGAAAGCGCGGAACGTCCACCACACGCGCGGCGCGGAAAAGATGCCGGCGCCGTCATAGATCACCACTTCATCCTCGTTGCCGATACCGAGGGCGCCGACCGCAGCGCCGAAATCGGCCGCTGAGGGCAGCATATGCGGGAGCTTTGACGAGCGATCAGCTATCTGGTCGATATCGAAGAATTGCGCGCAGGCGATATGTTCACGCTCGAATTCGGCCCGCGCATCGCGCTGTTGGGATGGCATGTACCAAGAGGCGTCGAGAATTTTAAGGTCGTCGCGGCTGAGCCGTTCGGCGAGCCAGTCGGTCGAGACGAGAGGGGGCAGTTGTTCGGTCATTGGCCCATTATAGCCAATCCGGCACGGGAAGGTTGCGCTGTCGGAGAAATTTCGGATTAAATAATTTGGACTGATAGCGCTGGCCGGTGTCGCACAGGATGGTGACGATGGTATGGCCCGGCCCCATCTTCTTGGCGAGCTTGATGGCGCCGGCGACATTGATGCCCGACGAGCCGCCGAGGCACAGGCCCTCATATTTCAGCAGGTCGAACACGACGGGCAGGGCTTCTTCGTCGGTCACCTGGAAGGCGTCGTCGATCGGCGCTCCTTCGAGGTTCTTGGTGATGCGGCCCTGGCCGATGCCCTCGGTGATCGAGCTGCCTTCGGACTTCAGCTCGCCGTGCTTGTAGTAATTGTACAGCGCCGCGCCCATCGGATCGGCAAGAGCGATCACGACTTTCTTGCTGCGGTCCTTCAATGCCAAGCCGGTGCCGGCGAGGGTGCCGCCGGTGCCGACGGCGCAGGTGAAGCCGTCGACCTTGCCGTCGGTCTGCCGCCAAATCTCCGGGCCGGTGCCTTCGATATGCGCCATGCGGTTGGCGACATTGTCGAATTGATTAGCCCAGACCGCGCCATGCGGCTCCTTGGCCGCCAATTCTGCGGCGAGGCGACCGGAATATTTCACGTAATTGTTCGGATCGGAGTACGGCACGGCCGGCACTTCGATCAACTCTGCGCCGCACAGGCGCAGCATATCCTTTTTTTCCTGGCTTTGCGTTTCGGGGATGACGATCACCGAGCGGTAGCCGCGGGCGTTGCCGACGAGAGCCAAGCCGATGCCGGTGTTGCCCGCCGTGCCTTCGACGATGACGCCGCCCGGTTTAAGCAGGCCGCGTTTTTCGGCATCGCGGATGATGAACAGCGCCGCGCGGTCTTTCACCGATCCGCCGGGATTGAGAAATTCGGCCTTACCGTAAATTTCGCAGCCGGTATCGTCCGACGCCTTGCGTAGCCGGATGAGGGGAGTCTTGCCGATGGTGCCGAGGAAGCCGTTGCGAATATCCATGATGGGCTGATCTACAATTTGATTGTGGAATAATCCCAAGTTTCCCTGGGCTCCAGCGTGGATTGCAGACTACCGGCGCGGGCCACTTCAATCAAGCCGGGCTGGCGGCCCATTGGGCGCGCAATGTCACGCGGTTCAGGGCCAGCCATTGCACCGCGATAATGGTCAGGGCGTTGTTCAGTTTGCCTTCATCGAGCCAGGTGCGCGCCTCGGCGAAGGGAACCGCCATGACGCGGATATCCTCATGCTCGCCATCGAGACCGTGCAGGCCGCCGGCGTTCGCGGCGTCGACCCTGCCGCAGAATAGCGCGCAGCTCTCCGACGTGCCGCCCGGACTGGTCAGATAATGGTGCATCGGCACCAGGTCGGAAATTTTGCAGCCGGATTCCTCGACCGCTTCACGCCGCGCGACGTCCTCTGGCGTCTCGCCCGGCTCGATGATGCCGGCGACCGGCTCGATCAGCCAGGGATGGAAGCCGGCGGCCAGCGCGCCGGGGCGGAATTGCTCGATCAGCACCACTTCATCGCGCAGCGGATCGTACGGCAGCACGGCGGCGGCGTGGCCGCGCTCGAAAATCTCGCGCATGAATGGCGCGCTCATGCCGCCGGCGAACAGGCGGTGGCGCAGATGGTAGCGATCGACGCGGAAATAGCCGAGGAACAGCTCTTCGCGCTTGGCGATCTCGACGCCGTCGAGCTGCATCTCGTTGAAAGCTTTATGCGACGCTGTCATGGCGGCGATTTACTCGGCGGATTTGAGTCGATGATGGTGCTTTTCACGCGGGGCGAATCCAACTCGACATATTTGGCGATGGTGGCGCGCTGGCGGATCGTGATGGCCCAGAAGAATATGCAGATACCGGCGCCGACGGCGACCGGCCAGCGCAGGCCGACATATTCGGCGGCAAAGCCCATGATAAGCGTGCCGAGGGCGGGGCCCGAGCGAAAGATCAGGCCGTAGATGCTCATGACGCGGCCGCGCATGTTGTCTTCGACTGCGAGTTGCACAAGGCTCATGGTGCCGACGCCGGACAACGAAAGGCTGCTGCCGGCGATGGTCAGGCCGATCAGCGCCAGCCAGAACTGTTGGCTGGAGGCGAAGATCAGCAGGCCGATGGCGCCGAGCAAGATGGCGTTGATGGCGATAAAGCTCTGGCCCCGCACCGAGGGACGCATGGCGAGAAACAAGCCGCCAAGCAACGCGCCGAGGCCAACGAGCGAGACCATTAGCCCGAGCGCTTCGGGACCGCGGGCGAAGACTTGCGCGGCGAAGCCGGGCAGGAGATCGACGAAGGGCCGTTGGCCGATCGAACTGCCGAGCAGCAGGAAAATTAGCGGCGCGATGCCCGGATGGCGGATGGTGTAGCGGAAGCCTTCCAAGGTTTCGCTGAGGATGTTGGTGCCGCTGCGCGGATTCTTCACTTCGTCGCGCACAAGCTTGATGAACTGCAAGCCGATGCGATAGCCGGCCAGCGCGATGAAGTTGAGCAGGAACGTGTAGCCGGGGCCTGCAATGGCGATCATCGGGCCGGCGATTGCGGGACCGATGAAGCGCGACAGGTTATATGTCACCGAGCCGAGCGCCACGGCGGGCGCCAAGGATTCGCGGTCCACTAGATAGGGGATCACCGAATGCCAAGACGATTGCCGTAAAGCGCCGACCACGCCGTTGTAAAGCGCCAGCACGAATATCAGCCAAATGTCCAACTGGCCGGTAAAAAAGAGCAGTGTCAGAACCAAAGGCTGCACAGCCGACAGGTTCACCGCCATCTTGACGAACCGCAGGCGGTTCATGCGGTCGGAATAGGCGCCGGCGAGCGGACTGATCAGCACGGCGGGCAGCATGTCGGCACAGGCGATGATGCCGAGCCAGCTTGCCGAATGGGTCATCTCCCAGACCAGCCAGCCGATGCCGACGCGCTGGATCCACTCGCCGCTCATCGACGTGAGGTTGCCGGCGGTGAAGATGGCGTAACCGCGATGGCGGAGCGCGCGCAGAATGCGGTTGGGGGCGATTTTTCCGGACATTGATCTTCAGGCGGTCCGGTATGCCCGTAAGGGAAAGGCCGGAGGCGGGGACATAGGCGAAGGGCGATAAGCCATTATCGCGCCGATTGCGCTGGCGGGGCAAGATTCGCCGTCCTGAGGGTTTGGGCGGCGAAATGTTGGCCCGGAGCCGAGAATGTTGTCTAAACTTCGCGCTTTGCCGCTTCAGGAGCTCCCCATGGCCGCAACCAGCACCCACGTCACCGTCAGCGAAACCGGCGCGGGAAAATTCGCCCAGCGCGTCGAAGCCGGTCGCCATGTCCTGGCCGCCGACGAACCGGCGGAGGTCGGGGGAACCGACAGCGGCCTGTCGCCGATTCAGTTCATGTTGGCGAGCCTCGGCTCCTGCACCTCGATGACGTTACGCGTCTATGCCGCGCATAAAAACTGGGCGCTTGGCGCTGTCCGCGTCGAGGTGTCCCACGAGCGCGTGAAAGGCGAGACCGGCGCGCCCTATGATCGCTTCGACCGCGTCATCCACGTCGAGGGGGCATTGACCGAGGAGGAGCGCGCCAAGCTCGTCGAAATCGCCGGGAAATGCCCGATGCACAAGCTTCTCATGGCGAGCGACAAGGTCATCGCCACGCGGGTGCAATGAGCGCCCCAGCGGCCAAGGCAAGCTTTCGCTGCGCTGGATTTTGAAACAGGCAGAAATCGTTTTGGTAAGATGGGCTTTTCGCTTGGCCCCGGATGGCCGGAAGGTTAGATATTCGCCTAACAATCTTCACCAAAGGCGTTTTCAGGGAGACCACGGATGAGTAAGCCGGACACCAATCTCAAGGTCCACGTGCCATATGACGATTTGCGACAGTGGCTGGCGGAAGCCGATAAGCTTGGCGAAGTGCGCCTCGCCAACGGCTATAGCTGGGAAACCGAGATCGGCATGGCCGCCGAGCTGCTGCAGCACAAGGACAGCGCTCCGGTCGGCGTGTTCGACAATATTCCCGGCGCCCCCAAGGGCTTCCGCGTCATGGCCAACTTCTTCGGCGCCCAGCGCCAGAACATGACGCTCGGCTTCCCGCCGCATCTCGACAAGGTCGAGCTGTCGGAAGCCTTCCTGAAGCACTTCCAGAAGATCATCAACAATCCGATCCCGCACGAAGTGGTCGAGACCGGCCCCGTGATGGAAAACATCATGGAAGGCGACGACGTCGACGTGACGAAGTTCCCGACGCCGGTCTGGCATGACGGCGACCAGGGCAACCGCTACATCGGCACCGGCAGCTTCAACGTGACCCAGGACCCGGAAGAGGGCTGGATCAACGCCGGCACCTACCGCGTCATGATCCATGACAAGAAGCGCGTCGGCTTCTTCATCTCGCCGGGCAAACATGGCCGCGTCCATCGCGACAAGTACGAGTTCGCCAACAAGCCGATGCCGGTCTGCATCGTCATCGGCGGCGATCCGCTGACCTTCCTCATGGGCTGCAGCGAAGTGCCATACGGCGTTTGCGAGTTCGACATCGCCGGCGCTTACCGCGGCCGTCCGATGAAGGTGGTGAAGGGCAAGCACACCGGCCTGCCGTTCCCGGCCGACGCCGAGATCGTGCTCGAAGGCTTCGTGCAGCCGGGCAACCGCCAGGTCGAAGGCCCGTTCGGCGAATGGACCGGCTATTACGCCTCCGACGCCCGCCCCGAGCCCGTGCTCGACATCAAGGCGATCTATCACCGCAACGACCCGATCATCCTCGGCTGCCCGCCGCAGCGTCCGCCCGAGGAGCAGGCGCGCTACCGCGCCGTCATGCGCTCGGCGCTGCTCAAGCAGGAGCTGCAGAAGTGCGGCCTGCCCGACGTGTCGGCCTGCTGGTGCCACGAAGTCGGCGGCTCGCGTCAGCTGACCGCCGTCTCGATCAAGCAGCGCTATCCGGGCCATGCCACCCAGGCCGGCCATCTCGCCGCCATGTGCCGTTCGGTCGCCTATGCCGGCAAGTACGTGATCGTGGTCGATGACGACATCGACGTCGCCGACCTGGACCAGTTGATGTGGGCGGTTTGCACCCGCTCCGATCCGGCCACGGCCATCGACATCATCAAGAACGCCTGGTCGACCCCGCTCGATCCGTCGATCGGTCCGGAGAAGCGTGAGCGCAACGACTTCACCAACAGCCGCGCCATCATCAACGCCTGCCGTCCCTTCCACTGGCGCGACCAGTACCCTGACGTCAACATGCCCAAGCCGGAGACGGCGCGGCTGACCAAGGAGCTGTTCGGCTGGATGCTCGAAGGCAAAGAGATGTCGCGCACGCGCAAGTAAGCGGCTTTTATCGCAACTGCGAGATAGCGGCGGCGATTACGACAGCTTGATGAAACCCCGGTCGAGAGACCGGGGTTTTTCTTTGTTCGCTTGGCTGGTGAGAACGGAACGACTCGTCCGCTTGAGCGTAGACTCCGTATCGTGAATGACGCGGGCAAAAAAATCGCGCCATCCAGAAATGATCATCTGGTGGCCATCATCCTGCCGCTTTTACCGACGATTAATAGTTTCACCGATAGTTTGTAGCGTCCCGCAGGAGAAAGACCATGGATACCCGTATCGAACCGATGCTCGTCGCCCACCGTGAGATCGCGGCTTATGAGCCGAAGATCGGCGATATGCTCGCCGATCCGGTTGTCCGCCAGGTCATGCGCCGCGACGGCGTGAGCCGCGAAGACGTCATCCGTCTGCTCGACGCGACCCGCGCCATGCGCAAAGCCCGCGAAAGCGCCGCCTCCTAGTTTCCGAGACGAAAACGGCCGCGGGATCGCTCCCGCGGCCATTGTATCCGTTCATAAAAGCCCGCCAGCGACCCTGGCGGGCTTTTTCGTCACTTGGGTACTTGTTGCACGCGGCCCGAGTCTTCGAGAATCGCCTTGGTGCGGGCGATGATGGCGGGCGGAGTCCTCATCAGTTCGGCGACCACCTGCTGAACCTCCTCGCCGGTCATCGGGCCGAGGTCGCGCTTGGCCTTCTCTGACTCGGCGAGCAGTTCGGGGTCCTTCATGGCAGCGTCGAAGGCGCGGCGCAGCGCCGTCAGGCGGTCGGCCGGGATGCCGGGCGTTGTCGCCACGGCGCGCGAAAAGGCGGTGTCGGCCGACATGAAGCGGAGCACCGCGCGGTCCTCGTCGCTGGTACCCAATTCCATCAGCATGGGCACGTCGGGCAGGTCTTTGTGGCGCTTGAGGCCGACCTGGACGAGTTGATGGATTTTGCCGTCCTTGAGCCAGGCGGGATTGCCGCTGACCCAGGAGGCCCAGGCGTTCGAGCCGCGACCGCCGACTTCGCCGCGCTCCATCGCCAGGTTCACGTCGTTGCCGCCCGGATAGCCGGCGATGATCTTGAATTTGGTCCCGGCTATGGCGTTCATCAGCAGCGGGTAATAGACCGACGAGGTGGCGGTGCCGGGCGCGCCGAGGATCACTTCCTTCTTTTTCGCCTCTTCGACGTTGGTCACGCCGGTGGTGTGCCAGGTGGTGACCACGTTGGGCGTGTCGGTGGTGTTGCCGACCCAGTTGAACTTGGCCGCGTCGAATTGCACGCCCTGGCCGCCGAGCAATTGGTGCGCCGGCATGCTCTGCATGACCATGTGGAGCGAGGTGCCGTCCTTGGGGGCCACCTCATAGAGCCAATGGGCGGCCTGCAGGCCGACGCCGCCCGGCAGGTTGCGCGGCACGATGGTCGGGTTGCCGGGGATATATTTGGGCATGTAGCGGGCCAGCATGCGGCCGCGCTGGTCGTAATCGCCGCCCGGGCTGGTGCCGATCATCATGGTGATCTGTTTACCCTGGTAGAAGTCCGACAGAGCGTCGGCCTGGGCATCGGACAGGACGGCGGGCGAGGCGACGAGGCAGGCGGCGACGGCCGCCGCGGGCAGGGCTTTGGACATGGGAACCTCTCCTGTAAGCGCCGGACCACTACATGGCGGCCCGGTCGTAACCATTCTCTGGTCTTGGCGCCATTCTAGGGGCCTGGAGCGGGGCCACCATCCACAATTTGCGACATAGTGCTGCCGGTTTTCCGCGCCTTTCGCGGTCCTTTTTGCACTGCGGCAATCGGCCCTGGGAATGACCGCCCCGCCTGTGCTACTCATCCGCCCGCCATGCTCCAACTCAGCGATCTCACCTATCGTATCGGCCAGCGCTTGCTGCTCGACAACGCCTCGGCGCAAATCCCGACCGGCCATAAAGTCGGCCTGATCGGGCGCAACGGCATGGGAAAATCGACCCTGTTGCGCATCGTGGCCGGCGAATTGGGCCTGGATGGCGGCAAGGTCGAGGTCAGCCCGCGCACCCGCATGGGCTGGGTGCAGCAGGAAATGCCGGAAGGCTTCACGCCGATCGGCTTCGTGCTGGCGGCCGACAGCGAGCGCGCCGCCTTGCTGGCGGAGGCGGAGCACGCCACAGATCCGGGGCGCATCGCCGAGATCCATATCCGTTTGGCGGATATTTCCGCCCATTCGGCGCCGGCGCGCGCCGCCGAAATCCTCTCCGGCCTCGGCTTCGACGAGGACATGCAGGACCGTCCGTTGGAAAGCTTTTCGGGCGGCTGGCGCATGCGCGTCGCCCTGGCGGCGACCCTATTTGCGGCCCCCGACCTGCTGCTGCTCGACGAGCCGAGCAACCACCTCGATTATGAAACCCGCATCTGGCTCGAAGCGCATCTGACGAGCTACCCGGGCACTATCTTGCTGGTCAGCCATGACCGCGGCCTGTTGAACAAGATCGTCGACGGCATCCTGCATCTCGAAGACGGCAAGCTGACCTTCTATCGCGGCGATTACGAGAACTTCGAGCGCGTGCGCGCAGAGCGCCGGATGCTGCAACAGGCGGCCATCGCCAAGCAGGCCGAGCAACGCGCCCATATGCAGGCGTTCGTCGATCGCTTCAAAGCCAAAGCCAGCAAGGCGCGCCAGGCGCAGTCGCGCATCAAGGCGCTGGCGCGCATGCAGGAACTTGCGCCGCTACAGGCCGACGCCGAAGTGGTGTTCAATTTTCCCGATCCGCAAGAGCTGTCGCCGCCGCTGATCGCTATGGAGAGCGTGACCGCCGGCTATCCGCCGAACACGGCGATTCTCAAAGGCCTCGGCGTCCGCATCGACATGGACGACCGCATCGGCCTGCTCGGCTCGAACGGCAACGGCAAGTCGACCTTCCTGCGTACCCTGGCCGGCGAGCTCAAGCCGTTGGCCGGCGAATTGCGCAAATCAGGCAAGCTGCGCGTCGGCTATTTCTGCCAGGAGCAGGCCGACGCCTTCGACCTGAGCTTGAGCGGCTACCAGCATATGTCGCGCGTCATGCCGCTGGCCAACGAGACCAAAGTGCGCGGCCAACTCGGCCGCTTCGGTTTCTCGCAGCAGCGCGCCGAAACCAAGATCGGCAAGCTGTCGGGCGGCGAGAAGGCGCGTCTGCTGTTCGCCACCATCACGATTGACGCGCCGCACATCCTGCTGCTCGACGAACCGACCAACCATTTGGACATCGAGGCGCGTGAAGCGCTGATCAACGCGCTGAACGGCTATAACGGCGCGGTCATTTTGGTCAGTCATGATCCGCATTTGCTCGAACTGTGCGTCGAGCGCCTGTGGGTCGTGGCCGGCGGCTCGGTCAAGCCGTTCGACGGCGATCTTGAGGCTTATGGCCAGCAGCTTCTCGCCGACAAGCGCGCCGAAGCCTCGGCTAAGAATGGCGCCGGCAAAGCTTCGCCGAGCCCGAAGAAAGAAAACCATAAGGCTTTGGCGCCGCTTCGCAAGGCGGCACAGTCGGCGGAGAAGCGCCTCGACAATCTCACGCGTTACAAGGAACAGGCCGAACGCGACCTGGCCGATCCGGCACTCTATACAGACCCGGCGGGTCCGGCGCGCATCGTCACCTTGAAAAAGAAGCTGGCCGAGCTTGAACGCGACATGGTCAAGGCCGAGAGCGACTGGATCGCCGCCCAGGATGCCTTGGAGCAGGCGGAAACGCGCTCTGCCGCCGAATAAGCGGCCTCTCGAGACCGCAAATCGTTCAAGGCGAGCCGGCTTCCGTCTTAGAGCTTCTGCAGATCGGCAAAGGATGTCCTGGCGCGGGTTGCAATCTCGATCTTGTCCGACTCGCTGTTGGAATGCAAAAGGCCGGCGTTCGCGAGAACGCCGGCCTTTTGCATTTTTAATCGGCGCGCTTAGACGCTCGCCGCTTTGCGCGACATGCGCTTGCGCTCGTTGGGGTCGAGGTAGCGTTTGCGCAGGCGCACGGACTTCGGCGTCACTTCGACCAACTCGTCGTCGGCGACGTAAGCGAGGGCCTTTTCCAAAGTCATCTTGATCGGCGGCGTCAACACGACCGCCTCGTCCTTCGACGTGGTGCGGATGTTGGTGAGCTGCTTGCCCTTGAGCGGGTTCACTTCGAGGTCCGAGCCGCGGCTATGCTCGCCGATGATCATGCCGGCATAAACCTTTTCGCCATGGCCGACGAACAGCGGGCCGCGCTCTTGGATGTTGAACAGGGCGTAGGCGACGGCGGTGCCCATCTCGGTCGAGATCATGGTGCCGACGTGGCGCTGGCCGATGACGCCCTTGTAGGGCGCGTAGCCGTGGAACAGGCGGTTCATCACGCCGGTGCCGCGCGTGTCGGTGAGGAATTCGCCGTGGTAGCCGATCAGGCCGCGCGACGGCGCGATGAAGCGCAGGCGCATCTTGCCGCCGCCGGCGGGGCGCATGTCGGTCATTTCGCCCTTGCGGGTCGAGACCTTCTCGACGACGACGCCGGAATATTCCTCGTCGACGTCGATGACGACTTCTTCCATCGGCTCCATCTGCTGGCCGGTGGCTTCGTCGTTCTTCATGACGACGCGCGGGCGGCTGATCGACAGCTCGAAGCCGTCGCGGCGCATGGTCTCGATCAGCACGGCGAGCTGCAATTCGCCGCGGCCGGAGACTTCGATGGCGTCGTTGCCTTCCGATTCGGTGATGCCGAGCGCGACGTTGCCCTCGGCTTCGCGGAACAGACGGTCGCGAATCTGGCGCGAGGTCAGCTTGTCGCCCTCGGTGCCGGCGAGCGGCGAGTCGTTGACCGAGAAGGTCATGCTGAGGGTCGGCGGATCGATCGGCTGGGCTTTCAGCGGCTGAGTCACGGCAGTGGCGGCCAGCGTGTCGGCCACGGTGGCCTTGGTCAGGCCGGCGATGGCGACGATGTCGCCCGCCTGGGCTTCGTCGACCGGCACGCGCTCGAGGCCGCGGAAGGCCAGCAGTTTGGTGATGCGGCCGGTTTCGATCACGTCGCCGTCGCGCGACAGCGCCTTGATCGCCAAGTTCTGCTTGGCGGTGCCGGAATAGATGCGGCCCGTCAGCAGGCGGCCGAGGTAGGGGTTGGCTTCGAGCGTGGTCGCCAGCATGGTGAATTCGCCGTCGAACACGGTCGGCGCCGGCACATGCTTGACGATCAGATCGAACAGCGGGTTCATGTTCTCGCGCGGCGCGTCGAAGCTGTCGGCGGCCCAGCCGTTCTTGGCCGAGGCGAACAGGGTGGGGAAATCGAGCTGGTCGTCGTTGGCGTCGAGTGCTGCGAACAGATCGAACATCTCGTCGTGCACTTCGTGGGCGCGCTGGTCGGGCTTGTCGACCTTGTTGATGATGACCATCGGGCGCAGGCCGAGCGCGAGCGCCTTGCCGAGCACGAACTTGGTCTGCGGCATGGGCCCTTCGGCCGCGTCCACCAGCACCGCGACGCCGTCGACCATGCTCATGATGCGCTCGACCTCGCCGCCGAAGTCGGCGTGGCCCGGGGTGTCGACGATGTTGATGCGCGTGTCTTTCCACGCCACCGAGGTGCACTTGGCGAGAATGGTGATGCCGCGCTCGCGTTCGATGTCGTTCGAGTCCATGACCCGTTCGCCGACCTGCTGGTTGTCGCGGAAGGTGCCGCTCTGGCGCAGCAGGCAGTCGACGAGGGTGGTCTTGCCGTGGTCGACGTGGGCGATGATGGCGATGTTGCGAAGATTCATGGGGCTCGAGTCTTATATAAACGGGGTCTGTGGGACTTGCGGCGGCGCAACATACTGACCTTAGGGGCAAAACGAAAGGCCGACTGTGGATAAGGGCCATTTCAAAGCCGTCAGGCTGTCGCCGCGCAGGATTTATGCCTAAAAAGGTCGTTAAGTTGCGTGAATCCGCGCGTTTGGGACATCTAAGGGAGGCGAAATATGGTGAAGAAACCAGCCAAAACCGTGAAAAAGCCGCTCAAAACCGTCAAAGCCGCGACGGCCAAGGTCAACAAGCGCATCCATCAGGCGGCTCTCCGCAGCGAATCGCTGCGCCGTGAGGTCGTCCATATCCCGGGCGGACGCGAGCATAAGAACCCGGTGCCGGCGCTGATCCGCATGGGCAACATGGTGTTTTCCGCCTCGATCTCAGGCGAGAAGCCGGTGACCGACGAAGTCTCGCCAGATCCGGCGGAGCAGATCGCCTTCGCCTTCGTCAAATTGCGCCAAGCGATTGAAGCGGCGGGCGGCACCACCGGCAATATCGCCCGCATCAATTTCTACATTCCCGAATCGGGGTCGCGCAAAGAGCTGACCGAGATCATCAACATGGAATGGCTGGCGATGTTCCCCGACGCCGAGGACCGGCCGGTGCGCAAGGTCTATCCGATGGACGTGCCGAGAGGCCTGTTCATTCAGTTGGATTTCATCGCCGTGCTGTGAAGCCGCACGGCGCAAGCGGCGAATTCGTCAGGATCATGGCGTTGGAGACTCGATCGCAGATCACTACCGTCATGGCCGGACTTGGTCCGGCCATCCACGCCTTTTCTTTCATCCGCGCCGCAAGGCGTGGATGCCCGGACCAAGTCCGGG
>CAZVLU010000036.1:0-35203 GCA_964628235.1 uncultured Rhizobium sp. | reverse complement strand
CCTGCGAGGCTTTATCGACGTGCCGCCACCAGGCCGGAGGTCGAGAGCGATCGAGCCCCAACATGTGCCCTTCCCGGGCTTCGCGGAGGCCTTTCACGCCGAGTGGCCCGAAACGCCGGCGGCTGTCGTGGCTGATCTCGATGCCGAGGTGATCGACAAGGCGCTGCATCTAGCCAATCGGCATGAGGCCGTTCGCAAAACCGTCGATCTCTTCGTCAGCCGGCTGGTGACCGAGAACAACCGGCTCGAACACCCGCCTGCGGTGTGGTTCGTCGTCATCCCCGAGGCCGTGTATGAGCTCGGCCGGCCCAAGTCGTCCGTGCGCAAGGGCGAGCGCATCGCCGGCGAGGTCACGATCAGCCAGAGCCGGGCGCGCCAGCTGCAAGTGCAGCCGACCTTGTTCGGCGAGGACGAACGTGAGGCCGAGGTCTATCTGTACGCCACGCATTTTCGTCGTCAGCTCAAAGCGCGGCTGCTGAAGGAGAGGATCGTCACACAGATCGTGCGGGAGACGACCTTGGCGCCGGAGGAATTTCGACGGGATAACGGCATGCCAATCCGGCGCGTCGAGGATGCGGCGACGATAGCCTGGAAGTTGAGTACGGGTGCCTATTACAAGGCAGGTGGCAAGCCATGGCAGCTCGCCGACGTTCGGCCCGGCGTGTGCTACGTCGGCTTGGTCTACAAGCGAAGTGAGCTGACGAGCGACAAGCGCCATGCCTGCTGCGCGGCCCAGATGTTCCTGGCCGATGGCGAGGGCGTTGTGTTTCGCGGCGCGCTAGGCCCGTGGTTCCAGACCGATACCAAACAGTTTCACCTGGACGAAGACGCCGCAAAGTCTCTCATCGAGATGGTGGTCGGGGAGTACATACGCCTTCATGACGGGCCGCCGCGCGAGCTGTTCATTCACGCGAAGTCCGCCTTCACGGATCCGGAGTGGAAGGGCTTCCTGGCGGGCTGCGGGAAGTCGACGAATCTGGTCGGGGTCCAGATCGCCGAGGCTCGTGATGACCTGAAGCTCTTTCGTCCGGGCAATTACCCGGTTGTCAGAGGAACAGCACTGCAGGTTGGCGAGCGGCACGCGTTCCTGTGGACGGCGGGCTACGCGCCGCGGCTCGACACCTATATGGGGCCTGAAACGCCCAATCCTATTTCGGTGAAGGTGCTCCGAGGTGAATGTCCATTGAACACGGTCCTCCAAGACGTGTTGGGTCTGACCAAGATCAATTTTAACTCGTGCCTCCACAATGACCGCCTGCCGGTCACGATCCGCTTTGCAAACGCTGTGGGCGACGTACTGATATCTGCGCCGATGGATGGCGAGCCGAAGTTGCCCTTCAAGTTCTATATTTGAAGGCGCGGACCGAATCCGCGCCCTCCTATGCTGCTTGCCGATGTTGATCGGGCTCGCTTGGAGCGCTCGCCTGAGCGATGAAGCGGTCGAGAGCGGCGCGGCGGGATGCGCGATCGAGCGCATAGGTGGTTTGCTTGAAGCCGATCCCGTCGAGGAGGCCTTTGATGTAGCCCGAGATGGTGTCCGCCGCCATGATGAGCGCCGTGTCCATCGTGTGAATGTACTTGCTCGTCACCGAGCCCTTTGCATGGCCGACCAAGGCGGCGATTGTCACCTCGGTGAAGCCGAGGTCGTTGGCGATGCTGGCGAAGCTGTGACGGAGGACATGCGGTGTCACATCCGACAGGCTAGAGTTCGCGAAGATCTGCTCCCAATGGTTGGGGAAGCTGCCGAACGCTCCGTCCTCTGCCCGAGGACCTGGGAACACGTAGGTCCCGGTACGATGCTTCCTTCGCTCCTCGAGATACTCGACCACCGGCAAACCGATGGGGCGTGTTGATGCGCCTTCCTTGCTGTCGGCTAGGCGCAAACAGCTAGAGTCTGTATCCGCCTCCGTCCACATCAGTCGGATTATCTCCGTGCGCCTGCAACCGGTCAGAGCGATCTGGCGAATGATGTCGACCGTCAACGCGTATTTCTCGTTGGCAGCGGCCTGGCGAAGCATCTCGCCGAGAACGCGATACTCTGCCTCGGTGAGCCGACGGTCCCGCACCCGGTCTTTCGGCTTGCGCAAGCCATGGGCAGGATTGTGCTCGATGATGCCGGCCTCGACGGCATAGGTGAGGATGCCGCCCAGCAATCCGACCGTTCGGGTGGCGGTGCCGGCGCCGCCGCGGACGATGGCCTTGCCGCGAAGCTTCTTCGTCTTGACGGAGACCCGGGTCTTTCCCGCCATGATGTCCTTCAGGACCTTATTAATATCGGCCTTGGTGAGGTCTTTGACCCGTCGCGTACCGAGCAACGGGAAGATGTGCCTGTGTATGCGGCCGATATCGGTGGCCGCAGTCGTAGCCTTCTTCGGCCGCCCTCCTTTCCCGAGAATGAGACCCGCCTCAAGGTCGGCTATGTAGAGAGTGCAGAGTTCCTTGACGGTGATTGCCTTGTGGTCGAGCTGACGCTTCTCGGCGGGATTGTCCCCGCTGGCGACGCGACCGAACTGAACCTTCGCCTCTTGGCGGGCTGTTTCCGCTGTCCACACCCCGTGTAGGCCGATTGTGTAGCGTCTGGAGCGCCCGGCGGAGCGATATTGAATGACGTAGCTTCGCTTGCCGGAGGTGAAGACGCGCAGACCGAAACCAGGTAGCTCGTCGTCCCAAATGACATAGTCCTTGTCGCGAGGTCCGGCGGCGTCGACGACACGCTTGGTGATCTTAGGCATCACGGTCACTCCGCTGAGCTTCGATCTCTCGCGTAAGCACCACGTAAGCACGGGGGCGGAAATCGTAGCGTAGGTTCGGATATGAACGTGAGGCCTGGTTTTCAGAAAGACCAGCGTTTTCAGATAGATATCGTAGCATGGCGTACCCTATCGCAGTTTTCGGATACCCAGCCTAAAATGCTCCGAAGGCAGAGGTCACAAGTTCGAATCTTGTCGGGTGCGCCAGTTTTCACAAAAAGCTTACTTCTTAAATTCTAGAAGTTCGCTGCGTCTAAGCGGTCGGGTCTTAAATTAAGATCTCGGGTTTGCCGTCCAACAAGAACGCGCATCAACACTCATGATTACGCCCGTCGTCGTTGCAATCATCTCTGCCGCTGCCGGGCTCGTAGCCAGCGCCCTAACTTTCTTCCTAACCAAGAAGAAAGAACGAGAGGCAGAATGGCGCAAACAAAAATTAGATCATTACAAAGAATTCATGGCAGCGCTCAACGACATCGTTGGTCCCGCTGCCTCTACTGAGGCTAGGGTTCGATTCGCCCATGCCGCAAATAATATTTTCCTTGTAGGTTCACCTGACGTCTTAATTTCTTTGCGGTCTTTCTTAGATGAGACGGCGGCTTCGAACAGAGATCCAAATAACGATAGGCATGATGAACTTTTAACGAAGCTAGTGTTTGCGGTTCGGGAGGATCTTGGCATTAAGCCAAATAAACCAGTCGGCGATTACATATTTCGCCTTTGGGCAGGCCGACCTCATTGACAACATTATCGGCATAGCCCTTTAGACAGGCTTCCGATCTGAAACAGGCTACGTAAGCACCCCTCACTGAGCAAATAGCCAGACAGGCCTGCTTCTCTCCCGAAGACTGTTGCTCCCCGCCCCCCTGCCACGGCACACTCTCCCCATAAGCAATAAGCTCCGGCGCATCCGCGACCGAGGCCGCATACAGGGGGTTACGATGTCCAAGCATGCGCGCGGCGCCGCCGCGATTCTGTCCGCCGTCCTCAGTTTCGCTCTGCCCGCCGCCGTCTCGGCCGACGAAGTCGCCGACTTTTATAAGGGCAAGAGCATCACCTTCATCGTCGGCCATGAGGCCGGCACGGGCTACGATTCTTATGCCCGGGCGCTCGGTCGCCATATGGGCCGGCATCTCGGCGGCAACCCGGGCTTCGTCGTGCAGAACATGCCGGGCGCCAGCGGCCTCAACGCTGCCAACTGGCTCTATAACGTCGCCGCCAAAGACGGCTCGGTGATCGCCACCTTCGCCAACACGGCGCCGTTCGAGCCGCTGCTCGGGCGCGGCGTCGCGCAGTTCGATCCGGTGAAGTTCGGCTGGATCGGCAATATGGACGAGAACATCGGCATCTGCGGCGTCTGGCACACCACCGGCGTCACCTCGTTCGACCAGCTCTTGCAGAGCGATCTCAAGTTCGGCGCGACGACGGCGACCAGCCCGTTCAGCCAATCGATCAACGCGCTGCGCAACATTCTCGGCGCCAAGTTCAGCGGCGTCGAAGGCTATAGCGGCGCCAATGCGGTAAAGCTGGCGCTGGCGCGCGGCGAGGTGTTCGGCGCTTGCGGCATCTCGCTGTCGACGCTGCAGACCCAATGGAAGGACGATTACGACGCCAAGCGCTTCGTGCCGCTCGCCCATTTCGCGCTCAACCCGCGTCCCGATCTCGTCGGCGTCAAACATATCTACGACTACGCCAAGACCGATGAGCAGCGCCAACTGTTCGACCTGATCTTCGGCCGCCATATCCTCGGCCGTCCGGTCGTGGCGCCGCCCGCCTTGCCGCCGGCCCGCATGGCGGCGCTACGCAAGGCGTTCCTCGCTACGATGCAGGACAAGGATTTCCTCGCCGACGCCGATAAGATGAAGCTCGACATCGGGCCGACCAGCGGCGAAGAGATCGAGCGCTTCATCGCGCGCTTCTTCGACACGCCGCGCGCCGTCGTCGACAAGGCGAACCAAGTCGTTCAAAAGAATTGAAACCGCCGTACAGCACATAGCGTCAGGGAGTTTTTTGACATGAGCACATTGACCAAAATCCGCATGATCGGCTTCGGCGGCGCCTCCAACCTGCCGAGCTGGCTCGCCATGGAGCATGACATCTTCGCCAAGCACGGGCTCGAGGTGTCGCTCGAGCGCACCGAAGGTTCGATGCCGCAGATCCAAGACATGATGGCCGGCAAGTACGACCTCGCCACCACCTCGATCGACAATATCATCGCCTACACCGAGGGACAGGGACCGGCCAAGCTAGAGGCGCCGTTCGACATGGTGGCGGTGATGGGCGTCCATTCCGGCATGAACAGCATCGTGACACGTCCCGAGATCAAGTCCTTCGCCGACATCAAGGGCAAGGTCGTTGCCGTCGACGCGCCCAACACCGGCTATGCCTTCGTCATCTTCCGTTTGCTTGAAGAGAAGGCCGGCCTGAAACTGAACCGCGACTATACGATCTTGTCGGTCGGCAATACGCATCTGCGGATGGACGCCATGCGCGACGGCCGCGCCGACGCCGCCGTGATGGGCGGCCCGAGCGACCAGGAAGCCGCCGAGGAGGGTTACAACATCATCGCCGATTGCGCCGCCGAGCTGGGCGGCTATCAGGGCAGCGTCTATGGCGTGCGCCGCGCCTGGATGGCGGCGAACGGCGAGACCTTGCAGCGTTACATCCGCGCCATCGTCGAGGCGCATGGCCGCGTCTATGCCGACAAGGCGACGTCGAAAGCGGTGCTGATGAAGCGGATCAAGGGGCTCGCCGACAAAGGCGCAGAGCAGCTTTACGTCAGCCTGACCGCCGGCGCCGGCGGCCTGGCGCGCAAAGCCGAGCTCGATCTGCCCGGCATGAAGACGGTGCTTTCGATGCGCAGCGCCTATGGCGAGCCGAAGCTGGCCCTGAACGATCCGATGAAATATCTCGATCTGCGTCCCTATGCCCAAGCGATGGGCGTCGCGGCGCAATAACGCAGCCTCATAGAAATATCGCCGGCCCGAGGGTTCGGGCCGGCGATTGAGGCGAGCAGCCGATCGTTGACCGCGCGGCTTAACGGCTCTTGCAGGGGCCGTTGTTCAGCGTGTCGTAATTGCCGTTCTCGTTGGGATATTCGATCAACACCGACGAACCATCGGCCGAACAGTTGTTGAAGCCGGCGAAACGGCCGCCGCCGCAAGCGGTCAGCAGGACGAGGGGCAGAAGAACGAGAGACGTGCGGATCAGGGAAGCGCGTGTCATGGCACGAGGCCTTTCATGATGGAGGTTGCGTCAGGCGGCACGCCTTAGAGCGCGCGGCCCGGAACGAAGGTGAGAAGCATGGTGGTGCTGCGGTCGACGAACTTGTACTGCGAGCCCTCCGGATAGACGCGCTGGCAGAATTCCTCGCCGTCGTGGAAGTTGGCCCACTGGGCGCAGAACTGGCCGTCGCTCAGGATGCGCCATTTGCCCGGCTCGATGCCGGTCGGCAAGCGCAACTGCGCCGTGCCATCGGGCGCGACATACATGACATAGCGCACATACGAGCCGCTCATTGGGCCCGAGCCGGTGTTGCCGACGACGAGCTGTTGCACCTGCGCCGCGCCGAGGCCCGGCTGAGACGGCACGACGACGTTGGGACCGAGCGAGGCCGGCTTCTCGGCGCAGGCGGCAAGCGCCAGCAGGGCGGCGCCGGCCATCAGATAGGTTTTCATTGGGAACTCTCCGTTTTTTGGTTCGGCGGCGCGGCGGTCAGGCCGGCGGCCAGGGGGACGCCAAATTCACTGGTTTCGATAAGACAAACGCCGCCCCGAACCTCTAAGTTCCATCGCCTAAGACAAGATTCTCATGAGGCCGGGCGGCGTTTCAGCCGATATGGCGCGCCAAAAAAGCCAGCGTCCGCTCGCGCGCCAAGCGCTGCGCCTCCGGCCGATAGCGCGCCGGACGCGTTTCGTTATCGAAGCCATGCGGCGTGGCGGGATAGGTGAAGACCGTCACGCCCGGCTGCGCCGCGCGGAACGCGGCGACGCGGGCCGGCGGAAAGCTGCTGTCGTCGTCGCCGACATGCGCGATGACCGGGCAGCGCGGCGTTTCATTGGCGTAATCGGGCATCGCCGAGCCGTAATAGGCGACCGCCGCCTGATAGGCACAGCGGCAGGCCGCCATCCAGGCCAGCGAGCCGCCCCAGCAAAAGCCGACGAGGCCGACCTTTAACGGCTGGCTGCCGCCCGCTTCGGCGACGAAGCGCCGGCTGGCGTCGAGATCGAGCAGCGACTTGTCCCAATCCATCGCCTTGTACATCTCATGCACGCGGTCGCGCGCGGCTTCGTCGTAAGCCATGACGCAACCGCGCTCGCGTCGGTCATAGAGCGCCGGCACCACGGCGAGATAGCCTTGCGCCGCATAGAACATCGCCGCGCGCTTGAGATAGTCGGTCACGCCATACATCTCTTGGGCGATCACCAGCCCGCCGCGCGCATGGCCGGCGGGACGCGCCAGCCATGCATCGAGCGCGAAGCCGTCGGCGGCGGTCAGGCGGACCGTCTCCGGCGCGGCAACCGCGCCGCTCATTCCGTCGCCGTCTTCGGCTTGGGTTTGCGCTTGGCCTCCAGGCTCAGGATGTAGAGCGTGCTGGCGACGATGACGGCGGCGCCGAGCAGGCTCCAGAGACCCGGGACTTCGCCGAACAGCAGATAGCCGAACAGCGCCGCATAGACGATGCGGAGATAATCGAACGGCAACACCACCGTCGTGTCGGCCGCCGACACGCCGCGCGTGATGCAGGTCTGGCCGACGATGCCGAAGAAACCGACGAGAATGAGCCAGCCGAACTCCGCCAAGGTCGGCGTCTGCCAGACGAGCAGCGCCGGAATCAGCGAGAAGATCGCGCCCCAAAAAGCGTAGTAGAACATGATCACGGTGGTGCTCTCGGTCTTGGAGAGCTGCTTGATGGCGACCACCACCAGCGCGCCGAAAAACGCGCCCAACGCGCCGACCAGCACGCCAAGTTCGAATATCGCGGGGCCGCCGCCTAAACCGAACGGCCGCGTCATGATGAGGATGCCGCCGAAGCCGACCAACGTCGCCACGCCGCGCTTGAGGCCCACGGTCTCGCCGAGGAAGGCGGCGGCAAGCAGGATCATGAACAGCGGGCGGGAGAACTGCAGCGCCATCGAGTCGGCGAGCAGCAGATGGGTGATCGAATAGAAAAAGCAGAAATTGCCGAGGATGCCGATGCCGCCGCGCGTCATATGCATCAGCGGGATCTTGGTGCGGCAGATGCCCCAACCCTGCTGAAAGGCGAGCGGCAGGATGAATAATAAACCGACGAAAGAGCGGAAGAACAGGATCTGGAAACTATCCAGCCGCGCGCCGAGAAACTTCACCAGGATCGCCATGCAGGTCAGCAGCAACGCGCCGACGGTGACATAGACGGCGCCACGGACATTGCCGCTGAAGGCGGACCAGCGCTGGACAAACGGCGCGGTCCAAGCAAAGACGGACGACGGCTGAGAGGACAAGATTTCCTGCAAAAGGCGCTGAAAGATAACGTGACGATAACATGATGCTATCGGCCACCAGAAGTTTATTGGCGCGCTTCGCGAAGCAGGTGGCGCTGCTTGGCTATCGGGCTGTTGAGCCGTTCAACGGCCTTACTTCGCCAGCGCGTCCCGCAGAGCGCGGGCCAGCTCTTCGCCGCGATAAGGTTTGCGCAGGATGCGGATGCCCTCGACGGTGCCGTCGGCCGACACGCCGCCTTCGACATAACCGGAGGTGAGCAGAAGCTTGAGGCCAGGGCGCATCTCGCGCGCCTTGCGCGCCAGTTCGCTGCCGGTCATGCCGCCCGGCATCATCATGTCGCTGAACAGGAGATCGACATCGGGAGTCTGCGCCAGCAGCGTCAAAGCCTCGTCGCCGCTCTCGGCTTCCAGCACGCGATAGCCGAGCTTGCGCAGCAACTCGGCGGTGTAGGTGCGCACCAGCTCGTTATCCTCGGCGATGAGCACCATCTCATGGGCGCGCGGCCCCGCGTTTTGCGTCGGCGTCGGGGCCTCCTCCGCGACGTCGATTTGCTCGTCGCCCATATGCGCGTCGCGGGGGAAATAGAGCGTCACCGTGGTGCCCTGGCCGGGCACGCTTTCCAATAGGACATGGCCGCCCGACTGCTTGACGAAGCCATAGACCATGCTGAGGCCGAGGCCAGAGCCTTTGCCGATCTCCTTGGTGGTGAAGAACGGCTCGAAGACCCGCGCGACGAGCTCCGGCGTCATGCCGGCGCCGTCGTCGGCGACGGCGATGGCGAGATAATCCCCATCGCCCATTTCGCCATCGCAAGTGATTGCCGTCTCGCCATGCGGCACCGTGCAGCGATAGGTGCGGATCGAAAGCCGCCCGCCCCCAGGCATGGCGTCGCGCGCGTTGACGCCGAGATTGATCAGCGCCGATTCGAGCTGCAGGGGGTCGGCGAAAATCCGCCAAGCCGTGTTGTCGAGGTCGAGTCGGATGTCGATATGCTCGCCGAGCAGCCGGCGCAGCAGCAATTCGACGCCGGCGACCAGCTTGTTGACGTCGAGCGACTTCGGCTCGAGCGATTGACGGCGCGAGAAGGCCAGCAACCGCTGGGTCAGATCGGCGCCGCGCTGGGCCGCGACATGGGTCGTCTCGACGATGCGGCGCAACTCCGGATCAGTGGCCAGCTTCTCTTCCAGAATCTTGGCGTTGCCGAGAATGACCGTGAGCAGATTGTTGAAATCATGCGCCACGCCGCCGGTGAGCTGGCCAACCGATTCGAGCCGCTGCGATTGCTGCAAGCGCTCTTCCAGCTCGCGCCGCTTGATCTCCAGGTTGCGGCGGCGCGAAACGTCGCGCGCCACGCTGTAGAACAAACGGTCCTGTTCCGACCAGACCGCCGACCACATCATATGGACGACATGGCCGTCTTTGTGCACGTAACGGTTCTCGAACGAATCCGTGGCAGTGCCGGAATGGATCGCAGCCGTCTCGGCCATCGTGGCTTCGCGATCCTCCGGATGAACGAAATCGACGAATTTCCTGCCGATCATCTCCTCCGGCGCATAGCCCCACATGTCGCGCGAGCGTGGGCTGAGATCGACGAAGCGGCCTTCCGCGTCGATCGTGCAGATGACGTCGAGCGATGTCTCGACGATGCGGCGATACTTCTCCTCGGCGCGCACCGTCTGCAGACGGCTCTGCTGCAGCGATTGCGCGACCAATCCGCGCGCCTGCTCTTCCGCCGGGAACCAGCGGCGGATCAGGATAACAAGAACGAGCAGGCCGCTGCCGACGGTGACCAGCTTCAACACGCCGACATAGATCGGGTTTTGCAGATCGTCGCGCCAATGGGCCGGGAGCACGCCAAAAACGGCGCTCCAATAGACGCCGAAATAGAGGCTCTCGATCAGGGTGCGGAACGCGTCGAGCGTCAGGACGATGACGAGCGTGGACACAGCCGTATGTTGGCGCGGCGCGGCGCGCAGCTTCGCCACCAGCACCACGACGATGATGGTCCAGACGGTCGCCGTGATCCAATAGGACAGCGCCGGAAAGACGTCGAAAAAATGCTGCATGGTCCCCGACTATCCGCTGGCCCTGATTGCCGGCAGGTTCCGCCAGATTAGCCGGTTCAGGGGGGCGGCGCAGCCATCCGCTAGCGCGCCGCGCCCTACGCCCCTAAAGCCTCCGGTTTGCCTGGAAATTAAGCCTGTCCAAGGGCTCTGCCAGCCGTTATATCCAGCCGCGACGCCTCTGCTGACGTCACCCCATAAATCGCCGAAACGCTCGCCCCTGCCGATGTCCGAGACGGCCTCCCGCCCCCTTCCGCTCGCCGCCGCGCCGATCCTCGATCCGGCTGTGCCGCCCTATGCCCGGCGCCGCACTTTCGCGATCATTTCCCACCCCGACGCCGGCAAGACGACGCTGACCGAAAAGCTGCTGCTGTTCGGCGGCGCCATCCGCGCCGCCGGCCAGGTGCGCGCGCGCGGCGAAGCGCGGCGCACGCGGTCCGATTGGATGGCGATCGAGCGGGCGCGCGGCATTTCCGTCACCAGCTCAGTGATGACCTTCGAGCGCGCGGGCCTCACGTTCAATCTGTTGGACACGCCCGGCCACGAGGACTTCAGCGAAGACACCTACCGCACGCTGACTGCGGTCGATTCGGTGGTGATGGTGATCGACGCCGCGAAGGGCATCGAAAGCCAAACGCGCAAGCTCCTCGAAGTTTGCCGCTTGCGCGATCTGCCGATCGTCACCTTCGTCAACAAGGTCGACCGCGAAGCCCGCGACCCCTTCGAATTGCTCGACGAAATCGCCGACACCCTGGCGCTCGACGTCTCGCCGATGGTGTGGCCGGTCGGCATGGGCGGGCTGTTTCATGGCGCTTACGACTTGCGCGCCAACCGCTTTCTTAAACCCGATCCGACGCGCAACAACGCTTATGGCGACGCGCTCGATTGCAGCGGCATCGACGATCCCCAGCTCGCGGCGCACGTGCCGGAGGGCTTGCTCGCCGAGGTCCGCGAGCAAATCTCGCTCGCCGCCGCCGGCTACCCGGAGTTCGACGCCGACGCCTACCGCGCCGGCCATATGACGCCGGTGATCTTCGGCAGCGCCTTGAAGGATTTTTCGGTCGAAGAGCTGCTCGCCTGCGTCGGCGCTTGGGCGCCGTCGCCGCGCCCGCAACCGGCCGAGCCGCGCCCGATCCTGCCCGAAGAACCCAAGGTGTCCGGCTTCGTGTTCAAAGTGCAGGCCAACATGGACCCGAACCACCGCGACCGCATCGCCTTCATGCGGCTCTGCGCCGGGCGTTTCAAGCGCGGCATGAAGCTGCGCCAGGTCCGCACCGACAAGTCGATGGCGGTGCAGAATCCGATCTTCTTCTTCGCCCAGGAGCGCGAACTGGCGGAAGAAGCCTGGCCGGGCGACATCATCGGCATTCCCAACCACGGCACGCTGCGCGTCGGCGACACGCTGACCGAAGGCGAGACCCTGCGGGTCACCGGCCTGCCGAATTTCGCGCCGGAAATCCTGCGCCGCGCCCGCTTGGAAGACCCGCTGAAATCCAAACAGATGCGCGGCGCCTTGGCCGATCTCGCCGAAGAAGGCATCGCCCAAGTGTTTCGCCCGGTGCTCGGCTCCGATTGGGTCGTCGGCGTCGTCGGCGCGCTGCAGCTCGAAGTGCTCGCCTCGCGCATCGCTGCCGAATATAAAGTCAGCGTCCGCTTCGAGGATGCCGGTTTCGAGCAGGCGCGCTGGATCAGCGGCGAGAAGGCGGAGGTCGAAGCCTTTACCGCGCGCAACCGCGGCCAATGCGCCGAGGACCGCGACGGCGCGCTGGTCTATCTCGCGCGCAACAGTTGGGACCTCAACCGCACCATGCAGGACTTTCCCAAGCTGGCGTTCGCCGCGACTCGAGAAATCTCTTAGGCCGCCAATTCTAGAGCTTGGCGAGCCGCTTTGCCGGCTCGTCGATCCGCGCCAGCAAGTTATGGCGCGTCAATGCGGCGATCAACGCCGCATCGTCGATCATCACCCTCTCATGATAGAAGCGCCGAGCATGATCTCGGTCGCCGGTCATGACGGCGTCGCGCGCTTCCATATGGAACGGCCCGATCGAGGCGACGATGTCGTACTTGCCCCACCATTGATCTGAAAATCGCCCGAGCGTGCGGTATTTCTGCCAGAACGCCTCGAAGCCGCAGCAGGCGTAATGCAGGATGAATTGCTCGGGGCTTTGCGCCGAAACATATTTTCCTGGCCGCGCGAAACTATGCACGCCCTTGGGCAACATGCCGGCGGCCGACAGGCGCACCGCCGATTTTCCGTTATCGTAGAAATGAAAGAAGTTCGGCGCGAGCTGTCCGGTTTGCGCGATGAGGGCTTTTGCGTCAGGCGACGGCGGCGCGCGCAAAAGCTTCGGCTTCTTGAACAGCGTCACCGCGCGAAAGAAATCGCCGGTCTCCTCGGTTTCGGGCAACGCCTCGTAATTGGCATAGCTCACCGTCTCGATCTGCGTCGTCTCCAACCAAGCGAAATGCGCCGCGGCGTCGCCGCCTGGTAGGTGGAACAATTCATCGGCGTCGATATGCAGCAGCCATTTCAGGCCCATGCCGCGCGCCAAGCCCATAGCATGTTCGACATTGAGCACTTGGCGCGCCATCACCTCGCGCTCGACATGCGGAGCATTCTCGCCGTAGCGCGAAAGCTGCGTCCAGGCTCGGCGCAGATCGTCGTCGCGCGCGATCGCCGTCACCTGCGGCTGGGCCCGCGCCCAAGCGAGCGCGGGGTCGGCCGGGTCGTCGAAATAGAGGAAAATATGGTCGAAGCCGATAGCGCGGTGATAGGCGATAAAGGATTCGATCACAGCCGCCGAGTCGCGCAGAGTCGTGACGATTGCGGCATGAGAGGATACGGCAGGCATCGCAGATGGCCGGCGGCTGTTGAGATGAAAAGGTTATATCGCGCGCCGCCACAAAGGGTCTAGCGCGCCGCCTGTCCGTCGGCGGGCGGCGGCATCATGCCGGCTTCGCGCAGATAGCGCTCGGCGCCGCGATGCAGCGGCGCGGTCAAACCGGCCGATAGCGTTTCGGCCTGTTCTATTCTGGCGAGAGCGGAATGGGCCGACTTGAAGCCGTCGAAGTCGCGGTAGATGGCGCGAACCATTTGATAAACCGCTTCTTCGCTTTCGCGCGTCGTGGTCACCAAGGTGGCGACCAAGCCGACCGAGCGCACAGCGCGCGGCTGATTGAAATAGGTGTTGGCAGCGATCGTCACCGAACTGTAGTAGGGATTCTGCCGCACGAACCGCTCCACCACCTCGCCTGCGACCGGCAAGATCGTCGCTTCGCAAGCGCTCATGGCCTCGCCGATCGATGCGTTCGGATGGCCGGCAAGATAAACCAGGGCGTCGACCGACCCATCGCACAAGGCCCGCGCCTGCTGCTCCGGCGGATACTGCATGGGAACGACCAGCCGCTCGATTTGCTGACCCATGCTTTCGAACACGAGACGGATCGTCTCGCGCTGGCCTGAACCGGGCAAGCCGAGATTCACCCGCTTGCCTTCGAGATCCGACAGGGTGCGGATTTTTGCGTCTTGGCGGACGACGACGCTCAGGGTTTCGCTATGCAGCGACATGATGGCGCGCAAACTTGGGAAGGCGGCAAGCGGCTGCGTGCCGCCAGAGCCGCGCACCGCGTTGAACTGCCAATCCGATTGCACGATGGCATATTCCGCTTCGCCGCGTCGCAACGCTTCGATGTTGTAATAGGAGCCGGCGGTGGCGCGGGCGCTACAGCGCAAACCATGATCCGATCGCTCGGCATTGAGCAGTTTGCATATGGCTTGGCCAACCGGGTAATAGACGCCGCTTTCGCCGCCGGTGGCGATGACCATAAAGCGGTCAGCCGATTGCGGCGCCGCACGATCTTCGGTCACGCTCAACAGCGCGAAGCCGGCGGTGCCGAGCACGATGACGACGAATAAAAGCTTTTTGAGCACGCCGACCCCCGCTGTCCCGTCGCCACAATAGGTGAAAACCGGCGAAAACGAAAACGGGGCGCCACCTTCCTCCCCCAAGGTCGGTGACGCCCCGCTCATTCCCGCAGGCGGGAAGGCTGTGGGCCGAAGCCGAAAGCAGTTTAAGCAAAGCAAACCCCATGCCAGCTATGGCAGCCGCTATAGACGGCAAAATCGCTCCATATCCTTTGGCCCCTGAATAAGCGCTGCAATAAAATCGCTCAGGGCAGCACGGCTTTGATCCTGTGCCGGGCAGAGCCCCTTGCAAGATGGGCAAAGTGACAAATATCCTGGGAAAGCCGGAAGGCGATGGACAATATAAAGACTGGTATATATATTTATATAGTTTTCCGCCGGCGATGATCCGGTACAGCCCAAAGGATGGAGGACAGCATGGCCGATGACGATCTGAAGCCTGTCCCGCAGACGACAAACGCGCCCCAAGCGCCAAGCGCTCTGAGCCGCCGCCAGGCGCTTGCGCGCCTCGGCTTGGCCGCCGGCACGGCCTATGCCGCGCCGACGCTGCTGTCGCTCACCGAGGCCAAGGCTGGCCCGCCGTGGGGCCGTCCGTCGCGCCCGACCGAACCCGGCGAGCCCAAGAAAAAGACCTGACGCCGGGGCGGGCGATGCGCGTCCAATTTGCAGGCATCCCGGGGTCCGTCCTGTTCGACGGTTGCGCCGACCTGCTCGATCGCCTTGCCGTCCTTAGCCAAGGCTGGGCGTGGCAGCAGACCGACGACGCCCGCGCGCCGCTCATCACCGTCACCAAAAAGCCCGCTACAGCCTCGGCAGCCGGCTGGGGCATCGTCTCGCGCTGGACGCCTGAGGCGGCTGTTTACGACGACGCCGCCGATATCTTGTGCGCCCTGCTCGCCGACTTGGTGATGGCCTACGTCGCGGCCAATGACCGGCTGCTCTGCCTCCATGCCGGCGCTGTCGCCATCGGCCCCGAAACCATCGGGCGACCGGCGCCGCTGTTCGTCTTTCCCGCCGAAACCCAGGCCGGCAAAAGCACCCTGACGGCCGCGCTCGCCGCGAGCGGCGGACGGCTCTATAGCGATGATGTCCTGCCGGTCGATCTGACAACGCAGACAGCGGCCAGCGCGGTCGCCATCGGCCTCGCGCCGCGTCCCCGCCTGCCCTTGCCGGCGGCGCTCCCCGGTCCTTTGCGCGACGCTATCTTGCGGCGCGTCGCGCTCGCCAATGCCCGCTACGGCTATGTCGCCCTGCCGCGCGAGCAGATCGCGCCGCGCGGCGAACGCCGTGCGATCGCCGCCTTTGTCCGCCTCGAGCGCGCGCCCGGCCATGCCTCGCTCACCGCAACGCCGCGCAGCGAGATCATGACCCTATTGCTGCGGCAAAATTTCGGCGCCGCACCGCCCGCCGCAGAGTTGGTCGAACGCTTCGCGGCGCTCACCGGCGCCGCGCGCTGCTGGCGTCTGCGCTACAACGATATCGGCGAAGCGGTCGCTCTGCTCACCGCGCAAGCGCAAAGTTCGGCAGCCGCGTTGCGCCGCCTCAGCGCCTGATGGCGACTGAACAGTGGTGCCGGCGCGCCGGCGTCAAGGAAACGCCCGTCGATGGCGATCTTTTCCTCGTTCTGCCCAATAGCGGCGATATCTATCATTTGAATGCGCTCGGCGCGGCGCTATGGCGCTTGCTCGCAGCACCCGCCGATGAGGCCGATGCTGGCGACACGCTCGCCCTCGCCTTTCCCGATCTGCCGCGCGCCTCCATCGACGCCGACGTCCGGCAGTTCTTCGCTGATCTCCGCGAACGGGCCTTGCTCGAACGCGCCTAGCTGGGCGGCATCCCGCTCCACGGACGGACCATGCCGCGCAATCGCCGCGCCATGCGGCGCGCGGCGACCGATGCGCCACCGGTCAGCAGCCATTCGCGGCGCTGCAAGCAGAGCTTGGACGGCAAGCCTGCGAAAAGATCGGCAAAGTCGGCGACCACGCGCGCCATCTCCCAACCCGCCAAGCCGCGATAGGGCCGCGCCAAGGCCGGCGGCAGGCGATCCGGCGCGAGGCCCAAGCCAAGCAGCAATTGCGCCGCCAGCCGCAACAAACGACGGTTGCCGCCGGCATCGGCTAGGGCGAGAGCGTCGTGCCAATCGATCGGCCGCGCGCCGCGCCTTTGCATCACGACGATATCGATAAAACTCCGCACCGCGTTCTGATCGTACTTGTCGCGCGCCGCATGGCTCGCCGCCATCAACAGAAGATGGCTGTCGCATGGCAGCGGCAAACTTAAGCCGTCCTCACGCATCGCCCGCGCGCCGGCAAATGCCGCTTCGGCGGTCAACGAGCGCGGCAGAGGCTGGTCGTCGGGCTGGATATGCAGATCGAACGACAATTGCCCATCGGGCGCGACGCAAGGATGAAAGCTGGCCTCGCCAGCATGGCCCCAGAAGGGCGTGCCAACGCTCGGACGGAAGACGAATCCTTCACGCCGCAACAACGCTGAAAGCCGCGGCAGATCGCGCGCGCGCGTCAAGAGATCGACATCGCCGAGGCCGCGCAACTCGGGATCTGGATAAAGCGCCAGGCCAGTGGCGAAGCCTTTGAGCGGCAGCACGGGAATGTCCGCTGCCGCGATAACCGCGAGCCAGCGGCGAGCCTCGGCTCGGAGATAGCGCGTGCGCAAGCGGTCGCGCAGCACGTCGTCGGACGCTATCGCAGCGAGGCCCGGCGGCAAAAGCGGTGTGAGCAGCCAGTCGGCCGTCGCCGGCGATGTCAGCATGGCGAGCCGCGCCATCGCCGGACGCAAACGCGCGGCGGCGGCGGCGTCCATCGCTGCGCCGGGCGTCAGCAGATAATGCCAAAGAGAGTGCGGGCCGGCGGCCATGGCTCGCGCGACCCCGGCGCTCAGCGCGCCATGCGCGAGATCGTCGCCGTGGTGCTTTGGCCGGGGACTAGTTCGGCGAGCACGACCTTGCCGCCGTAAGACTGCACGAACGCGCCGCCGACGACATCCTTCAGCGCGTAGTCGGCGCCCTTCACCAGCACGTCGGGTTTGAGGGTTTCGATCAGCCGGATCGGCGTGTCTTCGCCGAAGATGACGACGAGATCGACGCTGGCGAGCGAGCCGAGCATGACGGCGCGCGCCGCTTCCGATTGGACTGGGCGGGCCGGCCCCTTCAGACGCTTCACCGAGGCGTCGCTGTTGAGGCCGATGATCAAACGGTCGCAAGCGCCGCGCGCCTGCTCGAGCAAGGAAACATGACCCGGATGCAGCAGATCGAAGCAGCCGTTGGTGAAGCCGACGCGCAAGCCCTGACGACGCCAGCGCGCCGCCTGATCGAGCGCCGCGTCGAGATCGGCGATTTTGCGTTCGCCGCGCAGCAAATCTCCGGCATGCAAGGCGTCGGCGATTTCTCCGCGCCGCGCCACGGCGGTGCCGACCTTGCCGACGACGATGCCGGCGGCGACATTGGCAAGTCGCGCGGCATCGATCAAGGAAACGCCGGCCGCCAACCCGGCGGCGACGGCAGCGACCACCGTGTCGCCGGCGCCCGACACGTCGAACACTTCGCGCGCTTCGGCGGATAAGTGATGCACGTCGTCGGCGCCGATCAGGCTCATGCCATCGGCGCTGCGCGTCGCCAGCACATAATCGATGCCGCAATCTTCGATGATTTTGCGCGCAGCCGCGATGATGGCCGCGTCGCTGTCGGTCGCGAGGCCGCTTGCCGCCTGCAATTCCTTGCGGTTCGGCGTCACCACGGTCGCGCCGCGATAGCGCGTGAAATCCGCACCCTTGGGATCGACCACCACGGGCACGCCAGCCTTGCGAGCGAAGGCGATCAGATTGGCGGCACCATCAGGTGCCAACACGCCTTTACCGTAGTCGGACAACACGAGAGCGCCAGCTTTACCAATCAACCCTTGGGCACCGTCTGCAATTTGGGTCTGCAGTGCTTGCGGTACGCCAAAAGGGCGCTCTCTATCAGCACGTAACATCTGCTGATGGCCGGCGATGTAGCGAGTCTTGACAGTCGTGAAGTGTCCACCAAGAACTTCAAGAAGCGGCGTAACTCCTGGTTCGGCTACGAGCATAGTACGCAATTCTTGGCCCGCCGCGTCGTCGCCGATTAATGACACGAAATCCACAACTGCACCGAGCGCGGCGACGTTCCTCGCGACATTGCCGGCGCCGCCGGCCATCGCCGTCTCGCGCGTTTCGCGCAGCACGGGAATCGGCGCTTCCGGCGAAATCCGCTCGACCTCGCCATAGACGAAGCGGTCGAGCATGGCGTCGCCGACGACGACGACACGCGCGCCAGCGAGGCGGTCGAGAACGGCGGCGAGCGCCGAGGCATCGTTGCCGGGAGTGGCGTTGTCCGCGCTCATGCCGCTTTCGCCGCTTGTTCGAGGTACCAGCGATAGGTCTCGGCGATGCCATCGCGCAGCGCGATGCGCGCCCGCCAACCGGCAGCCGTGAGCCGCGAGACGTCGAGCAATTTGCGCGGCGTGCCGTCGGGCTTGCTGGCGTCGAACGTCAGCGCGCCCTTATAGCCGACGATCTCGCCGACCAGACGCGCCAGATCGGCGATCGGCAAATCTTCGCCGACGCCGACATTGACGATCTCGCCCGACGAATAAGTCTCCATCAAGAACAGACAGGCGTCGGCCATATCGTCGACATGGAGGAACTCGCGGCGCGGCGTGCCGCTGCCCCAAATCGAGACGCTCGGCGCGCCGGCCAGCTTGGCCTCGTGAAACTTGCGGATCAGCGCCGGCAGCACATGGGAGCTGGCGAGATCGAAATTGTCGTTCGGGCCATAGAGATTGGTCGGCATCACGCTGATGGCGTCGAAACCATGCTGCTTGCGATAGGCCTGGCACATGGCGATGCCGGCGATTTTGGCGATGGCATAGGCTTCGTTGGTCGGCTCCAACGGGCCCGTAAGCAAGCTGTCTTCGCGGATCGGCTGCGGCGCGAATTTCGGATAGATGCAGGACGAGCCGAGGAAGACCAGCTTTTGCGCGCCGGCGCGGTAGGCGGCATCGATCACATTCGTCTGAATCTGCAAATTCTCGCGGAGAAAATCGGCGCGATAGGCGTCGTTGGCGGCGATGCCGCCGACCTTGGCGGCCGCGAGAAAAACGTGGCTCGGCGCTTCGGCCTTGAAGAAGCGCGTGACCTGCGCCGCGTCGGTCAGGTCCAGTTCGGCGCGCGGGCGCGTAACGATGTTCGCATAGCCGGCCTTTTGCAGGCGACGGACGATCGCCGAGCCGACCAGGCCGCGATGGCCGGCGACGAAAATGCGGCTGGTTATGTCCATCGTCAGGTCGCCTCCGATGCTGCGCCCGTCGGGCCGCTCAGCTCTTCTTGAACTGGCGCAGGCCGATCTCATGGCCGGCGGCCTTCAAGGTGGCCTCCTGCTTGGCCAGCTCCATATCGTGATCGACCATCATTTTCACGAGGGTCGGGAAATCCACTTTGGGCGCCCAATCGAGCTTCTCGCGCGCCTTGCTGGAATCGCCGCATAGAGCGTCGACTTCGGTGGGGCGGAAGTAACGCTCATCGATCTCGACATATTGTTCCCAATCGAGGTCAGCCAGCTTGAACGCCATTTGGGCGAACTCCTTGACCGAATGCATCTCGCCGGTCGAGACGACGTAATCGTCGGCTTCGTCCTCCTGCAGCATCGCCCACATGGCTTCGACGTAATCGCCGGCATAGCCCCAGTCGCGCTTGGCGTCGAGATTGCCGAGATATAGCTTGTCCTGCAGGCCGAGCTTGATGCGGCCCACGGCGCGCGTGATCTTGCGCGTGACGAAGGTCTCGCCGCGCATCGGCGACTCGTGGTTGAACAAGATGCCGTTGCTGATGAACATGCCGTAGGCTTCGCGGTAGTTCACGCCGAGCCAATGGGCCGCGAGCTTGCTGACGGCATAGGGGCTGCGCGGATGGAACGGCGTGGCCTCGCTCTGCGGCGGCTTGGTCGAGCCGTACATTTCCGACGATCCGGCCTGATAAATCTTCACCTGCAGGTCGGACACTTCGATGTAGTCGCGCAGCGCTTCGAGCAGGCGAAGGGCACCCATATAGACGACGTCGGCGGTGTATTCCGGCTGCTCGAAGGACACCTTCACATGCGACTGCGCGCCGAGATTATAAACCTCGTCGGGCTGCACCTTTTCGATGATGCGGCGCAGGCTGGTGCCGTCGGTCATGTCGCCGTAATGCAGCAGCAGCTTCGCCTTGGGATCGTGCGGATCGCGATAAAGGTTGTCGATGCGGTCGGTGTTGAAGGTGCTGGCGCGGCGGATGATGCCGTGGACCGTGTAGCCCTTGCGCAGCAGGAAGTCGGCGAGATAAGCGCCGTCTTGTCCGGTCACGCCGGTGATCAAAGCCTTCTTCATCGCACCCTCACTGTCGCCGCCGGCGCGCGCCGGCCCGATACTTAAGCCCATCTGGCCGAGTTATACACCACATCGAAACAGACCGCAGCCCGCTTCTAGCCCTTTGGCCTTTGTTTTCAAAGGGTTTTTGGCCCTCAAAAGACGAAGGCCCGACACCCTGTCCGGTGCCGGGCCTCCCTGCCTCTGGCGTCGCCGCCGTTAGAGGATGAAGTGCGACGCGTTGAGATCGTCGTCGTCGATGCCGACCAAGGTGATCGTCGAACCGCCCGGAAGAGTGACGACCGTATCGGCGCCATTCGTCGAAATGAAGGGCTGAACTTCGCTAAAATCACCGAAGTCGAACAGGGTGACGTCGATCTGGTCGTGCGCGACCTCGAAGTTCAACACCGTATCGGCATCGCCCGTGAGCGTCGCCACCACAGTGTCGATGTCGCCATCAAGCAAGCCGAGATCGAAGGTGTCATTGCCCGCCAGGCCGATCAAGGTATCTGCGCCGTCTCCTGCGTAGATCATGTCGGCGAAATTGCTGCCGGTCACCAAATCGTTGCCATCGCCGGCATCAAAGGACTCGCCGAGATCATAGCCGGCGATAGCCGCCGCCACCGTATCTGCCGGGAGCCAGACGGTGTCGCTGCCCTCGCCCGCAGCGTACTGCGAGCCGGCTTCGTAGGAACCCGCGGTGACGAGGTTGAAGTCGACCACGTCGCTGCCGGTGGTGAAGAGATCCGGCGTCAGCTCGATGACCTTCGAGAACACGCCGTAACCCGAGCCGTCGTTCGGCACGTCGGTCCAGGTGACCTGGATATCGCCGTTGTCGAGCAGGGTGACCTTGGAGTCGAGCTGCTGGCCGTTGGTCAGATCGTTGATCAGCGTTTCGCTGCCGACCTTGTTGCCGGCGGCGTCGAAGCGCTGGCCGTAGATGCCGGCGCCGTCGCCGTCCTGGCCGTAAGACGTCCAGGTGACGTAGAAGCCGCCGTCCGGCAGACCGGCGATCGAGGGTTCGATCTGCTGATCCGTCGTCGTGCTGTTGACGAGGATTTCGCCGGTCGTCGGGTTGCCGCTCGCGTCGTAGACGCGGCTGTAGATGCCCCAGTTGTCGGTGTCCTGGTTCTCGAACCAGTCGTAGCCGCCGCCTTGCCAGGTGACGACGAAACCGCCATCGGCCAGGGCCGACACGCTGACGTTACCCTGGTCGGCGATGTTGAAGGTGTTGACCTGGAACTCGCCGCCCACGGCCGCGCCGGACGCATCGAAGCGCTGGGCGAAGACGCCCACGCCCCAGCCGTCCTGGCTGGCATCGGACTGCCAGGTCACCAGGTAGCCGCCGTCCACCAGAGTGGCGATGGCCGGCAGGGTCTGGTTCGAGGGGTTGAGCGGGTTGTCGTTGGCGCTGATCTGCACTTCGCCGCCCACGGCAACGCCCGACGCGTCGAAACGCTGGCCATAGATGCCGAAGGTGCCGTTCGAGTCGCTGTTGGACTGCCAAGCGACGAAGTAGCCGCCATCATCGAGCGCCGTAATGACGGGCTGGTCTTGATCGCCGACCGTCGTGCTGTTCACCGGCGTCTCGCTGCCGAGCTTCGTGCCGTCGGCCGCGAAGCGCTGGCTGTAGATGCCCGCGCCGCTGCCGTCCTGGGCGTAAGACGTCCAGATGACGACGAAACTGCCGTCGGCCAGCGCCGTGACCGACGGACGCTGCTGATCGCCGCCCGTGGTGGTCGGCACCAGCAGTTCGTTGGTGAGCGAGGAGCCGTCCGCCGCGTAGATCTTGAGGTAGATGCCCCAGCCGTTGCCGTCCTGGCCGAGCGATTCCCAAGCCACCACCGAAGTGCCGTTCGCGAGAGCCGCGACGCTCGGGTTGAGCTGGTCGTTGTTGACCGTGTCGTTGACCAGGAAGGACTGCGACGGATTGGCGTTGCCCACTGTGAGCGAGAACGTGTCGGTGATCGCGCCGCCGAAGTTGTCGGTCGCGGTGACGACGATACGATAGACGTTGTCGCCGCCGTCCGGCGGCGTGCCGGAGAACTCGCCCGTGATCGGGTTCAGGGTCAGCCAGCCCGGCAGGTTGCTGCCGTCGGCCTGCTTCGCCGTGAAGAGCAGCACGTCGCCGTCGTTCGGATCGTCGAAGCTGGTCGAGACGTCGAACGAGATGGCGTCGCCTTCCATGTAGGAGTGGTCGGCGATCGGCGCGATGACGATCGGCGCGTCGTTATCCGGGTTGACCGGCGTGTCGTAGAAGAATCGCAGGAAGACGCCGTAGCTGTCGTCGACACCGGTGACCACCGGCTCTTGGCCGTAAGAGTCGTAGGCGACGGCGAAGCCGCCGTTCTGCAGGCCCGTGACCTGCGAGTTGATCTGGTCGTTGGCGACGACGTCGTTGATCTTGCGCTCGCCGCCGACTTTCTCGGCGTTGGCGTCGAAGCGCTGGCCGTAGATGCCGCCGGCGGAACCATCCTGCTCGATCGAGGTCCAGCTGACGACGAAGCCGCCGTCGACCAGGCTCGCCACGTTTGGGGTGATCTGCTGGCCGGATAGCGTGCTGTTGACGCGGAACTCCTGGCCGATCGGCGTGCCGTCGCCCTCGAAACGCTGGCCGTAGACGCCCCAGCTGTCGCCGTCCTGATTGATCGACTGCCAGACCACGACGAAGCTGCCGTCATCGAGCACCGCAACGCTCGGGTTGATCTGCTCGAACAGCGTGTAGGTGTTGACCTGGAACTCGCCAGTCGTCGGATTGCCGTTCGCGTCGAAGATGCGCGCCTGCACTGAGCCGCCCCAGCCGTCCTGGGTCGAGCCGGAGTCGCTGGCGTTGGCGCTCCAGACCACGATGAAGCCGCCGTTCGGCAAGCCGGCGACTTCTGCGCCGTTCTGGCTGCCCGTGGTAGTCGTGTTGATCTGGAATTCGCCGCCGACCGGGTTGCTATCGGCGTCGAACTTCTGCGCGAGGACGCCGCTGCCGTCCGCGTCGAGCGAGTTCCACGTCACCACGAAGCCGCCATCGGCCAGCGCGGTGATGCTGGAAACGTCCTGCGAGCCGGTCACGACCGTGTTGATGTGGAATTCGTCGCCGATCATGGCGCCATCGGCATCGAAACGCTGGCCGTAGACGCCGAAGCCGTCTCCGTCCTGGCCGAACGAGCTCCAGGTCACGACGTAACCGCCGTCGTTCAGCTCGGTGATCGACGGGTCGATCTGGCTGTCCGGTGTGGTGGTGTGGATCTGGAATTCGCTGCCGACCGGCGTGCCGTCCTGCTCGATTCGCTGGCCGTAGACACCCCACGAGCTGCCGTCCTGGCCGAGCGACGACCAGACGATGATCACGTCGCCGTTGCTGAGCGTGGCGACGTCGGGCAGCAACTGGTTGTCCAAGAAGTAGGTATTGATCAACTGACTCGGCGTACCGCCGTCCGTCTCGACCGGGGTGACGGTGAGGTTGAAGGTATCGTTGGCCGTCTCGCCGGCAGCGTCGGTCGCCGTCACGGTGACGGTGAGCGTGCCCTGGTTGCCGAAGATCGGCGTGCCGGAAAGAACGCCGGTGACCGGATCGATAGTCAGCCAGCTCGGCAGCGGGTCGCCGTTATGCAGCGTCGCCGAATAGCTCAGCGTATCGCCGTGGATGCTATCGACGTCGGCGAAGCTGGCCGCCGTCTCGTAGCTGAAGGGCGCGTTGATCCAGGTGTTGTCGTTGCCGAGGCCGACGGTGACGACCGGGGCGTCGTTGACGTTGGCGACCGTGAGGTCGAACGTGTCGGAGGCGCTGAGACCGTCGAGATCGGTCGCCGTGACGATGATCGAGATCGGCGCAACAGTCACGTCCGTGTTGCTCGGAACGCCCGAGATCACGCCGGTCGTGGGATTGACGCTCAGCCAGCTCGGCAGCGGATCGCCGTTGGCCAGCGTCGCCGTGTAGGCCAGCGCGTCCCCGAGATCGCTGTCGGCGAAGTTGCCGGAGACGTCGTAGCTGAACAGGGCGTCCTCGTCGGCAGCCTGGTCGGCCAGAGCCAGAGACAGGACCGGCGGGGTGTTCACGTCGGTGACGACGATATCGAACGTATCGGAGGCGGTGATGGCCCACTGGTCGGTCACCGTCACCGTGATCGAGACGGTGCCGATGTCGCCGAGGCCCGGCGTGCCGGAGATCACGCCGGTCGTCGGGTTGATCGACAGCCAGCTCGGCAGCGACGCGCTGTAAGTCAGGCTGTCGCCGTGGATGCTGTCGACATCGGCGAAATGCGCGGACATGTCGGCGGTGAACAAATCGCCCGCATCGACCGAGCCGTCGGCGATGGCGACGGTGAGGGTCGGCGCGTCGTTGACGTTGTTGACCGTCAGGTCGAACAGTTCGGTGACGCTGGCGCCCGACTCGTCGGTGGCGATCACGGCGATGGAGATCGTGCCGACGTCGTCGTTGCCCGGCGTGCCGGAGAACTGGCCGAAGATCGGATCGAAGGTCAGCCAAGCCGGCAACGGATCGCCGTTCGCCAGGGTGGCGCTGTAGGTCAGGCTGTCGCCGAAGTCGGCATCGGCGAAGCTGCCCGCTGGGATGCCGGCGAACGGCGCGTCTTCGTCGGTCGTCAGGTCCGGGATGGCGACGGTGACGGTCGGCACATCGTTGACGTTGTCGACGACGATGTCGAACGTGTCCGAGGCCGAGAGGCCGCCTTCGTCGGTCGCGGTGACGACGATAGAGATGGTGCCGATGTCGGCATCGTCCGGCGTACCGGAGATGACGCCGGTGACCGGGTCGATGGACAGCCAAGCCGGCAGCGGATCGCCATTCCCCAGCGTCGCGCTGTAGGTCAGCACGTCGCCGAGATCCGGATCCGCGAAATGGCCGCTCGCGTCGTAGCTGTATGGGGCCTCTTCCAAGACGGCCTGATCGACGATGGCGTGGGTGACGATCGGCGGGTGGTTGAAGTCCGGCACCGTCAGGTTGAACTGGATCATCGTCGTCGCGGTGTCGCCGTTGGCGCCCTCGATCGAGGTGACGGTCACGGTCACGCTATAGGTCGCCGGCGGCGTGACGGGCATCGAGACTTCGAGGCCGGCAAGCTGCGCCGGAGTCAGAGTCCAGGTGCCGTTGCCGTTGTCATGTCCGGCGGACAGGGTGGCGCCGACCGGCAGATCGCTGACGAGAACCGACAGGATGCTTTCCGAACCGTCGACGTCGCTGAGGGCGGCCTGGATGTCGAGGCCGGCCACGGCGATGGTGTCGCCCATTTCGGCGAGGGTGAAGACGCGGGTGGCGATGCCGGCGCCCGAACCGTCATGCGAGTAGTCGTACCAGGAGACGACGAGGCTGCCGTCCGCAAGCGTCGACACGCTCGGCTGGAACTGGGTGCCGTCGGTCGTGGAATTGATCTGCAGCTCGCTGCCGATCTTGGTGCCGGCCGCGTCGAGACGCTGGCCCGACACGTCCCAGGTGCCGTTGGCGGTGTTGAAGGTCGCCCAGGTCACGAAGTAGCCGCCATCCGCCAGAGACGTGATGGAGGGTTCGATCTGCTGATCGGCCGTCGTGCTGTTGACCAGGATTTCGGCGGTCACCGGGCTGCCGCTCGCATCATAGATGCGGCTGTAGATGCCCCAGTTGTCGGCATCCTGGTTCTCGAACCAGCTATAGCTTTCCGACTGCCAGGTGACGACGAAGCCGCCGCCGGCGAGCGCGGTGATGTTCGGATTGCTTTGGCTGCCGACCCAGAAGTCGTTGATCTGAATCTCGCCGCCGACCGGCGCGCCCGACGCATCGTACTGCTGGGCATAGATGCCGTTCGACCAGCCATCCTGGTTGCCGTCGGACTGCCAAGCAACGACGTAGCCGCCGCCGGCCAGACCGGCCGCCGCCGGCAGGCTCTGGTTGTTGGCGAGGGTGCTATTGACGAGGAATTCGCCGCCGACCGGGCTGCCCGCCGCGTCGTAACGTTGGGCATAGACGCCGGAGCCTTGGCCATCCTGCGAGGCGCTGAAGGATTGCCAGGCGACAAGGAAGCCGCCGTCGGCCAGCGACGTGATGCTGGGCGATTCCTGGCTGCCGTCAGACGCGCTGTTGACCTGGAACTCGCCGCCGATCGGGGCGCCGTCCACGTCAAAGCGTTGGCCGTAGATGCCGTAGCTGTCGCCATCCTGGCCGTTCGACGTCCAGGTGATGACGAAGTCGCCGCCGGTGAGCGCAGTGACAGACGGATTGAGCTGAGCGCCGAGGAAGGTCGAATTGACCTGGAATTCGGCGTCGATCGCGGAACCGTCCGCATTGTAGAGGCGGGCGTAGATGCCGCCGTCCTCGCCGTCCTGGCCCAAGGAGACCCAGACGGTGACGAAGCTGCCGTTCGCCAGACCGGCGACGGTCGGGAGAATCTGATCGCCGGACGACGTTTGATTGGCGAAGAATTCGTTGCCGCCTTCGAACTCGGCAACCGGCGCCGGCACTTCGATCGCGACAACATCCTCGGCGGTGACGATCGGCGCGTCGGCCACGGCCGCGACGGCGACCGTCACGGTCGCGGTGGCGAAGCCGCCGTTGCCGTCCGACACGGTGTAATCGAAGCTGGCCGGACCGCTAAAGTTCGCGGTCGGCGTGAAGAGCACGTCGCCGGCGATGGTCAGTTCGACCGTGCCGCCAACGGCGTTGCTGACGCCGCTGATGGTCAGCGTGTCGCCGAGATCGACGTCGAAGTCGTTGGCCAGCAAGTCGGCGGCCAGATAGGTCGCCGGCGTGTCTTCAACCGCGTTGACCGCGTCGACAGTGACGACGGGCGCATCGTTGACGTTCGCGACGGTGAGATTGAATTCGTCGGTCGCCGTGGCGCCCGCCAGATCGGTGACGGTGACGACGATCGAGATGACGCCGACATCGCCGTTCTCCGGCGTACCAGACAGCTCGCCGGTGACCGGATCGATCGACAGCCAAGCCGGCAGCGGATCGCCGTTCGCCTGCGTCGCCGTGTAGGTCAGCTCGTCGCCGAGATCGGTGTCGGCGAAGTTGTCCGAGACATCGAGCGAGAACGGCGCATCTTCGTCGGTCGTCGTGTCGGCGATGGCAACCGTGACGGTCGGGCCGTCGTTCGTGTTCTCGACCGTGACCGTGAAGGTGAAGGAGACCGAGGCCCCCGACTCGTCGGTGGCGGTGACGACGAAGACATGCGAGCCGATGGCTTCGCTTTCCGGCGTCGAGCTGAAGATGCCTGTCAAGGGATCGAATTCGAGCAGGTCGGCCGGCTCGCCGTCGATGGTCAAGGCGTAGGTCAGGCTGTCGCCGTGGACGATGTCGTCGTCGGCAAAGTGGCCCGAGAAGTCGTAGGTGAAGAGCGAACCTTCGTCGGCCGTTTGATCGGCCGGAACAAGCGTGACGACGGGGATATCGTTGACGTTTTCGACCGTGAGATCAAACTCGTCCGACGCCTGCTCGCCCGCCAGATCCGTGACCGTGACGACAATCGAGATTGCGCCGACATCACCGTTCGCCGGCGTGCCCGAGAGTTCGCCAGTGACGGGATCGATCGACAGCCAAGCCGGCAACGGATCGCCGTTGGCCAGCGTCGCCGTGTAGGTCAATTCGTCGCCGAGATCGGCGTCGGCGAAGTTGCCCGAGACGTCGAGCGAGAAGGGCGCGTCCTCGTCGGTCGTCTGATCGGCGATGGCCGCCGTGACCGTCGGGATATCGTTGACGTTCTCGATGGTCAACTCGAGCGTCGTCTCGGCGCTTTCGCCGGCAACGTCGGTGACGGTGACGAGGATCAAGATGACGCCGATGTCGCCGTTGGTCGGCGTGCCGATCAGTTCGCCGGTGGCCGGGTCGATGCTCAGCCAAGACGGCAGCGGATCGCCGTTGGCCAGCGTCGCCGTGTAGGTCAGCACGTCGCCGTGGATCAGGTCGACGTCCTCGAAGTGGTCGGACATGGCATAGCCGAACTCTTCGCCTTCATTGGCCGAAAGCGGGTCGGCTTCGAACAGCACAACCGGCGCGTCGTTCACGTTTTCCACTGTCAGCGTGAAGCTGGTGGAGACCGAGGCGGCGGCGCTGTCGGTCGCGGTGATGACGATGGTCATCACGCCGATGTCGTCGTTCGACGGCGTGCCGGTCAATTCGCCCGTCGACGGATCGATCGACAGCCAGCCCGGCAGCGGATCGCCGTTCGGCAGGGTCGCCGAGTAGAGCACCGCGTCGAAGCTGATGTTGTCGCCGAATTGCAAATCGGCGTCGTCGAAGTGAGCCGAGACGTCGTAGGTGAACGTCGCGTCCTCGGCGGCCGTCTGGTCGGGGATGCCGACGGTGACGACCGGAGCGTCGTTGACATTATCGACGGTGATGTCGAAGGTTTCCGTCGCCGTCGCGCCGGCCAAGTCGGTGGCGGTGACGATGATCGAGATGATGCCCACATCGGCGCTGCCGGGCGTGCCGGAGAGAGCGCCGGTCGAGGGATTGAACGACAGCCAAGCCGGCAGCGGATCGCCATTGGCCAGCGTCGCCGTATAGGCCAGTTCGTCGCCGTGGATGGTGTCGTCGTCGGCGAAATGCGCCGCGATGTCGAGCGAGAACGGCGCGTCCTCGCCGGTGTTGAGGTCGGGGACGGCGAGCGACACGACCGGGACGTCGTTGACGTTCTCGACCGTGAGATTGAATTCGTCGGACGCCGTGGCGCCCGCCAGATCGGTCGCGGTGACGATGACCGAGATGACGCCGACATCGCCGTTCGCCGGCATGCCGGAGAGTTCGCCGGTGACGGGATCGATGCTCAGCCAAGCCGGCAGCGGATCACCGCCCGCCAGCGTCGCCGTGTAGGTCAGGTCGTCGCCAAGATCAGCGTCGGTGAAGTTGCCGGCGACGTCGAGCGAGAACGGGGCGTCTTCCGCCGTCGTCTGATCGGCGATGGCGATCGTGACGGTCGGGACGTCGTTCTGGTTCGCGATGGTCAGATTGAACGTGTCGTCGGCGCTGGCGCCGGCGAGATCGGTGGCGGTGACGATGATCGAGATCGCGCCGATGTCGCCGTTGGCCGGCGTGCCGGAGAGTTCGCCCGTGACCGGATCGATACTCAGCCAAGCCGGCAGCGGATCGCCGTTGCCCAGCGTCGCGCTGTAGCTGAGCACGTCGCCAAGATCGACGTCGGCGAAGTTCGCCGAGGCGTCGTAGCTGAAGGCCGCGTCTTCATCGGTCGAAGCGTCGGCGATGGCGAGGGTGACGACCGGCGCATCGTTGACGTTCTCGACCGTGAGATCGAATTCGTCGGACGCCGTGGCGCCCGCCAGATCGGTCGCCGTCACGACGATGGAGACGACGCCCACATCGCTATTGGCCGGCGTGCCGGACAACTCGCCGGTGACCGGGTCGATCGACAGCCAAGACGGCAGCGGATCGCCGTTGGCCAGGGTCGCCGTGTAGCTCAGCACGTCGCCGAGATCGCTGTCGCCGAAATTGCCGGAAACATCGAGCGAGAAGAGCGCATCTTCGTCGGTCGTCTGGTCGGCGATGGCGACCGTGACGGTCGGAATGTCGTTCTCGTTGTCGATGGTCAGATCGAATGCGTCCGACGCGGTCGCGCCGGCCAGATCGGTCGCGGTGACGATGATCGAGATCGTGCCGAGATCGCCATTCGCCGGCGTGCCGGACAACTCGCCGGTGACCGGGTCGATGGAGAGCCAAGCCGGCAGCGGATCGCCGTTGGCGAGAGTCGCCGTGAAGGTCAGCACGTCACCGAGGTCGATGTCGTCGAAATTGACCGAAGCGTCGTAGGAGAACGGCGCGTCTTCCGAAGCGGAAACGTCGGGGATGCCGACGGTGACGAAGGGCGCGTCATTCACGTTGGCGACTGTCAGATCGAACATGTCGGAAGCGGTGGCGCCCGCCAGATCGATAGCGGTGACGGTAACGGCATAGACGCCGACATCGCTATTGGCCGGCGTGCCGGAGAGTTCGCCGGTGACCGGATCAATGCTCAACCAAGCCGGCAGCGGGTCGCCGTTGGCCAGGGTGGCCGAGTAGCTCAGCACATCGCCGAGATCGACATCGTCGAAGTTGCCGGAAACGTCGAGCGAGAAGGCCGCATCTTCGTCGGTGGCCGCATCGGGGATCGCGACGGTGACGACCGGCGCGTCGTTGACGTTTTCGACCGTGAGATCGAAGGTATCGGTGGCGTTGCCGCCGGCAAGGTCCGTCGCGGTGACGGTGACGGAATAGCCGCCGACATCGTCGTTCTCCGGCGTGCCAGAAAGAACGCCCGTATTGGCATCAATTGACAGCCAGCTCGGCAACGGATCGCCGTTCGCGAGGGTGGCCGTATAGGTCAGGCTATCGCCGAGATCGGTGTCTGCGAAGTTGCCGGAGACGTCGAGCGAGAAGACAACGTCTTCGTCCGTCGTTTGATCGGCGATCGGCGCCGCCAGCGTCGGCGCATCATTGACTTCCTGAACGATGAGCGACAAGGAGCCCGGCACGCTCGCCAGACCGTCGGTGACATCGTAGTTCAAGACGATCTGTAGCGGGGAGACCGTCATCTCCGTGTTGCCGGTCGTGGCTGTCGATGCAGGCTTTCCTGCGCCAAGGACGTTGAACGTCGTGCTGAACGGCACAGGACCGGCATTGATGATTGCGGCGGAGTTGGCCGGAATGACGACAGTGAAGTCGTTGCCGTTCGTCGTGTTGTTCAGAGTCCAGGTGACGGGCTGATCGATGCCGCCGATGCCGGATCCGTTGTTGAGCCGGAAGATGGCATCGCCGTCGACGTAACCCAGGAAGGTGATGCCGTTGCTGGTCAGCGTGCGCGGCTCGACGATCTGCACATCGCCTGCCTCGGCGATATCGGCGACCGGAATCTGGGTGACGTTGTTCGGGAAGCCGAAGCTCGAGTCGACGATCGAGCTGATGGCCGGCTCCGACCAGAAATCGGCTTCTGGCGTGATGGTGTACGTGCCGTCGCCATTATCGACGACCGAGGCATGGGTGGCGGTCAGGTTGACGACAGAGAGGTCGTCCCCGTCGATGTCGCTGAAGCCTTCGAGAAGCTGGGCAAGCGTGACCGTGTAGGAAGTATCCTCGGCTGCGTCAGCCAGATCTGCCGTCGCGCTGCCGACCGGCGCGTCGTTATTGCCGGCGACGTTGACCGTAACCGCTTGCGTATCGAAACCGCCCTGGCCGTCGGAAACTTGAACGGTGAAGGTCTCCGAGACGCTGGCGTCGCGATCGAGCGACTGAACGTTCGCCGCGGCGTTGTTGAGGGTGTAGGTCCAAAGGCCCGTGCCGTCGACCGACAAATTGCCATAAGCGCCGACGCCGCCGCCGACCACGGACCATGCCTGGGTCGCGCCGACATCGGGATCTGTCGCGGTCAATTGACCCGTGACGATCGTCGTCAAGTCTTCCTGAGCGGCGCCCGTCGCCACGCCGGACACGACAGGGCCGTCGTTGGTGTTGGCGATCGTCAGGTCGAAGCTGTCGGTCGCCGTGGCGCCGGCGAGGTCGGTGGCGGTGACGATGATCGAGATTGCCCCGACATCGCCGTTGGCCGGCGTGCCCGACAGTTCGCCGGTGACGGGATCGATCGACAGCCAAGCCGGCAGCGGGTCGCCGTTGGCGAGAGTCGCCGAGTAGCTCAGCACGTCGCCGAGATCGACGTCCGCGAAGTTGCCCGAGACGTCGAGCGAGAAGGCCGCATCTTCATTGGCGGCCGTGTCGGCTAGCGCGACGGTGACGACAGGCGAGTCGTTCACGTTGACGACGGTCAGGTTGAACGTGTCGTTGGCCGAGGTGCCGAAGCTGTCGGTGACGGTGACAAGCACGGCGACCGTGCCGACATCGCCGTTCGCCGGGGTGCCGGTGAGCAGGCCGGTGTTGGCATCGATCTGCAGCCACGGCGGCAGCGGGTCGCCGTTGGCGAGGACGGCCGTGTAGAGCAGCGGGTCGGCGAAGTCCGGGTCGAAGAAGTGGCCCGAGACGTCATAGGAGAAGCCGGCGTCTTCGTCGGTCGCCGTGTCGGCGATCGGCGAGACCAGCACCGGCGCGGTGTTGGTGTTTTCGACGACGACTTCGAGGTTCTCGAAGTTCGAGACCTGCAGGTCGAAGGCGGTGAACTGGAAGACGTCGCCGCTGTCGCTGTTCGGATCGTTATGCGTCAGCAAGAACGCCTGGTAGGCGGCGATGTCCTGCTGGATCTGGCTGTCCGCCGCCTCGGCCGAGGTCAGCACCAGGCGCAGCGTGTCGTGGCCGGTGTTGCCGGTGTAGACGTCGGACGCGCCGACGTTCTCGCCGACGCGGTGGATCACGACGTCGTCGCCCTGGCCGCCATCGACATAGTCGCTGCCCGAGCCGGCGTCGATGCTGTCGTCGTTGGCCGGGAACTTGAGGTCGAAGGTGTCGGACGCGCTAGCGCCCGATTCGTCGGTCGCAGTCACGGTGATGACGAGCGGGCTGCCCGCCGCGATCAGCGATTCGTAATCGCCGTAGATCGTATCGTTGCCCGAGCCGCCGGTGATGTCGTCATTGCCGGCGCCGCCTTCGATGGTGTCGGTGCCCGAACCGCCGTCGATCAGGTCGTTGCCGACGCCGGCGTAGACCGTGTCGTTGCCCGAACCGGCCGTGATGTCGTCGTTGCCGGCGCCGCCGTTGACCGTGTCATGGCCCGCGCCCGCGTCGATGGTATTGGCCAGCGCGTTGCCGTTGATCGTGTTGTTGGACGGCGTGCCGTTCTGGAAGGTCGCGCCGCCGACCGCGCCATGGGCGAGCAGGCCGCTGATGACGCCGGTGGACGGGTTGATCGACAGCCAGCTCGGCAGCGGGTCGCCATTGGCCAGCGTCGCCGTATAGGTCAGCGAGTCGCCGTGGATGCTGTCGTCGTCGCCGAAGTGGGTCGAGGTGTCGTAAGAGAACGGCGTGTCCTCGACGACCGTCTGATCGGCGAGCGCGACGGTGACGACCGGCGCGTCGTTGACGTTGACGACGGTGACGTCGAAGCTGTCGGCCGCCGTGGCACCCGAGCCATCGGTCGCCGTGACGGTGACGGAGAATCCGCCGACGTCCCAATTGTCCGGCGTGCCGGAGAATTCGCCGGTCGCCGAGTTGAAGCTCAGCCAGCTCGGCAGCGGGTCGCCGTTCGCCAGCGTCGCGGTAAAGGTCAGGACGTCGCCGAGATCGACATCGGCGAAGTTGCCGGACACGTCGAACGCGAAGGCGCTGTCTTCCGGCGTGATCTGGTCGGGGATCGCCAGCGAGACGACCGGGCCGTCGTTGGTGTTGACGACCGTCAGGTCGAACATGTCGCTGGCGGAAGCGCCGGCGAGGTCCGTCGCGGTGACGATGATCGAATAGGCGCCGACGTCGCCGTTGGCCGGCGTGCCGGAGATTTCGCCCGTCGCGGCGTTGATCGACAGCCAAGCCGGCAGCGGGTCGCCGTTGGCCAGCGTCGCGCTGTAGCTCAACACGTCGCCGTGGATCGTGTCGTCGTCGGCGAAGTTGGCCGAAGCGTCGTACGAGAAGGCGGCATCTTCGTCCGTGCTGGCGTCGGCGATGGCGACGGTGACAACCGGCGCATCGTTCACGTTGGTGACGGTGAGATCGAAGGTGTCGGCGGCGGTCGCGCCAGCCAGATCGGTGGCGGTGACGAGGATCGAGATCGCCCCGACGTCGCCATTGGCCGGCGTGCCCGAGAGCTCGCCGGTAACCGGATCGATCGAGAGCCAGGCCGGCAGCGGATCGCCGTTGGCCAGCGTCACCGAGTAGCTCAGAACGTCGCCAAGATCGACGTCGGCAAAGTTGCCGGAGACATCGAGCGAGAAGGCGGCGTCTTCATCCGTCGTCTGATCGGCGATGACGACCGACACAGTCGGGCCGTCATTGGTGTTGACGATGGTCAGATCGAACGTATCCGACGCAGTGGCGCCAGCCAGGTCCGTGGCGGTGACGAGGATCGAGATCGCGCCGACGTCGCCGTTGGCCGGCGTGCCGGAAAGTTCGCCGGTGACCGGATCGATGCTCAACCAAGCCGGCAACGGATCGCCGTTGGCCAGAGTGGCGCTGTAGCTCAGCACGTCGCCGTGGATCGTGTCGTCGTCGGCGAAGTTCGCCGCGGCGTCATAAGAGAAGGCGGCGTCTTCGTTCGTCGACGCGTCGGCGATGCCGACCGTGACGACCGGCGCGTCATTCACGTTGGTGACGGTGAGATCGAACGTGTCGGCGGCCGTCGCGCCGGACAGATCGGTGGCGGTGACGAGGATCGACAGGGTGCCGACGTCGCCGTTGGCCGGGGTGCCCGAGAGCTCGCCAGTGACCGGATCGATCGACAGCCAAGCCGGCAGCGGATCGCCGTTGGCCAGAGTGGCGGAGAAGCTCAGGACGTCGCCAAGATCGACGTCGGCGAAGTTGCCGGACACGTCGAGCGAGAAGGCCGCGTCTTCCGCAGTCGTCGCGTCGGCGATGGCGATGGCCACGACCGGGCCGTCGTTGGTGTTGGTGACGGTGAGGTCGAACACGTCGCTGGCGGTCGCGCCGGCGAGGTCCGTCGCCGTGACGATGATGGAGATCGCGCCGACGTCGCCGTTGGCCGGGGTGCCGGACAGTTCGCCGGTCACCGGATCGATGGAAAGCCAAGCCGGCAGCGG
>CAZVLU010000035.1:21091-38612 GCA_964628235.1 uncultured Rhizobium sp. | reverse complement strand
CAGCTTGGCGAAGGCCGGCAAAATGGCCGGGCAGACGGCGTGCGGATTGGCATCCATCGCCACCTCGACGTCATGGACCAGCAGGGTCTCGTCGACCGTGAGGCGGATCCACATGTCATGCAGCGCCGTGCCCGGCGCGACGGTGCCGCGATATTCGCTGGAAAATTCGTAGGCTTTGACATCGCGCAGCACCCCCTCGATGTCCCATAAGCCGTCGTCTCGGCGATAGCCGCGCATGTCGATACGGCGGTGATGGCGCTCCTGGCGTGGCGGCGCGGCGCTGAGCGGCATGGGCTCTCTCCTCGGTGCGGCCGGCGCGCGTGGCCGGCGGCGAAATGTCGTTAGGCGCCGGCGTGGCGCACTTCATCTGCCGCGTCTTGGTCGTTTGCGGCTTCATGGCGCGGCGCTTGCGGGGTTATTTTCAGCAAAGTGATCTGGTTGCGTTGGCGGCGCAGAATCTCGAAGCTGAAATCATGGAACAGGAACACTTGTCCCACGTCGGGAATCTGCCGCGATTCGTGCAGCACCAGGCCGGCGATGGTGGCGGCTTGCTCGTCAGGCAAATCCCAGCCGAACTGGCGGTTGAGGTCGCGGATCGTCACCGTGCCCTCGGTGACGATCGCGCCGTCGGCCAGCGGGCGCACGCCGCGCGCGACGATGTCATGCTCGTCGGCGATATCGCCGACGATTTCCTCGAGCACGTCTTCCAACGTGACGATGCCGAGCACCGCGCCATACTCGTCGACCACCACGGCGAAATGCTCTCGCCGCTTGCGGAAGGCTTGCAACTGTTCGAGCAGCGACGTCTGCTCGGGCACGAACCAGGGTTCGGCGGCGAGCGACAAAAGATCGATGCGCCGCCAGCCGCCTTGCGGCTGCTTGCGGACAAGCTGCAGCAGCGCTTTGACATGCAGCACGCCGATGATGTTCTCCGGCCTGTCGCGCCAGATCGGCAGGCGCGTGAAGGGGCTGGCGGCGATCAGGTCCATGATCTCGTCGAGCGGCGCGTCGATGTCGATCATCGCTACCTTGTTGCGGTGGACCATGATCTCGCCGACTTCGACCTCGTCGAGTTCGAGGATGCTATGCAGCATCTTGCGCTCTTGATCGATTTCGCCGCCGGCATCTTGCGCCAGCACGTCGATGGCGCCGCGCAAGGCTTGCGTCGGCGTCACCAGCGTCGCCGTGGCGCCGGCGCGGCCGAACAGCCTCAGCAGGCCAGTGGCTGCGAGGCGCAAGCCGGAGGCGAAGGGCGATAGAACAGTGACGATCAGGCGCAACGGTTCCGCCAGCGCCAGCGCCGCCGGCACGGCGTTCTGCAAGGCGTAGGTCTTGGGCAAAATCTCCGAGAAGATCACCAGCAGCACGGTCATGGCGACGGTGGCATAGAGCACGCCGATCGGACCATAGAGGCTGACGGCGAGGCCGGTGGCGAGCGCCGCGGCGAGCACGTTGACGAGATTGTTGCCCAGCAGAATCGCGGCGATCAGCCGCTCGCGGTCTTTCCGCAGCGCCTTGACCAGCGTGGCGCGCTTGTCGCCGCGCTTCTCGATTTGCAGGATTTGCGCGCGCGTCGCCGCGGTCAGCGCTGTTTCGGCGCCCGAGAAGAAGGCCGAGATCACCATCAAAAGCCCGATGGCGCCGAGCAGCAAAAGGGTGGTGGTCTCCATGCGGCGAATCCCGTGAGCCGGCGGTGAGGCGGGCGATGGTACGCGTAGGTCTTGGCGGCGCGCGTCAGGCTGATGCAGGCTCGCGCAATAAAGCTTCGACGGCGGCGAGATCGGTGCCAGGCGCCAAGAAGGCTTTGCCGATTCCGCGCGCCAGCACGAAAGTCACTTTGCCGTCGCGCACTTTCTTGTCGTGGCCCATATGGGCCACGAGGCGCGCGGCGTCCCATTTCCCCTGGGTCGCATGACGACCGGCGTCGGCAAGGCCGGCAGGCAGGCCGACGCTGCGCAGATGGCGCTTTACGCGCGCGGCGTCCGCCGGCGGGCAGAGCCCTTGGCGCGCCGAGAAATCGAAGGCGAGGCCCATGCCGGCGGCGACGGCTTCGCCATGCAGCAGGTCTGCGCCGTAGCCGAGTTCGGTTTCAAGCGCGTGGGCGAAGGTATGGCCGAGATTGAGCAGGGCGCGATCGCCTTCCTCTTTCTCGTCGCGGGCGACGATGGCGGCCTTGGCCTTGCAACTGGTGACCACGGCATGTTGGCGCGCCGCCGCGTCGCCGGCTTTCGCCGCCGCACCATTGGCTTCGAGCCAGTCGAAGAAGGCCGGATCGTCGATCAGGCCGTATTTCACCACCTCGGCGTAACCGGCGAGAAATTCGCGTTCGGGCAATGTGCTCAGGGCGTCGAGATCGGCCAGCACGAGACGCGGCTGATGGAAGGCGCCGATCAGGTTTTTGCCCTGGCGCGTGTCGATGGCGGTTTTGCCGCCGACCGAACTGTCCACTTGCGCCAAGAGAGTCGTCGGCACTTGCACGAATTCGATGCCGCGCAACAGGATCGACGCGGCGAAGCCGGCGAGATCGCCGATGACGCCGCCGCCGAGCGCGATCAGCATGGTGCGCCGTTCGACGCCGAGATCGAGCAGATCGTTCAGCAGCTTTTGCAGGAAGCTGAAATCTTTGGTGTGCTCGCCGGGCGGCAGCACGATGGTGTCGCGCTTGACCCCGGCGCGATCGAGCGCCGCTTCGAGCTTGGCGAGATGCAATTTGGCGACATTGGCGTCGGTGACGATGACCGCGCGCTTCTGGCGCAGCACGGGAGAAATATGTTCCTCCGCCTCGACCAGAAGGCCGGCGCCGACATGGATGTCGTAGCTGCGCGCGCCGAGCGCGACGGGCACAGTGACATGACTCATGAGGACGCTCCTTGCGCGGCCGTTTGTCGCGCCGCCAGATAGGCGTCGAGTGCTGCGACAACTTTGTCAGCGACCAGTTCGGCCGATTGCTCGCCGCTATCGACCGCGATGTCGGCCTCGGCATAGGCCGGTTCGCGTTCGGCGAGCAGGCGGACCAAGGTCTCGCGCATGTCGCCGGTCTTCAGCAGCGGGCGATCCTTGCGTCGCGCCACGCGCTTGAGCAGCAGGTCGAGATCGGCGCGCAGCCAGACCGAAACGCCGCGTTCGGCGATGTGGCGGCGCGTCTCGGCATTCATGAAGGCGCCGCCGCCGGTGGCGATGACGGCCACCGGGCCTTCAAGAAGGCGGCTGATGACACGGCGCTCGCCCGAACGGAAAGCGGCCTCGCCGTCGCGCGCGAAAATCTCCTCGATGGTCGATTGCGCGGCGGTCTCGATTTCGGCGTCGGCGTCGATGAAGGGCAAGGCGAGTTTCCCGGCCAGGATGCGACCGACCGAGGTCTTGCCGGCGCCCATCATGCCGACGAGGACGAGGCTTTTGCGCAAATCCAACAGCTTACTCACGCGCGCGCCTCAAGCGCCTCGCGCGATGAAACATCGGCGAGCGGTCGCCAGCGGACTTGTTGCCACAAGGGGGCCAAGCCGTTAGGGTGCCGCGGATTGGACATAATCGATATCTAGCATAGACTTAGCGGCATGTCGCGGGCCCCATCGTCCGGTTTGCTCTGCCGCGCCGCTTGCCGTTCCTGTCCACCTTTTCAGGTTTGCCTCCGCCATGGGTCTTCTCCCCCGTCTCGTTATCGCCGCTTTCATCGTCGTCCTGGTCGGCTTCGGCATCTTTCTCGCCACCTGGGACATGGCGCCGCCGTCGGCGCCGGTCGAGCGGACCCTGCCCAACGACCGTTTGCGGCCGTAAGCGCATGACCATCCGGGGGCCTCACGCCGCAGCTTGCCTCGCCGCCGTTCTGGCCTTGACCGGAGCGTCTGCCGCTTGCGCGCAGGCACCGACCTCGCTGTTTCCCAGCCGTCCCGCCGCCTCGGGCGCGCAAGACGCCGCGCCGGTGCTGCCGAGCAATTTGCTCGGCGTCGAAAGCCTGCAAGCGGTCGGCGGCGACAGCTTCGGCCTGCGCGACGGCGCGAGCGGCCTCGGCGCGGATTTGTGGCGCGGCGCCAGGCGCGGCCAAATCATCGAACTGATCGGCTTGATTCCCGGCGCGACGCCATCCGCCGCCATGAACGCCTTGGCGCAACGCCTGCTCGTCACTTCGGCTGCCGTCCCCAACGCGCCTGCCGGCGTTGCCGACGATTATCTGGCCCTTCGCCTCGACCGCCTCCAGGCGCTGGGCGACGTCAACCTTGCTGCCGATCTGGCGCGCGCGGCGCCCGGCCGCGCGCAGGACAAGCCGGTGGTGCGCGCCATCGTCGATGCCGCCTTTCTCGCCGGCGAACATGAAGCCGGCTGCACGGAAGTGCGCCGCGCGATCACCGCTTATGCCAACGAAGTGTTTTGGCGCGAGGCGCTCGCTTTCTGCCAGATGATCGCGGGCGAGCGTGCCCAAGCCGAAATCACCGCCGCCGCCTTGCGCGAACAGAAGCTCGGCGACGCCGGCTTCTTTCCGTTGCTCGCGGCGCTCGGCGGCGACCGCACCGCCAAGCCGGCAAACTTGACCGCGCCGACGACATTGCACGTCGCCATGCTGCGCGCCGCCAAGCTGGCGGCGCCCGCCGATGCGTTCCAGACCGACGACGCGCCGGTGCTTGCCGCGCTGGCGCAATTGCCGGAAGGCGCGCTCGACGCCCGCATCGCCGCCGGCGAGCGCGCCGAAGCTTACGGCGCGCTGCCGACCACGGTGCTGATCAAGCTCTACCAGGAATTACGCTTCACGCAGGCGCAGCTTGCCAACGCGCTCACCGGTTCGGAGAGCGAGAGCGGTCCGCGCGCCCGCGCTTTGCTCTATGCCGCGCAAGCGCGTCAGGGCTCGGCGGCGGCGCGCGCCGTGCTGATCCAGCGCGCCCTCTCGATGTCGCAGGATGCCGGCCTGTTGCCGACCACGTCGCGCGTCTATGCCGATGCGCTCGCCGGCATCCCGCCGACCAGCGACCTCGCTTGGTTCGCCGCCTCGGCGACGCGCGCCCTGTTCGCCGCTGGCCGCATCCGCGAGGGCCGCGCTTGGCTCGGCGCGCTCGGCGGCGGCTTGGGCGGCGGTGTCGGCGGCACAGCGGTCGGCGCGCAGGAGATTCCGCCCGCCGTCGCCTTGTTCCCCTATGCGCTGATCACCGCCGAGCCGCGCAGCGTGCCGCTGTGGGAGCCCGATCTGTGGCGGCGCTGGCGCGACGCCCAGGGGCCGACCATGCAGACCCGCGCCAGCTTGCTGCTGACGCTGCTCGAAGGACTCGGCCGCCCCGCGCCGGAAGAGGCGTGGGATGGCCTTGCCCGAGCGCCGTCCGACCGCGCCGATCATCTGCCGGCGCCGTCCGTGCTGCGTACCTTGGAAGTCTCCGCCGCAACCGACCGCAAGGGCCTCGCGCTCTTGGCGGCGCTGGCCACGATCGGGCCCGATGGCCCCGCCGGCACGCATCCCTTGGTGATCGGCATGGCGCTCGCCGGCTTGCGCAACATCGGCCTCGAGGTCGAGGCGCGCGCTCTGGCGGTCGATGCCGCCGTCGGCTCGGGGCTTTAGCCCGATGGGCCGCGTCGCGTCCAAGTCGCCTCTCGGACGTCACGCGGAAGCCTTTCTCGAAATGCTCGCTGCCGAACGTGGCGCCGCCGAAAACACCCTGCAATCCTATACGCGCGATCTCACGCAGTTCGCCGGCTGGCTGGCGAGCCAGCGCGGGCCGTTGCCCGAAGCGGCCGGAGAGGCCGATGTGCGCGGCTATCTCTCGGCGCTGACGCGGGCGCAAGTGGCGCCCTCAACGGCGGCGCGCCGGCTGTCCTGTTTGCGCCAGTTCTACCGCTTCCTCTATAGCGAGAATCTGCGCGGCGACGATCCGACGGCCAAGCTCGACAGTCCGCGTAAATCTCGCCCCTTGCCGAAAATTATCAGCGAGGAGGATGTCGATCGTCTGCTCGCCGCCGCGCGTGACGGGGAGGGGCCGGAGGCGTTACGTCGCGCCGCGCTGATCGAAACGCTCTATGCCAGCGGCTTGCGCGTCTCCGAACTGGTCGGCCTGCCGCTCGCGGCTTTGCGCGAAGACGCGGAGATGATTTTGGTGCGCGGCAAGGGCGGCAAAGAGCGCCTGGTGCCGCTCAACCAAGCGGCGCGCGATGCGCTCGCCGCCTATCTCGATGCGCGCGGATATTTTCTCGCAGAGGGCGAGCCATCGCGCTGGCTGTTTCCGTCGCGCGCCGACAGCGGCCATCTGACGCGCCAACGCTTCGGCCAGATTTTGAAAGAGATCGCCGTCGCGGCCGGCCTGCAGCCCTCGAAGGTCTCGCCGCATGTGCTGCGCCACGCCTTCGCCAGCCATCTATTGGCCCATGGCGCTGACCTGCGCAGTGTGCAGCAGATGCTCGGCCATGCCGACATCTCGACGACGCAGATCTACACCCATGTCCTCGAAGAGCGCCTGCGCGCCCTGGTGCAGGATCACCACCCGCTGGCGCGACGTTAGGACGGCTTGTGCAATCCTCGTCCGGCAAGCCCTCGACCCACGAAGATTGACAAGCCCGCCGGGTCGGGCTTCACTCCCCCCAGCGCCCGTTGCCTTGGGCTAAGTCATTGATTTTAAACGGATGAAGTTCCTGTCCGGCATGATTTCCAGCGCTTCCCGAGCCGCCGCCGTGCGGCTCAACCGCAGCCAGCTCTCGGTGCCGGGCATCCGTCCCGAACTGTTCGAGAAGGCGGCGCAGTCGGCGGCCGACGTGATCTTCCTCGATCTCGAAGATTCGGTCGCCTTCGCCGACAAGGCCAAGGCGCGCGAGAACGTCATCTCCGGCCTGCGCGACCTCGATTGGCGCGGCAAGACCGTTTCGGTGCGCGTCAACGGCCTCGACACGCCCTTCATGTACCGCGACGTCATCGACGTCATGGAGCAGGCCGGCGAGCGCATCGACATGATGCTGATCCCCAAGGTCAATCGCGCGGCGGACGTTCATGCCGTCGACATGCTTCTGACGCAGATCGAAATGGCCAAGGGCTACGCGCGCCCGGTCGGCCTCGAACTGATGATCGAGACCGCCGAAGGCCTGATGAACGTCGACGCCATCGCGGGCGCCAGCGCGCGCGCCGAATCGCTGCATTTCGGGCCCGGCGATTTCGCCGCTTCGACCGGGGCGCGCAACGTCACCATTGGCGGCGGCAATCCCGACTATGCCGTGCTGGTCGGCGCCAAAGGCGGTCCGCGCCAAACGCATGTCGGCGACATGTGGCATTACGCCTTGGCGCGCATCGTCGTCGCGGCGCGCGCCCACGGGCTGCGTCCGCTCGACGGCCCCTATGCCGATTTTGCCGACGCCGAAGGCTTCGAGGCCGCTGCCAAGCGCGCCGCTGCCCTGGGCTGCGAAGGCAAATGGTGCATCCATCCGAGCCAGATCGCCGCCGCCAACGCCGCCTTCGGCCCGACTGCGGCGGAAGTCGAGCAAGCCTGCCGCATCCTCGCCGCCATGGATCAGGCGGCGCGCGCCGGCAAAGGCGCCGCCACGCTCGACGGCCGCATGATCGATGTCGCCTCGATCCGCCAAGCCGAGGTCGTGGTCCGCAAGGCGGACCTGATCGCCTCTGGCGGGAAATGAGCTTATCAACCGCGCGCCTTTTGCGCGCCCCACTGCAACCCTTGACAGCGGCCTGCTGAGCCGTCACGAAAGCTTCATGCCGACTTTTCTCGATTTCGAAAAACCGATCGCCGAGCTCGAAGGCAAGATCGAAGAGCTGCGCCACCTCAACAACGCCGGCGACGTCAACATCGCCGAGGAAGTGGGCAAGCTGCAGGCCAAGGCCGACAAGCTGCTGAGGCAGACTTACGGCAAGCTCGATCCTTGGCAGAAGGTTCAGGTCGCGCGCCATCCCGACCGTCCGCATTTCCAGGATTACGTCGAGGCGCTGATCGAAGATTTCACGCCGCTCGCCGGCGACCGCACCTTCGGCGAAGACGCCGCGATCCAGGGCGGCCTCGGCCGTTTCCGCGGCTATTCGGTCATGGTCATCGGCAACGAGAAGGGCCGCGACACCGAATCGCGCATCAAGCACAATTTCGGCATGGCGCGTCCTGAGGGCTACCGCAAGGCGCGCCGCCTGATGGAGATGGCCGACCGCTTTAACTTGCCAGTCATCACCCTTGTCGATACGGCCGGCGCCTATCCTGGCGTCAACGCGGAAGAACGCGGCCAGTCGGAAGCCATCGCCCGCTCGATCGAAGCCTGCCTGCGCCTGCAGGTGCCGCTGGTCTCCGCCGTGATCGGCGAGGGCGGCTCAGGCGGCGCCATCGCGCTGGCCGCTGCCGACCATGTCATCATGCTCGAACACTCGATCTATTCTGTGATCTCGCCGGAAGGCTGCGCCTCGATCCTGTGGCGCAGCGGCGGGCCGGAGCAGGCCAAGGTCGCTGCCGAAGCGTTGAAGGTCACCTCCGACGACCTTAAGGCCTTGGGTCTGATCGACGAGATCGTGCCCGAGCCGCTCGGCGGCGCGCATCGCGAGCCGGCCGCCGCCATGGCCGCCACCGGCAGCGCCATCGAGCGGGCTTTGCGGAAGTTGCTCGGCAGCGGCGGCGGCGCGCTGCGCGCACGCCGGCGCGAGAAATTCCTCGAGATGGGCCGCAAGGGCCTCTAACCCTTCTGAGACAAAAATCCTGTGAACGAACCAGGTTCCCCGGCGTTGACGGAAGAGCGTTCTCAAGCGAACGCGCAGAACCGTCGCAACGGAGACTCTCAGATGCCCTATTTCGATCTGGCCGGCGCGCGCCGCAAATCCCTGCCCGGGCTGCTGATCGGCACGGTCGTCGGCTGGGGCGTTTTCTTCCTGATCTTCGGGCTGTTCGCGGCGCCCGCAGCCGCCGCCAAGGCCGACCGCCTCGGCTTCGCCGCGCAATGGCTGCTGCTCATCGCGCTGCTGATTCTCGGCATGACGTTGATCATCGCCTTCTCGCGCAATTTCAGCGCGGCGATCGACCCGACGTTGAACCAGGAGCCGCGCTGCATCGACGTGTCGCGCCGCGTGCTGACCAATACGGTCGAGCAGAGCCTGATCTTCGCGCTTTTCGCTTTCGCCATTGCCGCCGCCGCGCCCGTTGGCTCGCTCGGCGTGCTGGCGGCGCTCGTCGTGATGTTCGTCGCTTCGCGCGTCGCGTTCTGGCTCGGCTATCTCGCCGGGCCGTACTATCGCAGCTACGGCGTCATGGGCATGCAGATCAACATCGTGATGGCCGTCTGGGCCGTCATCGCCGTGCTCGGCTACCAGCCGTTTTGGCTTTAAGGGCCTTCGGCCCGGGCTGGCTCTATTAAGCTTCATTCCGGTCGGCAAAACAAAAACGGCGGCCCCTTTGTGGAGCCGCCGCAAGTTTTGCTGAGTCGGGTTACGCGCGGGCTTACTGGAAGAGCTTGAGCAAATTCTGCGGCATTTGGTTGGCCTGGGCGAGCATCGCCACGCCGGACTGCACCAACACCTGCTTGGCGGTGAAGGCGGTCATTTCCGTGGCGACGTCGAGATCGAGCAGGCTGCTGCGCGCCGCCTCGGTGTTCTCGATGGTCGAGGCCAAATTATCCGAAGCGAAATCGAGACGGTTCTGCGCCGCGCCGACGCTGGCGCGGGCGTTGTTGAGGGTGTCGATGGCGGCGCTGATCGCCGTCGAAGTCGTGTCGGCGGCCGACTTGGTCAGGATGTCCTGGCCATTGATGCCGAGCGATGCGGTGGACACCGAGCCGACGCCGATCGTCACTTCGTCGACGCCCGACGTCGTGCCGGTGCCAAGCTTGAAGGTGAAATCGGTCTGATCGGAGGTCGAGGCGGTGCCTGTGATCCGCGCGTCGAGCATGCCCGACAAATCGAGTTCGGGGATGGTGCCGCCGCCGTCGAAGGCGAACGTGACCTCGAAGCTCAAATCGAACGTGTCGCCGTCGCCGTTCGTCAGCGTCGCGGTTTTAAGGCCGGTCGTGCTCAGATCGACGGGCGTCAGGGTCTGGTAGCTGCCGTAATAGAGGATCGACGTGGACTGGTTGCCGGTATCGTCGAGGATGACATTGCCGGTTTGGGCATCGAAATCGGCCGCATCGCTGATGTTGGAGATGGTGACGGAGCTTTCGTCGAGCCTGCCGGTGTCGGCGGTGCCGAACGAATAGGTCGGCAAGCTGCTGATATCGGCCGACTTGTCGAAGGCGGCGTTCAGTTCGATGACGGCGCCGACCTGATCGAAATTCACCACCTGGGTGGCGTTTTGCGCGATGGCCGTATTGCCGATCGCGATACCCTGGCTCTCGCCGGTGGCGAGGTTCTTCACGGTCAGGACGTCGGTGGCTGCGTCGTAGGCGACCGAGAGGGTCGCGTCGCCGACATCGTTGTCGAGTTCGATCGAAGCGAATCCTTGCGCGGCGCCGATGACGCTCGAGCCATTGAGCGAGACATCAGTCCTGCTGGAGCCATTGACGAGCGAGGTGCCGTTGAACTCGGTGTCTTGGGCTATGCGGTCCACTTCGGAGAGCAATGCCTGAAACTCGGTGTCGAGCATGCTGCGCTCGGTCGTGGAGAGCTGGCCCGAGCCGGACTGCACGGCGAGCGTCTTCATGCGAACGAGAATGTCGTTCACCTTCGACATGGCGCCGTCGGCGATTTGCAGCATGGAAGTGGCTTGGCCGGCGTTGACCTTGGCCTGCTTCTGCGCCTGCACTTCGGCGTTCAGCCGCGAGCCGATGGCGAGCGAGGCGGCGTCGTCTTTCGCGCCGAGCACGCGGGTCCCGGCCGATAATTTGGCGAGGGAAGCGGATGCCGCGGCGTCGGCCTTCGCGAGATAGCGCGTGGCGACATTGGCCGCGTAATTGGAAACGATATTCAAAGCCAAGACAGTCTCTCCTACTTGGAGTGAGAACCGCAGCGTCCTGCCACGGTGGCGAGTTTTCAGCTTAAGGGGCTTGGGTTAATAAAAGGTTGCAGAGGGTTAAGCCGCCACCGCCAGCATCGCCGCGAGGGCGAGAACGGCCAGCGTGCCGCCGACGGCGAACGGCAGGAAGGCTGAGATTGTGATGCGCCGGCTGTCGCGGAAGGGCTGTTCGACATAGCGCCAGGTGAGATAGGCGAGGCCGAGGGAGGCCGCCGCCAGCGCCGCGAGCAGCAGCGTGCCAGCTTCTCCGGCGCTGTGATGGCGGGCGAAGGCGAACAGCGGCTGGTGCCACAGATAGGCGCTGTAGCTGATGAGGCCGAGGCCGACGAGCGGCTTGGCGGCGAGCAGCCGCCCGACGAGGGTCTGCGGCGAGGCGCAAAGCAGGATCAACGCCGCGCCAAGCGTCGGCAGCAGGATGCCCAAGCCCGGAACGGGCGTGCGCACGCCGAAGGTCATGACCGCGTAGACGATCATGACGAGACCGAAACCGCTGCCGATCTCGCGCGGCAGCCGGCGCGACAGCCACGGAAGCGCCGCAACTTGCGGGCCGTAGAAAGCGACGAGACCGCCGATCAACAGCTCCCAGCCGCGTGTCGGCAGCAGGAAAAAGGCGGCGGCCGGGGCGTGATGGGCGCCCCATTGGGCGAGCGCCAGGCTGGCGACGGCCATTGCCGTAAGCGCGCCCGCCTCCCTGCCGGATTTTCCCAAGCGCCAGAGGATCAAGAGACCCAGCGGAAAGAGCAGGTAGAACTGCGCCTCGATGCCGAGACTCCATGTGTGGATCATCGGCAGGAGGTCGAAGCCCTCTCCGGCATGGCGGCTGGCGCGCCAGAAATAGACGTTCGAGCTGTATGTCGCCGCGGACATCAAGCTGCGCGCGAACTCCGCCAGCGCGTCAGGCGGCAGCGACAGCCAAGCCAGCGGGATGGTCGAGAGCAAGACCACGCAGAGCGCCGGCAGGATGCGGCGCGCGCGGCGCTCGTAAAAGCCGGCGAGGCTGAAGCGGCCCGCCGCGCGCTCCGACAGAATGAGCGTTGTGATCAGATAGCCGCTGATGACGAAGAAGACATCGACGCCGACGAAGCCGCCGCCGAACGGGGCGACGCCGGCGTGAAAGAGGATGACCGCCGCGACGGCGAGGGCGCGTAATCCGTCGATTTCGCGCCGGTAGTCCATCGGCCCGCTATTGCAATTGGCCGTGGCACTGTTTGTATTTTTTGCCCGAGCCGCACGGGCAGGCGGCGTTGCGCGGCACCTTGCCCCAGGTCGCCGGATCGGCGGCGTTGAAAGCGCGGCGCGGCGCTTGCGCCCGACCGCTATCTTCGCCGGACTCCTCGCCCATGCCGAGCGCCGGATCGATTCGCGTCTCATGCATCTCGCGCGGGCCTTGCGGCATCGGCACATCGGACGGCTGGTTGATCTGCAGCTCGATGGTGCAGAGCACGGATGTGACGTTTTCGCGGAGTTGGTCGAGCATCTTCTCGAACAGCGAGAAGGCTTCGGACTTGTATTCGTTGAGCGGGTCGCGCTGAGCGTAAGAGCGCAGGCCGATGCCCTGGCGCAAATGGTCGAGCGTCAGCAGGTGGTCTTTCCAGATTTGGTCGAGCACCTGCAATAGCAGGCTCTTTTCGACCATGCGCATCACTTCCGGCGAATAGCGCACGGCCTTCTCTGCCATCTTGCGGTCGGCGGCGTCGGTGATGCGGGCGCGGATCTCGGCGTCGGCGATGCCTTCTTCCTTGGCCCAATCGACGACCGGCAGATCGAGGCCGAGGAGGCGCAAGCATTCTTCATGCAGCAACGCCGTGTCCCACTGTTCCGGGTAGGCTTTTTCCGGAATGGCGCGCGTGACCATGTTCTCGATCACTTCGTGGCGCATGTCGGCGACCATGGCTGAGACATCATCGCCGCGCATCAGCTCGATGCGCTGTTCGTAGATGACCTTGCGCTGGTCGTTCATCACGTCGTCGTACTTCAGCAGGTTTTTGCGCGCTTCGAAGTTGTGCGCCTCGACCTTCTGCTGCGCCTTTTCCAGCGCCTTGTTGATCCACGGATGGATTATGGCTTCGCCCTGCTCGAGGCCGAGGCGCTGCAGCATCGAGTCCATGCGTTCGGAGCCGAAAATGCGCATGAGATCGTCCTGCAAGGACAGGAAGAACTTCGAGGCGCCGGGGTCGCCCTGGCGGCCCGAGCGGCCGCGCAACTGGTTGTCGATGCGGCGGCTTTCATGGCGTTCCGAGGCGATAACGTAGAGCCCGCCGGCTTCGATGGCAATCTTCTTGCCGGCGGCGACTTCCGCCTTGATCTGCTCGATGCGGCTGGCGCGTTCGGCCTCGTCGGTGATCGTCGCCAGTTCGCCCTTGATGCGCAGATCGACGTTGCCGCCGAGCTGAATGTCGGTGCCGCGGCCGGCCATGTTGGTGGCGATGGTGACCGAGCCTGGGCGGCCTGCCTGAGCGATGATCTCGGCTTCCTGCTCGTGGTAGCGCGCGTTCAGCACGGCATGCTTGATGTTCTTGCGCTTGAGAATCTCCGAGATCAGCTCCGACTTCTCGATGCTGGTGGTGCCGACGAGCACAGGCTGGTTGCGCTTCTGGCATTCCTCGATCTGCTGCGTCACCGCCTCGTATTTTTCCTCGGCAGTGCGATAGACCTCGTCGTGATGGTCGATGCGCGAGATTTTCAGATTCGTCGGGATCGACATGACGCCGAGCTTATAGATGTCCTCGAACTCGGCCGCTTCGGTCGAGGCCGTGCCGGTCATGCCGGCGAGCTTGGGGTACATCCGGAAAAAGTTCTGGAAGGTGATCGAGGCCAGCGTCTGGTTTTCGTTCTGCACCGTGACGTTTTCTTTGGCTTCGAGCGCCTGATGCAGGCCGTCGGAGTAGCGGCGGCCTTCCATGGCGCGGCCGGTGAACTCGTCGACGATCAGGATTTTGTCGTCTTTGATCATGTAATCGCGGTCGCGCATGAACAGCTTATGCGCGCGCAGCGCTTGGTTGACGTGATGCACCGCCGAGACGTTCTCGAAGTCGTACATGTCGCCGCGGATGATGCCGGCTTCCTGCAGAAGCTCTTCCATATGCTGGATGCCGGCTTCGGTCAGCGCCACGGTGCGCTGCTTTTCGTCCTTCTCGTAGTCGTCGGCAGTGAGGCTGGGGATCAGCGCATCGACCTTGCGATAAAGCTCCGAAGAATCCTCGGCCGGGCCGGAGATGATGAGCGGCGTGCGCGCTTCGTCGATCAGGATCGAGTCGACTTCGTCGACGATGGCGTAGTTGAAGGGCCGGTGGACCATCTCCTCCAGCCGGTACTTCATGTTGTCGCGCAGATAGTCGAAGCCGAGCTCGTTGTTGGTGGCGTAGACGACATCGCAGCCATAGGAGATGCGGCGCTCGAAATCGTCGAGGCCGTGGACGATGCAGCCGACCGTGAGGCCGAGAAATTCGTAGATCTGGCCCATCCATTCGGCGTCGCGCTTGGCCAAGTAGTCGTTGACGGTGACGACATGCACGCCTTTGCCCGTCAGCGCGTTGAGATAAACGGCGAGGGTGGCGACGAGGGTCTTGCCTTCGCCGGTCGCCATTTCGGCGATGCTGCCGCGATGGAGCGTGATGCCGCCCATCATCTGCACGTCGAAGTGGCGCTGGCCGAGCGTGCGCTTGGCCGCTTCGCGCACGGTGGCGAAGGCTTCGACCAGGAGATCGTCGAGCGTTTCGCCCTTCTTGAGGCGCTCCTTGAACCAGGGCGTGCGCGCCGCCAACTCGGCGTCCGTCAGCTTGATCAGCTCGGGTTCGAGGGCCGCGATGTCGGCCACCGTCTTTTCCAGACGCCGGACTTGGCGGTCGTTGACGGAACCGATGAATTTGCGGGCGATAGCGCCGAACATGGACGGGAAACCTCTAAGCGGGGCAAGGCCGGTCCCCATAGCCCGCGCTGTCGGGCGCCGCGAAGCCCGTGCACGGGGGGAATGACCTGAAAACGCGGGGAAAACTTGGAAATCCTGCGAAAGCGGCCCCTGACAGATAGAGAGCGAGGCCGTCCGTGTCAACGCCGGCCCTGGGTCTGCGTTCCGTGGCCAGGACCGCCCTGGAAAGGTCGGCATTTGGGGCTCACGGGCTTGTCAACGCCGCCGCTGCAAAGCCCTTCGCCGGGGCTGAAACGCTCGTGTAGGATGCGGTCCGAAGCGGACCTTTTGGGTGACTGGCGGTTGCCCGAGGGTCTATCCCTTTTTGAGGATGTTTTCCGACCATGATTCACGCTTTTCGCGCCGGCGCCGCCCTGGTTGCCGTGCTTCTGCCCCTGAGCGTCTCCAACGCCGCCCTGGCCCAGGCCAAGCCGCCGGCCCCGACAAGCGGCGGCGCCGCCGACCCGGTGGTCGCCCGTGTCGACGGCCAGCCTATCTTGCGTTCCGAGGTGCTGGCGGCGGTCGAGAGCCTGCCGCCGCAGTTCCGCGCCATGCCGATCGAGGCGATCTTCCCGGCCCTGGTCGGCCAGCTGATCGACCGCAAACTGGTCGTCGCGGCGGCCAAGAAGGAAAAGTTCGAGACCGACGCCGACTTCAAAAAGCGCATGGCCGAAGTTCACGATCGCGTGCTTGAGCAGGTCTACGTCAACAAGAAGATCGACGCCCAATTGACCGACGCCGTGCTCAAGAAAGAGTACGACAAGATGCCGACCGAATCGAAGGTGCGCGCCAGCCATATCCTGGTCAAGACGCGCGACGAGGCGGTGCAGGTCATCCGCGAGATTTCCGGCGGCGCCAAGTTCGAGGACGTCGCTGCCAAGAAGTCGCTCGATCCGTCGGGCAAGCAGGGCGGCGACCTCGGCTTCTTCACCAAGGAGCAGATGGTCGAGCCCTTCGCCAACGCCGCTTTCGCCATGAAGAAGGGAGAGATCAGCCGCGCGCCGGTCGAGACCCAGTTCGGCTGGCACGTCATCCGCGTCGAGGAGATTCAGGCCGACGCCAAGCCGTCGTTCGACGAGGTGCGCGACGAGCTGCGCGACCAGATGAGCGACGCCGTGGTCAGCGGCATGGTCGAGAAACTGCGCGTCGGCGCCAAGATCGAGCGCTTCGCGCCGGACGGCAGCGTGCCGACCTTGCAGGCGTTGCCGTAATCCGACGCAGCTCTGTAACGCTTCGAGCGTTGCAGGGGCCGGCGCGATATTCTAAACCACACCTGTCGATGTCCGCCGCCGGTTCATGTCCGGCGGCGTTCGTCCTTTTAGACCACTCACCCCAATCGAGAGCCCGTCATGGCCATCAAAACCTCGCCCTTAGCGCCCGCCAGCTTCCCGAACCTGCCCGCCGTCGCCGGCGTGCGACTCGGCGTCGCCGAGGCCGGGGTGCGATACAAGGGCCGCACGGATTTGATGGTCGCCGAGCTGGCGCCGGGCACTACGGTCGCCGGCGCCTTCACGCGCTCGCTCAGCGCCTCGGCGCCGGTCGATTGGTGCCGTGCCGCCGTCAAGGGCGGCAAGGCGCGCGCCATCGTCGTCAATTCGGGCAACGCCAACGCCTTCACCGGCAAGGCCGGCGTGACCGCCGTCAGCGTCACTGCCGACGCGGCGGCCAAGGCGGTCGGCTGCAAGCCCAAGGAAGTCTTCATCGCCTCGACCGGCGTGATCGGCGAGCCGTTGCCCGCCGAGAAGATCGCCGCCGCCCTGCCGGCGCTGGTCAAAAGCAATCTCACCGCGTCGTGGGAGCAGGCGGCGCGCGCCATCATGACGACCGACACCTACCCGAAGGCCGTGTCGCGCACCGCCAGCATCGGCGGCGTCGACGTGACCATCGTCGGCATCATCAAGGGCTCGGGCATGATCGCGCCCAACATGGGCACCATGCTGGGCTTCCTCTTCACCGACGCCAAAATCCCGGCCAAGGCGCTGCAAGCGATGGTGACCAAGGGCGTCGACAAGTCGTTCAACTGCATCACGGTCGATAGCGACACCTCGACGAGCGACACCATCCTGCTCGCCGCCACCGGCCAAGGGCCCAAGCACAAGGTGGTGCGTTCGGCGGCCGACGCGCATCTGCGCGATTTCAAGGCCAAGCTCGACGACGCCATGCTGGAGCTCGCCCATCTCGTGGTGAAGGACGGCGAGGGCGCCACCAAGTTCGTCGAGATCCGCGTCACCGGCGCCGCCAATAATCCGGCGGCCAAGCGCATCGGCCTCGCCATCGCCAATTCGCCGCTGGTGAAAACCGCCATCGCCGGCTCCGACGCCAACTGGGGCCGCATCGTCGCGGCGGTCGGCAAGGCCGGCGAGAAGGCCGAGCGCGACCGCATGAAGATCGCGGTCGGCGGCATCGTCATCACCGAGAAGGGCATGGTGCGCCCCGGCTACGACGAAACGCCGGTCGCCGCGCACATGAAGGGCCAGAACATCCTGATCGAGGTCGATGTCGGCGTGCGCGTCGCGGGCAAGGCCGCCAAGGGCAAAGCCACGGTGTGGACCTGCGACCTGACGCACGCTTACATCGACATCAACGTCGGCTATCGCAGCTAAACGATGATCGCTGCCGGCATCCCCCCCCCCCCGGCCCACCCCCCCCCCGGGGGGGGGGCCACGACGGGGGCGGCGTGTGAAAACCCCCGGCGGGGGGGGGGGCGGGGGGGGGGGGGTGTGGG
>CAZVLU010000035.1:0-21081 GCA_964628235.1 uncultured Rhizobium sp. | reverse complement strand
GCCCCCCCACCCTGACCCCCCCCCGCCAGGGGGGTGGGAACAGGATGGTGCCTGCTTATCCTTCCCGCCTGCGGGGGGAAGGCCGGGATGGGGGTGATCTCTCCGCCGCGCAAGCGTGCGTTCATGGCCGATAAGCCGACCATCCTGGTCGCCGCCGTCGCGTTGATCGACGGCGACGGCCGCATCCTCATCGCGCAGCGCCCGCCGGGCAAAAGCTTGGCCGGCCTGTGGGAATTTCCCGGCGGCAAGGTCGAGCCCGGCGAGACGCCGGAAATCGCGCTGATCCGCGAATTGCGCGAGGAGTTGGGCATCGAAGTCGAGGAGGCCTGCCTCGGCCCCTTCACCTTCGCCTCGCACGCTTACGAGAAATTCCACCTGCTCATGCCGCTCTATCTTTGCCGCGTCTGGCAGGGCACGCCGCATGGCCGCGAGGGCCAAGTGGTGAAATGGGTGCGCGCCAACCAACTCGCCGACCAGCCCATGCCGCCGGCCGACAAGCCGCTGGTGACGATGCTGCGGGATTTCCTTTAGGGCGTTATGGCTCGGCCCCGCGCGCCTGCTTCGGCGCGCCTCAAAGACTCAAGGCTCGGCCTTGTCGCCCGCCGGCTGCTCCACCGTGCCGAGCGCGTCGGCCAGGCGCTGCGCCGCGCTGCCGGGCTTGAGCGGCTTTTGCTGGCTCTCATGCGGCGTCCAACCGCCGAGATACAGCACCTGGAACGTCACCGTCACGCGGCCATCGGCGTCGGCATAGTCTTTGGCGTACGTCGCCGCCGCTTCGAGCAACGTGGCGCGACGGCTGAACCCTTTACGCCGCTCGGCGACGGCATTGCTCTCGCCCATGCCGCGCAGCTCTTTCATCAGGTCGAAGGCGCTGGCGTAGCTCACCGTCAGCATGTCGCTGTCGGCGACCGGCAGGGCGAAGCCGGCGCGCGTCAGCAGATTGCCGGCGTCGCGGATGTCGGCCATCGGCGAGATGCGCGGCGACAGGCCGCCTTCGATCTTCAATTCGGCGTCCATCAGGCAGCGGCGCAGTTCGAACAGGCTGTCGCCGCCGAGAAGTGCTCCGAGAAAAAAGCCGTCGGGCTTGAGCGCTCGGCGCACTTGCGCCAAGGCGCCCGGCAGGTCGTTGACCCAATGGAGCGATAGGTTGCTGACGGCGAGATCGAAGCTCGCCGGCGCGAAGGGCAGCCATTCTTCGTCAGCGACGGCGCGCGCGTGGTTATGTGAATTGGCTGCCGTCATGGCCGGCGACAGATCGCATTGCACGACCAAATCGCTGCCCGCCGTGCCGAGATAGTCGGCCATGATGCCGTCATGGGCACCGAGATCGAGCACGCGCGGAAAGTCGCGGCGGATGTCGCCGATGCGCTCGCCGAGCCGCTCGCCGACTTCGCGCAACAGAAAATCATGGCGCGCCAGCGTGGGCGCGGCGCGGTCGCGGTGGCGGCGCACAGTGGCGCGGTCGAACGGGCGGATGACGTCTTCTGACATGGCCGATTTATCGCATAACCGGCGCGCCGTTGACAGGAACACGGGCGGATCGTCTCATGTCGGCATGAGCCTATCTCCCCAGTCGCGCCGTAATCTTTTCGCTCCGATGCTTGCCGGGGCCGGCCAGATTCTGCGCCCTCTGGGGCGCATGAGCCTCGACGCGCTCCTGCCGCCGCAATGCCTGGCCTGCGGCGAGATCGTCGGCGAGCCCGGCGCGCTGTGCGGACCCTGTTGGGCGGAGTTGAATTTCGTCGCGGCCCCCTTGTGCCGGACCTGCGGCCGGCCCTTCGAGGTGGCGGCCGGCGAAGCCACGGAGGAGACCGTTTGCGGCGGCTGCATCGCCCGCCCGCCGGCCTTCGCCGCGGCGCGCGCGGCCCTCGTCTATGACAATGCCAGCCGCCGCCTGATCCTCGGATTCAAGCGTGCCGATCGCACCCATGCGGCCCCCGCCTTCGCGCGCTGGATGGCCCGCGCCGGCGCGCAGTTGCTTGCCGATGCAGACATCGTAGCGCCGGTGCCGCTCCATTGGTTGCGCTTGTTGGCGCGGCGCTACAACCAGTCGGCGCTGCTCGCCAACGCGCTGGCCAAGCTGGCCGACAAACAGGCTTTGCCTGATCTGCTGCGCCGTCGCCGTCGCACGCCGACGCAAGGCGGCCTCGGGCGCTCGGCGCGCTTTCGCAATGTTGCGGGCGCGTTCGAGATCACGCCGCGCCACCGCAAGCTTGTCGCCGATCGTTCGGTGCTGCTCGTCGACGACGTGCTGACCACCGGCGCCACGGTCGAAGCTTGCGCCAAAGCGCTGCTGCGCGCCGGCGCGTCGCAAGTCTCGGTGTTGACGCTCGCCCGCGTGTTGAGGCCAGAGTGATGGATATCCGCAGCCAGACGCCGCCGCTATTCGATGATGTCTTTCGCGCCGCGTTCGGTGAATTGCTGATCTGGCGGCGCGATGTCCGCCGCTTCAAGCGCGATGCGCTGCCGGGGGGCGAGATCGAGGCGCTGCTTGCCGCCGCGCACCGCGCCCCTTCGGTCGGCAACAGCCAGCCCTGGCGCTTCGCGCTCGTCGACGATCCCGCGCGCCGCGCCGCCGTGCGGGCCGACTTCGCGCGCTGCAACGCCGAGGCGCTGGCCGGTTACGCCGGGGAACAGGCCAAGCTTTATGCCGGCTTGAAGCTGGCCGGGCTGGACGACGCGCCGGTGCAATTGGCCGTTTTCGCCGATGTGGAGAGCGCGCAAGGCCACGGCCTCGGCCGCCGCACCATGCCGGAAACCATGGAATATTCCGCCGTTGGCGCCGTTATCTTGCTGTGGCTGGCGGCGCGCGCCGCCGGAATCGGCGTTGGCTGGCTGTCGATCCTCGATCCGGCAGCGGTTAGCCGCGCGTTGGACATCCCTGGCAATTGGCGGCTGATTGCCTATCTCTGTATCGGCTATCCTGCCGACCCCTCCGATGTGCCGGATTTGGAGCGGGCGGGCTGGCAAGCGCGCGGCGATTGGCGCGACCTGCTCATCAAGCGTTGACGTTCACGAAGGACCATCATGGCGAAGATCGAAATCTACACCACGCCGCTGTGCGGCTATTGCGCCCGCGCCAAGTCGCTGCTGGAGCGCAAGGGCGCGGCCTATGAGGAAATCGACCTGACGGTGACGTCGGGCGCCCGCGACCTGATGATCCAACGGGCCGGCGGCTTGCGCACGGTGCCGCAGATTTTCATCGACGGAAAGCACATCGGCGGTTCCGACGATTTGCAGTTGTTGGAGCGCAACGGCCAGCTCGATCCGCTGCTCGCGTAAGCGCAAAAGCCGGGGGGCGCATGAGCAAGCTGAAGGTCGCCTGTCTGCAGTTGAACGCCGGCCCGGAGATCGCGCCGAACCTGGCGGTCATCGGCGATTTGACGCGCCGCGCCGTCGATGCCGGCGCGGAGATGATCGCCATGCCCGAGAATTGCGCCATGCTGGAGCCGCGCAAGGCCAAGCTGCTCGACAAGGTCGAGCCGCAGGACAGCCACCAGCCGCTCGCCGCCTTGCAGGCGCTCGCCGCCGAGACGGGGGCTTGGCTGCTGGTCGGCTCGCTCGCGGTCAAATTATCCGCCGACAAAGTGGCGAACCGCAGCTTCTTGCTCGATCCCACCGGCGGCATCGTCGCGCAGTATGACAAGCTGCATATGTTCGACGTCACCTTGCCGTCGGGCGAGACCTACCGCGAGTCCTCGACCTTCCAGCCAGGCAGCCACAGCGTCGTCGCGCCGACGCCGTGGGGCAAGCTCGGCATGACGGTCTGCTACGATCTGCGCTTCCCGGCGCTCTATCGCGCCCTCGCCGAAGCCGGGGCGCAGATGTTGAGCGTGCCGTCGGCTTTCACGCGCACCACCGGCCAAGCCCATTGGCATATTTTGCTGCGCGCCCGCGCCATCGAGACCGGCTGCTTCGTCATCGCTCCGGCGCAGACCGGCGATCACGCCGAAGGCCGCAAGACCTTCGGACATTCGCTAATCGTCGATCCCTGGGGCGTCGTGCTCGCCGATGGCGGCACCGACGTCGGATTCATTACGGCGGACATCGATCTGGCCCGCGTCGCCGAAGTGCGCGCCATGGTGCCGTCGCTGGCCCATGGGCGGGCGATTCCCAAACCCGAGACGCCTTAGCAAAAGGCCCGGCGCAATGACCGGGCTTTCACATCGATTACGTCATACCCGCACTTGGTGCGGGCACCCACGCCTGGCGAAGCGGATAAAGCGTGAAGTCGTGGATGGCCTGAACCAGACCCGCGTAGACATTTTACTAGTTCTGCGACATATACTATTAATAATTACATTTATTATATGTATTAATCGCCACCGCAAGTCCTTGCGAAATCTTGGCGAAACGCCATTTATAGGGCCGGTTTTTTGATCTTTCCGTTTCCGCCTGGACCCCATGATCGTTTTCGACCTGCGTTGCCCCGATAGCCATGTGTTCGAGGGTTGGTTCCGCGACAGCGCCGCCTTCGAGGCGCAGACAGCTGCCGGCGACCTGAGCTGCCCGATCTGCGGCAGCCACGATATCGCCAAGGCGCTGATGGCGCCGAACATCCCGACCAAGAGCAATGCCAAGGGCGAGCGCCGCGCCATGGCGCAGGTCCAGTCGAGTCCGGAGAGCGAGACCGCCAGCGAAACGATGGCTTCGACGCCAGCCCTGTCGCCAGGCGATGGCCCGTCGCCCGAATTGTTCGCCGCCGCCATGAAGGCGTTGCGCGCGCTGCATCAGGATATCGAGAAGAACTGCGACTATGTCGGCGAGGATTTCGCCGAGGAGGCGCGCAAGATCCATTATGGCGAGGCCGATCCGCGCGGCATCTACGGCGAAGCGACGCCGGATGAGGCGCGTGAACTGCGCGAGGAAGGCGTCGAAGTCATGGCTTTGCCGCGCCCGCCGCGCGAAGACGCGTAAATCGTAGCAAGCACAAGGGAACGCGATGTATCTGGCCGGCGAACAGTTGTTCAACGACGGCGATCTCAAGGATTGGCTGGACGCCCGCCTGCAAGAGGCCGTCGGCTATATCGACAGCTTCACGGCGGAGAACTTCGCCGCCTATAGCGACATGGCGCTCGAATCGGCGGTGATGTCGCGCTATCGCGTGCCCGATGTGCTGCTGCTCGTCGACAAAGCCTATTTCGTCGAGGAATCCGAGCTGACCGTGGCGGAGGCCAATCTGCCGCTCGAAGGCCAGCCGGTCGGCGGCAATCCGCTGCCGCTCGACACCAAGCTGAAATCCATCACCATCGCCATCCCGTTCCAGGGGCCGCATCAGCTTTTGACCATGCGGCCGAACGTCTTTTCCGTCCATCAGGCGGAAGGCGAGGTGCGCGGCCAGGAGGTGATCGTGAATTTCGTCGTCGCCGCCGTGCGCGAGGATTTCGTCGAGCACCGCTTCCAGCAGCATATCGCGCTGATCGAGCGCACCCTGGAAGTGACCCAGTGGCAGGCGATGGATTTCAACACCGAATTGCCGCTGAAACTGCGCCCGCTGCTGAAAGCGAAGCGCGCCGCGCTGGCAGGCGCGAAGGCCTAGGCAGCTTCATAAACCGCCCTTAGCGCGGCTTTGTCGAAACGATCATGTAATTGACCGAAGCGTCGCGCGACAGCGACCAGCGATCGCTCAGCGGATTGTAGGTGACGCCGGTCGTCTCGCCGACGGTCAGGCCCGCTGCCGCCAGTTCGGCGCGCAATTCCTCCGGCTTCACGAACTTCTGCCAGTTGTGCGTGCCGCGCGGCAGCCAGCCGAGGATATATTCGGCGCCGACGATGGCGAGCGCATAAGACTTGGCCGTGCGGTTGAGCGTCGCCACCACCATCAGCCCGCCGGGCGCAAGCGCCAGGGCCGAAGCGGCGAGGAAGGCCGGCCGGTCGGCGACATGCTCGATCACTTCCATGTTCAGCACGGCGTCATAGCGGGCGCCTGACGCGGCAAGCTCTTCCACCGTGGTGTCGCGGTAGTCGATGGCGAGGCCCATCTGCTCGGCATGCAGGCGCGCCGCCATCAGGCCGGGGCCGCTGGCGTCGATGCCGGTGACGTCGGCGCCGAGCCGGGTCAAGGGCTCGGCCAATAGCCCGCCGCCGCAGCCGACGTCGAGCAGCTTGAGGCCGGCGAGCGGCTTATCGGACAGGGGATCGCGGCCGAGATGGCCGGCCAGGGCGTCGCGCAGGAAGCCGACGCGCACCGGATTGAAGCGATGCAGCGGTTTGAACTTGCCGTGGGGGTTCCACCAGTCCGCCGCCAGGGCGGAAAAACGGGCGATTTCCCCCGCATCGACGGTGCCATCGACGGTCCCATGGATGGTCGGGGCGGGGTGGCTATCGGGCGTCGGAGCGTCGGTCATGGCGAGGGGCGGCCGTTTCTGGTGCGATGCAGCGAAAAATCGGCTTAAAACCAAGCAGTTACAGCTTCGGTCTGGCCGCCCGCCGTCCTTGCGGCGGTCATGTCACCTAGAGTATGTATAGCCGCCCTCTCGGGGGAACAAGGGAAACGCCCAACCGGATCGGTCAGGCCGAGGCTCAGTCTCCTCGCGCTCGCGCCGTTTTATGGCGTTTCCATAGGGTTCACAGTCAAGAGCCGCAGTGGCGGGCACCGTGCAGAAACTCCGTATCGTCCAAAAATTCGGCGGAACGTCCGTCGGCAATATCGAGCGCATCCGCGCCGTCGCCCAGAAGGTGAAGATGGAAGTCGATCGCGGCCATGAGGTCGCGGTCGTCGTCTCCGCCATGTCCGGCGCGACCAACCAACTCGTCGGCTGGGTGAACGAGATCTCCAAGCTGTACGACGAGCGCGAATACGACACCGTGGTTGCCTCGGGCGAGCAGGTCACCTGCGGCCTGACGGCGTTGGCCTTGCAAGAGCTCGGCATCAAGGCGCGCTCCTGGCTCGGCTGGCAATTGCCGGTGCATACCGACGGCGTCCATGGCAAGGCCCGCATCGAGGGCATCGAGACCGCCGATCTGGAAACGCGCATGGCCGCAGGCGAGGTGCCGGTGCTGGCGGGCTTCCAAGGCTTGGGACGCGAGAACCGCATCACGACGCTCGGGCGCGGCGGTTCCGACATTTCGGCGGTGGCGCTCGCCGCCGCGCTGAACGCCGACCGCTGCGACATCTACACCGATGTCGACGGCGTCTATACGACGGACCCGCGCATCGTTGCCAAGGCCCGCAAGCTGGATAAAATCACCTACGAGGAGATGCTCGAAATGGCGTCCCTCGGCGCGAAAGTTTTGCATACCCGCTCGGTCGAGCTGGCCATGAAGCAGCGCGTGCGCCTCCAGGTGCTCTCGAGCTTCAATGACCAACCCGGCACGCTCGTGGTCGATGAGGAAGAAATCGTGGAAAAAGAACTCGTCAGCGGCATCGCCTATTCGCGCGACGAAGCCAAGGTCACGCTGGTGCGCGTGCCCGACCGGCCCGGCGTCGCCGCCAGCATCTTCGGCTCGCTCGCCGACGCCAGCATCAACGTCGACATGATCGTGCAGAACGTGTCGGAAGACGGCAAGGCGACCGACCTCACCTTCACGGTGACGCGCAGCGATCTGCCGCGCGCCCTCAAGGTGCTCGAAGGCAAGGCCGGCGAACTGGGCTACGCCTCGCTCAAGCCCGACGGCAACGTGGTGAAAATCTCGGTCGTCGGCGTCGGCATGCGCAGCCATGCGGGCGTCGCGCAATTGATGTTCCAGACGCTGGCCGAGAAGGGCATCAACATCCAAGTCATCTCGACGTCCGAGATCAAAGTGAGCGTGTTGATCGCCGAGGAATATACCGAGCTGGCGCTGCGCGCCTTGCACACCGCCTACAACCTCGACGCGGCCTGAGCCGATGACGGACCGCGTGCAAGCTCGGCGGCAACTCGACGAGCTGTGGCGGCGCGGCGCCGACTTCCTCGGCGCGCCGACGGCGATTCTCTGCGGCGCAATGACCTGGGTGTCGGAGCGCAATCTCGTCGCCGCCATCTCCAACGGCGGCGGCTTCGGCGTCATCGCCTGCGGCTCGATGACTCCTGAGCGCCTGCGCGAGGAGATTCGCGCCACCTTCGCGCTGACGCGCAAGCCGTTCGGCGTCAATCTCATCACCATGCATCCGCAGCTCGCCGACTTGATCGAGGTCTGCATCGCCGAGAACGTCAGCCATGTCGTGCTGGCCGGCGGCGTGCCGACGTCGCAAGCGATCAAGCGGTTGAAGGACGCCGGCCGCAAAGTGCTCGCCTTCGCGCCGGCTCTCGTCCTGGCCAAACGTCTGGTCAAGCTCGGCGCCGACGCTATCGTCATCGAGGGCGCTGAAGCCGGCGGCCATATCGGCCCGGTCTCGACCAGCGTTCTGGCGCAGGAAATTCTGCCGGTGATGCGCGACGTGCCGGTGTTCGTCGCCGGCGGCATCGGCCGCGGCGAAGCCATTCTCTCCTATTTGGAGATGGGCGCTGCCGGCGTGCAGCTCGGCACGCGCTTCGTTTGCGCGAGCGAATCAGTCGCCCATCCGGCGTTCAAAAAGGCCTTCATCAACGCCAACGCGCGCGACGCCATGCCGTCGGTGCAGGTCGATCCGCGTTTCCCGGTGATCCCCGTGCGCGCCATCCAGAATCAGGCCACCGACCGCTTCGCCGAGACGCAGCGCGCGGTGATCGACGAATTTCGCGCCGGCGGCATCGACCAGAAGGAAGCGCAGCTCAAGATCGAGCATTTCTGGGCCGGCGCTTTGCGCCGCGCCGTGGTCGACGGCGACGTCGAGAACGGCTCGCTGATGGCCGGCCAAAGCGTCGGCATGGTGACGCGCGAGCAGCCGACGGCGGAGATCATTCAGGAATTGATCGATCAGGCGACGGATGCGCTGATCCAGCGCCACGCCCGCGAAGAGGCGAGGGTCTGATGCAGGGCACACCCGCCGATCATAGCCCCGGCGGGCCGCGCCAACTGCTTCGTCGTCTGCGCGATGTCATGGCCGGCTCGGCCTCGGCGCAGCAGCGCCTCGACCAAGTCGTCGCCACCATCGCCGCCGATCTGCATGCCGACGTGTGCTCGATCTATGTGCGGCGCGCCGGCGACGTTCTCGAGCTGTTCGCCACCATCGGCTTGAATCCGACTGCCGTGCACCGCACGCGCCTGCGCCTCGGTGAAGGTCTCGTCGGCAATATCGCGGCCCATGCCGAACCGTTGAATCTCGCCGACGCGCAAGCCCACCCCGATTTCGCCTACAAGCCGGAAACCGGCGAAGAGGTGTTCCATTCGCTGCTCGGCGTGCCGATCTTGCGCGGCGGCCGCGTCATCGGCGTTCTGGTCATTCAGCATAAGAACCAGCGGCTCTACGTCGAGGAAGAATCCGAGGCGTTGCAGACCATCGCCATGGTGCTGGCCGAACTGGTGGCGAGCGGCGATCTGATCACCGCCGAAGAGCGCGCGCCGTCGGAAGGCATCGCGCTGCTGCCTGTGCGCCTCGAAGGCGTGCGGCTCAATTTCGGCATCGCCATGGGCCTCGCCGTGCTGCACCAGCCCAATATCGTCATCCGCCAGGTGGTCGCCGAAGATCCCGATGTCGAGCTGAAGCGCCTGGAGCATTCGGTCGCCAGCATGCACAGCGTGCTCGACAGCATGCTGGCTTCGACGCAGATCGCCGAGGGCGGCGAAGAGCGGGACATTCTCGAAACCTACCGCATGATCGCCGGCGACACCGGCTGGCTCGACAAGATCGAGGACGCGATCCGCACCGGCCTGACCGCCGAAGCCGCCGTGCAGCAGACGCGCGAGGCGACCCGCGCGCGCATGAACCAGGTCACCGATCCCTATTTGCGCGAGCGCCTCGAAGATTTCGAGGCCCTGGCGGTGCGCCTGCTCATGCATCTGACCGGCGAGATGGACGGTCCGGCCCCGGCGCCGTTGCCCGACAATGTCGTGCTGATCGCGCACAGCATGGGTCCAGCCGAATTGCTCGACTATGACACGCGCAAAGTGCGCGCCTTGGTGCTGGAGGAGGGCTCGCCGACCTCGCATGTCGCCGTGGTGGCGCGCGCGCTCGACATTCCGGTGCTGGGCTTGGTCAAAGACGCGCTGCACCGTGTCGAACCGCTCGATCCGGTCATCGTCGACGCCGATTCGGGCGCGCTTTACGTGCGGCCCGGCGAAGACATCCAGCAGACCTTCGCCGAGAACATGCGCGTGCGCGCCGAGCGCCGCCAAGCTTACGCCGCCTTGCGCAACAAGCCGGCGGAGACGCGCGACGGCCACCGCATCTCGCTCAACATCAATGCCGGGCTTGAGATCGACGCCGCTCATCTGCATGACGCCGGCGCCGACGGCATCGGGCTTTATCGCACCGAGATTCCCTTCATGGTGCGCGTCGAATATCCCGGCGTCGTCGCCCAGACCGAGCTTTACGCGCGCATCTTCGAGCGCGTCGACGGCAAGCCCGTGGTGTTCCGCACGCTCGATGTCGGCGGCGATAAATTGCTGCCCTATTTCGACAATGTGAACGACGAGAACCCTGCGATGGGCTGGCGCGCCATCCGCATCGCTCTCGACCGCCCCGCCATGCTGCGCCAGCAGATACGCGCCCTGGTGCGCGCGGCGGCCGGCCGGCCCCTGTCGGTCATGCTGCCGATGATCGCCGAGGTCGCCGAATTCGACAAGGCGCGGCGCATCATCGATATGGAATTGGCGCGTGAGAAGAGCCGCGGCGGCAAGCTGCCTGAGACCTTGCGCGTCGGCGCCATGGTCGAAGTGCCGGCGCTGTTGTGGCAACTCGACAATCTGCTGGCGCGCGTCGATTTCCTGTCGGTCGGCTCGAACGACCTGATCCAGTTTCTGTTCGCCACCGACCGCGCCAATCCCCGCATGGCCGAGCGCTACGACGTGCTGGCGCCCGCCGTCATGCGGCTGCTCAAGCAGTTGGCCGAAGCCTGCGCGCGGGCCAAGGTGCCCCTGTCGCTGTGCGGCGAGATGGCCGGCCGGCCTTTGGAGGCCATGGCCTTGATCGGGCTCGGCTACCGCGCTTTGTCCATGTCGCCGCTCGCCGTCGGCCCGGTCAAGGCGATGATCCGCAGTCTCCAGGTCTCTTCGCTGGCGCCCTATCTGGAAAGCCTCCTGGTCTTGCCGGATGCCAGCTTGCGCGACAAATTGCGCGCCTTCGCGCGCGACCACGGGGTCGTTCTGTAGCCCCATTTATTGCCGGCGACTTTTGCCGCTATCAACAATTTATCCTTAATTGCCGCCAGTCCCGCTCGTCGTAGATTAGGTTAAAGCCTTGCGTTGCTTGGCTTTATTTTGCTACCACAGGGAACCATTGCCCAGGACGCCCCCATGCCCCGCAAACCTACCAACCGCCGCAACCGAGACGAGTCCGGCCTCGGCGAACGCATGATGATCGGCGCCGGCCATCAGGCGAACATCGGCGACGATTTGCGCGCGGCGCGTTTGGCGCGCGGCGAGGACCTGCAGGACATCGCCGCCCAGCTCCGCATCCGCTTCGTCTATCTCGAGGCCATCGAAAACGGCGCGTTCGACTCGCTGCCCGGCCCGACCTACGCCATCGGCTTCGTGCGCGCCTATGCGCGCTATCTGCATCTCGATTCCGAAGACATGATCGCTCGCTTCAAGGAAGAGGCGTCCGGCATCGACGCGCCGGCCGAATTGACTTTCCCCGAGCCGGTCTCGGAGAGCCGCGTGCCGCGCGGCGGGCTCGTCGTCATCGCGCTGCTGCTCGCGGTCGCCGCTTATGGCGGCTGGTACTATCTCTCGACGCGCGACATGAGCGTCGCCGACCTGGTGCCGCCGGTGCCGGCCGATTTTCCCGGTTCGCCGGCGAACGAGGCGGCGAACTTGCCGCCAGAGCTCGCCGACCTCGCGCCGCCCCCGCCTGTCGACATGACGGCCGCCGCGCCGCCAGCCGCGACGCCGCCCGAGAGCATGGCCGCCGTGACGCTTCCGCCGGTTGCCGACCCTGCGCCGGTGCCGTTCACGCCCGCGCCGCCGGCCGCCATTCCCGCCGTGCCGAGCCTGCTGGCACCCGCCAGTGAAGCGCCCGGCGTGGCGGCGGCCGACGCCGGACCGCGCGCCTATGGCGAAGGCAACGCCGATGCCCGCATCGTGCTGAGCGCGCGCGGCGATAGCTGGGTGCAAATCCGCGCCGCCGACGACAGTTTGGTGATGACGCGCACGCTGCGCGCCGGCGACAGCTACCGGGTCCCGGATCTGGCTGGCCTCAAGCTGATGACCGGCAACGCCGGGGCCCTGGATATTCTGGTCGATGGCCAAGCGGTCCCATCGCTCGGGCCTTTCGGCGCGGTACGCCGCAATGTGGTGCTCGATGCGGAACGGCTCAAAGCCGGCACCGCCGCGCCGCTCTAATCGCCCAACGCTCGGGAACGCCAGTTTCTTCGTGCTAAAGCCTTGATACGGCAGGCTTGGGACCGCACTTTAGTAATGGGTCCCGCTGGGCTATAACCCTGCGCGACAGCCATTTCCGCCCCGGCCAGCGAGCGCCCCATGAGCAGCATCCGCCCTTACCGTCAGATTCAGCGCCGCAAGAGCCGCCTGATCCATGTCGGCAAGGTGCCGGTCGGCGGCGATTCGCCGATCACCGTCCAGTCGATGACGAACACACTGACCACCGACGTGGCCGGCACCGTGGCGCAGATTTTGGCCATGGAAGCCGCCGGCGCCGACATCGTGCGCGTCTCTTGCCCGGACCAGGAATCGGCCCTGGCGCTCAAGCAGATCGTGCCACAAGTGAATGTGCCGATCGTCGCCGACATCCACTTCCACTATAAGCGCGCCATCGAAGCCGCCGAATCGGGTGCCGCCTGCCTGCGCATCAACCCGGGCAACATCGGCTCGGCCGACCGCGTCCGCGAGGTGGTGAAGGCCGCCAAGGATCATGGCTGCTCGATGCGCATCGGCGTCAATGCCGGCTCGCTGGAGAAGGACCTGCTCGAAAAATATGGCGAGCCCTGTCCGGAAGCGATGCTCGAGTCGGCGCTCAATCACATGCGCATACTCGAAGACAACGATTTCACCGAATTCAAGATCAGCATCAAGGCGTCGGACGTGTTCCTCGCCGTCGCCGCCTATCAGGCGTTGGCCGATGCCTGCGACTATCCGTTGCATCTCGGCATCACCGAAGCCGGCGGTCTGCGCACCGGCACGGTGAAGTCCGCGATCGGCATCGGCAATCTTCTGTGGGCTGGCATCGGCGACACGTTGCGCGTCTCGCTCTCGGCCGATCCGGTCGAGGAGATTTACGCCGGCTTCGAAATTCTCAAGGCGCTCAACTTGCGCCATCGCGGCGTCAACGTCATCGCTTGCCCGTCCTGCGCGCGTCAGCAGTTCAACGTCATCAAGACCGTAGAAGTGCTGGAAAAACGCTTGGCCCACATCACCACGCCGATGACCGTCTCGGTGATCGGCTGCGTCGTCAACGGCCCGGGCGAGGCGCGCGAGACCGACATCGGTCTGACCGGCGGCGGCAGCAGCAATCACATGGTCTATGTCGGCGGCATTCCCGACCATAAGATCAAAGATGAGGCCATCGTCGATCATCTGGTCGAACTGGTCGAAAAGAAGGCTGCGGCCATCAAGGCCGCCGAAGCAGCCGCAGAAAAAGCTGCTGCCGATCAGCTCGCGTCCTAGGGGCAATACATCGTCATGGCTTCCTTGCAGCCCGTTCGTGGTACGCACGACCTCCTGCCCGAAGATTCGCGCCGGCACCGCTTCATCACCGATATGTCGCGTTTTATCGCCGGACGCTTCGGATTCGAGGAAATCGTCACGCCGATTTTCGAGTTCACCGACGTTTTCAAGCGCACGCTGGGCGACACCTCCGACATCGTGACGAAGGAGATGTATACCTTCGAGGACCGCTCGGGCGACTCGCTCACCCTGCGGCCCGAAGGCACGGCTGGCGTGGCGCGCGCCTTCATCTCCGGCGCGCTCAGCAACAACCTGCCGCTCAAATTCTTTTACACCGGCCCGATGTTCCGCCATGAACGGCCGCAGAAAGGCCGCTTGCGCCAGTTTCATCAGATCGGCGTCGAGCTGCTCGGCGTCGCGACGCCGCAAGGCGACATCGAGGCCATCGCGCTCGGCGCCGAAGTGCTGCGCGGGCTCGGCGTGCTGGACAAGACGCAGCTTGAGATCAACACGCTTGGCGACAAAGACAGCCGCGACGCCTATCGCGCCGTGCTGATCGACTATTTCTCGGCCTTCGCCGACAAGCTCTCTGAGGACAGCCGCGCGCGGCTCGAGCGCAATCCGTTGCGCATTCTCGATTCGAAGGATGAGGCCGACAAGCGCATCGTCGCCGGCGCGCCGTCCTTCGCCGATCATCTGACGTCCGCCGCGCAAGACTTCTTCACCCAAGTGAAGGCGGGGCTTTCCCTGCTCGGCATCAGCTTCACGATCAATCCGCGTCTCGTGCGCGGCCTCGATTATTATTGCCATACCGCATTCGAGTTCACGACCGATGCGCTGGGCGCGCAGGGCACCGTGTTGGCCGGCGGCCGTTACGACGGCTTGATCGGCACCATGGGCGGCCCGCAGACCCCGGGCGTCGGTTGGGCGGCGGGCGTCGAGCGTCTCGCCATGCTCATCCCGGAGCCGCCGGCGGCGGAACGGCCCATCGCGGTCATTCCGGTCGGCAGTTTGGCCGAAACCGTGGCGCTGCAAGTGACTCATGCCTTGCGCAAGGCGGGCTTCATCACGGATCTCGGCTATAGCGGCAATCTTTCCAAGCGGATGAAGCGCGCGAACAAGCTGAATGCGCGTTTCGCCGTCATCCTCGGCGATGATGAACTGGCGCGCAACGCAGCGATGTTGCGCGATCTCGACTCAGGCGATCAGGCGGAAGTTCCGCTGCTGGAACTACGGGACCGCCTCGCTCAGACGCGATAGCCGGCTGGCGGTCGTCATGCCCGGCGAATCCCTTTCACCGACATCATCTGGCGACCTTTTCGCCATCGGCGTCGATCATCGCACCTGCCCGAGCGGCTTGCGCGAGCGCCTTTTTCTGTCCGAAACGGCGCTGCCTGAGTTTCTCGCGGGCTTGCGGGCGGACGGCCTTGCGCAGGCTATCGCGCTTTCGACCTGCGACCGTACGACCGTCATCGGCTGGCACCGCGATCCGGCAGCCGCCACCATATGTGCCGCGCGACGATTGGCGGCGCTCGGCGGTTTCAGCGACAACGAGCTGGCCGGCCTGCTGACGATTCGCCAGGGGCTGCCGGCCATCGAACATGTCTTCGCCGTCGCCGCCTCGCTCGAAAGCGGCATCGTCGGCGAGCCGCAAGTGCTTGGGCAGGTGCGCGAGGCCTATCGCGTGGCGTTCGATGCCGGCATGGTCGGCGGCGAATTGGACCGCCTATTGCAAGGCGCTTTCGCTGCCGCGAAACGTGTGCGCACGGAAACTGCCATCGGCGAGCGCGCGGTCTCCATCGCCGCTGCCGCGCTGCAAGTGGCGCGCGAAGTTCATGGTGCCCTCGACCGCCGCGCCGCCCTATTTGTCGGCGCCGGCGAGATGGCCGAAATGTTCGCCGACAAATTGCGCGAGGCCGGTGTGTCGCGTTTCCTCGTTGCTGACAGCCTTGTCGTGCGGGCGCAGACTACGGCCAAGCGCTTGAACGCCCATGTCTATGGCCTCGATAATTTGGAAAGCGCCCTGGCGGAAGCCGACATCGTACTCTGCGCGCTGGGGCGCGGCAGCATCATCGTCGGTCCCGAACTGGTGCGGGCTGCCTTGCGCCGCCGCCGCCAGCGCCCGCTTTTTTTGATCGACGCTGCCGTGCCGGGCGACATCGCGCCGGCCGTCAACGGCGTCGAGGAGGCGTTCCTCTATAGCCTCGACGATCTGGAGAACGTCGCCCACCAGGGCCGCGCCGCGCGCGATCAGGAAGCCGAGAAAGCCTGGGGGATTTTGCGCGCCGCCGCCGCCGATTTTTCCCGCGCCGTCGCCGCACGCGATGCGGTGCCGGCCATCGCCGCCTTGCGCGCGCATTTCGAGGCGGCGCGCGTCCGCTTGCTCGCCGAGCAACCCAATCTCTCGGCGGAGGAAGCGACGCGGCTGCTGATCAACCGCTTGCTGCATAGGCCGTCCGAGGCGCTGCGCGATTTGGCGGCCAAGGGCGAATCCACCGAAATCTTGCTCGGTCGCTTGTTCGGCCTGAGCGATCATGACCGTCAGTAGGAGACTGCTTTGAATTTCGACGAGAAGCTGCACCGCGTCGTCGCCCGTCAGGACGAATTGGGGGCGATGCTGTCCGCCGGCAAAGTCGAGGCGAAGGATTTCGCCCGCCTCTCGAAGGAATATGCCGATCTCGGCCCGGTGGTCGCCACGATTCAGGCGTTGCAGAAGGCGCGCGACGAATTGGCCGATCTCGATGCCATCCTCACCGATCCAGCCGCCGACCAGGAGATGAAGACCCTGGCCGAAGACGAGCGCATCGAACTGGGCGCTATATTGCCCAAGCTCGAGCGCGAAGTGCAGCTCATGTTGATCCCGAAGGACGAGACCGACGAGCGCAACGCCATCCTCGAATTGCGCGCCGGCGCCGGCGGCGACGAAGCGGCGCTGTTCGCCGCAGAATTGTTCCGCATGTATCAGCGCTATTCCGATCTGCATGGCTGGAAATTCGAGATCCTCAGCCTGTCGGAAAACGATCTCGGCGGCTACAAGGAGGCCAGCGGCACCATCACCGGGCGCGGCGTGTTCGCGCGCCTCAAATTCGAATCGGGCGTGCATCGCGTGCAGCGCGTGCCGGCGACCGAAGGCAGCGGCCGCATCCACACCTCGACCGCCACGGTCGCCGTGCTGCCGGAGGCCGAGGAAGTGGATGTGCAGATTGCCGACAAGGACCTGCGCATCGACGTGTTCCGCGCCTCGGGCCCCGGCGGCCAGTCGGTCAACACCACGGACAGCGCCGTGCGCATCACCCATATCCCGACCGGCACCGTGGTGCAGCAGCAGGACGAGAAGTCGCAGCATAAGAACAAAGCGAAGGCGCTGAAGGTGTTGCGCGCCCGCTTGTTCGAGATGAAGCGCTTGGAGCTGGAGAACGCCCGCGCCGCCGACCGCAAGGGCCAGGTCGGCACCGGCGACCGCTCCGAGCGCATCCGCACCTATAATTTTCCGCAAGGCCGCGTCACCGACCATCGCATCAATTTGACGCTTTATAATATCGATAAGGTGATGGATGGCGGCGCGCTCGACGAATTGATCGAAGCGCTGGTGTCGGACGATCAAGCCGCCAAGTTGGCGGAGATGCAGTGAGCAGCATCGCCGACGCGCTGAAAGCGGCGACCGCGCGGTTGACGGCCGGCGGCGTCCCCGAAGCGCGGCTCGAAGCGCGGGTGCTGGCCGGCGAGGCGTTCGGCTTGTCGCGCGAGGCCTTGCTGGCGCGCGACGATCAGACGGCGCGGGCGGAGGACTTGGCGCGGTTCGACGATTTCGTCGCCCGGCGCATCGCAGGCGAGCCGACGGCGCGGCTGCTCGGCCGCCAGGAATTCTGGAGTCTCGAATTCGGCCTTGGTCCGGAAACGCTCATCCCGCGCGGCGACAGCGAGACGATCGTCGAAGCCGCGCTTGCTTCTATTTCGGATCGCGCCGTCCCCTTGCGCTTGATCGATTTCGGCACGGGATCGGGCTGCTTGTTGCTGGCGCTGCTTTCGGAATTGCCCAACGCGACGGGTCTCGGCATCGACGCGAGCGCCGAGACCTTGGAGGTTGCCGCGCGTAATGCCAAACGTCTTGGCCTGGCTTCGCGCGCGAGCTTTCAGCGCGGCGATTGGGGGCACGGGCTGGCTGGCCCGTTCGATCTGATCGTCAGCAATCCGCCTTACATCCGCGACGGCGATATCGCCGGCTTGGCGACGGAAGTGGCTCGATTCGAACCGCGGCGCGCGTTGGCCGGTGGTGCCGACGGGCTCGATTGCTATCGCGCTCTGGCGTCGGACCTCTCCCGATTGCTGGCGCCGGGCGGCCAGGCGGTGCTGGAGATCGGCCAGGGCCAGGCCGACGAGGTGGAAATGATCATGGCGGCGGCGGGCCTGACGCCGGCGGACCGGCGGGCCGATCTGGCCGGGATTGTCCGCGCTTTGCGGTTCACCCGCAAAAAAACCAGTGAATTTGTCGGTTCCAGCCGTTAACTGCCTGGGAAAAAGCCGGTTTTTCACCTAAAAAACTGTTGGAAAGCCCTCCAAAGACGACTAGCTTTCTTGAACGCCGATGGCTTGAGAGCCACGGCTCCTGTCATCCCGAACCTTCGTCCGCCTCTCCCGCCGGTTCTCCGGGGGGTGTGTCGTGCGGAAGGCTCAGCCGACCGGGCTGGGACCGTAAATGCGGTTCTCCCGGACGCCGTGGATGACCCACCAAATCAGAAGCGAATCTGGACGGTATGAGACAAGTTCCCAATTCGAAGCGGTCGCGGGGCCGGAACGGCCGCAAACCGCACAATCCGCACGGCGGCGGCTCCTCAAATAAAAACCAGACCTTCGACAGTTCCGGACCGGACGTAAAGGTGCGCGGCTCGGCCAGTCAGGTGCTTGAGAAATATCTCGCCCTGGCCCGCGACGCGACTTCGGCCGGCGATCGCATCGCTGCGGAAAACTACTTCCAGCATGCCGAGCACTATTATCGCATCCTGAGCGCCAACCAGGCGCAGCAGGCCCAGCAGCGGCCGCAGAACGGCCAGCCGGGCGCGCCGCAAAATGGCGGCCAGCCCAACAACAACCAGCAGGGTGGCGGTGGCGGCTACAGCCGGGCGACCCCGGCCGATCCCAACCTCTTCGACGGCGACGAGAACAGCGACGGCGACGACGAGGCCAGCAGCGACCAGCCGCAGATCATCACCTCCGAAACGCCGCAGCCCATCTAACGGACTGATTTAACGTCGGCGCTCTTGGACGAGATTCGGCGGGCTCCTAACGGGGTCCGCCGTTTTTATGTGCGATTTCGCCTGCGTGGGGCCTTGCGCCGGCTTTTTCGCCTCCCAATATCCCTGTAGGAAATTCGTAAAGGATTTCAGTGCTATCGGAGTCGCTCAGAGGAGGGCTCCGGACGCCGCTTGCTTGGTCCAAGGAGCGAAGTGATGGATATGGAAAAATTCACCGACCGGTCGCGCGGCTTTTTACAGTCGGCGCAGACCCTGGCCGCCAATCTCAAACATCAGCAGCTCAAGCCTGAGCATCTGCTGAAGGTGTTGCTCGACGATGAGGAAGGCCTCGCGGCCAACCTCATCTCCGCCGCCGGCGGCGATGCCGCTCAGGCGCGCACCGCCGTCACTGCAGAGTTGAACCGGCAGCCCAAGGTCGAAGGCTCGGGCGCCGATCAAGTCTATATGTCGTCGGAAAGCGCGCGCGTGCTGGATTCCGCCGAGCAGATGGCGAAGAAATCCGGCGATAGCTATGTCACCGTCGAGCGCATTCTCATGGCGCTGGCGATGGCGGCCGGCACCAAAGCCTCCGACATCCTCAAAGCCGCCAAGATCACGGCACAGAGCTTGAACGCCGCCATCGAAGCGGTGCGCAAGGGCCGCAAGGCCGACAGCGCCTCGGCCGAGGAGGGTTTTGAGTCGCTCAAAAAATACACCCGCGACCTCACCGAACTGGCGCGCGGCGGCAAGATCGATCCGGTGATCGGCCGCGACGATGAAATCCGCCGCACCATCCAGGTGCTGGCGCGCCGCACCAAGAACAATCCCGTGCTGATCGGCGAACCGGGGGTCGGCAAGACCGCCATCGTCGAAGGCCTCGCCATCCGCATCGTCAAAGGCGATGTGCCGGAAGGGCTGAAGGACAAGCGCTTATTGTCGCTCGATCTCGGCGCGCTGATCGCCGGCGCGAAATTCCGCGGCGAGTTCGAAGAGCGTCTGAAGGCCGTGCTCCAGGAAATCACCGCCGCAGAAGGCGAGGTGATCCTGTTCATCGACGAGATCCACACGCTGGTCGGCGCCGGCAAGGCCGATGGCGCGATGGACGCGTCCAACATGCTCAAGCCCGCCTTGGCGCGCGGCGAGCTGCATTGCGTCGGCGCCACCACGCTCGACGAATACCGCAAATATATCGAGAAGGACGCGGCGCTGGCGCGGCGCTTCCAGTCGGTCTTCGTCTCCGAGCCGACGGTGGAAGACACCGTCTCGATCCTGCGCGGCCTGAAAGAGAAGTACGAGCTGCATCACGGCGTGCGCATCACCGATAGCGCCCTGGTCGCCGCCGCGACGCTGTCGAACCGCTATATCACCGACCGCTTCCTGCCCGACAAGGCCATCGATCTGATGGACGAGGCGGCGAGCCGCTTGCGCATGGAAGTCGATTCCAAGCCGGAAGCGCTCGACGAGCTGGATCGGCGCGTCATGCAGCTCAAGATCGAGCGCGAGGCGCTGAAGAAGGAAAACGACGACGCCTCGCGCGACCGTTTGAAGAAACTGCAAAGCGAGCTCGAAGGCTTGGAGGCGCAGTCCGCCGCCATGACCGCGTCCTGGCAGGGCGAGAAGAACAAGCTCAACGCCGCGCAAAAGACCAAGGAGCGCTTGGAGCAGGCGCGCAGCGAATTGGAAATCGCCCAACGCAACGGCGATTGGACGCGCGCCGGCGAACTGACCTACGGCGTGATCCCCGAGCTCGAGCGCAGCCTCAAAGCGGCCGAGGAGGAGGGCAAGAGCCATGTCCTCAACGAGGAGGTGCGCGACGACCATATCGCGTCCATCGTCTCGCGCTGGACCGGCATTCCGGTCGACAAGATGCTCGAAGGCGAGCGGCACAAGCTGCTCGCCATGGAGGAGAACCTCTCCAACCGCGTCGTCGGCCAGGCCGAAGCGGTGGGGGCCGTCTCCGAAGCGGTGCGCCGCGCCCGCGCCGGCTTGCAGGACCCTAACCGGCCGATCGGCTCGTTCATGTTCTTGGGCCCGACCGGCGTCGGCAAAACCGAACTGTGCAAGGCGCTTGCCGAATTCCTGTTCGACGACGACACGGCGATGATCCGTATCGATATGTCGGAGTACATGGAGAAGCACTCGGTCGCCCGCTTGGTCGGCGCGCCGCCGGGCTATGTCGGCTACGAGGAGGGCGGCGCGCTCACCGAAGCGGTGCGGCGGCGGCCTT
>CAZVLU010000034.1:0-39377 GCA_964628235.1 uncultured Rhizobium sp. | reverse complement strand
GTCGGGCTGCGAGATCAGCAGGTCGCCGATCCGCTCGCCGAGCTTGCGGGCATAGCCCGGATCGAGCGCAAGTTCCGCGTCGATGAAGGCGCAAGTGCCGCCGGCCTTCTGGGCCTCGGCGACGACATGGAGCGCCAGGGTGGTCTTGCCCGAGCTTTCCGGGCCGTAAATTTCGATGATGCGGCCGCGCGGCAAGCCGCCGATGCCGAGCGCGATGTCGAGGCCGAGCGAGCCGGTCGAGACGACTTCGGTTTCGACCGAGGCCTCGCGCTGGCCGAGCTTCATGATCGAGCCCTTGCCGAAGTTGCGCTCGATCTGTCCGAGAGCCGCTTCGAGGGCCTTGTTCTTATCCATATTCGATTTTTCCAGGGGAAACGCGGTGACGCCCATAGGCTTGGCCCTCCTTATTCCATGTTTGCTCCGACCGGCGCAATGCAGTCAGATATTCATGGTTTGTTCTCTTTTGCAAGGGGGTCGTTAATAGGCTGAATTATAAAGATAATTCAGCCTACGTTCTCGGAATGTTTCCGTCGTCAACTGCAATTAAATGGGTTGGCATACCGTATTTAGCAAAAAGACGAACCCTAACAACTTTCCCTCGCCATCCTTTGGGAATGTAGGGCTCTCGTTCTTCAAAGCCTATTTCGTGCATTTCCTGAGCGTCCTCTTCAATGAGGGGTGTGCTGCCAACATAATGCGTCGCCCACATTGGGGCTCGTTCAAGAATGAGATTACGCACGGTTGATTCAAAACCATTCACGCCTAACTCTGCCGCCGCATACGCGTGAGCGATTTTCCCCAACATTCGATAAAAAGGGAAACTGGCAAAGCCTCTTGTGAGATTGATGTGTTTGCCTCCTAGGCGCTTAGACCTTCCTGCTAGGTCTTCAGTCACGGAGCGCATTACGACACGTCCAACCGGAATATCTTCGACGGCAGGTTTGACGCTACCTACTAAAACTCCGGGATAATTCAGCGCTAAGGAAAGAAGGGCCGATGGATGCTCATCAAGAGCAACCTTTCGGCCCTCAATCTTCCCATCGCCATGATCAATATAAGCGATGGCTTTAGTGCGTGGTGTTTTTGCACGTCTGCCCTTCAGCCCCAAGTGATAACGAGCAGTATCAATCATGCCCTTTACGCAATGATCCTCGAAGCCACTAGTTATTTTCTCACAATCATGACAACTCGCCTTCGGTAGCACTAAGTTTCCACCGAAACTGAGAGGGATTATGTGTTCGTCTCCTAAATCAGAAGGATCAGGTGCTGCACCACAATAGATGCACTGATTAATTGCCTGGTATGGAGCCGGCAATTACTTCTGCACCGTGATTTTAACGAAAATTACTTCCCCACCGTCATCTTCACGATGGTGTCGGGGGTGCGCGGCGGTTCGCCGCGGGTCAGTTTGTCGACGTTCTCCATGCCCTGCACGACCTGGCCCCAGATGGTGTATTGGCCATTGAGGAAGCTGCAATCCTTGAAGCAGATGAAGAACTGGCTGTCGGCCGAGTCGAAAGACGCGGCGCGCGCCATGCCGACCGTGCCGCGCACGAAGCGCGCGTTGGAGATTTCGGCGGGCAGCTTGACGCCCGAGCCGCCGGTGCCGTTGCCGCGCGGATCGCCGGTCTGGGCCATAAAGCCTTCGATGACGCGGTGGAACTTCAAGCCGTCATAGAAACCCTTGCTCGTCAACTCCTTGATACGCGCGACATGCTTGGGCGCGAGATCGGCGCGCAGCTCGATGACGACCGGGCCCTTGCTGGTCTCCATCATCAGCTTTTCGCGCGCCGGCGCGGGGGCTTGCGCCAAGGCGGGCGCGGCGGCGATCAAGCCCAGCGCCATGACGGCGAAAAACGAACGGCGGATGACGGATGCGCTGGCGAATGACACGATGGTTCTCCGAATCGGGGGCGAGAACGGCTAGCAAAGCGGCAGCGCGCCGCAATGTCAATGATACCCATCGAAGAACGGTCACAATCGCGCGTGTAGAAGTCTCGCAGCCGTAAAATCGCCTCCGGAGACCGATCATGACAACGAACCTCAAAGGCAAACGCGGCTTGGTCGTCGGCATCGCCAACGACGCCAGCATCGCCTATGGCTGCGCTGCGGCGTTTCGCGACGCCGGCGCCGAACTCGCCGTCACATATGTGAACGCGAAGGCGGAACCCTACACCCGACCGCTCGCTGAAGCGCTCGACGCGAAGCTGATCCTGCCGTGCGACGTGCGCATAGACGGCCAACTGGAAAGCGTCTTCGCCCGCATCGCCGACGAGTGGGGACGGCTCGATTTCGTCCTGCACTCGATCGCCTACGCGCCCAAGGAAGATTTGCACGCGCGCGTGGTCGACTGCTCGCAGACGGGATTCGCCATGGCGATGGACGTCTCCTGCCATTCCTTCATCCGCATGGCCCGCTTGGCGGAGCCGTTGATGACGGACGGGGGATGCCTTCTGACGGTGACGTTCTACGGTGCCGAAAAGGTGGTCGCCGGCTACAACATGATGGGCCCGGTCAAGGCCGCGCTGCAATCGTCGGTCCGCGCAATGGCTGTCGAGCTCGGCGCCAAGCGCATTCGGGTCAACGCCCTGTCGCCCGGCCCCTTGCGGACCCGCGCGGCCTCCGGCCTCGACCGTTTCGACGAATTGCTCGAACGCGCCCGCTCCCGCGCGCCGTCGCACCAACTCGTCAGCATCGCGGACATCGGGGCCGTCGCCGCGTTCTATGTCAGCGATGCCGCCGCCAGCCTCACCGGCAACATCGAATTTATCGACGCGGGCTATCACATCGTCGATTGATCGGGCGGACGCGCTTCGAGGGGCGGCGAGCTAGCCCGCCAGCACTTCCTTCACCTTGCCGGCCAACTGCTGCAGGCTGAAGGGCTTGGGCAGGAAATGCACGTTGGCGCTCTCGGCCAGCTTCTCGCGCAGATTGTCCTCGGCGTAGCCCGAGATGAAGATCACTTTCATGCTCGGGTTGGCGTCGCGCACGCGGCGCACCAGTTCCGGGCCGTCGAGCACCGGCATGACGACGTCGGTGATGACGAGATCGACCGGATCGGCGGCGGCGGCGATGACCTCGAGCGCGTGCTCGCCGTTCTTCGCTTCGAGCACCTTGTAGCCCTTGTTGCGCAAGGCGCGCGCGCCGAACAGGCGCACGGCGTCTTCGTCCTCGACCAGCAGCACGGTGCCGACGCCGGTGAGATCGCGCGCCGCGCCCGCGTTGGCCTCGTCGTCATGGCTGACGACGCGCTCGGCGGCGACGGCATGGTGGCGCGGCAGATAGATGCTGAAGGTCGAGCCCTCGCCCATGCGGCTGTCGACCATGACGAAGCCGCCGGTCTGCTTGACGATGCCGTAAACGGTGGAGAGGCCGAGGCCGGTGCCCGAGCCGACTTCCTTGGTCGAGAAGAACGGCTCGAAGATGCGCTCCAGATTCTCGGCCGGAATGCCGGTGCCGGTGTCGATGACCTCGACCTGGACATAGTCGCCGGCCGGCATGATCTCCACGCCGCGCTGAATCTCGCGGTCGAGCATGACGTTGGCGGTGCGGATGGTCAGCGTGCCGCCCCCGGCCATGGCGTCGCGCGCGTTCACCACCAGGTTGATGATGACCTGCTCGAACTGGCCTTGGTCGACCTTGACCAAGCCGAGATCGCGTCCATGCACGACCTTCAACTGGATGTTCACGCCGATCAGGCGGCGCAGCAGGTTCGACAGCTCGGCGAGGATGTCGGTGATGTCGAGAATCTTGGGCTGCAAGGTCTGCTGGCGCGAGAAAGCGAGCAGCTGGCGCACCAAATTCGCCGCGCGGTTGGCGTTCTGCTTGATCTGCATGATGTCGGCGAAGGTCTGCTCGCCGGGCCGGTGGCGCAGCAGCAAGAGATCGCAAAAGCCGATCATCACGGTCAGCAGATTGTTGAAGTCGTGCGCGACGCCGCCGGCGAGCTGGCCGACGGCCTGCATCTTCTGCGACTGGGCGAACTGCACTTCCAACTGGCGCTGCTGCGTGGCGTCGATGAAGTGCAGCATGAGGCCGGACAGACGCCCGGCGGCATCCTCCAGGCGGGAGACGTACAAGGTCGCCACGCGCAAGCGGTCGGCGGCGAAGGGCAAGCGGACGTCGAACGGCGCTGCCGACGCGGCGCCGCCGCTGGCGACCTCGGCGAGGCGCGCGGCGAGCGTCTGGCGGTCGTCGGCCGCGACATATTCCGAGAGCGCCAGGCCGGCGATGCCGCGCCCGGCTTGTTGCGGGTGGTTCGGCATGCGCCCGACCATGTCGCGGAACATGCGGTTGCTGTCGGTGACGCGGCCTTGCAGGTCGAGAATCGCGATGCCGATCGGCGCGTCCTCGAACAGGCGATGGAAGCGCTGCTCGGAGACGCGCAGCACCTGCTCGAGCTCGCGCTCGGCGGTCATGTCGCGGACGATGGCGCGGGTGCGGAGCTGGCCGCTCTCGCGGTCCTCCTTGATGGTCTGGCTGACGGCGGCCTGGAACAGCCGGCCGCCCTGGGCGCGGAAGCTCACTTCGCCGCTCACCCCGGCGGTCGGGCCGCCGAACGGATCGTAGGGCGGCGCGCCCTTGGCGCGCACGCCGGCAATGAAATCATGCAAGCGATGGTCGCCCTTGAGAATCTCGTCGGGCGCCATGCCGAGCCAGCCGGCCAGCGTCTGGTTGACGTAGAGGAAGCGGCCATCCTCATCGACCGAATAGAAGCCGGCCGAGGCGTTCTCCAAGAAGTCGACGAGCTTCTCGCGCTCCTCGCGCAGCACCTGCTCCATCTGGCGGCGCGAGGTGATGTCCTCGATGCGCCACAGCACATAGCCTTCGTGGTCCTTCACCGGATAGGCCGAGACGCTGCGCCATTCGGGCTCGGCGGGGCCGCCCGGTATCACGGAGGGCGAACTGCCCATGCGCAGTTCGGCATGGCCGACGCCGCCCGACGCGGCGATGCCGCGCAGCAGCGACATTTGGCGGCCGATCTCGCCGCCGCCGGTCAATTTCTGCTCGAAGGCGCTCGTGGCGGCGAGGCCGGCGCCGGCGAACATATGGGTGAAGGCCGGGTTGCCGTAGACGACGCGGCCGTTGGGCGCGGTGATGGCGCGGCCATGCGGATCGGCGTCGAGCGTGCCGACCAGCAGCTTGTTCTGCGCCACCAGCGAATGACGCTGACGGACGAAATAGGTATAGGCCAGGATCGCCGGGATGGCGCAAACCGCCAGGCCGATGGCGAGCGACAGCATGAACTCGGCAAGCGGCCCCGGATCGTCCTGGGCGGCGCGCAACTGGCCGGCGCTGTACATCAGCCCGGCCAGCACCAGAAACAGCAGCGCCAAGCCGCCCCACAGCGCCGGGCGCTGCCAGGGCCGCGCGCGCGCCGACGGCAAGGGCTGGCCGGCCGCCGACGACGAAAGCGCCGCCGACGAGACTGGCGGGGCCGGTGTCGAGACCGCGTCGGGCGCGGCGTGGGGATCGATTGGGCGGTTCATTGGCTGGCTATGGGCCGCGCGACGGGGACATCATGGTTAACAGGGCGACCTTATCACGCCAAACGGAGGGCCGAAACGGGGCGCTCATTTGGCGAAACGGCGCTTGAGCTTCATCACGTAGCCGATGATTTCGGCCACCGCTTTGTAATGTTCGGCCGGGATCGGCCGGTCGATCTCGACGGCGGCGAATAGCGCGCGGGCGAGCGGCGGGTTCTCCACGATGGGGATGTCATGCAGCTTGGCCAGCTCGCGGATGCGGAAGGCGACAGCGTCGACGCCCTTGGCGACCAGGATCGGCGCTTCCATCGAGCCATGTTCGTATTTCAAGGCGATGGAATAGTGCGTCGGGTTGGTGACGATCACGGTGGCCTTGGGCACCGCCGCCATCATGCGCTTGCGCGCCCGCTCCATACGCAATTGGCGCAGGCGGCCCTTGATCATCGGGTCGCCGTCGCTCTGCTTATGCTCGTCGCGCACTTCCTGCTTCGACATGCGCATCGACTTCATGTGCGAGAAGCGCTGGTAGAAGACGTCGGCGGCGGCGATGAGCGTCACGATCGACAGCATGGCGATCATCAGCTTGGTCGATACCCGGCCGGTGAACTGCAACAGGTCGGGCATCGAATAGCTCGGCAACTGGTCGACGAGCGTGAACTCGGGCCATGCCACCATCATGCCGACGGCGCCGACGATGACGATCTTGACGATGCCCTTGCCGAATTCGACGAACGACTTCATGCCGAACATGCGCTTGAATCCGGCCATCGGCGAGATTTTCTCCAGCTTCGGCATGATGCTTTCGGCGGAGAACAGCATGCCGTTCTGCGCGAATCCGGAGGCGAGCGCCAAGACGAGCAGCAGGCCGAGCGGCGCGAACAGCGCCAAGCCGACCTGCATATAAAGCGAGGCGAACAAGCTGGTGAGGCCGCCGCCCTCGGTGACGATGTCCTGCGGCTCTTGGATGTAGCGCAGCGACGCCTTGTAGATGCCGGTGAGCGCGCCCGGCGCCAACATGCCGATGAACAGCGTGCCGCCGAGAATCATGAACCAATGGTTCAATTCGCGCGAGACGGCGACTTGGCCTTTCTTGCGCGCGTCGTCGAGCTTCTTTTGCGACGGTTCTTCGGTTTTTTGCGAGTCGTCCGTATCTTCCGACATGACCGCTCCTTACCAGCCCGGCCCGAAGGCGCGGGCGAAGCTGTCTTGGAAGTCCTCGAGGAACCACAGCATCACCGCCGGCAGCGTGATGGCGATGATGATCAGGCCGATGGCGATCTGGGCCGGCTGGATGATGAAGAACACCTGCATCTGCGGCATCAGGCGGGCGAGCAAGCCGACGCCGAGATACATCACGAGGCCGATGGCGATAAGCGGCGCGGACAATTGCACGCCGATCAGGAAGCTTTGCGCGACCAGCCGCGTCACCACTTCGGTCAGATCCTCGATCGGCGGCATGCGGCCCGGCGGGAACAGGCCGTAGCTGTCGAAGATGGCGCGGATCATCATATGGTGGAGGTCGGTCAGCATCAGCAGAAGCACGCCGAGCGTGCCGAGAAACAGGCCGGGCAGCGTGCCCTGCTGCAACGCCGTCGTGTCCATGACGAAGGCGTTGGACAGCGAGGCTTGATAGGAAATGATCGTGCCGGCGGTGTAGAGCGCGCCGAGCAGGATGCGGCCGATGCCGCCCATGAACAGGCCGATGACGATCTCGATGCCGAGCAGGATGAGCAGGCCGAAGGGCGAATCGGGCAGGCCGGGCAATTGACCGTTCAGCGCCGGCATGACCAAGATGGTCAGCGCGCCGGCGAAGATGAGACGCCAGCGCGACGGCACCGCCGTCTCGCCGACCGTCGGCATGACCATCATCGCCGCGCCGACGCGCGTGAAAACGAGCAGCAGGCCGAACAGGTCTTGCGAGAGAAGCTGCGCGAGCACCCGGCGTTTCCCTAGCTGCCTTGGACGATGCGCTGGGCGATGTCGTTGGTGAAAGTGGTGAGCGTCGCCAGCATGAACGGCATCAGCACCAGCAGCGACAGGAAGATGGCGATCATCTTGGGGATGAACGACAGGGTCATTTCCTGGATTTGCGTCAACGCCTGAAACAGCGACACGGCGAGGCCGACCACCAGCGCGATGATCATGACGGGCGCGCCGATGATGAGCGTGACGAGAACCGCCTCGCGCGAGACGTCGAGGGCTTGAACGGCGTCCATGGATCTGCGCCGGCCTTAGACCGGCATCCGCAGGATGTCTTGATAGGCCGAGATCACCTTGTCGCGGATGGCGACGACGGTCTGCAAGGTGACTTCGGCGTTGGTCACGGCGGTGACCACCTGGTTGACGTCGGCCTTGCCGGCGACGCCGGCGATCGACATTTTTTCCGCTGCGACGCCGGAGGCCTTGGCCTGCTGGGCGACCTCGCCGATCAGATCGGCGAAGCTTTTGCCGCCCTCGGCGCGCGGCTCCATGCCGGGTTTCATCGCGGCGCCGGCGGCGCTCTTGTAGGCGTTCAGCGCGCTATTGATGGCGACCATGATCTCTTCCAATCCTGTTTCGGTTAGCCGCGCAGCAGATCGATGGCGCGCGACAGCATGTTCTTGGCCGCCTCGATGGCGCCGAGGTTGGCTTCGTAGGAGCGCTGCGCCTCGCGGATGTCCATCATCTCGACCATGGATTTCACGTTGGGCAACTTGACGTAGCCGGTGGCGTCGGCCGCCGGATGGCCCGGGTCGTAGCGCTGCTCGAAGTCGGTCTTGTCGACGCCGACCTGGCTGACGGCGACGGTCTTGGCGTCGATCGTCTTGTCGAGCACGTTCTTGAAGCTGATCGTCTTGCGGCGATAGGGATCGGCGCCGGCGCCGGCGCCCATGCTGTCGGCGTTGGCCATGTTCTCCGCCGACACGCGCATGCGCATCGTCTGGGCGCGCAGACCCGAGGCGGAGATTTTGAGAGCTTTGACGAGATCCATGCGGGCCGTCCTTTACACGCCGCCGCGCCCGAGCGCGGTTTTGATCATCGAGATATGCTTCTTGTAGAGATTGGTCGTGAGCTGGAAGTCCATGGCGGTCTGCGCCGTCTTCATCATCTCTTCTTCGAGCGTCACCGCGTTGCCCGACAGCAGCTTTTCCGGGCCGGGCGTCTTTTCCGAACGCGGCTTGCCGTCGGCCGTGACGCCGCCGAGATGGCCGGCGCCGGTCGCGCGCATCTGCAACGGCGCGCCGAAGCCCTTGCTCTTGAGCACGTCGCTGAAGTTCTGCGGCTTGAAGTCTTGCGCCGTGTAGCCCGGCGTGTCGGCGTTGGCGATGTTCTGCGCGAGCAATTCCTGGCGCTGGCCGAGCCAAGTCATGCGCCGGTTCATGGCCGCAAAGAGCGGAATTTTATTAAAATCCATCGTTCAAATCCGGGCTAAGCCTTTGGCGATGGGCAAATAATGCCGGGCCACTATTAAAATTGGGTAAAGGCGGCTAATCTCCGCCTCGGCCCGGGGACCCTTCCCCAGCAGGATGGCCCGGCGCGCCCCATTTCCCAGGCGCCTGTCGGGCGCCAAGAGGCGAAGGAGCGCCCATGCTGTATCTGACCCGTAAGGTCGGCGAATCGGTGGTCATCAACGACACGATCGAAGTGACCGTCGTCGAAGTCCGCGGCAAGTCCATCAAGCTCGGTTTTGTCTTTCCGCCGGAAGTCTCGGTCCTGCGCCGGGAAATCCACGAGCGCATCAAAGAAGAGAACAAGGCGGCGGCGCTCGGCAGCGATCTGCCCACGGCCGACCTGCCCGACTCTCTCGAGTTGCCGGATTTGAGCAAGCCGAAGGCCGATTAGCCCGCGCTTTCAGGGCTTTAAGCAAAAATTAAGCATATCGCGCCATAGTCCAGAGGCGTTCGGGACGGCCATGTCGGTCGAAAAGAGCGCGTTCGAGGACCGCTTTGGCCGCATCGCAACCGCCCAAACGACCAATGCCCGACGGCGAAAACGGCCTGCGCGCCTTTCCGGCGCTGAGCCAGGTCGCCGTCGCCTTGCGCCATGAGCGCGGCTACGACCATATCCCGCGCATCGTCGCCAGCGGGCGCGGCGCTATCGCCGAACAGATTCTCGCGGTCGCCTTCGCCGAAGGCGTCAAGGTGCGCCAAGACGCCGACCTCGCCGAAGTGCTGGCGGCGCTCGATGTCGGCAGCGACATTCCGCTCGAAGCTTTCGCCGCCGTCGCTGAAATCCTCTCCTACGTCTATCGCGCGAACCAAACCTATCGGCCCCGCCAGGCGGCCAACGGTTCGCATCACCCTGGAGCGCAGCCATGACGACCGTCGTCGGCAAGGCGGACAGCCTGAAGCTCGATCTGCAAAACGTCGCCTCGATCATCGGCACGGCGCGCGGCCTGGTCGCCGAAGGCCAGACGGTGAATCTGACGCCGCTCGAAACAGAAGTGCGACGCCTGTGCGACGAGATCGGCGTGCTGCCGGCGCCCGACAACATGCCGCTGCGGCCCATGATGGTCAGCCTGATCGACGATCTCGATAAGCTGGCCGAAGACATCCGCCGCCGCCATGCCGATCTCAAGAGCCAGCTCGAAAGCCTGAACAGCGGCAGCCGCGCCGCCGCCGCTTACACCCCGCCCGGCCTGCGCCGACGCTAATCGCCAGACCTTAGAGACCCAATGCCCCTCGAAACTTACTTACGGTTCCTGCTCGCCCTGCTGTTCGTGCTGGCGCTGATCGGCGCTTGCGCCTGGGCGGCCAAGCGCTTCGGCCTCGGCAACCGCCTGCCGGCGACGCGCGGCCGCAACGCCCGCCTCGGCATCGTCGAGGCGACGGCGCTCGATGCGCGCCGCAAGCTGGTGCTGGTGCGGCGCGACGACGTCGAACATCTGATCATTCTCGGCCCGACCGGCGAAACCTTGGTGGAAAGCCGCATCGCCCCGCCGGCTTCTCCTGCCGTGGGACAGACGCCATGAGCCGCCGCTCCAAACAGGCGCTGCGCGACTTCGCCGCGCGCGCCACGCTGTTCCTCACTGCCACGTTGCTCGCGGTCGGCCTGACGCTCGGCATTTCCGCCGTGCTGGCCGCGCCGGCTGCGGCGCAGAGCCTCAACCTCGATCTCGGCGGCGGCGGCGAGGGCGCCTCGACCGGCCGCATCATCCAGCTTCTCGCCCTGCTCACCGTGCTGTCGCTGGCGCCCGCCATCGTCATGATGGTGACGTCCTTCACGCGCATCGTCGTCGTGCTGTCGTTCCTGCGCAGCGCGCTCGGCACCCAGCAGGTGCCGCCGAACATGGTGATCGTCAGCCTGGCGCTGTTCCTCACCGGCTTCGTCATGGCGCCGACCTTCGAGCGCGCCTATGTCGACGGCATCGCGCCCTTGATGGCCGAGCAGATTACCGAAGAAGAAGCGTTCCCGCGCATCATCGCGCCGGTGCGCGCCTTCATGCTCGCCCAGGTCCGCCAGCAAGACCTCGAACTGTTCCTCGACCTGGCGAAAGCGCCGGTGCCGGAGGGCCCGGAGGCGACGCCGCTCACCTCGCTGATCCCCGCCTTCATGATCAGCGAATTGCGCCGCGCCTTCGAGATCGGCTTTTTGATCTTCCTGCCGTTCCTCGTGATCGACATGGTGGTGGCCTCGATCCTCATGTCGATGGGCATGATGATGGTGCCGCCGATAATGATCTCCCTGCCCTTCAAGCTGATCTTCTTCGTGCTGGTCGATGGCTGGTACTTGGTCGCCGGCTCTCTGGTGCAGAGCTTCGCCGCGGTCAACTGACTCCTGAAGGCCGCCGATTAGGGCTGCAAGCCTGACCCATCCGCAGTTGCGGAGCCTTCGCCGCGCGCCTAGGCTTTCCCCCAGGCAACAAGGCTGCAAAGGCCGCCTGACATTCGATCTGGGGAGGTCGTCCATGCAACACAATATGATGCGTTTCACCGTGCCGCGCTTCACGCGGGCCTGCGCCGTGTCTGCATTGTTGGCGTCTTTGCTTTTGGTCGCCCTCGCGCCAGCTACGGCGTTGGCGCAGCAAGCAAATGCGCCGGACGCCAAGGCGTTCTTCAAAGGAAAGACCGTCACCTACATCGTCGCCACCGCCGCCGGCGGCGGCTACGACCTCTATGGCCGTCTCGCCGCCGAATATATGCAGAAATATCTGCCCGGCTCGACCTTCGTGGTCCGCAACATGCCGGGCGCCGGCCATATGATCGGCGCGAACTTCATCGGCGCGGCGCGCGCCGACGGCCTGACCATGGGCATCTTCAACACCGGCCTGATCTACACGCAGCTCGCCGGCATCGAGGGCCTGCGCATCGATCTCAACAAGATGTCGTGGATCGGCAAAGCCGGCACCGACCCGCGCGCCTTGGTCATGGCGGCGCAGACGCCCTACAAGACGATGGAAGATGTGCGGCGCGGCGACGCGAGTTTCAAATGGGCGGGCTCCGGCATCGGCAGCGCCGCCTATATGGAGCTGAAATTGCTGATCGACGGCCTGCGGCTGCCCGGCACCATCATCACCGGCTACAATGGCAATGACGACCGCCTGGCCATGCGGCGGGGCGAGATTCAGGGCACGATCGGCTCTTATTCGTCCTACGAAGATTTTGTCAACAACGGCTATGGCCGCTTCGTCGCGCAGATCGGCGGCACCAACGATAAGGTGCCGCAATTGCGCGATCTGATGAAAGACGCCAGCGCCGACGTGCGCGCCGCCATCGCATTGATCCAGTCTCAAGGCGAGATCGGCCGCTTGACCGCCGGGCCGCCGGCAATTCCCGCCGACCGCCTCGCCGCTTTGCGCGCGGCTTACAAACAAGCGCTGGAAGATCCCGAATTGCGCGAAAAAGCGATGAAAGCGGGCCGACCGATCGAGCCAGCTTACGGCGACGACCTTGCTGCGATGATTCGCGAAGCGCTCGACCAGCCGCCGACGACCGTGGCGCTGCTCAAAGCGGCGCTCAGCGAAGGCGATGTCAAAAGCGTGAAGGTCGAAGGGCCTTTGCTCGAAGTGCGCGACAAGGGCCGCGAGATCGTCTTCAAGGGGCCGAATGGCAATGTCGCGTCGAAACCCTCGGGCTCGCGCACGGTGATCAAAATCGCCGGCAAAGAGGGCAAGCGCGAGGATTTGCAGGCCGGCCTCGCCTGCGCCATCGACTATACGCCCGGCGCCGACAACGAACCGGCGATCATCGATTGTAAGTGAGCGCCGTTAGCCGGCGTTAGCTGCCGCCTGCGCGGTTTTAGGCTGCGACTTGGAATCGAGGTTGGCAGCGCGCGCCTTCATGATCTTGTCGCGGTAGCCGGTCATGAAGGCGGCGAACTGGTCGACGCCGGCGACTTGGCGCGAGATGCTGCGCAGGTCGAAGTTCTGCGCGACATCGCTCGCCGTGATCAGATCGAAGGATTCCTTGAAGGCGCTCTTGCCCATGTCGGCGCCGAAGCGCGCACGCAGGCCGGCAAGCCCGGCGTTGTCCTGGCTGAGCGACTGGGCGATGGCGAGGCGCAGCACGGTCTGGCGCTGAATATCAGACAGCGGCGCGTCGCCCGCCGGCGCCAATTGCGCGAAGGCGGCGGCGGCGAGCGGCCAATTCTGCGTACGCCAGCCGATTTCGGCGCGCAGACGCGCGGCATCGGCAGTCTCGTCGCCGTTTAGCAGCGCCAGCGCCTCCTTATAACGAGTCAATTCGCCGAGCGTGCGCGCCTTGAGTTGACGACGCTCCGCCGCAAGCGCTGGCGAAGCATCAGGCGGCAGCGCCGCGTTCAAGGCGGCCAGCGCCTCCTCCGGCTTGCGGTCGAGCAGATAAATGAGCGCGAGCTGATTCACCGCCTCGGCCTGCGGCGCGCCTTTCAGGCGTTTGTCGATCTGGTCCTTGAGCAGTATCTGAGCGCGGTCGAGCAATTCGATTTGCACCAGGCGGTCGGCCAGCTTGGCGATGAGCAGATTTCCGGCATCGCCGAGCGGCGTCAGATCGCGGAAATCCTCGTAGATGCCAAGGGCCGTGAGCGGCGGCATTTTATCGGCGGCGCCGCCGATGAATAGATCGGCGAAGCTTTCGCGCATGCGCTGGGCGATGGCGGCGCCCTCAGGCGCTTTGGGGAACTGCGCCAGCGCGTCGCGCAAAGTGGCCAAGCCGTTCTTATAATCGCCGGCATCGATGTAAAGCTCGCCCAAGCGGCGCAGCACGGTCAGTTCGACCTCGTCGCCGCGCCAGCCGTAGCGCAGGCGCTCCAATTCGGCGATGCCCTCGGGCAGGCTGATCTTCTTGTCGCCGAGCAGCGTCTCGACGCGAGCCAATCGCGCGCGGGCTTTGCTCGGCGGATGCAGGCCATTGATGGCGCGGTCCCAGGCGGCGAGCGCCGCGTCGGTCTCGCCGGCCTTGAGCAGCATTTCGCCGCGCAGATAGTCGATCTGGTCGCGCCAGGCCCGGTCCGGATTGAGATAGCCGAGCGAGTCGAGCTGGAATTTGGCGGCGCCGGCATCGCCCGACGACAACGAGGCTTCGGCGGCGAGCAGGCCGAAACTCAATTGCAGATCGCGCGGATAGGCGCGCAACACGCTTTCGGCGCGGGCGAAGTAGCGGCTGGAGGCGATCCAGTCGCTCTGGCCGGCGAGCAAGGCGGCGCGCCACAGGGCGGCTTCGCGCTCCTGGTCGAGGCTATTGGCGAAGAGGTCGGGACCGGCGGCGTTGAGATCGCCCATTTGGTAGCGGCTCGCGCCGCGCAAGGCGAGATAGGCCGGATCGCGCGCGACGTCGGGCTCGTCTTCTTCCATCACCTGCAAAATGCCGAGCGCGTCGGCAGCCTGGCCGTTGGCGAACAGGAAGCGCGCCAAGGCGAAGCGCGCCGGATTGCGCATGGCGCGCGGCGCGTCGATGACGGCGCGCTGCAAATTGGCTTTGCGCTCGAAGAAGGAGGCTTGCGGCGTGCCGCCGGCCTGCGACCAGCCGGCGAAATCGAACAGGGTGGCGCTGTTGACCGCGAGCACCGGCAAGGGCACGGTCGCGCCGCTTTGCGTCGTGATGCGGGTGGTCGCCGGCGAGGCGGCGGCCTGGGCAATGGGGGCTGCGGCGGCGAGCGCGCCGGACAAGCGCAGGCCGCCCGGCGTCACGATCTCGACGCCATCGAGCGCGTTGCGCACGACCAATTCGTCGGTCAGCGCCTTGACGGCGACGCCCTGCAACGACGACAGCACCTGAAATTCGACGAAGCGGCGTTCGCCGGTCAAGCCCTCGGCAGCCATCGTCGGCACGATCCACAGCTTGTCGCCGACCTCGGGATCGCGCGTCTCGATCACCGGACCGAAAGCCGCGGATTTCAGCAGCACGCGCGGGCCGGAGTCGGCTGCCGGCTGCGCTTCGATGGCGATTTGCGCGCCGGGCAGCGGCGGCGTCGCCGCGAACTCGACCAGCAGGTTGCCGCCGTCGCGGCGCAAGGCGGCGGAGCGCTCGGGCGGCAATTGCCAGCGCAGGATGCTGGAGACCGCCGACGAAAATAGTTCCGGCCGCGCCACGGTGCGCGGCCAATTGTTGGCGATATCGGCGCTCACGGCGCGGTCGAACACCGCCCACAGCGCGCCGTTGCGCTCGAACACCGCCGCCGGGGCGTCGGCCGGCCAGGCGAAGCGCAAGCCGCTGATCTGCGGGCCGCTACCGATGGCGGAAATGACGAGCTTGCGCGTAGCGATCGGCGCTTGGGCATTGGCGCTTTGCGCGGCGGGCGCCGCCGCCGTCGTCGGCAACAGGCTCTGCGGCGCGGCGGTCGCGGCCACGCTCGACGCGCCAGGGCCGACCGGGACCAATTCATATTTGGGCAATTGCGCCTCGGCGCTCACCGGTTTGGCCTCGGGCTTCGCGCCAGTTTGCGCTTTCGGCTCGGGCTTGGCCTCGGCTTGAGCGGGCGGCTTGGGGGCCGGCGCTTTTGCCGATTGGGCCATGCCCTTATCGGTCGCAGGCTCGGCGACGTCGGCCAACACGTCGACGACGATGCTCGGACCATTGCGGAAATGGCGCAGACGCGCGCCGGGCGGCGTCGTCATGGCGACCCGCAAGCTGCTCTCGCGCGGCTCGGCCGAGAAGGCCAGCACGGTCTTGGGGAGTTTCGGCGTCAGCGCGTCGGCATCGATGCGCGCCGGCGCGGCGAAGGTGACGGCGAGAGTCTCGCCATCCTGGGCGATCTCGTAATCGACGGTGCGCGGCCAATCGAACACCATGCGGCCGAAGCCCGGATGATCGCCGGCGCGCACAGGCAGCAGCGGCGCGTTGGACGGCGCGACCGCAGGCTTCTCCGCCACGGCGGCAGGCTTGCTTTCAGCGGCTTTGACTTCGACCGGCTTGTCAGCCGCTTTCGCGGGACTGTCGGTCTGCACCGCTTTCGCGGAACTATTGCTTTCCGCCGCTTTCGCGGAACTATTGGTTTCCGCCGCTTTCGCGGCGAGCGAGCCTTGAGCAGTCGCCGGCGGCTTGCCGCCCTTGACGAGATCGATAACGACCGTGCGGCCCGCCACGTAGCTCTTGAGGCCGAATGTACCCTTGAGCGGGACGATCAGCGCCTTGCCGTCATCGACGAGCGCCGGCTGAGTGAGATAATTGGCGAGGCCGCGCGGCAGGCTTTCGAGCGCGCCGGCAAAGGGGCGTTCGAAACGCACCACGAGATTCTCGCCTTCGATGGTCGCGCTGTAAGCGACCGGCGAGGCCCATTCGAACACCAAGCGGCCAAAGCCGGCATGTTCGCCGATACGGACCGCAACTTGCTCAGCCGCTTGCAATGGCGAGGCGGCAAACATCGCGACGATCAGCGCGAGAGCGCGAATCCGACGCGGCATGATGGGGAACGATAGGCTGGGCTTGCGCGGCAGTCGGGGCATGGAAAATCCTGCTCGATGCCGAGGCGCGAGAACCGCGCTCCGGCGATACCGCCAAGAGTGGCCCGAGTCTGGTTAAAATGCCGTAAATAGGCGGAAAATTTTGCCCAGTGCCCGCGTAAAGCTGGGCAGAGCCTCAGCGGACGGCAGGCGGCGCGCCGGCGGGCGCGATCATGCCGGCGACCGGCTGATTGGACGCGGCTTGCGCAGCAGCCGGCCGCGCCGGGTCGGCGACCGCGCTGGCGGTCTGGGCGACGGTGTCGGCGGCGATCTTGCGCCGGCCGGCCAGTTCCTCGGTCATCGCCTTGGCCTTTTCCGGGTCCATGGCGGCGATGATCGGCGCGATTTTGGCTTCTTTCATGCGCTCGATCACGTTGAGCATGATGTTCATGTCGAGCTTTTCAAAGACGTTGGCCGCGTCTTTCGGCTTCATCGTCTCGTAAATCTTCACCAGGCTCTTGAGCTTGGCTTCCTGTTCGTCGTCATGCGTCTTGAGCAGGACTTTGATCGAATCCTGCAAGCCTTTGAGATCGGCCAGCTTGCCGTCGAGGCGCTGTTCGGCGGCCTTCAGCAATTTCTCGCGCAAATCGAGATCCTGGTTCCAGGCGTCGATTTCGGCGCGACGTAGAGCCAGGCGTTGCAGCAAATCGATTTCCGACTGGCTCATCAAGGTCGGATCGTCGGACAGCTCCGCTCCGCGCGGCGCGCTCGGCTTCACTTGCTCGACGGGCGCCATCGGCTGCGCTTGCGGCACTGCGGTTTGCGCCACCGCCCGAGGAGCGACGACGCTTTCGACGCCATGCCACAGGGTCGTCAGCTTGACGCCGAGCAAGGTGGTGGCGACGAGAATAGCGGCGGGCAGCAGGCGGAATTTCATGGCGCGGCGGTCTTTGTACTGGAGTTAACGGGCGGTCTTGAGCGCGCGGAGAAGCTGGCGCGCCATCTCCTCGTCGCCTTCGCCAGTCGCGGCAGCGGCGGCTTCGCGCTTGGAGATCACTTTCGCGCCCGGCATAAAGCCGCGCTGAGCTTGCGAGCGCTTCGGCGTCTCGGCGAGGCGGACGACGGGCTTGGCCTCAGGCGCGTCTTCGACATCGTCGCTGATCGGCTCGGGTTTCACGCGTGGCGTTTCCGAACGGGACGCGGCCGCTTTGACGGCGACACGGGCGGCGCCGATGCCGCCTTCGAGACGATCGGCGAGGCTGTTGCCGCGATCGACGAGGAAGCTCAGATCGTCGCGCAGCGCCTTGGCGCGCTCGATGTCGCCCTGCAGACCTTGCGTGGTCGTCTGGCCGGTTTCGCGCAGGGCGATGAGGCCGGCCTGAGCATGCGCCGTGGCGGCGGTGAAGCTGGCGAGCAGCGCCTGCATCTCGTCGCGGCTCTGGCGCAGGGTGCGCAGGCGGCGGTCGAGCATGGCGGCGTAGCCGATGGTGGCGATGAGGAGAACTGCGAGCAGGCCTTCGAGCAGCAAGGACGCCATGAAACTTACCTCCGGGGCTTATCGAGTTTGGTGTCTTCGATCTGGATGGCGATCTTGCCGCTCTTATGACCAATCTTGCCGGTCATCAGCGACAGTTCGCCGCACCGCATGTCGATCGGCGCGTTGGGGCCGACATTCAACATGATCTGCGAGCCGACCCTTAGATTCACGATCTCGTTCAGGCTCATCATCTTTTCGTCGAGCACGGCTTCGACTTCGACCTGGGTGTCCCACACGGCCTGCGCCAAGTGGCTTTCCCAAATCGCGTCGCGGCCGAATTTTTCGCCCATGAACATCTGCAGCAGAAGTTCGCGGACCGGCTCGATGGTGGCGTAAGGCAGCACCAATTCCAGGCGTCCGCCGCGATCTTCCATATCGATGCGGAAGCGCGCCATGATGGCGGCGTTGGCCGGGCGGGCGATAGTGGCGAAGCGCGGATTGGTCTCCAGACGGTCGAAGCGGAACGTGACCGGCGACAAGGGATCGAACGCCGCCGACAGGTCGGCGAGCACGACATGCATCATGCGCTCGACCAAATTGCGCTCGATCGTGGTGTAAGGCCGGCCTTCGATACGCAGCGCCGCGGTGCCACGACGGCCGCCGAGCAGTACGTCGACCACCGAATAGATCAAGGCGCTGTCGACGGTGACGAGGCAGTAATTTTCCCATTCCTCGGCCTTGATCACGTTGATCATGGCGGGCAGCGGGATCGAATTGAGGTAATCGCCGAAACGGATCGAGGTGATGTTGTCGAGCGTCACTTCGACGTTGTCGGAGGTGAAATTGCGCAGACTGGTCGACATCATACGCACCAGGCGGTCGAACACCACCTCGAGCATCGGCAGGCGCTCGTACGAGACCAGCGCGCTGTTGATGATCGCCTTGATGCCCGAACGCGGGCCGTCGTCTTCGCCGTCGTCGAAACCGAGCAGGCTGTCGATCTCGTCCTGATTGAGGACCCGGTTCTCCTGGCCCTCCATCTCGGGGGCCATGCCCATGGCGGCGAACATGTCCTCGTCGCCGCCGGCGTCGGCAGCAGCGTCGGGCGCGACGCCTTCGGCGGGTATCTCGGAAGCGGTGGTCTCGGGGTCTGCCATCTGGCTTGTCCTTAGTCCTACTGGACCAAAAGCTCTTTGAAGAGAACGTCGTTCACTTTGACCGGGCGTGCCGCTTCGTTGATGCGGCGCAGCAGATCTTCGCGCAGGCGATACATGCCGGCCGAGCCGCGCAGATCCTCCAGGCGCAATTCGCGCAGGTAAACCTGGAAGCTGTCGACGATGCGCGGCATCAGGGCTTGCAGCTTCTGCACGTCGGCGGCGCTTTCGACTTCGAGGCTGATGCTGATTTTCAGGAAATTGGTGCGGCGGTTGGCCGAATTGAGGTTCACCAGGAGATCGGGCAGATCGAGGAACACGGCAGCCTTGGGCGGCGGCGGCGCGGCGTCAGCTGCGGCATTCTCGCCGGCCTCCTTCTTGGCGAAAGGATTGAAGAACATGAAGCCGGCGCCGGCTGCGCCGATCACCAGCAGCAAAGCCACCGCGATCAGGATCAGCTTTTTCTTGCCGCCGCCTGCCGGTTCGTGCGCCGGCGCGCTGGCGGCGTCCATCTCGGCGGGCGAAGCGGCGGCCTGGTCGGTCATGGGACAATTCCTGAAACGGCTGACAGTGAAAAACTGGAACTCGCGTCGGCTTCTCGCAACCGACCCCCTGTTCTTAAGGGCGGTTTCCTTAATTTTTGGTTTCGGCCCAGTGTCGGGCAGCAATTACCCGGCAAAGCCTGCCGGGTTATCTCGTCTTGCCGAGCGCGGCCGATACCAGATCATTGATTTAAAAGGGTTTTTTGTCTGGCACGGCGAGTGCAAAAGGTTTGGCGTGGAAAACCGGCCTCGCTGCCGAATGGAGCCAACATGGAATCGCCGCTGATCATCGCCCTGTCGCGCCAAATGGCGTCGCGCGACCAAGTGGAATCGATCGCGAACAACATCGCGAACATGAACACCAACGCCTACAAGGGCGAACGCACGGTGTTCAACAAGTACCTGACGCCGGACACCGGCGCGGCGCAGATGACGTTCCCGAAATATGTCGGCATCCACCGCGACACCGAAGCCGGCACGTTCAACGCCACGGGCAACCCGCTCGACGTCGCGCTGCGCGGCGAGGGCTTCTTCGTCGTCACCACGGAAAACGGCCCGCGCTACACCCGCGACGGCCACTTGACCCTCAACGCGCAGAACCAGATCGTCAACAGCCGCGGCCAAGTCATTCAGAACGACGCCGACCTGCCGATCGTCATTCCGCCCAACGCCGCCAACATCACCATCTCGCCCGAAGGCGGCATTTCCGCCGACGGCCAGCAGATCGGCAAGTTCAAGCTCGTCTCGTTCGACAACCTGCAGCGCCTGCAGCGCGCCGGCAACGGCCTCTACACCACCGATGCGGCGCCCACGCCGGCGACGGAAACCGAGGTGCTGCAAGGCAATATCGAAACCGCCAACGTGCAGCCGATCCTCGAAATCACGCGCATGATCGAAGCGTCACGCGTCTATCAAAGCTCGCAGAAAGTCATCAACAGCGAAGACGAACGCATCCGCGGCGCGATCCAGCGGCTCGGCAAAGTCGCCTAAGCGTCCACGGAAACACCGGAAGAATAGGAAAACATCATGGGCTCCCTGAACATCGCCGCCACCGCCATGCTGGCGCAACAGTTCAACGTCGACGTGATCTCGAACAATATCGCCAACTTGAACACCACGGCGTTCAAGCGGGCGCGCGCCGAATTCAACGACTTGATCTACCAGACGCGCAGCGCCGTCGGCTCGCAGTCGTCCGACACCGGCACGCTGGTCGTCACCGGCGCCCAGTTCGGCACCGGCGTGAAGGTCGGTTCGGTTTACCGCATCCATGAGCAGGGCAACATGCTCTCGACCGGCAACAGCTTCGACCTGTCGATCCAGGGCAAAGGCTATTTCCAGGTCGACATGCCCGATGGCACCACCGGCTACACGCGCGCCGGCTCGCTGCAGCTCAGCCCGACGGGCACCATCGTGACGCCGCAGGGCTTCACCGTGCAACCCGGCATCACCGTGCCGGGCGACGCGCTCGAAGTCGCCATCAACGCCAGCGGCGAAGTGCAGGTCCGCCTGCCCGGCCAGGCCACCACCACCACGGTCGGCCAGTTCCAGCTCGCCACCTTCCCCAACGAAGCCGGCTTGCAGTCGATGGGCGACAACATCCTGCTTGAGACCGCCGCTTCGGGCCCCGCCGTCACCGGCGTGCCCAACGGCACCGGCTTCGGTAGCATGCTGCAAGGCTTCTTGGAAACCTCGAACGTCAACATGGTCAACGAAATCACCAGCATGATCACGGCCCAGCGCGCTTACGAGCTGGCCTCGAAGGTGGTGCAGACCTCCGACGAAATGCTGAGCAGCCTGGTGCAAACGGCCTAATTCGGCCTTGCCCGATCCGGCCTTAAAGGACTAACCGCCATGATCAACCGCACGCTCGCCTTCACCATTTTCGCCGTCGCCGCGCTTGCCGGCTCTGCTAGCGTCCACGCTCAAAACCAGGGCCTCGCTCCCGCAGTTCGCCCTGTGCTGATGGCGACGACGCCGATGAACGAACGCGTGGTCGTGCGCGACGCAGTGGTGAAGCTCGGCGACCTGTTCGCCGGCCTCGCCGACCGCACCGAGGAAGCCGTGGCCCCCGCTCCGGCGCCGGGCGGGCAGACCGTTTACGACCTCAACCGCCTGGCTGCCCTGGCCAAACATCACGGCGTCGCCTGGCAGCCGCGCACCTGGTCCGACCGCGTCATCGTCGAACGCGCCAGCCTGGCCATCGGCCAGGGCGAAATCGAAGCCGCGCTGCGCAAAGCCCTGCAGCGTCGCGGCCTCGCCGCGCGCAGCGACATCGAGATCAACGGCAAGGCGCCGCAGATCCAACTGCCGGCCGGCGTCTCCAGCGCCCTGCATATCGAGCAGCTCGAATATGACGAGCGCAGCGGCCGCTTCTCCGCCACCGTCGTCGCCGACACGACGCGTCTGCCGATCGCCGGCCGCGCCGTCGCGATGGTCGAGGTTCCCGTGCTGAACCGTCGCTTCGCCACCGGCGAGATCATCCGTAAGGACGACATCGAATGGGCCGTGATGCGCAGCGAACAGGTCGGCCGGCAAGCCATCGCCGACGCCGACCGCCTGATCGGTCAGGAGGTCCGTCGCACCGTGCCCGCCGGCCAGACGCTGCGCGCTGCCGATCTGCGCTCGCCGCTCGCCGTCACCAAGAACGCCGTCGTCACGATGATGCTGCAAACGCCGCGCATGCAATTGACCTCCAAGGGCAAAGCGCTCGAGGACGGCAGCGTCGGCGACACCGTGCGCATCATGAACACCCAGAGCAAAACCGTGATCGAAGGCATCATCACCAGCATGAACACCGTGCAAGTGACCAGCACCGTCCCAGTCTCTAATTAACGAGCTTTCCAACTCATCCATCACGCCGTGCTCCGAACCCGAGGAATCCGCCATGACCGCCGCCCTTACCCCCCGCCCGCGCCGCCCCGTGACGGCCTTCGCCGTCCTTGCCGCGAGCCTCGCCCTCGGCGCCTGCTCGAATACGCTCGATCGTTTGCAGAACATCGGCGCGACGCCGAAGCTGAGCGAGATCAGTAACCCGGTGCAGGACCCCAACTATCGCCCGGTCAGCCTGCCGATGCCCAAGGCCGACACCGATTACCGCCATGCCAACAGCCTCTGGCGCGCCGGCTCGCGCGCCTTCTTCAAGGACCAGCGCGCCGGCGTCACCGGCGACATCCTGACCGTGCTGATCAACATCGACGACAAGGCGGAGCTGAGCAACGCCAGCCGGCGCTCGCGCACGACGACCGAAAGCGCGGCGCTCGGCGGCCTGCTCGGCTTCGAGGCCAACCTCAACAAGATCCTGCCCAACCAGGTCGACAACACCAACCTGCTCGGCATCGACGGCTCGACCAACAACAACGGCTCCGGCACCATCGACCGCGAGGAGGCCATTCAGCTTAAAGTGGCGGCGCTCGTCACCCAGGTCCTGCCCAACGGCAATCTGGTGATCCAGGGCCGCCAGGAAGTGCGCGTGAACTACGAAGTCCGCGAACTGCAGATCACCGGCATCATCCGCCGCGAGGACATCGCCTCGACCAACACGATCTCCTACGAGAAAATCGCCGAAGCGCGCATCGCCTACGGCGGGCGCGGCCATATCACCGACGTCCAGCAGCCGCGCTACGGCACGCAGGTCCTCGACATCCTGTATCCGTTCTAATCCGTCCGATCAGGCGCAAAGAAAAAGGCCGGCATCTTGCGATGCCGGCCTTTTCGATTCTTGACGTCAGCAGCTTTAATCGTCGCGCCGCGTCCGCAGCCTTGTTTAATCGTCGCGGCGTGTCCGCAGCCTTGTTTAATCGTCGCGGCGTGTCCGCTCCAGGCGCTCATGGCGCTCCTGGGCTTCGACGCTGAGGGTCGCGATCGGGCGGGCTTCGAGACGGCGCAGGCTGATCGGCTCGCCGGTCTCGACGCAATAGCCGTAGCTACCGTCTTCGACGCGCTCGAGCGCCTCGTCGATCTTGGAGACCAGCTTGCGGGCGCGGTCGCGCGTGCGCAACTCCAGCGAGCGGTCGGTTTCCAGCGACGCGCGATCGGCGAGATCGGGCTCGCGAAAGCCGCCCTCTTGCAGATGCATGAGGGTCTCGGTCGATTCGGACAGCAGCTCTTCCTTCCACGCCAGCAACTTGCGGCGGAAATATTCGCGCTGTTTCGGATTCATGAACGGCTCGTCTTCGGACGGCCGGTAATCGGGAGACAACGTGACGGACATCTCGAACACCACCCCAGGAACAAGCGCTTTGAAAGCGCGCGGAGTATATGGAGGCCGGGGCGTCACGGCAAGACCGGGACGCGCTTGGAGCCAGCAAATTTATGTAGCCATTTCAATGATTTGACGGGAGAGCGCCAGAGCATGCCCAAGCCGGACACGCGGGGTCAGCCGCGCGGGCCGTATTTGGCCAGTTCCACAGCGGCGCGCAACTCGATCTGGTCGAGGATGTCGTTGAGCCGGGGATCGACCGATTCGCCGCGGCGCTGGCGCACCGTGCGGGCCAATTCTTGCAAGTTTTCGCGCGACAGGCCGCCGGTCAGCAGGCCCATCTGGATTTCATCGAGGCGGTCGAGCATGTCGTCGGCGCGCTGAAGGCCCTTCGAGCGGCCTGTCCCCGCATCGTCAACTTCTTGCAGCGACAAAAGCCCATCGACGCCGCCGAGCGCGCCGGAGCCGCCGAGCGGCGTCGCGGCGGCGGTCGGCTCCTCGGAGAGGTGGTTGGCGAACTCCGACGACGACGCGCCATTCCCGCCGCGCAAACGGCGGAGCGAGAGGGAGCGGATCGGGCTGCTATCAGAAATCTTCATCGCGCGAACGGTCTCGCCGATTGGGGTTCGCGGGAAATTTGCGCCGGTTTGCTTAAGAACAGGTTAAGCGCCGAACAGCGCAGCGAAAGCGATGCGAGAAAGCGGGCAATTCTTGCCGCGCAATCTCGGCAGGGCTTGCCGCCCGGTGAGAACTGCCGGGATTCGTTTCGCCAAGCTCTGAAAAAATCTCATTTAATTCAATGGATTATAAGCTTTCTGCGGATGGCACGATCCTCGCTAGAGAAGGACGAGACCAAACCGATTCAGAGCAGAACGCCCATATGACCGTCCGTCTTCGCCATATCGTCCGCGCCACCGTCGTCTTCGCCGCGCTGCTGACCGCAGCGGCCCAGATGCCGGCGAATGCCAACTCGCGCCTCAAAGATATCGCCGATTTCGAAGGCGTGCGCGACAACCAGCTCGTCGGCTACGGCCTGATCGTCGGCCTCAATGGCACCGGCGACACGCTCAACAACTCGCCCTTCACCAAGCAGAGCCTGATCGGCATGCTCGAGCGCCTCGGCGTCAACGTGCGCAACGACACGCTCAAGACCGCCAACGTCGCCGCCGTCATGGTGACGGCCACCCTGCCCCCCTTCGCTCGCCACGGCACGCGCCTCGACGTCACTGTCAGCGCGCTGGGCGACGCCAAAAGCCTGATGGGCGGCAATCTTCTCGTCACGCCGCTGATCGGCGCCGATGGCGAGGTCTATGCCGTCGGCCAGGGCAACGCCGCCAGCAACAGCTTCAGCGCCCAGGGCGCCGCCGCCACTGTGACCAAAGGCATCCCGACCAGCGCGCGCATCCCGAACGGCGCCATCGTCGAGCGCGAAGTCGGCTTCGAGCTGGGCGAAATGAGCGAAATGCGCATCTCCTTGCGCAACCCGGATTTCACCACGGCCAACCGCGTCGCCTCCGCCATCAACGCCTATCTCGGCGGCAAGGGCGTCGCCAAGGCGTTCGACCCGGCGACCGTGGCCATGACGATCCCCGAAGAGCGCCGCTCCAACCTGGTCGCCATGCTGACCGACATCGAGCAGCTCCGCGTAGTGCCCGACCAAATAGCCCGCGTCGTCGTCGATCAGTCGTCCGGCATCATCGTCATGGGCGAAAACGTGCGCATCTCCACCGTCGCCATCGCCCAAGGCAACCTGACGATCCGCGTCACCGAGACGCCGCAGGTTTCCCAGCCCAGCGCCTTCTCGACCGGCGGCACGACCACGACTGTGGCGCGCAGCGACATCCAGATCGACGAACAGACTGACCGTAAGCTCGCCATCTTGCAGAACGGCGTGAGCCTGCAGGAGTTGGTGAACGGCCTCAACGCGCTGGGCGTCGGCCCGCGCGACATGATCTCCATTCTCCAGGCCATCAAGGCGTCCGGCGCCCTGCAGGCCGACATCGAGGTGATGTAATGAGCGCTCTCTCCCTCCTCGACACCGCCTCGGCCTACAGCGACGCCAAAGCCGCGCCGGCCACCGTCGGCGCCAAGACCGAAGCCCAGGCGCGCAAGGCTGCGCAGGACTTCGAAGCTTTCTTCATCGGCCAGACCATGGAAGCCATGTTCGCCGGCATCGAAACCGACGGCCCGTTCGACGGCGGCAACGCCGAGAAGATGTTCCGCTCGGTGATGATGGACCAATACGGCAAGGACATGGCCAAGAACGGCGGCATCGGCATCGCCAGCCAGGTCTATGCCGAAATCCTCAAGACCCAAGAGGTGAAATGATGACCAGCCCCGCAACCGCCTTGGTCGACGATCTCGTCGCCGTCACGCTGCGCTTGACCGAGTTGATGACGCGCGAAAACGAGATTCTGCGCAGCCAACGTCCGCAGGACATCAAAACCTTGCAGCAAGAGAAGGCTGAGCTTGCCCGCGGCTACGACCATTTCATGCAGGCTCTCCGCAAGGACCCCAGCCTGCTCGCTGCCGCGCCGCGCGAGACGCGCGACAGCTTACGCGACGCCACTGTCCGCTTTCAGAAAGTGATGACCGATAACGAACGCGCGCTGCGCGCGGCCCGCAACGTCAGCGAACGCCTGATGAAGGCCATCGTGTCGGCCGTATCGGAAAAGCAGGTGAGCGCCGCAGCCTATTCGAGCGCCGGCGTGCTGACCGGCTACGGCCCGCGTCGCGCCGTCGCCATGACGCTCAACAAGCAATTGTAAGACGCCGGCCGGAAAGCCGCACAGGAACCAAGCATGTCCTCCTCCATCAATGTCGCGCTCGGCACCGCCGTCTCCGCTCTGCAGACCACGCAGGCGGCGCTGTCGGTCACGTCGAACAATATCGCGAACGCGAACACCGTCGGCTACACGCGCAAGACGGTGAACCTGGAGAACATGCTGATCGACGGCCAGGGCGCCGGCGTCAAAATCGGCGCCATCACCCGCGAGGTCAACGAGTACCTGCTGCGCGATGTGCGCGCCCAGACGACGGCGCATGGCGAAACGGCCGTCCGCCAGCAGTTCTTCGCCTCGATGCAGAACATGTTCGGCACGCCGGACGCCGCTTCGTCGATGGCGTCCACCCTGACGACGCTCGGCAACAAGATGTCGGCCCTCGCGGTCGACCCCTCCTCGTCCAATAGCCAGATCGACTTGGTGATGGCAGCGCAGACCTTGGCGCGCCAGATGAACGACATGTCCGGCCAGATTCAAGACCTGCGCTACGAGGCCGATCAGACGATCGCCAGTTCGGTCGGCGAAATCAATCAACTGCTGCAGAACATCGCCGAGCTGAACGTCAACATCTCGCGCAATGTCGCGCTGAACCAGCCTGCCGGCGACCTGCAGGACCAGCGCGACGTCGCCGTCGCGTCGCTCGCCGAAAAAATGGACATCGGCTACTTCACGCGCGGCACCGGCGAAATCGTCATCTTCACGTCGTCGGGCCGCTCGCTGGTCGACCGCGAAGCCAGCACGATCAGCTACAGCCCGGCCGCCGCCATGGGCGCCGAGGTGAGCTATCCGAGCAACGGCATCAGCGGCATCCTGCTCGATGGCGCCGACATCACGACCGAACTGAGCTCAGGGATGCTCAAAGGCCTGGTCGACATGCGCGACACCGAGTTGCCGAACCTCGGCGCGCAGATGGACCAGCTCGCCACCGTCCTGAAGGACCAGATCAACGCCATCCACAACGACGGCGTCGCCGTGCCGCCGCCGGCCAGCTTGACCGGCGAGCGCGGCTTCTCGCCCGCCACCGACACTGTGAACATGACCGGCACCGTGCGCATCGCCGTGCTGAACGCCGACGGCACCGCCGCGGGCGCGCCTATGGACTTCAATCTGGCCGACCTTGCCACTGTCGTCGGCGGCAATCCGACCATCGCGCAAGTCGTCAACGCCATCAACGGCGCCTATGCCGCCTCGACTCCCGCCATCCCCGGCCTCGCCGGCGCGACCGCAAGCACCAACGCGCTCGGCCAATTGGTCATCACCGCGAACACCGCCGGACAGGGCATCGGCATCAACGAAGGCACCAGCGCGGAAGCGACCACCGGCTTCGGTTTCTCGCACTACTTCGGTCTCAACAATCTGTTCATCGGCTCCAGCCTCGGCGGCCTCGCCAGCAATATCGCCGTGCGCAGCGACATCGCGTTCGACTCGCAAAAGGTCTCGCGCGGCCAGCTCAGCGAAGGCGTCCTGACCGCCGGCAGCGTCGCCATCACCTCGGGCGACAGCTCGGTCGTCGAGCGCATGGCGGCGGCCTTCACCGCCAAACAGAGTTTCGCGGCCGCCGGCGGCTTGCCGGTGACGAGCACGTCTCTGGCCGGCTACGGCGCCAACATCCTATCGAACAATGCGACGCGCGCGGCAAACGCCGACGACGCCGAAGCCTACCGCGCCAACGTGCTCGGCGACATCACCGCCAAATCGCAAGCCGCGAGCGGCGTCAGCACCGACGAAGAGATGGCCAATCTCATCATGTACCAGAACGCTTACGGCGCATCGGCGCGCGTGATCACCACGCTGTCCGAGATGCTCAAGATCCTGACCGACATGGTCTAAGAGGAAAAACGATGACCCGCGTTTCCGACATCGGCACTTATAGCCAGACCCTGACCAATCTGCGCGACACGCAGAACAGGATCGACACGCTGACGACCCAAGCGGCCACCGGCTACGTCTCGACCCGCTATTCCGGCATCGCCGCCAATTCGCGCCAGCTCGTCAACCTGGAATCGAGCCTGTCGCGCATGACGCAGTACAAGACGAATAACCAAGCGGTTCAGTTGCGGCTGCAGACCATGGAGCAGTCGACCACCAAGCTCGTCGAGGTCGCCACAAACCTCAAGACGCTTCTGACCAACGCGCTCAACAACAACAACGCCCAGGACATGGCGCTGCAGGATACGACCGGCAATATGCTGGCCGAAGCTTCGCGCCAGCTCAACGCCAAGCTCGGCGACCGCTATCTCTTTGCCGGCAACAGCATCGACGCGCCGCCAGTCGATCTCGCAGCTTATGCCACGCCGGCGAACAGCTATCCCAGCGCCGCCGACACGTCCTACTACCAGGGCGACGCGACCCGCCTGACCACCCAGGCCGCCGAAGACTACACCGTGTCCTACGGCGCCACAGCGGACGAGCCGGCGTTCGAACAGCTTATGCGCTCGTTGAAGCTCGCGAACACGGCGACGCTCGATCCGCTCGACCGCGACCGCCTGAACGACGCGCTGGATCTCGTCAACGAGGCCATTCAGGGCATTCCCGACATCACCAGCCGCATCGCCAGCGCGCAAACCGCGCTCGACAAAGTGACGACCGACAATGACGACCTCAAGATCTACATCACGCAATCCGTCACCGACATCACGTCGATCGACGTCACCGAAGTGATGACCCGTCTGACCCAAGACCAGACGTTGCTGCAAGCGTCCTACATGACGATTTCCTCTCTCTCGAAGCTCAACCTCGCCTCTTATCTCCGTTAATCGTTCTGACCCAAGGAGCCCATCATGCTCGCCAATACCGCCCACACCCAGACCACCGTTCCGCCGACGGTTCTCGCCGCGTCCGCGCCGCGCACGCTCGTCGTCGAATCGCGCTTCGGCACGCTGACCATCAGCGACAACGCCACCCTCGCCATGCCGCAGGGCCTGCTCGGCTTCGGCGACTACCATGACTTCGCCCTGGCTGAATTGCCGGACGGCAAATATCCGCAGTTCCGCGTGCTGCAGTGCCTGTCGGACCAGAACCTCGCCTTCCTGGTCGCCCCGCTGGCCGCCGGCAACCAGGCGATCGACGCCGCCGACGTCGAAGAAGCATGCCGCACTTTGGGCATCGCTCTGCAAGACCTCGCGCTGATGCTGATCGTGACTGTCCGCCGCGACGAAGCCGGCGCCCATGCCTCGGTCAATCTCCGCGCGCCGGTGTTCGTCGATACCCGCAATCACGTCGCCCGCCAGTACGTGATGTCGAACAGCAAATACCCGGTCCGCCACAGCCTGTAAGCCGGCGCCCTCAGCTCGGCCCTACAGCTTGTGAAAAGAAAAAATTAACCAAGGACTGCCACTATGGATATGCGTGCCACGTCGGTCGCCGGACTCCCGCCGATCGCGCTCGAAGCGATGCTGAAACTGCTCACTGTGGGGCAGGCCGCCATCGCCCGTCGCGAATTCGCCGAAAATCTGCCGGCCGACGTCAAACCCGCCCTGCGCCTGGAAGGCGCGCCGACGCTCCCCGCCTGGCCCGGCATTTCCGGCCGGATCGAGGTGCCGCGCGGCGTCCCTGGCCGCCCACGCCGCCGCGCGCCGGGTCGCCACGAGATGGGCCGCGAGGATACGAACCACGACCGCCAAGCCCCGCGCCGCGATCAGCGGCTCCTAATGGGAGAGTGAGTATGTTGAAGTTCACGAACCTGCGTTCGGCACCGAGCCGCGAACGCCCCGACGTGATGCTGCTGTGCGGCGGCCTCGGCACGCGCTTGCGCGAAGAAACCGAGTTCAAGCCGAAGCCCATGGTCGAGATCGGCGGCAAGCCGATCCTCTGGCATATCATGAAGCATTATCATGGCGCCGGTTCGCGCAACTTCATCCTCTGCCTCGGCTACAAAGGCGACGTGATCCGCGACTACTTCCTCAATTACCGCCGCCACAATTCGGATTTCGCCATCGACTTCTCGGCCGATTCGGTCGAGACGCTGTCGAACGGCTATGACGAGGATTGGCGCGTCGTGCTCGCCGAAACCGGCCAGGACACGCTGACCGGCTCGCGCATCCGCCAAGCCCTGCCCTATGTGAAGGGCGACTGCTTCTTCGCGACCTACGGCGACGGCGTCTCCAACGTCGATCTCGACGCATTGCTCGCTTTCCACAAGCGCTCCGGCCGCCTCGCCACCGTGACCGCCGTGCACCCTTCGTCGCGCTATGGCGAGTTGGCCATCGAAGACGGCGCCGTGCGCACCTTCCGCGAAAAGCCCCAGGTCACCGAAGGCTGGATCAACGGCGGCTTCCTCGTTTTCGAGAAAAAGGCGTTCGACCGCCTGCGCGCCGACGAGAACGTCAGTCTCGAGCAAGGCGTGCTGGAATATCTCGCTGCCGAAAACCAGTTGTCGGTCTACCAGCACCCGGGCTTTTGGCAATGCATGGATACCTTCCGCGAAATGCAATTGCTTAACGATATGTGGACCTCCGGCAAGGCGCCATGGTGCAGTTGGTCCGATAAGAAAGCGGTCGCATGCCTCAAGTCGGCGTAGATCCGCGCTTCTGGCACGGCCGGCGGGTCTTCGTCACCGGCCATACCGGCTTCATGGGAGGCTGGCTCTGCGCTTGGCTCGCTCGCCTGGGCGCCGAAGTGCACGGCTATGCCCTGCCAGCGCCGAGCAAACCGAGTTTTTTCGAGGCGAGCGGCCTTGCCTCGAACCTTGCCTCGTCGACCATCGCCGACGTGCGCGACCTGTTTGCGCTCACCGCCGCCATGCGCCGCGCCCGTCCCGACATCGTGCTCCATCTTGCCGCCCAGCCCTTGGTGCGCGCCGCTGCCGCCGATCCGGTCGGCACCTATGCCACCAACGTGATGGGCACGGTGCATCTAATGGAAGCTATGCGCGGCTGCGCGTCGGCGCGCGCCGCCGTCATCGTCACGACCGATAAGGTCTACGAAAATAAAGAATGGGAGTGGGGCTACCGCGAGACCGACGCGCTCGGCGGACGCGAGCCCTACGGCAACAGCAAGGCGTGCGCCGAGCTAGTCGTTGAATCCTTCCGCCAGACCTATTTCGCCGCTGCTGCCGCGCCGGGCATCGCCACCGTGCGCGCCGGCAACATCATCGGTGGCGGCGATTGGGCCGCGGACCGCTTGGTCCCCGACGCCATGCGCGCCTTCGCAGCGGGCCGCGCCTTGGAAATCCGCCATCCGCAAGCCGTGCGGCCCTGGCAGCATGTTCTCGAGCCGGTGCGCGGTTTCCTGATGCTCGCCGAACGGTTGAGCGCCGAACCCGCCGCCTTCTCCTCGGGCTGGAATTTCGGCCCTGCCGAAAGCGACTCGCGGCCTGTCGGCTGGATGGCCGAACGCTTGACCGACGCTTGGAAGGCGGATGGCGGCCCGAACGCCAAATGGCTGCACATCCCGTCCGCCGGGCCGCACGAAGCGACGCTCCTCACCCTGTCGAGCGCCCGCGCCAAGCGCGCCTTCGGCTGGCAAACCCTGTGGACCGCAGAGACGGCTGTCCGCAAGACTGTGGAATGGTACCGCGCCTTCTATGCCGGCCTTGATGCCCGGCAGATGACGGAACGGCAGATCGCCATCTTTGAGAAAGAGACCTATGATGGTTGCAATAGTGAAGAAGATGCAGGCCGAGACCGCGATGCCGCCAGAGACGCTCGCCCCCGTATCGTCCAAGCCTGAAGACAGCCGCCGCGCGTTGCAGCCGCAAGCCTGCCGCGCTTGCGGCACGCCGCTGACGCGCACCATGGTCGATCTCGGCGTGCAGCCGCCGTCGAACTATTACCTTCGCCCCCAAGACCTCGGCCGCGCCGAGCCGTTCTATCCGCTGCACGCGCTGGTCTGCGACGATTGCCTGCTGGTGCAGGTCGAAGATGTGCAGACGCCGGAGCAGCTGTTCTCCGATTACGCCTATTTCTCGTCCTATTCCGATAGCTGGCTCAAACATGCCGAGCGCTATGTCGAGAGCATGATTGCGCGCTTCGGCTTCAACGAGTCGTCGCAGGTGGTCGAAGTGGCCAGCAACGACGGCTATTTGCTGCAATATTTCGCCCAGCGCGGCGTGCCCGTGCTCGGCGTCGAGCCGGCGGCCAACGTCGCCAAGGTGGCCGAAAAGAAGGGCATCCCGTCGCTGGTGCGTTTCTTCAGCGTGGAGACGGCGCGCCATCTCGTGGCCCAGGGCAAGAGCGCCGATCTCCTGCTCGGCAACAACGTGCTGGCCCATGTCCCCGACCTCAACGATTTCATCGGCGGCATCAAGATCGCGCTCGCGCCGAACGGCGTGCTGACGATGGAATTTCCGCATCTCTTGCAACTCATGACGCTCAACCAATTCGACACCATCTATCACGAGCATTTCTCCTATTTCTCGCTGCTTGCGGTGGAAAAGGCCTTCGCGCGCCACGGCATCCGCCTGTTCGACGTCGAAGAGCTGCCGACCCATGGCGGCTCGCTGCGCATCTACGGCTGCCATGCCGACTCGGCGCGCGCGACAGAACCGGCCGTCGCGGCGCTCAAGGCGCGCGAAATCGCCGCCGGCCTCGACAAAGCGGCGACGTATGAAGGCTTCGCCGAACAGGTGAAGGCCACCAAACGCGAGTTGCTGAAGTTCCTCGTCGCCGCCAAAGAGGCAGGAAAAACCGTCGTCGGCTACGGCGCGCCGGCCAAGGGCAACACCCTGCTCAATTATTGCGGCGTGCGCGGCGATTTTCTCGACTACACGGTGGACGCCAGCCCGCACAAACAAGGTTTGTTCCTCCCCGGCACGCATATTCCGGTCCATGCGCCGGAAAAAATCTTCGAGACCAGGCCGGACTATGTGCTGATCCTGCCCTGGAACATCAAAGACGAAATCACCCAGAAGATGGCCGGCATCAAGGCTTGGGGCGGCAAGTTCGTGGTGCCGATCCCGGCGGTGAAAGTTCTCGACTGACGATGATCTTCCGCGAGACCAAGCTCGCCGGCGTGTTCGTCATCGACGCCGAACCGCTCGCCGACGAGCGCGGCGCTTTCGTCCGCACCTTCTGCGCGCGCGAATTTGCGGCGCAGGGCTTGGACATGACGATCGCGCAATGCAGCGCCTCGTTTAATGCCAAGGCCGGCACGCTGCGCGGCCTGCATTACCAGATCGCGCCCCATGAAGAAGCCAAGCTCGTGCGCGTCACGGCCGGCGCCATCTACGACGTCGCCGTCGATCTGCGCGCCGATTCGTCCACCTATGGGCAATGGGTCGCCGTCGAGCTGACAGCCGATAACCGGCGAATGCTCTTTATTCCCAAAGGCTGCGCCCACGGCTTTCAGACCCTGCGCGACGCCACCGAGGTTTTCTATCAAATCGCGGAGTTTTACGAGCCGGCGAGCGGGCGCGGTGTGCGCTGGGACGACGCCGATCTCGCCATCGCCTGGCCCGACAAGGCCGGAGCGATCCTGTCGGAGCGCGACAAGGGCTTTGCTTCTTTGCAAGATATCAAACCATGAGCCTCGCGGGACAAACCTTCTCCGTTCTCGGCGCCGACGGCGCTATCGGCGCTGCGCTCTGCAAATTTCTCAACGCGCAGGGCGCGGTCGTCCGCGCCTTCGGACGCGCCCATGCCGATTACGCGAGCCGGCCGCTCGGCCACGCCATCTATGCCATCGGCTTGACCGCAGATTACGCGAGGCGGCCGTTCGATACGGTCGAGGCTCATGTTTCGCTGTTCGCGCGGCTGCTCAAGGATGCGACGTTCGACTCGATGACATATCTCTCGTCAACACGACTTTATGATGGTGGCAAAGACGGCTGCGAGACTGCGCCCCTCAGCCTCTCGCCGCAAAATCCGCGGCATCTCTACGATCTCACCAAGGCGGTCGGCGAATCGCTCTGCTTGACGGCGGGCCGCGCCAATGTGCGCGCCGCGCGTCTCTCGTCGGTCTATAGCGACGATCTTGGCGGCGACAACTTTTTGCATGATCTGATCAAACGGGCGAAAGCGGCATCGACGCTGGAGATCGACAGCGACCCGCGGCTGGCGCGCGATTATGTCCATGTCGACGACGTTTGCGCCGCGCTCGCGGCCATCGCGATCGGCGGCCGCCGGCAAATCTACAATGTGGCGAGCGGCTGTAACGTCGCTAACGCCGAGCTTTTCTCGCTCATCGCCCAGATCACTGGCTGCAAGATTGCCGCGACGGCAAAATCGGACGCGCCCTATGGCGCTCCAATAGCCATCGAGATAGCTGCGCTGAAAGAAGATTTTGGACTGCAACCGCGTACGCTCGAAAGCGCGCTGCCGGCCTTGCTCGCCGGCTAAAGGCGGAAATAATCCGAGATCAGGCGGCGCTTGGCCGGCTTGATCTTGGCGTCAGCGCCGGATCCGAAGACATAACAATCGCCGGGGCTGTCGCGGTCGATCAAAGAGCTTCCCTGCGACAGCACCGTGTGCGCGCCGACGCTGCACTTCCCGATGATCGCCGTGTTGGGATAAAGGACGACACCCTCGCCGATCACAGGCACGTCAGCGCCATGCCGCCCGATGGTCGAATTTTGGTAGAGCACCAAATAGTCGCTGAAAGTATTGCGCGCCAGAACGATACCGACCGAATGGCCGACGAGAAAATGATCGGGCAGCTTGTTATCGTAAAAGCAATCGAATCCGTTGAGCGCTTTGTTGAGAAGAAAAAGCTTCGTGCAGAACGTCTTGTCCTGCCGATTGCGCCAAGCCGTGTTCGATAAATAGTAGAGAAAAGTGCAGTATTGCGAAGAGTGCAAATAGTCAAATTCGTCCTCGCGCCACATCTTCACCGAGCCTATGCAAACCGCAAGACGGTCTAATGCCTCATCGAGATCGCGCGTGACCAGTTCCGACAGTCCTTGCTGGCCATCCGGGAAAAAATGCGCGAGCTGGGCCGCGACATAGTCCGCCAGACGGCTGCGGGTCATATCTTTGATCCGCATATCGCTTAGTCCTCGCCGCGCATGCCGATTTTGCGCGCCGGGACGCCGCCCCAAATCTCGTAGTCAGGCACAACGCCTGCCACCACGGCCCCGGCGGCGATGATCGCGCCCTGGCCAATGACGGCGCCGTCGAGCAGAACGGCATTGGCGCCGATCCAAACGTCGTCGCCGATGACGACTCCGCCTTTGGACGGCAGGAAGCCCTGCTTGGCGATGGGAATATCCCGACGGGCATATGCGTGATTCGCCGGCACGATCTGAACGCCCGGCGCCAGCGCCACGTCATTGCCGACGCGAATGCCGCTCCCGCTATAGAGGACGCAATGAGGGTTGATCATGCAGCGCGCTCCGATGATGACATCGCCGGTCCCGCCAACAGCGCGGATGACGGCGAATTCGAAAATCTTGCTCCCGGCGCCGATCACGATCCGGGTGCCGCGCACGGAAGGGAATATTCGCGCGTCGTCGCTCACCCAAGCGCTGGGATCGATTCGAAGGCTCTCGATCTGAGGGGCTGCTGACATATCGATTAGCGCAAGCCGCGCAAATACGCGACCTGCTCAAGCATTTCCTGAAACTGATGGGCGAAGCGGGCTTCGTCGCAAAGCGGCGACTCGATCATCGCTTGGCGCAAGTTGGCGCGCAAGAAGGCCAAACGATCAGGGTCGTTGGCCAAGGCCACGGCCGTGGCGACAAATTCGTCATGCGTCTCGCCGCACAAGTCCTCTAACCCGCAATGCTTCAAGATAGCCGAACTGATGCGATGATGATAGGCCGGACCGACGAGAGCGACGACGGGTACGCCCATCCATATGGCGTCGCAAGTCGTCGTGCCGCCGGTCACCGGGAAGGTGTCGAGCGAAATGTCCATTTCGTTGTAATAGCTGAAATGTGAGCGTTTTTCGGCACGGTTGTTGCGCACGTAGAGTCGATCGCTGGAAATGCCATGCTTGGCGAATTCGCGGGCGATATTGCTGACCAGCGTCGTCGACGAGCCTTCCGGCCGCACCAATAGGAATCGAGAATCCGGCACTTCGCGCATCACGCGCGCCCACAAAGCGATGATATTGCGATTGAACTTGTAGGGATTGTTCAACGTGCCGAAGGTGACGACGCCGTTGCGGGCCATCGGCGGCTGTGGGTCGATCGGCTCTTCGCTATATTTGCCGAAACAAATCCACGCTTCCGGCATCACCAAAGGCTGCTCGACCAAGGTGGATTCGTCCGTCGGCAGCACATGGCGGTCCATCAGGACGTAATCAATGGCTTTCAGACCCGAGGTGAAGGGGTAGCCGAGCCATGACATCTGCACCGGCGCCGGCTTGTAGGTCATCACCGGCATGCGCGTATGCTCGGTGAAGCCATTCAGGTCGAAGAGGATATCGACCCCATCGGCGCGGATCATCGTCGCCGCCTCATGGTCGGTCATATTGTCGATATATTGAAAGCGCGACACCAGGTTGCGCACTTGAACCTGCACGGGATCGGCTTCCCGGCGCAGCGGGGAATAGCAGAATATCTCGAATTTTTTGCGATCGTAGTCCTTGAGGAAGGGCATCACGAAACGCGCGACCGAATGGGACCGCAGATCGGACGACAGGAAACCGACGCGGATTCTCGCTCCTTTCTCGCGAGCCGGCGCCGGAGCCAAGGGCGCCTGCTCCGCCAACGCCTCGTAATAGGATGCCCATTTGCCGACCATGCCGACGAAGCGGCGGACGTCCTCGGCGGTTTCGGCGTAAACGAGCTGATCGAGGAAAATGCCGACGGAAGCGGTCGGCGGCAGCGATTCGCCGATGTCCCAGACGTTGCCGAGACGATCTAGCGCATCGAAGTCGCAGATCGTCTTGAAGAACTGAAGCAGCAGGACCTTGGTCTCGGGGCTGGCCTTGGCGACGCTGGGCGCCGCCTCCATCAGGTCGAGCGCCGATCGCGCGTAGATCTGCGCCTCCTCGAAGCGCTCCATCAAGCGCAGCGCACGGATCATGCAGACTTGCGCCTGGAAGGCGGACGGATCGCGCTTCAGCGCTTCGCGGAACGTCGCAACCGCTTTAGGCAATTTGTGGGCCTGCAGATAGGTCGCCCCGAGATTGGTGAAAGCGGCAGACGATTGCGGATCCAGCTCGATCGCCTTGTTGAAGTGGGCGATTGCTTCGTCATGCTTCGCGTGGCGCAGATAGACGACGCCCGCCTCGTTCCAGACCTGCCAATTGTCGCTATGCACGGCGAGCATGTCTTCCAGCAACTGACGCGTCTGCTCCAGGCGGCCGATATCGAGCAAGCGATGCGCGATATGGATTTCGAGCTTCCAGGCTTCGGGATCATTGCGCAGAATATCGCGAAAAGCCTCTCGCGCCGCTTCATCGCGCGGCGTCTTGTTCAGCAGCAGCAACAAGCTCTGCCGCAGCGCCGGTTTGGCGTCCGCGCAATCGACAGCCGCGCGCAAATAACGCTCGGCATCGGCGGAGCGGCCTTGCGCCTGGGCGGCGATGCCGAGATTGCCGAGGGTTTCAGGGTCGTACGGATGAAGCGCGTTCAGCCGCCGCAGACTAGCGTCGGCATCCTCGAATCGCTCCAGCCGAAGCTGAACCGTGCCCAAGCCGCGCAGCGCCCGCTTGTCGTCCGGTGCGCGCGCCAAGCAGGCGGCGAAAGCCGCGCAAGCATGTTCGTAACGCTGCAATTGCTCGAGAACGATGCCGTGATTGACGTAAGTTTCCGCGACGTCTGGCGCCAAGGCAATGGCGATCGCAAACTGCTTTTCCGCATCCACCAGTCGATCCATCTCGCGTAGCACGCTTGCGAGATTATTGCGGATGCTGGAATTTTTCGGTTGAAGCGCGACTGCCTTCTCCAGCAGGGCCACTCCCTCGTCAGACGCGCCTTGCATGTGACGCAACACGCCGAGCAACTGCAAAGCGTCAGGCTGTTCGGGCTCTGCGGCAAGCACGGATTCGTAGCCCGTCTTGGCAGCATCGAGCCGGCCCGCTTGATGATCCGCCGCCGCAGCCCTCAGCCGATTTGCCACTTGCTGCGGGACGGAGGACGCCGTAGCGCCTTGCTTCAACGCCATTGCCGTCTTACCCATGAGCGCAAACCCGCATTCTGTCGCAATTGAGCGCCGTCGATAGGGCGCGATCGCCGAAATCATGCAAAATTAACCTTTAAAAACCTTTAATAGCCGCTTGGAACGCGGCTTCGGCCCCTGATGAAAATAAATCGAGAAATGCGGTTTGGAGTAATCACTCGTTAAGTTTTACTCGCTAGTTTTCGGGATACCGAATTGCGCGCTGTGGCAGGACGTCACAGTTACCCTCCATGTAGGAGACCAAGAATGGCTAGGTTTAGCCGCTATCAAGACGCACTCAGCGTCACTGCGTCCCTCGCCGAGGTGAACGCCGCCGCGACCGAACTGATCGCCAGCCTGCCGCGCGAAAAGCGCGCGCGCATAGCGCAGCGCAATCTGAGTTTTATCCCTCATATCGTCAGCGGCACCGATCGCACGACGAACGATATTCTCGTTCGCATGAAGCTGATCGCCGCCCAGGCTTGCGCGGGGGAGCTCCCGCCCACCGGTTACAAGCCGGCCGTCCCTCACAAGACGCGCATCAAATGACGCTGTTAGCGCCGGATGGAGGCAGTGTCCCCCCAGCGCTTTCTCGGCTTGCCTAGCAAGCCGGACTTACGTGCCCACCGTGGCAGGAAGCCACTTTCCTCAACCCTCCAAGTAGGAGAATTACTATGGCTCTCAATATCGTTTCCAACTACGCCGCTAACGTCGCCACTCGCTACCTCGCGAAGGCCGATGCGGCTGCCTCCACCTCTCTCGCCAAGTTGTCGGCGGGCACGCGCGTTCTCGGCGCGAAGGACGACGCTGCGTCCCTCGCCATCGGTTCGCGTTTGAACGCCGAAGTGCAGGCCCAGAAGCAGGCGAAAGTGAACGCCGGCCAGGCCACCTCTATGCTGCAGATCGCTGACGGCGCGATGGCCAAGGTGAACGACATTCTCGTTCGCATGAAGACGCTCGCCGTGCAGTCCGGCTC
>CAZVLU010000033.1:0-39623 GCA_964628235.1 uncultured Rhizobium sp. | reverse complement strand
GGGCGAGCGGATTATCGATAAGATGTTGATGTTTCGCGCCATGAGGGACGAACCCGACGACCGTCGTCCGAATAGATTCGAAGAGGCCAAAAAGGTGAACGGTCACTATCTAGCTTTGCTGCCAGAGTCCTTATCGAAGCCCCTGAAAAATTTGGCCGATGAAGTGACCCGGCAGTTAAACGAAAACGACTTCCCCTGTGTCACTACCTCGCCGGTGCGAAGATCGCGTGCTGGACGACGTCGCCCGGCTTGAGGCCGAGGCGCGACGCCGTGCCGCCGGCCAATTCCAGAACCCCTTTCACCGGCCCCTTCGAGGGAATCGGCGTGCGGTCCATCGGCACCGCGCGCTGGGCGATGTTCACCACGCGGCCATCGGCAGCGATGAACAGCATGTCGAGCGGGATGAGCGTGTTCTCCATCCACATGGCGACCGGCTCGGTCCGGCCGAAATCGAACAGCATGCCGGCGTCGGGCGCCAGACTGCGGCGGAACATCAAACCTTGGGCGCGCTCCGCCGGCGTCGTCGCCAACTCGACTTTGAAACTGTGAGTCTTGCCGGCTGCCGTGCGAATCGACAGCTTGTCCGTCTTGAATTGGATGAGGCCGCTTTGCGCCTGCGCCAAAGATGGTAGCGCGACGACCGGCACGAGAAGAGCCGCGCCGACGAGCAGCGCGACGCAAAGAATCAAGCGAGGAAAAGATTTGCCGATCACGCGACGATCTTAATCGCTCGCGCCTCTAGCGGCAAGACAACCACTGCCGCGCCAGCGGCAAGACGGAGACCGGCGCGCTAGCCGAGACGGATGTCGGCGGCCTGCGGGCCCTTGGGGCCTTCGGTGATCAGCACTTCGACGGCTTGGCCCGGTTCGAGCTGCTGAATGCCAGCGCGGCGCAAGGTCACGACATGGACGAAGACATCGCGCTGGCTGTCGGCCGGCGTGACGAATCCGAATCCCTTTTCGGCATTGAACCATTTGACGGTGGCGACGGTGAAGCTGGCGTCGCCCCGCTCGGCAGTCGGCGCGGCGGCGCCGTTCGCGCGCGGCGCTTTCTCGACCGGCTTGGCGGTCGAGGCATCGACATCGACGATGCGCGTCACCTGCAAGCCCTTCGAGCGCTTGACGGCTTCGCATATCACCGTGGCGCCGGGCTGCAATTCTTGAAAGCCGGCGTCACGCAACACGGACAAATGCAAGAACGCGTCGCTCGAACCATCGGACGGCGTGACGAACCCGAAACCCTTGACTGCATTGAACCACTTGACCGTCCCTTTGATCTCGAGAGTCGGCCCAGCCAGGTCCGCAGAACTGTATTCAACCATATGCAAGTCTTCCCCCGCACCCCATGGAAGCCTTTTATTATTACATGAATCGTAACACTTTTCAGCTTGACGCGCCAAGCCGCGTCGCGCGAGACCGCTTGGCCTTACACCTCGATAGCGTTCAGTCTGCGCAACGACCGCAGCGCAGCAATAATAACCACAGGCAGTTGTTGAGGCTTGGGCGGAACAGTCTATTCCTTGTGGTAGGTTCGCTTGGCGGCAATCGCCCCCGGCATCATCACAAGAAGAAGATCAGCAGCGTCAGCGCGAAACCGGGCAGTAGAAACGCGGCAGCATGACGCTGCGATGGCGACCGACGATGATGATAAGCGCTGCGGCGATGAGGATAACCCATAGGATCATGAGTCCCTGCGCGTCACGAAACGGAGCGGCACCATGACCCAGCCTCCTGCCCCGGCCCATCGAAAGCCGGCGCAGCGCATGATCGGCGCGCTGCTGTTCGCCGGTCTGGCGCTTGCGGCCTGCCGCACGGAGACGCCGCAACCGCCGTCGCCCAGCTTGATCGACGCGCTCGCCGCCGCCGACATCATTCTGATCGGCGAGCAGCACGACAATGCCGAGCATCATCGCTTGCAAGCCTGGATCGTCGGCGAGTTGGCCAAGCGCGGCCGCCCGCTCGTCGTCGCCTTCGAGATGATCGACGAGTCGCAGCGCGGCGCGCTCGACGGCTTTCTCAGCAAGTGGCGACAGCCGGACGGCCCGCGCGACGCGACGACGCTCGGCAGCTTGCTCGCGTGGGAGGCGAGCGGCTGGCCCGACTGGGCGCTCTATCAACCGATCGCCGACGCGGCGCTGGTGCAGCGCGCGCCGCCAGCCGTTCCGATCCTGCCGGCAAACTTGCCGCTAGCGACGGTGCGCGACATCGCGCGCGGCGGCTTGGACGCGCCGGGACTCGACGCAAAGCTCGCCGAAACCCTGCGGCAAGCGCAGACGCGCGATGCCGCCGCCCTCGCCGTCCATGTCGCCGACATCCGCGATTCGCATTGCGGGATGTTGCCCGAGCGCCTGCTGGGCAATTTCGCTTTGGCGCAATATGCGCGCGACGACGCGATGGCGCGGAGTCTGCAAATCGCCCATCTGACCGGCGCGCGCGCCGTGCTGATCGCCGGCAACGGCCATGCGCGGCGCGATGTCGGCGTGCCGCTGCATCTGGCGCGGCGGCTGCCAGGCGCGAAGGTTCTCTCGGTGGGATTGCTCGAAGGCGCGGCGGAGGGTCCAGCGCCGTTCGATCATGTCTGGCGCACCACCGGGGTCGAACGCGGCGATCCTTGCGCGGCGTTCGGCAAGCCTGCCGGATAAATCAGCGGTCCTGATCGGCCCGCGCCATGCCGGGAGTCCAACTGCGCACGGCGACGGCAGCGCCGCTTTGGCTGCGCAACATGCGGACATCCTCGGCGATTTTCGCCGGCGTCGGAGCGAAGGCGCCGGCGTAAGCCAGCGGCGAGATGGCGGTGCCGCGTCCAGCAGCCAGCGCCGTCGCATAGGCGGCGGTCTTGGCGACGAGGCCGTTGAGGCGCTCAACCGGCATATGGCCGAAGCGCCGCCATATCTCCTCGAGAAAGGCCGCGACCTCGCCGGCCGGCAGTTCGACCGGCAGATCCTCAGGGCGGCCATCGCAGAGCAGACGCTGCAGATTGGGCTCGATGGGACCCAGTTCGTCGGCGACGAATAGCGCCGGCATCAGCAGCGCCGTACCGTCCGGCGTGCGCCCGGCATAGGCGGCTTGGGCGACGAACAGCAGGCGTTGCAGCTTTTGCAGCGGCAGGTGCGTGTCGTCGGCGCGCGCTCGGTCGAGGAACCAGGCGGCGACGTCGAACGCGGCGCGCGCGGCGGGCGCGCCAAGCATCGGCGGATGGGACGGCGGGACGGAAGACAGATCGGCCATGCTGCGGTTGTAAGCCGCCAGCGCCTAACGGACGGTTAAGAAGCGGCGTCGAGCTGGCCGCCCGGCGGGTTGCCCTGATTGGCAGCGGCGCGCAGCACGTCGCGGCTATAGCCATAGGCTTGCGCGGCGGCACGCAACAGTTCCGGCATGGCAAGGGGGTCGGCGACCAGCAGGCCGATCGGGGCCATGCGCTCGGGCAGCGGCAAATGCGGGTCGACATGAACGTCGGCGGTCGGCGCGGCGGCAGCGGCTGGGGCGGCGAGCGGGTCGCGGCCATCATGGCGGCGATCATCGCGGTCGCGCGGCTTGTCGAAGGGCGAGCCGACGGCTGCATGCACCAGGGAGTCGTCCTGATCGCCGCTGGCGCGCGCAGCGCTCAAGCCGGCGACGGCGCCGAGGCTGTTATATTGGGGCCGCAAAAGCGAGATACCCGGCATGGCGACACATGTTGTGAAGGAACCCTATCCTTTTGCAATGCGCCCCCGAGATTAAAGAGTCAAGTCAGCTTCATGAACTAAATGCCTAAAATACAACACAATTTTTATTCAAGCTCACGTCGTCTCTCAGGTCACTCTAGGATCGGCCCGCCCGACATATCGCCCACAGACCGCGTCATTCAAGGTTTCGCATGACCAGCATCGCCCGCGCCGCTTTCGCCCTCGCCGCCCTGCTCGTCCTCATGGCTGGCGCACCCTCGCCGGCCCAGGCCCAACTCAGCGAGTTGGAAAAGCTCGAGAACGCCCGCGACGCGTTCGCCGCCAAGAATTATGACCGCGCGTTCTATCTGTGGCTCGACCTCTGCCATGCGGGCAATCGCGGCGCCTGCTTCAATCTCGGCTTGATGTACGCGCGCGGCGAAGGCGCGCCGCAGGACTATGTCGAGTCCTACAAGTGGCTGCATCTCGCGGCGGAGGACGGCTTGCCCGAAGCCATCGCCGCCCGCGCCCGTCTGGCCTCGGCGATGAGCGCGATCGAGATCAAGGAGGCGATGGACAAGGCGGCGCAGTGGAAGGTCGATATCGGCCGGCGCTGAGGCCGACTTAGCCGGCGATCCCGAGATCGTCGCGCGCGGCGGCCATGTCGCTTTCCCAAATCCACATGCGATAGGGCGGCGGCACCTCGGAAAAGCCGTAGAGGCCGACGGCGCGCATGTCGCGCAAATCGACGCAGACGCGTTGAAAAGTCGCAGCGATCCCCTCTTCCGCCGTCGCCGCCGTGCCCAATTTGATGCAGGCGCGAAATTCGTAGGCGAGCAGCAGGTCTTCGCCGAACTCCTCCCATGCGCCGCGCTTTTCATCCCACGCCGTTGCAGCGGCGGCGATGGCGAGGTTGAAGTCGGCATTGTTCGGCAAGGACGGATAGATCGGGAAGAACGCCGCCCAGCCGTTCTCGACCATTTCGAGATTGAAGGTGCGTCGCCGCGGGTCGTCGCGCGGCGGCAGCGGGTCGGCGTCCGTGCCGGCGAACCAAGGCGCGAGATAAGCCAGCATGCGGCCGTAGGAATCGATCACCTCGCCGGTCGGAATCACCGCAAGCGAGCGGCGATTGCCGTCGGGGCGCACCAGACGCCGGTCGAGAACCTCCTGGAACACGGCCCAAGCGCGCGTGCCCGCTTCGACGTGGCGTTCGGCGGCGTCGTCCGTCAGTCGGGCGATGAAATAGTCGCGCAAGGCCCTGGGCAAGGATTGGTAGAAATTGCCGGACAATCTTTCGCGGCAAGCGTCGAGCTTGGGCTGGCTCTTGGCCGGACCACCGGCATATTGCGCCTTTTCCGGCGTGTCGCACGACACCATGCGGATCGGCTGGTCGATGGTCGGCGTATCGCCGTCGGAGACTTGCGACAATCGCCGACGGCTGGCCGGGCGCGTCGCCCGCGCGAACGAGAAATTCACTTCCACCATGACGCTCTCCTGCGATGTTGCGCGGAAAGTCTAGTGGCGCGATCGCGACAGCGCCGTGACGACGCCGTCGAGTTCCCCAGGCTATGCCGGCTTGACCTCCATGGCCGCCTTCACCGCCGGTCGCGCGCCGACGCGGGCCATCCAGGCGGCGACGTTCGGGTAGTCGGCGACCTTCACGACGTCATGCTTCACGCCGTTGATGCGGGTGTAAGGAATGATGTCGGCGATGGAATAGTCGCCGGCGAAGAAGTCGCGGCCCGCGAGATGGTCGTTCATCACGTCGAACAATTTCTGCGAACCCGACACGATCGAGGGATCTTCGATGCGGCCGAGATTGCCGAGCAGCGACAAAACGTTGGTCGCGTGGAACATCGACCATTTCAGCACGTCGGGATGCGTCTCCGGCGTGCCGAGGAATTTCTTGGCCTTCTCGGCGAGGTAGAAGCAGATGGCGATCGATTCGAAGACGTTGGCCGGCTTGCCGCCTGGCCCGTCGCTGTCGAGCAGCGCCGGCACCTTGCGGTAAGGATTGATTTTCTCGTAGCCCGGCGCCTTCTGGTCGCCCTTCTGGATGTTGATCCAATTGATTTTGTAAGGCAGGCCGGACTCTTCGCACATGATGATGCCGCGCCGGCTGTTGGTCGTCGTCCAGGTGTAAAGCTCGATCAAAGCGTCTCTCCCCTTGGGTGTATTCGGCCTCAATAGGGCCGGTCGCCTTTGACGGTGACGCGGCGCATCATGCGGCGCGTGCCCGGGTCGAAATCCGTGCGCGCGTGCAGCGCGCAACGATTGTCCCACATGACGAGATCGCCGACGCGCCATTTATGCGCGTAGATGAACTCGGGCTTCTCGATCTGCACGAACAGCTCTTCGAGCAACGCGGCGCTCTCGGCCGGCTCTAGGCCGAGGATATGGTGGGTCATCAGCCTGTTGACATAGACGCCCTTGCGGCCGCTCTCGGGATGGGTGCGCACCACCGGATGGACGAACTTGGGCGCGTTCTCGTCGATCTTGTCGCTCTTGATCGTCGCGCCGTTGCCGTAATCATAGACATTGAGCGCCTGCAAACCCTCAAGGCGCGCCTTGGTCGCCGCCGGCAGCGAGTCGTAGACCGCCGTGGCGCTGGAAAACAGCGTGTCGCCGCCCGACGGCGGCACCTCGATGCCGAACAGCATCGTCGCCATCGCCGGAGTCTCGTAATAGCACTGGTCGGAATGGAACTGCATTTCGCCGTCGGGCAAGGCGCCCTTCTGGCCGTCTATCACCACATTGGTGACCATCAGCACATAGGGATTTTTATAAAGCCCCGGCGTGGTGCGCACCGGCTGCAACTCGCCGAAGCGCTGGGCGAAGGCGATCTGCTGATCCTCGTCGAGCTTCTGGCCCGGGAAGACGATGACCTGATGTTGGAGCCATGCGTCGTGAATCGACTTGAAGCTGGCGTCGCTCAGCGGCTCGCTCAGATCGACGCCGGAAATCTCCGCGCCGATCGCCGGCGACAACGGGCGCACAGCAACATCATGCTTGTTGCTCGCAGCTATGGTTTGCATGAATCCTCCTGACGCGCCGCGAAGCTTGATGATGCTTCGATTGCTAATTTTTATCAGGATAGCCGATTGGTCCTAGCGCTGCAAAGAGCGCAGACCGGCGTCCCGTTTCAAAATTCCAAGTCCACCGTGACGGCATCGCCGTCTTTCGCTTCAAGCCAGTCGCGCAAATTCATCCCGGCGACAAGCTCGATCTGATCTTCCGGATAGCTTCCCACCAGCGGCAGCACGATCACCGTCGCCGCGAAATGGGTTTGATGGATGACCTTTGCGCGCAGGCAGCGCGCGTCGCACCACGAAGGGTCCGGCGCCTTGAACAGCCGCCCTTGAAGCGCCGCCGCCTGCCATGCCTCGACTGACGCCGCATCGACGCGCACGTTCAAAGTGCCGGGGAACGGATCGATGCCATAGACGCCTTGAAACACGCCGAGCGCCCATTCGGTGCGCGTGAAGCCGGCGCCGACGCCCTGCCCCGTCTCGATTTTGCCGGATATGCGCGTCACGCAGTTCTTCCTGTCAATGCAACCGTGATGATGAAGGCGCGGAGGGCGCAGCATCGCCCTTCGGGGCATGTTCGGTCTGGCCCGACTGATGCAACGCCATGCGCCAGACGCCGCCTTCACGCACGAACATATTCGTGGCGACGAGATGGATGTCGCCGATGGCCTCCCAGCAAACCACCACGCCGGCGCCATCAAGCAGGAAGGCGCGCGGCTTGATCACGGCGATAGTCGGACGCGGCGGATTGGCAAGGATGCCGCGCCAACTCTGCACGATCTGATCGCGCGATTTGAGCGGCGGCCACCCCGGATGCATGCAGGCCACAGGATGGTCCTTCGCCCATAACTCTTCCATGGCCACGGCGTCGCCGCGCGCGAAGGCGGCATAAAACGCCTCGTTGGCCATGAGAAACTCGTCCTCGTCGCGACCCGGCATGCACTCCGTCCCAAGTCTAGCTTTTTTAATCATCGCCATCGTTCCGACCGCATTATAGGCTGTCGCTTGCGATGACCAAGCCCCTCCCTTTCGCGTTCCGCGAATTCAGTCCGAATATCGAATGAGCTTGCAGGACCGCATCCGTCCGTTGATCGACCGCTATTGGAGCGGGCTGCCGCGCAATGTGCGCGGCATCATATGGATGCTGCTGTCAGCCCTCGCCTTCACCGCCGTGCAGTCGGCGACCAAGCTGGTCGGGAGCCGCATCGACAGCGCGGAAATCGCCTTTTTCCGCTGCCTGTTCGGCGGCCTCGCGATCCTGCCCTTCTTGCTCAAGAACCCGGTCGAGGCCTTCCGCACGACGATCCCGCTGATGCATATCGGGCGCGGCACCGCCGGGGCCGCCGCCATTTTCTGCATGGTCTACTCGGTGGTGAACATGCCGCTGGCGGAAGCGACCGCCATCGGCTTCGCGCGGCCGCTGTTCATGGTGGTGCTGGCCGTGCTGTTCTTGCAGGAAGTCGTCGGCTGGCGGCGCTGGACGGCGACAGCCGTCGGCTTCGGCGGCGTGATGATCATGCTGCGCCCCGGCATCGAAGTCGTCAGCTTCGCCGCCCTCGCCGCGCTGCTCGCGTCGCTGTTCTTCAGCCTGGCGCATGTCTTCATCAAGAAGATCACCAAGATCGACCATCCGATGAAGGTCATGGCTTGGTATTGGGCGGTCTCCAGCATCGTCACCTTCGTGCCGATGCTGTTCGTCTGGACGACGCCGAACTTAGAAGAATTCCTGCTGCTGATGGTCGTCGGCTTCCTCTCGGGCACGGCGCAGACGCTCGTCGTCTATAGCTTGCGAGTCGGCGACGCCTCGATTGTCGAGCCGTTCGACTATTCGCGCATCATCTGGGCCTTGCTGGCCGGCGTGCTGATTTTCGGCGAAAGCGCCGACATATGGGTGCTGATCGGCGTCGGCATCGTCGCGGCGAGCAACATTTACATCGCGCGCCGCGCCGCCAAGCGGCTCGAATAGCTGTCGCTACAGCGCCAGATCGCTGCGTCCCGTGTCCTTGCGGTCGCGGTCGTGAAAAGCCATGACTTGCAGCATTTGCAGATCGCCATCGCCGACATTCTCGAAGCGATAGCGCGCGTAGGCGGGCATGATCATGCCTTCCTGCGGGCCGAACTCGCCGACGATCTCGTCGCTCGCGCCGTGAAAGCGCACGCGGCCTTTCAGCACCAGCCAGAAGCAATCGGTGTTCGCGTGATAATGCGGGCGTACCTCGCCGCCGCCCGGCTTGAAAAGATGGATCATGCCGCGCATGAGATCGGTGCGTCCAAGATCGACGCGGCCCTTGCCGCTCGCCGCAAGATCGAACGGCTGGATCAACGCTTCGGCCTCGTTATGCAAGCGCTCGAGGGTCGCGCGCGATGGGCCGGCGCGTTCGGCCGATAGCCGGGGCGTGGCGCCGCGCGCCGAAAGACGCGGCAGCTTTTCAAGCGGCGGACTGGACGCGGACTGATGCGGGACTGTGCTCATGCGGTTCCCCTCCCTGACGCGGCCATTCTGTGGCCGTCGTTTTTCGTCCTTGGCAAAAGTCTAGGCCCGACCCGCGCCTCGCCGCAATGCTCTCGCGCGTAAAGTTTTGCATGAGCCCGGCTAAATCCGGCTATGCTGCCGAAAACAAAAAGCTTTCTCATTTGGGTGACAGTTCGGTGCTGCAGCTCATCCGCTCCAACCCGCATGGCTGGGTCGTCGTCACGGTCTGTTTCTTCGCGCTCAGCGTCGTCTCGGCGACGCGCGCCAGCATCGGCCTGGTCATGCCGTCGCTCGAAGCCGACTTCGGCTGGAGTCGCGGATTCATTTCCTCGGTCGCCGCCTGGGCTCTCGTGACGATGGCCATCACCGCGCCGATCGTCGGCAATCTGCTCGACCGCTACGGCGCGCGCATCATCCTCACCGTCGGGCTATTCGTCGCCGGCATCGGGCTATGCTCGTCGGCCATCATCGAAACCCAATGGCAATTCCTGCTCAGCTTCGCGCTACTCGCCGGCATCGGCTACGGCACCGTGGCGAAGAGCATCGTCTCGGCGACCATCGTGCTCTACTTCGAAAAGAACCGCGGCCTCGCCACCGGATTCGCCTCCGCCGGCTCGACCGCCGGCCAACTGGCGCTGCTGCCGACGCTCGCCTTCGTGTTGACAGCGATGGGCTGGCGTTACGGCTACGTCTTTCTCGGCATTAGCTGCTTCGTGTTCATCCCGTTCGTCTGGTTCTTGATCGGCGACGCCAAGCGGCAGCCCAAGATCAAGGACAAGTCGGCGTCGCCGACGCTCGGCCTCGGCCAGCGCCTTGGCTTCTTATTCCGCAATCGCACCTTCGTGCTGCTGTTGGGCAGCTACACGATTTGCGGTTTCACCACCGCCGGCGTGATCGAAACGCACCTCCTCCCTTACGTGCAAAGCTGCGGCATTCCGATCGTGACGGGAGCAACGGCCTATGGCGTGCTCGCCGGGTTCAATATGCTCGGCATGGCCGTCGCCGGCTATCTCGCCGACAAGATGCACCGACCGCTGCTGCTGGGCACGATCTACGCCATGCGCGGCCTGTCATTCATTCTCCTGATGATGGTGCCGGCCTACGACGTGCCGGCGCTGTTCATGTTTGCCGTGATGTTCGGCATCTTCGATTATTCGACGATTCCCGCGACCACCTCGCTGATCGCCAGCCATGTCGGCTTGCGCGTCATGGGCTTGGCGCTCGGCATGCTGGGCATGTTCCATTCGGCCGGCGCGGCGGCAGGCGCCTTTCTCGGCGGCGTGCTTTACGACATGTTTCAGCAATATACCTGGGTGTGGATCGCCTCGGTGGCGCTGGCCTTGCTCGCCGCCGTGATGGCGTTTGCCATCAAGGAGAAGCCCGACGAGTCGCAGCGATTGGAAACGCAGGGCACGCCTGTCGCAGCCTGAACCTCCGCTGCAGGACGTAAAAGCCGAATATTGGTTTCGGCGATGGCCCCATAGGCAGCGGATAGATGGCGCATCCAAGCCGGCGCTTCTAGACTGAGGCGCATCCATCCCGTCGTTCTCACAATCGGATCGATCATGAAAATCTTCGCTTTCGCTGGGGCGCTGCGCGCCGGCTCGTTCAACCGCAAGCTCATCTCGCTGGCTGCCGAGGCGGCTCGCAAGGCCGGGGCCGACGTCGATCTCGGCGATTTCCGCGACTATTGCCCGCCGAACTATGACGGCGACGCCGAGGCCGCGAGCGGCTTGCCGAAGCAAGCGGAAGCGCTGATCGCCAAGATAGAATGGGCCGACGGCATCATCGTCTCGACGCCGGAATACAACCGCTCCGTGCCCGGCCCGCTCAAGAACGCCTTCGACTGGATCTCGCGGCCCAAACCCTACAAGCTCGCCGACAAGAAAATGCTGCTGATCGGCGCGACCAGCGGCAAGGCGGGCTGCGTCAACGGCATCCTCGCGCTGCGCAACACGCTCGAATTCCAAACCGCCAAGGTCTATGCCGAGAGCTTCGGCCTGTCCGGCGCGGCGACCGGCTTCACGCCGGACGGCCAGTTCGCCGATGCCGCCCAGGCGGAGAAGCTCAACGCTTTGGTCAAAGCGTTTATCACTCAGGCATAATCGCCGTATTAGCTGAAGCCACGGGCTTAGGCGACGGGCGCAGAGGTCGGGCCATGCACCCATTTGGCAAGCGGCTGGCCGGCCCTGAAGCGCGCATAATTGTCGCGCAGGATATCGGCCATCGCTTCGGTCGAATCGCCGCCGGCGCCGGCGATATGCGGCGTCATGACGACATTCGGCGTCGTCCATAACGGACTGCCGGCGGGAAGCGGCTCCTCTACCGTGACATCGAGCGCCACGCCGGCGATCTTGCCGGCCTTCAAAGCGTCGATCATGGCGGCTTCGTCGATCAACAGGCCTCTGGCGACATTGACCAGAACGGCAGTCGGCTTCATGGCGGCAAAGACGCCGGCATCGATCATATGATGCGTATCCTCGCTATAATTCAGCGTCAGCGCCACGGCGTCCGCTTCCGCCAACGTCTTGAGCAGATCCGAACGCGGGCGAATCTCGTCGAAATTGGCAAGCGGCTCAAGGCTGCGGCTCACGCCGATCACCCGCATGTCGAACGCTTTGGCTTTGCGCGCCATCTCCTGACCGACCGCGCCGACGCCGATGACCAGAAGCGTACGCTTCGCCAGCGACATGACGCGCGGCGCGATCGCATCGCGCGCCCAAACCCGGACTTCACGGGCATCCACGCAATCGTTTTGCCGACGCGCCGCCGACAGCAGCAGCCACATCGCATGTTCGGCGACGCGATGCGCATGCGTTCCGGCGGCGTTGGTGACGGGGATTCCATTCGGCAACCCGTTCGCGATGGCCTTGTCGATGCCCGAGGTGGTGAATTGCAGCCAGCGCAGCCGCCGGCCGAGGTCGAGAATGATTTGTGCCGCATCCGCTTCATAGCTGCGATTTGACGTCACCAGCACCTCGGCGGCGGGCAGCTTTTCACGCAACTCGTCCAGGGTGCTGGCGGATAAGACGACCGCTTCGGGCAAGGCCGCCACGCCTGCGATCAGCCGCGCGTTCTTGGCGGGATAGAACAATATATTCGTCATGATGCCAACCCGGCCCGATCAAAGGACGCATCGCCGCAAAAGGCGCTCGCTATTTTTGACATCGTTCAACCTCCCCCGAGACGTGATCGTTTTTTCTTTGTTACCCGTCTATCTTTGTCACGGCACCCAGCTTGGCCGCAAGCCCATGCCGTGACTATATAATCGAATCCCATATTCGCTATTCTTGAACAAAATCGCGACAGTCCCGGGGGTGATGCTGTGAACGGACTATTTTTCGGCATCGTCCTGCTGGCCTTCGGCGTGACGGCCTGGCGGCAGATCGTCTCCACGCCGGTCGCCGGAACGCCCTCGCCGATGGAAGCGCTCGGCGCCGGCATGGTCAATACGGCGGCCAGCTCGGTTACCCTGGCACTCGGCCTGATCGGCGTCATGGCGCTGTTCCTCGGCCTGATGAAAGTGGCCGAGGCCGGCGGGCTATTGGTCGTCATCGCGCGGTTGATCCGTCCGCTGATGGTCAAGCTGTTCCCCGGCGTGCCGGCGGATCATCCCGCCATGGGCGCGATGACATTGAATATGTCGGCCAACGCGCTGGGCCTCGGCAACGCGGCGACGCCGTTCGGCATCCGCGCCATGCAAGAGCTCGACAAGCTCAACCCGCACAAAGGCACGGCGACCGACGCCATGGTGATGTTCCTCGTCATCAACACCGCCAACGTCACCATCCTGCCGACCAGCGTGATCGCGCTGCGCGCCGCCGTCGGGTCCGCCGATCCGGCGGCCGTGGTGCCAACGACGCTGTTCGCCACCATCGTCGCCACCGGCGTCGCCATTCTTTGCACCAAATGGCTCGCGCGCTATTGGCCGGTGAAGCCGGACGATTCGCTGGCCGCCGCGCCGGTGCAAACCATAGAGAGCGAAAGCTTCCCCGAGGCCGACGTGTCGTCCGCCGCCACCGCCGCGCGCCTGCGGCCCGAGGACGCGACGGGCTACGCGCCGTGGATTTCCTGGCTGTTCCTCGCCTTCATCGTCGCGCTGGTGCCGCTGACGCTGTTCTACGGCCGGGCCATTTCGCCCTGGATCATTCCTGGCATCATGGTCGGCATCCTGATCTACGGCGTGGTCAAGCGCGTGCGTGTCTATGAAGCCTTTGTCGAAGGCGCCAAAGACGGCTTCACCGTCGCCGTGCGCATCATCCCCTATCTCGTCGCCATTCTCGTCGCCATCGCCATGCTGCGCGCATCGGGCGGGCTCGACGCCATCATCGGCGCGATTTCGCCTCTGACCAGCCAGTTCGGACTGCCTGCAGAAGTGCTGCCGATGGCGCTGATGCGCTCACTGTCGGGCTCAGGCGCTTACGGCATCATGGCCGACGCTCTGAAAGACCCCAGCACCGGACCGGACAGCTACGCGGGCTTGCTCATCAGCACGATTCAGGGATCCAGCGAGACGACGTTCTACGTGCTGGCGGTCTATTGCGGCGCCATCGGCATCCGCCGCATGCGCCACGCTGTGGTCGTCGGCGTCATCGCCGATATCGCGGCGGTGCTGGCCGCCGTCGCGGTCTGCGCCTATATCGCGGCGCGCGTTTCTTAAAGCTTCCGCTCCAAAGCGCGCACGGCCAAAGCGAAGCCAACACCGAGCAAACCACAAACGGCGAAAATCCAGGCGCCGCCTTGCCAGCCGCCCGCCGCCGAGACTGCCATGGCGATGATCGGCGGACCGGCGAGTTGGCCGACGGCGGAGCCTTGCACCAGCATGCCGTTGGCGCCGCCGATATGGCGCGGCGACGGCGCGAACAATGGCGCGCCGGCCAGGGCCGCAGCCGGGAGCACGCCGCCGAAGCCGGAGAAGATCAGACATAACCCATAGCGCAGCGCATCTGGCGTGCCCTCGGTGAAAATGCCGAGGCCGCACAGCAGCGATAACGCGCCGGTGCCGGCGAGCAAGCGCCAGCGCGGCACGCCCCGTTGCAGCAGCCAGCCGCCGAGGATGTTGCCCAGCATATTGACGGCAACGACCAGCACGGTGAGGTGCGCCGCCAGCGCGACCCCGAGGCCGCACTGCTCGACCAGATAGGACGGCAGCCAAGCCATCAACGCCATCCACGGCAGGCTGTAGACGCTGAAGCAACAGGCCAGCCACCAGAGGCCGGGCCGCCCCAGCGTTTGGCGCAGATCGCCGAACCAAGCGCGCAGATCGAGCTGTTTCGCCGCGGCGGGCGGATGAAAGTGGCGCAGCGCCAGCCAGACGACCAGCGCCCACAGCAGCGTCAAGCCGGCGACGACCCACCAGAAGCCGCGCCAGCCGAGCGGTTCCAGCAGCAAGGGCGCCACGAGCAGCAAAAGACCGAGGCCGCCCGGCATGTAAGCGCCCCATAGGCCGAGCGCCAAGCGGCGGTCGGCCCGCCGCGTCGCCTGGGCGATGAGGGACGGCGCGCTGACCACGACCCCGACGAAGCCGAAGCCCGCCAAAGCGCGCGCCGCGAGTAGCCAGATCTCGGATGCGATAGCCGCGCCGCAGGCGGCGCCGATCGCCAGCACGACGAAGCTCGCCAGGATGATGCGGCGGTGGCCGAGACGGTCGGCGATGCCGCCGGCCAACATGCCGAGCCCGACGGCGGTGACGCTGAAGATCGACAGCACCCAGCCGGCCGTCACCAAATCGATGCCGAGTTCGCCGCGGATCGCGGGCAAAGCCGCAGGCAACATGCCGATATGCCCCGCCGCGACGATGCCGGCGAGGAATACGACGATCACGACGCCCCAGCGCGTTTCGGCCGGGCCGCCCTCCGGTGAAACGTTGTCCGCCATGCGTTAGACGTTCACGCGCTTCATTTGGCCCGGCGGATAGCGTGTGCCGGCGGCACTGCCCGGCGGCAAAACGGCGTCGATGCGGGCCAGTTCCTCGGGCGCGAAGACGATCTCGACGGCCTTCAGATTCTCTTCGAGATGCTTGCGGCTTTTCGCGCCGGGGATCGGAAAGACGTCCTCGCCGCGCGACAGCAGCCAAGCGAGCGCGATCTGCGGCACGGTGGCGCCCTTCGATTTGGCGATGTCCTCGATGACCGCGAGGAGCGTCATGTTGCGCTCGATGTTGCCGGCCTGAAAGCGCGGCATGTCGTGGCGACGATCGTCGGCCGGCAGATCGCTTTCGTTGCGGAATTGGCCTGTGAGAAGACCGCGATTCAAAGGCGCATAGGCCATGAAGGCCATGCCGAAGTCGCGGCAGGCCGCGAGATTGCCGCTCTCGGCGTCGCGCGAGAACAGCGAATATTCCATCTGCAACGACGCGATGGGATGGACGGTTCGCGCGCGGCGCACCGACTCCGCCGACGCTTCCGACAGGCCGATGTAGCGCGCCTTGCCCTGCTCGACCAATTTGGCCATGGCGCCGACGCTCTCTTCCACCGGTACATTGGGATCGACACGCGACATGCACCAGACGTCGAGACAGTCGATGCCGAGGCGCTTGAGGCTATCCTCGCACATGCCGATCAAGTAATCGGCGCGCCCGCCGCCGCGCGTCGCCGCCATGTCCGTCTCGCGCGGGCTGCCGGACTTGGAATGGATGACGAACTTGTCGCGCCGACCCTTGATCACTTTGGCAATCAATTGCTGGTTATGGCCGTTGCCGTAGCTTGCCGAGGTGTCGAGGAAATTGACGCCCAGCTCCAGCGCGCGTTCGATGGTGGCGAGCGATTCGGCATCGTCGCCGACCCCGTAAGCGCCCGACATGCCCATGCAGCCGAGGCCGAGCGGCGAAACCATCAGATCGCTCGCGCCGAAACGTCGATGCTTCATATTGCGTCTCCCTATGTTGCCTGACGCTATCGCCATCCCCGCAGCCGGGCAAGCGCCGCCCCTTTTCCTTTTCACGCCCTGCCGGGGCGCTTACACTTTGACGTCATGACCGATTTCGCCCTGCACCCCCGCCTCGCCGCCGACACGCTCGCCGTCGCCGATCTCGCGCTTTGTCGCGTTCTATTGATGAACGACAGCCGTTTTCCCTGGCTCATCTTGGTGCCGCGCCTGCACGGCGCGCGGGAAATCGTCGATCTCGCGCCCGACGACCGCCGGCTGCTCGCAGGAGAGATCGATAGGGCCGCCGCCGCATTGCGCGCCCATTGCCCGACCGACAAGCTCAATATCGCCGCCATCGGCAATATCGTCGATCAGTTACATCTGCATGTCATCGCCCGCCGGCGCGATGACGCCGCCTGGCCTGGCGTGGTCTGGGGTCATGGCGCCGCGGTCCCCTACGCGCCAGATGTCGCAAGCGAACGGCTCACCGCCCTGAAAAAGGCGATCACGGAGCCATAAAAGCTTGCAAGCCGCGTCTAGCGGATAGGACGGAAACAAGGTCAAATAGTCTCGCGGATAAGGATCCACCGCAAGCCAACAGCAAGGGGACGGCCTTGGACGGTGCCGAGCGCGAACCACTCGCCGAGGATAAAGCACTCGCTAAGCATATGAGTCTCGGCGGATTCGATGTCGCGCTCGACCTCTTGACCCGCATGGTCATGCTGGCCGCAATCTGCTTCGTGATGAGTTGGGCGGCCGTGAGCCTGACCCGCACCACCGGCTCGGTTGCCACGATCTGGCCTTCGACCGCGATCCTGCTCGGCGTTCTGCTCCGCAGCAAAGCGACGCGCTGGCCCGCCTATCTATTGGCCGGCTATATCGCCGGTTGCGGCGCCAATCTGATGTATGGCGACAATCTGGTCATCGCTGCCGGCCTGCCGCTCGGCAACGCAGTTGAGACTTTCGCCGCCGCTCTGCTCTTGCGCCGCTGCTTTCCGCAAGGAGTCGACCTGCGCGAAATTCGCCAGTTGGTCGCCTTGGTGCTCATCGCCATGCTCGCGGCGGCGGCTTGCGGCGCCACCATCGGCGCCGGCATCCTCGACAGCGTCCATGCCGAAAATTTTTGGCGCAGTTGGTTCAATTGGTGGACTGGCGTCGGCACCGGCATTTTGCTCATCGTGCCCTTGATGCTCGCGTGGCGCCCTGCCGCAAACCAAGAACCGCCCGCGCCGTCGATCGTTATCGATCGGCCCGGCGAGAGCGCGCTGGCCGTGGCCTGCGCGGCGCTCGGCGCCGCAGTCCTGTTCAACCAGCAGACGGTATCGCTGCTCTACGCCATCTTCCCGCTCCTGATCTGGGCGGCGCTGCGCCTCGGCCTGCTCATCACCGCAGCGGTCTGCCTCGTCATCGCAATCGTCGCCGTGCCGCTCACCGCTTTCGGTTATGGCCCGCTCGCAGCGCTCGATCTTGCGCTCGATTTCAAGCTGCGCCTGCTGCAGACCTTCCTCGCCGTCGTCACTCTCACCTCTCTGTCCGTCGCCATCGTTTTGCAGCGCCGTGAAGAGGTCGAGCGGGCGTTGCGCGCCAGCGAGCAACGCTTTCGCGATTTCGCCGATTCGATTTCCGACCGCTTTTGGGAAACCGACGAGAACCATCGCTTCACTTGGCAATTGGAGCCGAGCCAGCGGCTGCGGCTATGGCCGTCGATCATCGGCAAAACCCGCTTCGAAATCGCCCAGGCATATCCGTCACGCGACCCGCTTTGGCAGAAGCATCTCGACGATCTGAACGCGCATCGTCCTTTCCGCGATTTCCGCTATAGCCTGCGTGATGCGAGCGGCCGGCTAAGGTTCCGCACCATCAGCGGCAAGCCGATTTACAGCCTTAACGGCAAGTTTCTCGGCTATCGCGGCACCTCGACCGACATCACCGATAATATGGAGACAGAACTGCTCGCCACGCGGCTCGGTCGCGTCGTCGATGAAGCGCTCAACGAAATCTACATCATCGACGTCGAGACCCACCGCTTCATGTTCGCCAACCGGCAAGCGCGCAGCAATCTCGGCTACACGATGGACGAGCTGAGCAATATGACGCTGCTCGACCTTTGCCCGGCGATGAGCAAGGACGAACTGCTGCGTTACTACGCCGATCTCGACACGCGCCGCCACAAGAGCCTCTCGCTCGATACCAGCTACCAGCGCAAAGACGGCAGCCTCTATAATGTCGAGGCGCATGTGCAAAGGTTCGACGTGTCAGGCCTGTCGCCGATCTACACGCTGATCGTCAACGACACCACCAACCGCAAGCGCATCCAATCGGAGCTGGCGTCGAAATCCTCGCTTCTTCAGGCCACGCTCGACAACATGGCGGAGGGGCTCTGCGTTTATGACGAGAACCTCAAGCTTGTCGGCTACAATAAGAAATTCCTCACCTTCCTCGGTCTGCCGCCCGACACGGTCTATATCGGTAGCGACTATTCGCACAACGTCGCGAACTTCGCGCGCCACACGCTCGGCATGAGCGATGCCGAAGCGGCCGATTACGTCGCCGAGCGCGAAAGCGAAGCGCGCGCGCGCTTTGCGCGGCGCCGACTGCACCGCCGGCCGGACGGCTCCATCATCGCCTCCAATCGCCGGCCGATGCCGGACGGCGGTTTTGTCACGACATTCTCCGACATCACCGAGCGCGTGCAGACGGAGGAAGCGCTACGGCTCTCTGCAACAGAACTGCAAGAAACCAAGGCCAGCTTCGAAGCCGCCATTCTTGCCAGCCGGCAAATTTTCTACGAGTGGGATCTCGGCGACAACAACATACGCTGGTCGAGCGAAACCGCAGCGTTGCTCGGCTACGCACCCGATGAGATGAGCGACATTGAACGCTTCATGCGCCATGTCCATCCCGAAGATTTGGCCTATGTCGAAACGGAGACGCGGCGCGAGGAGGAGATCGGCGTCTCCTTCAGTCTCGAATACCGCCTGCGCCACAAGAACGGCCATTACGTCAACGTGTCGGACAGCGGCGTCTATCTCGCGGGACGCGCCGGCAAGGCCAAGCGCGTCGTCGGCTTCATCGCCGACATCACCTTGCAGAAATCTGCCGCCGAATCGCTGCGCCATTCCGATAAAATGATGGCCATCGGCCAACTCACAGGCGGCATCGCGCACGATTTCAACAACCTCCTCGCCATCATACGCGGCAATTTGGAGTTGCTCGCCGAAGACTTGCTGACGGAGAACAAGCATCATCAGCGAATCCTAACGGCCATGTCCGCCGCCGACAGAGGTACGGCTTTAACGCAACGCCTGCTCGCCTTTGCGCGCAAACAGCCGCTTGAGCCGCAAACCGCCCACCTCAACCGGCTCATAAGCGACATGGACGATCTGCTACGCCGATCGCTGCCCGCGACGATCACGCTCGACATAAGTCTTGCAGAGGACCTCTGGCTCACCGCCATCGATCCAAACGGCTTAGAGAGCGCCCTTCTGAATATGGTTCTTAACGCACGCGACGCCATGCCGCAGGGCGGCAAAATTTCCATCCTGACGTCGAATGCTTGGCTCGACGACGGTTTCACGGCCAACCTGCCGGAAGTTGCGCCAGGCCAGTATGTCATGCTGGCCGTCACCGATAACGGCTTCGGCATGTCAGCCGAGGTGAAACAGCGCCTGTTCGATCCCTTTTTCACCACCAAAGAGAAGGGTCGCGGCAGCGGCCTCGGCCTCGCCATGGTTTACGGCTTCGTCAAACAATCCCACGGCCATATCTCCGTCGATAGCGAACCCGGCCTCGGCACGACGCTCCGGCTCTATCTGCCGCGCGAAGACGTCGCGGCCGATCCAGAAGCCCCGGAAGCGACGCAAACGAGCGAAAACGACGGCAACACGGGCGAATTGGTGCTGATCGTCGAAGATGACCCCGACGTCCGCCAACTCGCCAATTCGATGCTGAAAAGCCTCGGCTACCGCACCATGACCGCCGGGGATGCCGGCACAGCCCTCAACATTCTCGCCGCTGAGCCCGAAATTGATCTACTGTTTACCGACATCATCCTGCCTGGCGGAATGAACGGCGCGGACCTCGCCCAGCTTGCCGGCGAGCGCTACCCAGGGTTGAAGGTCCTCTACACTTCGGGTTATACCGAAAATGCGAATATCCATGAGAGCGGGGCGCAGACGCGCCTGATCTCCAAGCCCTACCGCAAAACCGATTTGGCGCGTAAACTCCGCCAAGTACTGGATGGAGACTCCGAACATGGCTGAAAAGCGACTGTTGGTGATCGACGACGAGCCCGCCTTCGGCGAGTTCGTCAAAGAGGTGGCCGAACGCCTCGGCTACGAGGTCCGCGTGACCGTCCGCGCCGACGAATTTGCGGAAATCTACGAAACCTTCCTGCCGACGGTCATCGTCATGGACGTGGTGATGCCGGAGGTCGATGGCATCGAACTGGTGCAATGGCTGGCGCAGGAAAAGTGCAAGGCCAAGATTCTGATCGTCACCGGCTATAACCCGCATTATGCCGACGCCGCCAAGCGGCTCGTCTCGGCCGGCGATTTGCCCAGCATCGAAACGCTCACCAAGCCGATCAGCCTCGCCGATCTGCGCGCGGCGTTCGCTTAAAAATCGCGCCATCGAAGGCGGATTGCGATGAACCGCCTGACGGCCATCTCCGGACTCGGCGGCAAAGGGCCCGCCTGCTTCCTTCTCGAAAGCGCCGGCAAGCGCCTGTTGCTCGATTTCGGCGAAGGACCGCAACCGGGCCTGCTGCCCGATATCGACAGCATCGGCCCCATCAATGCGCTGATTCTCTCGCACCAACATGCCGACCACCTCGGCGCCTTGCGCTTTCTACCGCGCATCGGCAATCCGCCCGTGTACGCCAGCGCCTATGTCGCGCGTGGCCTGACGATCCCTACGCAAACCTTACCCCTGCAAGGCCGCGCGACAATCTGCGGCCTGACGGTGACGACCGGCCGCTCGGGCCATGCGCCGGGCGGCATCTGGCTGCATCTCGCCGTCGGCGACGGCCTGCTTTACATGGGCGACAATTGCGTCGAATCGCCGCTTTATGCCGACGACGCGCCGCCGCCCGCTGCGACGGCGATCCTCGACGCCTCCTATGGCGCTTACGATGCGCCGCTGGCCGATTGCGAAGCGGCGCTCGATGCCTTGGTCGCGCAGCCTGGCCGGTTGCTGCTGCCCCTGCCCGCGCAAGGCCGCGGCCCGGAGATCGCGCTGTATCTTTTGCGTCGCGGCGTCGCGGTCTATCTCGACGATGAAAACCGCAAGGTCATCGCCGCCTTGCTGGCTGAAACGCCGGCGCTGATTCGCGACCAGGCACGCGCCGATCTCACGCGGCTGTTGACCGAGAGCGTGATGTCGCCGGACGCTGCGAAAGCGGTCATCGTCTCGCCCGCCACTGCCAAAAGCGAATTGGCGCAACGACTGATCGCCGCGAAAGCCGCTGGCGAAGATATCCGGATTGTTTTTACCGGCTACACCCCGCCGGGCACGCCAGCCGGCGATCTATTGGCCACCCAGCGTGCCGAATTCCTGCGCTGGAACATCCATCCGCGCCTACGCGACAATGCCGCTCTGGTGCGCCGCATCGGCGCCGCATCGGCGCTCCCTGCCTTCGGCGAGGCGGACAAGGCCAAGGCGGCCTGGACAAACGCCTTCGCGCCAGCCCGCCTCGTGCTGGAAGCGAGCTGCGAGCTTTAACGCTCGGTCTTTTTATAAAGCGCGCCGAGCGCCACCATGATCGCCGTCGAGGAAAAGATGGCGAGCACGCTCAACGCCATGCCTTCGCCGGGCGAACCTTGTGAGAATTGGTTAAACACATAGGTCGCTACTGTCGGCATGCCCGACGGCGCCAGCATAATTGAGGCAACCAGTTCGCGCGACGCGATAGCGAACACCAGCAGCATAGCAACGAACAGGTTAGGTGCGATCAGTGGCAGAAGTACCTTCCACATCGTGCGGCCCATTCCCGCTCCGCTGACGCGGGCAGCCGCGTCGAGCGACGCGCCGACCTGACGCAATCCTGCGCCGACGTAGCGCACGGGATAAGGCAGCAGCAGGCAGATGTAGGCAAGGAGTAGCACGATCGGCGTGTTGTAGACCGGAAAAGGCCACCAGCTGCGGTTCCAGGCCAAAATCAATCCAACGGCGATCACCATTCCGGGCAAGGCGTTGGGTAGAATCGACAGGCCATCGACCAAACCGCGGCCGCGAATCTGGCTGCGCACCGTTACATAAGCGGCCAGGCTGCCGAGCAAGCCAGCGCCGAGCGCCGCCACGCCGGCGAGCCACAGGCTATTTCCCAGCGCGTCCATCGCGCCGGTCTCGTTGGCGAACACCGAGTCGAAATGACGCAATCCCATGTTTGCCCAGGTCAGGCCGCCCGACAAAGTTTGGCTGAAAGCCGTCAGTACGACCGCACCCACCGGAAGAACCACCGCAAGCGAGGCGATGACGGCGCAGAACGCGACCGCAGGCCAGCGCCAGCGGCCCAGTTCGATCATCGCCGCCTGGCCGTGCTTGCCGCTTACCGCGACATACGAGCGCCGGGTCGCAATCCAATTTTGCAACAGGAAGGCGGCAAGCGCCAAGACGACGAGGCCGAGCGATAGAACGGCGGCACCCGGCAGATCGATCGGCCATTCGGCAAATTTCTCCTCGATGCTGGTGACGAGGACGAGAAACTGGCTGCGTTTGCCGAGCGCGGCCGGCGTGCCGTATTCCTCAATCGTCAGCGCGAAAACCAGCAACAAGCTCGCCACTAAGCCGGGCAGCGACAACGGCAGCGTGATGCGCCAAAAGGCGTAAAGCGGACTGGCCCCCGACACGCGGCCGACATCGGCAAAACGCCGGCCAATCATGGCCAGGGTCCGCGACAAGGCGAAATAGACCACCGGGAAAAGATGCAAGGTCATGACGACGACGATGCCCGGCAGGGAGAACAAGAAGCCTCCGGCGTCGAAACCCAATAGTTGCGTGCTGTAACCGGCCGGCTGCAGCGTCAGCACCCAAGCGAAGGCGCCGATGTAGGGCGGGATCATGAACGGGATCAGCAGGAGCAAATCCCACAACCCGCCCCACGGCAGATCGGTCATGCCGCGTAGCACTGCGAGCGGCAAGGCCAATAGCAGACATCCGGCGGCGACGCCCAAACCGAGCATGAGCGTATTGCCGAACAATTCCGGCAAGCGCGGATCAGCAAGCGCGGCGGAGAACGTAGAGAAGGGCTCGGCGAATGAACTATCCGTTAGGTGGGGAAACACCGCCTGCAGGACGACGAAGAGAACAGGCAAGGCGACGACGATGACGAGCCCAAATAGAGAAAGCCCGAGGATCACGCCGCCGCCTTGCCGTTCCATTCTTCAGTACTCTACGCTGCGAGCCTATTTCAGGCCCATCGTCGACTTGAACCTGGCCAGCGTTTCGTTGCGCTTTTGCGCCGTCGAGTCTTCGACATTGAGCAACTTGATGTCGTTCCAGCCCGGCCGCTTCGCGGCAACGTCTGTGCGTGACGGCAAAAGGAAAGTGTCCGCGACCAGCTTCTGGCCTTCATCCGACAGCATGTAGTCCATGAACTGCTTAGACTGGGCCACGTTCTTGGTCGTCTTAAGGATCATCGCCGGGCGGGCTTCGAGCACCGTGCCCGAGCTCGGATAGATAACCTCGATCGCCTCGCCCTTGGCCTTGGCGCCGAGCGAGATGTAATCGACGCCGCCCATGACGGCAGCCTTAGCGCCCTGCATGACGGGATTGAGCGCTTGGGCATTGGCGCCCGGAACGATCATGCCGTTGGCTTTCAGGGCTTCAAACGTCTTCCAGCCATAAGCCGGATGCGACACCAAACCGCTCACCATGCCGTAGGCCGAGCCGGACGAAGCCGGGTCCGGCATCGTCACCGCGTCCTTGTAAGCAGGGCTCGCCAAATCGGACCAATCGGTCGGCTTCGCCTTTCCCGATTTCGGATTCCAGATGATGGCGAGCGCTGCGGCACCCTGGGCGACGTAAAATTGATCCTTCAGCGTCGCCGGCACGTTCTTGGCGTTCGGCGATTCGTACGCCAGCAATTGCCCTTCCGCCTTCATATCGACAGCAGTGTCCCACGACGCAGAAATCAGAACGTCAGCCTGCGGATTCGACTTCTCGGCTGCGAGACGCGCCATGATTTGACCAGTCGTCGCCTGAAAGACGCTGACTTTCGTGCCGGTCTTCTTTTCAAAACCCGCCGCCAGACTGTTGGCGAGACCGGCGGGACCCGCCGTATAGACAGTGATTTGCTGCGCGGTGGCGGCACCGGCCATCAACAGAGACGCGGTCAGCGCGATGCCGAACGCCGTGGAAAATCGAATCATGAGTTTCTCCTTTAACCGAAATTTGTAAATCGAGGTCGATAGGCGGTCGTCAGTGGGCAAAATCGGCAGGACTTTCCCCAAGAAACAGGCGTAAGCGGTCATGGTCGAGACTGACGGAGACCAGATCGCCCGGCTTCAGAGGCTTGTCGTGCCAGAATTGGACGACAGGACCGTGATCGCGCGCGCCCCAGCGCGCGGCGATCTCATAGCGGTCGCCCTTGAAATGGACGGAAGCGACGGCGAACTTCAATTCGCCAGCCCCCCTCGCCTGCACGGCGGCGCTCGGCAGCAGCAGCGTCGAGGGTCCGGAATGGCCGTTCATTAATTGGGGTAAATGCAGGCTTTCGCCCTCGCCCTCGGGATGGAACGTGCCCGCTTCGGAATGGCCGCGGATCAAACTGCCCGACTTGAGGAAGGCGGCGATCCAGGCATCGGCTGGGCTCTTATAAAGCTGTTCCGGCGCGTCGCATTGCACGATGCGGCCAGCGCGCATGACGGCGATGCGGTCGGCCAGGCTCAACGCTTCCGATTGATCGTGCGTGACATAGATCGCCGTGGCGCCGAGATCTCGCACCAGCATGGCGATATCGCGGCCCAAACTGTCGCGCAGGCTAGCGTCGAGATTGGACAGTGGCTCGTCGAACAGCAGGACGCGCGGCGAGTCTACAATGGCGCGCGCCAAGGCAACGCGTTGCTGCTGGCCGCCGGAGAGTTCGCCGGGAAACCGTTCGGCGAGATGCGCCAATGAGACCCGGCGCAAGGCCGTCTCGATGAGGCCGGCGCGCTGCGCCGCCGGAACGTGCCGCGCCGCCAAGGGAAAGCCGACATTGTCGCGCACCCGCATATGCGGCCAGAGCGCATAGTCTTGAAAGACCATGCCGAGGCCGCGACGTTCAGCGGGAACGAATAGCTTGGTTTCGGCAGCGGCGACCAGATGGTCGCCCAGTTTGATGCGCCCCCCATCGGGCGCCAGCAGACCAGCGATGGCGCGCAGCAGAGTGGTCTTGCCGCAGCCCGACGGGCCGAGCAGGGCGACGAATTCGCCAGGTTGTATATTGAGATCGACGCCATCGATGGCGCGCATGCCGCCGAACGCCTTGACCAAGCCGGTGATCTCGACGCCGTTGCCGGCCATGCTGGAGGCTGTCATCCCAAGGGTTCCCGGGCGGTGAAAACGGCCGGATCATAGGGACAGGGCCATGACAAGCTTGTGACAGAACCAGAGTTTCGCTGGGAAAGCCGGTCTTTCGATAATTGTGGATATATCCCAGACGTTCATGTAGCGTTCACATAGTCGATGTAGAAATACGTCGGTGAATCAGTAACGGGTCGGAGCGCGTGCACAACATATTGTTGCCCCTCTCCTTGGTATTTAACGCAAGCCAGTCTTGCGTACCGGCTTCGCCGCCCCTGCATCTGGCCGCCGGCTCGGCTCGCGCTTCGGTTCGCCGAAGCCCTCCCCTAGCCGCAGTTTCCGCCTCGCGTTCCACCACTAAGCCTGTCCAAACGCCTCCGCTTCGGAGGCGTTTTTCGTTTGTGTCTTTCGTTTCCCTTTATGGAGGTGTCGATGGCTAAACGGTCCCAACGCCAAGCTGCAGCGCGTCAGGTTACAGGGCGCTCCCCCGCGTTCGATGCGGAGGTCCACGCGCTGTTTCCGAAAGGGGGACCGGCTAACATCGACGACGACGATCGGGATAAAAGCTACGTCCGAAAAGTCAGGCCGCAGAGCGACAATCAACGTCAGTTGATGGAATGCATCGACAAGAAGAACATGGTGCTCGCCCTCGGCCCCGCCGGCACCGGCAAGACCTACCTCGCCATCGCCAAAGCGGTCGAAGCGCTCGAAGCGGGCAAAATCGAGCGCATCATGCTGTCGCGGCCGGCGGTCGAGGCCGGCGAGAGTCTCGGCTACCTGCCCGGCGACCTCGAAGAGAAGCTGGCGCCCTATCTGCGGCCGCTCTATGACGCGCTCAGCGACCGTTTAGGCCGCAAGCGCCTCAAGACGATGCTGAGCGACGGATCGATCGAAATCGCCCCCGTCGGCTATATGCGCGGCCGCACGCTCAACAACGCGTTTGTCGTCATCGACGAAGCGCAGAATTGCACCTACACGCAGATCAAGATGCTGCTGACTCGCCTCGGCTGGCACTCCACCATGGTGCTGACCGGCGATCCCGACCAGACCGACTTGTTGCCTGGCATGTCGGGCCTCGCCGACATCGCGAAAAAGCTCGAGTCGCTGCCCGACATCGCGGTCGTGCGCTTGCAAGACCGCGACATCGTCCGCCATCCGCTCGTCGCCAGCATGCTGACCGTGCTGTAACGCCACACGACAACCAGCAAACAGCGCGCTCCGCAAACGACAACGCCCGGACGGGAAACCGTCCGGGCGTTTTGCGTTCTCGCGCTGGCGCGATGGCTCACATGTCGTCGCGCTCATATTGCTCTTGCTTCAAGCGCTCCTCGAATTTACGACGGCGCTCTTCGGCCTCTAGTCGCTTTTTCTCCTCGTCGGACTCGACGTTGGGCTTGTCATTCTCTGGCGGGTTTGGCGTTTGCACGCTGGCCTCCTGCTGTTGCGTTCCACATCTAAAAGTTGAGGGAATAAAATTCCACCACTTCTGATTGCAGAACCCTTTGAAGATTCTTAACAAATTTTGGGCTTATTCTATGATATAGTCATCAAAAATCAATTTGGGAGCTTAAGCGATTGGCGACGCAAATTCTTCTCGTAGACGATGAGGAAATGGTGCGGATGCAAATCCGCTCCAGCCTCGAGCTCGAAGGCTACGAAATCCGCGAAGCCAGCAACGGCCGCGAGGCCATGGATATGCTCGCCGGCTACAAGCCCGACCTGATGATCACCGACATTCTTATGCCGGAAAAAGAGGGCATCGAAACGATCCGCGAAGCGCGCCAGCATCAGCCCGACATCAAGATCATCGCCATCTCGGGCGGCGTCCGCACCGAAAACATGGACTTCCTCAAGATCGCCAAGCGGCTGGGCGCCGATCTCGCCCTGCCCAAGCCGTTCGGCCGCCAGCAACTGCTGGCCATGGTCCATCAATTGCTCGGTCCGCCGAAGCCGTAATCGAGATAGCGGCGGTCCACTATTCTCGGCTGGCCGTCCATTCGATCACGCGCTTGCCAGTGGCGTCCCCCACCTCCGCGCGGCCGACAATCTGTCCGCCCTCGATGCGGCCGCGATAATCCCAGCGCATTGTGTGCGAGCCTTCGCGGATCGGTGCCCAGAAGGAGATATCGGGGCCCGATAATTTCGCGTCGCGAATCTGGATCGAACGCAAGGACTCGGTTTCCAGCGCCCCGGTGATCTCCTGAAAGCTTTGCTTCAGGACGAGCCGATGCTCCTGCAACGCGCCCGAACGCATTTCGCGCCAGCGCCAGACCCCCGCCGCCTTGGCCGGCACCACCCACATCCGCACCCAGCTTTCGCCGTAATGCGCGTTGGATTTAACCAATTCGGAGCGGTCGGGGCGCCATTCCTCCATATCATGAAAATGCGAAACAAGCCGCGTGCCCGGCTTCAGATCGAGCAAGCTTGGACGCAGCTGCAGATTGATGCTGCGATACAGGAACATGGTCACGACGCTGGCGCCCGACAGATCCGCCTTGAAGATATCCTCCTCGCGAAAGCTGGCACGGTCGGCGACGCCTGCCTTCAACGCATTGGCGCGGCTCAGCTTGACCAACTCGCTGTCCAGCTCGATACCCAGGCCGCGCGCGCCGAACTCCTTCACGGCGGTGATGACGATGCGCCCGTCGCCCGAACCGAGATCGATCAGGCTGTCCGCCGGCCCGACATTGGCGATGCGCAACATCGTGCGCACGACGATCTCCGGGGTCGGCTCGTAGGGCACGACGATAGCCCCGTTCGGCTGCGACTTGGCCGGCGGCTCCGGCGCCGTGAAAGCCAGAGTCGGACTGGCGACGATCCATGCCGCCGCGCACCACATCGCCCAACCCCACCGCCGTATCGCCATGAACATCTCGCTCGCTTCCGCTGAAACTGCCAGCAGCCTAGCATGGGATGGCGGCTCGCTTAAGCCGCAGGCTGCGGCTAGGATGCCGCGCGAAAGGATATTTTCATGGGCATGATTCGCCTCGCGCCAGGCTTTGCCGTCGATGAGCGCGACCTCGATTGGCAATTCGCCCGCGCCAGCGGTCCGGGCGGCCAGAACGTCAACAAGGTGGAGACCGCGGCGCTGCTGCGCTTCGATGTCGCCAATTCCGCCTTGCCCGAGGATTGGCGCGCGCGTCTCTTGGCGCAGGCTGGGCGGCGCATGACCAACGAAGGCGTCCTCGTCATTCAGGCGCAGCGCTTTCGCAGCCAGGAGCGCAACAAGGCCGACGCGCTGGAGCGCTTGAGCGCGCTCATCAGCGAGGCGCGCCTGCCGCCGCGCCCGCGCGTGCCGACCCGCGTCAGCAAAGGGCAAAAAAAGAAGCGGCTGGCCGACAAGGCCAACCGCTCCCATATCAAGTCCCATCGCCGCGCTCCTGGCGGCGACGAATAGGCGACGCTTTTACTGCTTCATCGCCTTGATCAAGCGCTCGACGACCGGCTTCGGCGTCGCGTACATGCGCTCGACGAGTTTCTGCACCGCTTCGCCCGAGTCGTAATCGATATCGAGCTTCGATTTCTCTGCGTCGGCGAGGAATTGCTTGTCCTTCATCGTCGCCGCGAAAGCGTCGCGCAACAGCTTCAGCCTGTCGGCCGGAATGCCCGGCGGCGCGACGAACGGACGGCCGAAGACCTGCTGGCCGATCATCAACTCGAGCAACTGTTTATCGGCTTCGTTCTTGACGAAGCTCCAAATCGACGGCACGCCCATCTTATCGAGATCAGGGTCATTCTCCATGCCGAATTGGATGGCGACGTTCACCGATTTGTTGGTGAGCCAATCGGCCTTCTGGGTCTTCAAGCTGGTCCAAGCCCAGCCGCACAGACCATCGGCCTCGCCGCGCTCGACGGCGAGGGTGATGTCCAGCGTCCCCTTGTAGCCGCGGATGATCTTGAACTTGGTGCCGAGCACTTCGTTCATCACCGCCGGGTAATCCTGGGTCGATCCGCCTTCGGCCGTCGCGCCCATGATGACCTCGGTCTTCGTCGCAGCGGCCACGGTGGTCGCCGGCGCGCCGTTACGTATAGCGCAGACGCGAACTTCCTTGTTGGCGGTGCCGAGATAGCTGAACTTCGGCGGGTCATATTGCGTGCTCCGATCGGCTTCGAGTAGCGGCGACATGATCGAGCCCGGGAAAATGATGCCGATCGCCGAACCGTCTTTCGGCGCCACCGTGTAGATATATTCAGCCGCTTTGCTGCTGCCGGCGCCCGGCATGTTCTTGGGCACGAAGGTCGGATTGCCTGACAGGTGGCGCGGCATGTGACGCGCCACGACCCGACCATAGACGTCGTAACCGCCGCCAGGCGCGGCGCCGATAATCATGTCGATGCTGCGACCTTTATAAAACGCTGCGCTGTCCTGAGCGACAGCGTCGCCGACGAAGGCCATGGCGCAAAGGCCGGTCACGACAGACAGAATACGCACTTGATGAGGAATCGGCATCAATATCTCCCTGTTTGCTGCGGCTGTTCACCGCTTGAGGACTTTTTTACACGGCGACAGCGCGGTTGTCACCCCGCCTTCCGCCACAAGAAAAGCCCCGCTCCGAAGCAACGGAGCGGGGCTGATCGACCTGAAAACTTCCTCTTATCGCAGAGGCTTGGCTAACGGGTCGGCGTAATCGCCGCCGCCAGTTTCTCGGCGATATCGGTCGGCGTCGCCGCGATTTTGGCGATGATGGCCTGAATCTCCTCGCCCGTAGCCGGCTCGACATCGACTTTCAGCTTTTCCGCCTCGTCGAGAAAACCTTTGTCCTTCGTCATATCGAGAAAGGCTTTACGCAGAGCCGCGACGCGATCGGACGACATATCAGGCGGCGCGACAAGCGGACGCGCCACTGTCTTCTGTACAAAAAGCAATTCCATCACTTTGCGATCGGTGTCGTTCTTGATGTAGTCGAGCGCCAACGGCACGTTCGGCAAATCGGGGGCCTTCTGCAGGCCGCTCTGCATCAAAACGCGAATTTTGCCGTCTTGCGTCAGATCGGTGCGGCGCTTCACGTTGCTCCACGCCAGATCGGCGAGGCCGTGCAGTTCGCCGCGCTCCATGGCAAGCAAGATTTCCGTCGTGCCCGGATAGCCCGACACGATCTTGAATTTTGTGCCAATCAGGGCGTTCATCAACCGCGGCACGGTCTCCGGATCGAGCGTCGGGCCGCTGCCGCCGACGATGAATTCCTGCTTGAACAAATCGTCTGTCGTCTTGATCGGCGAGCTGTGCCAGGCGATGACCGTGGCGATTTCCGGCGCGAGATTTCCCAACCAATTGAATTTTTCGACATCGAAGCGGACACCGCTCGGAATCGTGAATTTCGCCGTCAACATGCCTCGCTGCACGACGCCGATCGTCGTGCCGTCCTTCGGCGCCAGATTATAAAGATGATTGGTCGCCGTCAGGCTGCCCGCGCCGGGCATATTGTTCACCACCATGCTCGGCTTGCCCGGAATATGATCGCCCATAAAACGTGCGAACATCCGCGCCTGCAGGTCATAGCCGCCACCTGGGCTGGAGCCGACCACGACAGTGATCTGCTTACCCTTATAGAAATCGGCGACCGGCTGCGCATGTGCCGGCGCGAGCGAGGCGCCGAGCATCAGGCAAGCGCCTGATAACAGACCGGCCCTGGCGGATCGGATGGCGATGGAAAAATCGGACATGGATGGCTCCTGGTCATCAATGGGAGATGGCGGCGTTGCCCCCTCCCTATGCAAACCCAGGGCCACCAATGCATTGCGGCGGCTCCCTTGACGAAGCCGCCGCTCTGCGAGGCGAAACGCTCGTGACGAGCGCTTATCGATTGGGCGGAGCGATGGCGGCCGACAGCTTCTCGGCAAGCGCCGGCGGCGTCTTGACGATGCGCGCCACCACCTTATCGACATCGGCCCCAGAGCTGAGAGCGATGTCGAGCTTGCTTTTGTCGGCGTCCTGCATGAACTCAGGATCCTTTCCCGTCGCCATGAAGGCTGCGCGCAGCGTGTCGATGCGGTCTTGCGGTATGTCGGGCGGCGCCACGACCGGTCGCGCCACCGTCTTTTGCGCCATGATCAATTCCATGATCTGGCGATCCTCGGGATTTTTCACATAGTCGAGCGCCAACGGCACGTCGGGAAGGTCCGGTTCCTTCTCCAATGCGCTCTGCATCAGCACGCGAATTTTCTTGTCGCGCAGGTAATCGCCGCGCCGGCTCTTCACGTTCGACCAAGACCAGTCGCCGAGACCATGGACCTCGCCGCGCTCCATCGCCAGCGTCACCTCGGTGGTGCCCGGATAGCCCGAGATGACCTTGAACTTGGTGCCGATGAGCGCGTTGAGCAGACGCGGCGTGGTCTCCGTATCGATGGTCGGGCCGGTGCCGCCGACGACCATCTCCGTGGTGAAGAGATCGGCCGTCGTCTTGATCGGCGAATCCGCCCAGGCGACGACCACGGCCGTCTCGGACGCCATATTGCCGATCCAGTTGAACTTCGAAATATCGAAGCGCACACCGGTCGGATTGGTCAGCGTCGCCGTCAACATGCCGCGCTGGACCATGCCGAAGGTCGAGCCGTCCTTTGGCGCGATCGTATAGAGATGATTGGTTGCCGCTAGGCTGCCGGCGGTCGGCATGTTCTGCACGACGAAGCTGGGGGCGCCCGGCAGATGCTTGCCCATATGGCGTGCCAACAGCCGGGCCTGGGCGTCGTAGCCGCCGCCTGGGCTCGAGCCGACGATAAAGGTGAGCTGCTTGCCTTTGTAAAACTCGGCGGGCGACTGCGCAGCCGCCGTCTGGATAACCAACAACGCCGTTAGGACCGTGACACCCGCGAGAGCGGGACTCTGCCGTGCCGTCATTTTACGCCTCCCTGTAAGCTTTTCAGGAAGGCTAGCCCCTCTGACCCGCACAGACAACGTCGGCCTAAGGGCATATTTTAATCATATGTTTCAATTAGTTAGATCGCACACACGCCAATCGGAACTTTTAATACTTTATTTGTATGTCTTTAGTTATAAGTAGCCGGTTGTTCTCCCCTATCGGCTTCGAGCTATGAGCTTTCGTTTTCTAACCGCCAAGCGCCTGATCAGCCCCGCCCCGCAACGCGCCTTGCGCGGCGGCAGCCGCGCTATTGCGCAATTGATCCTGCTGATCGCTCTCGGTCTTGCCATCGGCTTGACGACGCTGGGCAGCGAGATATGGGACAAGCGTCGCGACCTGCATCACAAGACGGGCGAGACCGTAAGAAGCTTGGCGAACGTCATCGCCGAACAGACCGCCCGCGTCATTCAGATGAACGACCTCGCGCCGCTCGTCTTAGACGACAGCACGGACATCAGCAGTTTACGGACGATCATCGACAGCGCCTTGCTCGGCGAAGGATCGGAAATCGCCCTGTTCCGGAATGACGGAAGCTTGCTGCTGCGGTCGCCGCACGACGAAGCCCTGAATAAACACTCAGTCCTCAGTCCATCGATGATACCGCATGCGGGAAGCGGAGCGGCCTTCACGATGGAGGGACCAGTCGACGGCGTGCGCCGCATCTACGCGTTGCAGCGCGTGCCTGGTTTGCCGATCATGGTTCTCGCCGGCGCTGACGAGAATGCCGTCATGCGGGGGTGGCACCGCGAATGGAGCATGTTCGCCGGCTTGTCCGGCTTGGTCGCGGTCGCCATCGCGCTCCTCGGCGTCATCGCGCTGCGCAACAGCCGTCGGCGCGAGAAGCTGCTGGCAGCGCTGAGCGATGGCGAAACGCGTTTCCGCGATTTCGCTGAGGCCGCCTCTGACCGTTTTTGGGAAACCGACGCCGAACATCGCCTGATCTGGCACAGCGGCCTCGAGGGGCAATCGCGCGATTATCTTGGCAAGACGCGCTGGGGAAATCTCGGCATCGACGCCGATCAGGACCCGCATTGGCGCAAGCTCAAGCAGGACATGGACGCGCACCGCGCGTTCCGCGAATTCCGCTACGCCAGGCCGAAAGCCGACGGCAGAGTTCGTCACCGCATCGTCAGCGGCAAACCGGTGTTCGACGAAGCCGGCGCGTTCGTCGGCTACCGCGGCATCTATAGCGACATCACCTCGCAAGTGACCGCGCAGGAGCGCGCGCAGCTCAGCCGCGACCGCTTCTTGCGCTCGATCGAAAGCCTGTCGGAAGGCTTCGCGCTGTACGATGCCGACGACCGGCTTATCGTCTGCAACGCGCGCTTTCGGGAGCTTTACGCCCCCGTCACCAACAATCTGGCGCGTTGGTCGAGCTTCGAGGACTTGCTGCGCGAGTGCATCGCTCACAAGCTGATCCCCGAAGCGACGGGTCGCGAAGAGCAATGGATCGTCGAGCGCATGGCGCAGCACCGCCGGCCGCCGCAATTGCTTGAGGTCGAACTCAACGGCCGTTGGATGCAAATCCGCGAACGCGCCGATAAAGAGGGCGGCACTCTGATCCTCGCGCTCGACATCCATGAACAGAAGATCGCCGAGTTGCGCCGCCAGTCTTTCGCCAGACGGTTACGCATGATGATCGACAACATGCCGTCAGGCTGCCTTTTGCTCGACAACGAGCGGCGGATACTCGACTGGAACCCAGCTGCCGAAGGGATATTCGGCTATAGCAAGGCCGACGCGCTGGGCGTCGATCCGTTCGACTTGATCGTCGCGCCCGAGCAACGTGACCTGATCGAAGCGAGCGTGGCGCGCGTCTATAGCGGCGAAGAGATCGCGACGCATGTCAGCGTCAACCTCACGAAAGATGGCCGGTCGATCTCCTGCGAATGGACCAATGCGCGCCTGACCGACGACGACGGCCGTTGCGTCGGCCTGCTCTCCATGGTGCGCGACGTCAGCGAAAAGCGCGCGGCTGAGGAGAAGATCCGCCAGGCTACTCGCATGGAGGCCATCGGCCAGCTCACCGGCGGCATCGCCCACGACTTCAATAACATCCTACAGGTCATCATCGGCAATTCGGAGATACTCGTCGAATCGCTCGCCGATCAGCCGCGTCTGCAACGCTGGGCTTCGATGACCAAGGACGCCGCCGATCGCGGCGCCGAACTGACCTTACGGCTGCTCGCCTATTCGCGGCGTCAAATCCTCGAACCGGTATCCGTCGATCTGAATAAGATCATCACCGAGTTGCAGCCGCTCGTCGCGCGCGCGATCGGCGAATCGATCACTGTCACCAGTTCGCTAGCCGACGGGATATGGCGCGCCACGCTCGATCGCGGCCAGATCGACCAGGCGCTGCTCAATATCGTCCTCAACGCGCGCGATGCCATGCCCAATGGCGGCACGCTGCATATCGCGACGAATAACGCCCACCTCAGCCTGGCGGAAACTGCCGGCGAGGCGAAACCTGGCGATTTCGTCTGCATCACCGTCTCGGATACCGGCTCGGGCATGACGCCCGACGTGATCAAGCGTGCGTTCGAGCCGTTCTTCAGCACCAAAGGCGTCGGCTTAGGCAACGGCCTCGGCCTGTCGATGGTGCATGGTTTCGTCAATCAATCGGGCGGCCTGGTGCGGCTCGAGAGTGAAGTTGGAAAGGGTACTATCGTGAGAATCTATTTCCCCCGCATCGCCGCCAAAGCCGTTAACAAGCCGTCCGAAGAGCCGACCGGCCTCGACACCAGCCGCAAGACCATCCTCGTGGTCGAAGACAACGACATGGTCCGCACCTATGTGACGGCGCAGCTCGAAAGCCTCGGCTACAACGTGATCGAGGCGGAGAACGGCCCCGCCGGCCTGGTGAAGCTCGATAGCGCTGACCATATCGACTTGCTGTTCACCGACGTCATCATGCCAGGCGGCATGAATGGCCGCGAACTGGCCGAGCGCGCCGTCGAGCGCCGCCCAGGTTTGAAGGTGCTGTTCACCTCCGGCTACGACGAGAGCGCCATCACCACCGACGGGCGCCTGGCCGACGGCATGTTCCTGCTGAAGAAGCCCTATCAGCGCAATGACATGGAGAGCAAGATTGTCGAAGTGCTGAACGCCGACGCGAAAACCGCCGCCTAACAGCGCAGCGCGCCCTGCACGGCAAAAGAAAACGGCGGCTCATAGAGCCGCCGTTTCTATCTCGCAAAAGCAAAACGCCGGCCTGAAGGCCGGCGCGATTAGCCGAGTTGAAGGTTGACGGCAGCGGTCTTGCCGCGCTCGGTCGCCAATTCGTAGGTCACCTTTTGGCCTTCGGTCAAAGCTTGGATGCCGGCGCGCTGAACAGCGGTGATGTGAACGAACACGTCCTTCGAACCTTCGTCCGGCGTAATGAATCCAAAACCCTTCGTCGGGTTGAACCACTTCACGGTGCCTGTCGCCATCGTCATCTCCTGGTGGCCGATTTCCAACTGCCGTGCGCGCGTCGCACGGGACCGATCAATTAAGCTAGTCGGGGAAAGCCGGAGCGCAGCGGAGAGCAGGCGTAGCAAGCCAGCCGGTAGATAATTGATCGATTATTTTTATCACTCAGAACGTGACAATGCGAGGACAATCAGGGCCTTAGATGCCGAAGAACGCTGCAATCGCTGCATCTTAGACGTTCATTTGATTGAAAACTGCTTTCAAAAGAGGCCCTTGGGAATTGCCGAAGGCGTGCCCCACGGCGAAGTGATTAAGCCCGAGAAGTTCCACTTCGACGCAAGGGTGGCCGACGCGACGCCAAGCGGCAGCGAAGTCGCGGCCCTGCCGTTTGAACTCGTCGAGTTCGCGCGAGCCATAGCCGATCACCATCGGCAAGGCGCGTTCGGGAACGCGCAGAATCGGGCTCAAGCGCTGCGCCGCCGGCGCATCTAGCGAGAGATAGCTGTTGCGCCACGACAGGCGCACCGGCGCCAGATCGTACATGCCGCTGACCGCCGCCGCCCCTTTGATGAGATCGGCCGGCAAGCCGTACAGCGCCGGCCAATCGGCCACGGCGACTTCGGCGCAAACATGGCCGCCCGAGGAATGCCCGCTGACGAAGATGCGGCCGGGATCGCCGCCGAGCGAGGCCGCGTTGCGATGAACCCAGACGACCGCCGCGCGCGCTTGGCGCACATGCTCGTCGAGCGTGATGTCGGGAACATGGCCGTAGTCGATGGCGACGAACATGACGCCGCGCGCGACGAACGGCTCAGCGATAAAGCTGACATCTTCCTTCTTGCCGGCCTTCCACGCCCCGCCATGGAAATAGATTTGGATCGGCAGGGCCGAATCGGCGCGCCAACCCGCTGGGCGGAAAATATCCAGCCGCTCCGCCGCGCTGTCGCCGTAAGCGACATCGAACACCGCATCCTTCGCCAAGGCGGCGCGCACGCGCGTGCTATGCGTCGTCTTGAAGTGATGATGCTCCTGGCGCTCGGCCTCGCTCATCGCGCTCATCTGATTATATTGCGCGTCAAGCTCGGCTTGCGTGTAATTGCCCCAGACTTTCGCCGCACTATCCGCGGTCGGCATATCGAGCATGGTCCCCTCCCCAATGGCCGCTTTTGCCCAAGAGTGCCACGAATCGGCGGCCGGGCAAATTGTCGGTATTTGCCGCAAATTAGCATAAATACCCTGCCGCTCTGGACAGTCGCGCGCCCATGGGCTTTGATCGTGCCATGCGCATGCTTCGCCTCCTCGTTTCGCCCCTCATCGCCATGATCGCTTCGGCCTGCGACAATTTAGTCAAGGTCACGCATCAGGGACAATTCTCGCCTTATTCGCGCGGCCTCATCGCCGAATTGGCGAAAGACGGCGAACTGCCCTTGCGGCTCTATGGAACGATGTTTGCGGAGGCCACCGACGCGCGCGACATCGCCGCCGCGATTCACCCGCCGGCCTGGCTGCCACGCGGCACACATTTCACGACCACGCCGACGACGGTCGCGCGCAACTTTGCCGTCGTCTTGGTGTTCAATCCGGCCTTTCGCGACTCCGGCATGGACGTCGTCTGCGGCGCCGGCTATGCGCCGCCGACCCAACCGGGCGACGGCAAGAAGCTCCGCGTCGCCGCCAACGTCTGCTATGAGGGCAAGAGCATCTCCTGGCTCTATGCCGAGGGACCGGCGCCGAAAGCGTTGGGCGACGAAAACTTCCGCAAGCTGACCGACCAGATCGTCATCGGCTTGTTCCCTGCGCAGCTGCGGCAAAACTGAGCCGGAATAGAATGGGGTTGAGCCGCGCATATCGCAAAGCGAAACCCCACCATGCTACATTTAGCGTCTCTCTCGTATCTCCCCGCGTTCGATTGCCTAGAGCCTAGGCGGCAGCCCTCAATGCTATGCGACAGGCCGCCGTTTTCGCCTCTGGCACGTCCTTTGCTCTGTTGAGTAGGATCACCAGGCCCGTTCGGGTCGAAACAGGAGACGGATCGATGACCTCATTATCGTATACCGCCCAAGTTCTTTCGCACAAAGCCGCCGCCGTCCCCATGCGGCAGCGCGCGCGCACTTGGATCACCACACTCCGCGCAGTTGGATTAACGGTCGCGCTCGGCGCCGCAAGTTTCGCTGCGCCGCACGCCCAGGCCCAAGATTTCTACAAGGGCAAACAGGTCAATTTCATCATCTCGTCGGATGTCGGCGGCAGCTACGACGTGTTCGCGCGCATGCTGTCGCGCTATCTGCCGAAATACATCCCAGGCGAGCCGAGCATCGTGGCCCAGAACATGGCTGGCGCCGGCGGCCTGCGCGCGACCAACTGGCTCTATACCGCCGCGCCGAAAGATGGTCTGACCATCGGCATGATCAACAACACGCTCGCCTTCGACCCGCTCTACGGCAACAAGCAGGCGCAGTTCGACGCCACCAAGTTCAATTGGCTCGGCACGCCGAGCCGGGAGACCGGGTTGCTGATCGTCTGGCACACGGTGCCGGTGAACACGCTCGAGGATGCGCAGAAGCGCGAGATCATCCTGTCGGCGAGCGGCTCGGGTTCGACTCCGGCCTTTTTCGCGCGGGTGCTGACCAACATCTTCGACCTTAAAACCAAGATCATCCCGGGCTACAAATCGCAGACCGACGGTTTCCTCGGCATGGAGCGCGGCGAGAACGACGGCAACGCCTCGCCCTTCTGGTCGAGCTTGACCAACAACTATCCGACTTGGATCCCGGAAAAGAAGATCAAGGTGCTGGTCTATTACGGCGCCGAACGCGTGCCCGAGATTCCCGGCCCCTATGTCTTCGACTTGATCAAAGACCCGGAAAAGCGAGCGATCATGGAGATCGCCCAGGCAGGCCTCGCCATGGGCCGGCCGGTCGCCGCGCCGCCCGACGTCGATGCGGCAAAAGTTAAAGTTCTCGGCAACGCGTTCGTCTCGGTCTTCAAGGACGCGGCTTATATCGCCGAATGCGCCAAGATCAAGCTGGACTGCAGCTCGCCGAGCAGCGGCGCCGAGATGCTGGAGTTCGTCAAAAAGATCTATGCCTCGCCCAAAAACGCGGTCGAGAAGATCACGGCGATCTACATGGAAGGCCAGAAGGGCTAAGGCCCTCGCAAAGCCTGCCATTCCCAATCAGACTGCCCCCAACGCCCTCCGGCTTGCGCCGGAGGGCGTTTTGGTTTGGAATTTGTCCGACGAGAGCAACCCTCACCCCCGTCCACTGGCCCGCTTCGTACGAATCCGTATGAAAACAGTTGCACAGCCCTAATATTATAATTATTCTAATTATAGAATTATACAGTTCCCCCACTATCTCAATGAGATAGTCCCCTGACAGGAGAGACAGATGGACAGCAATGACGGCAAATCCGCAGGCAAATGCCCGGTGATGCATGGCGCCGCAGCCCCGCGCCCGCGCGCCAATCGCGATTGGTGGCCGGAACAGCTCGACATCAATGTCCTGCACCAACATTCGCCCTGGTCCGATCCGATGGGGGCCGATTTCGATTATGCCAAAGAGTTCAAAAGCCTCGACCTCAATGCCGTGATCAAAGATCTCCATGCTCTGATGACGGACTCGCAAGATTGGTGGCCGGCCGATTTCGGCCATTACGGCGGCCTGTTCATCCGCCTCGCCTGGCACAGCGCCGGCACCTATCGCGTCGCCGACGGGCGCGGTGGGGCCGGCGGCGGCCAACAGCGCTTCGCGCCGCTCAATAGCTGGCCCGACAACACCAACCTCGACAAGGCGCGCCGCCTGCTGTGGCCGATCAAGCAGAAGTACGGCAAC
>CAZVLU010000032.1:0-40999 GCA_964628235.1 uncultured Rhizobium sp. | reverse complement strand
GATCTGCGGCGACGTCGCCCATAGCCGCGTCGCCCGCTCGAACATCCATCTGCTGCAAACGATGGGCGCCCGCGTCCGCGTCGTCGGCCCGCCGACCCTGATGCCGCCGGCCATCGACCGCTTCGGCGTCGAGGTGTTCCACGACATGAAGAAGGGCCTGACCGGCTGCGACATCGTGATGATGCTGCGCCTGCAGCTCGAGCGCATGGACGGCGCCTTCGTGCCGAGTTTGCGCGAATACTCGCACTTCTACGGCCTCGACCATGAGATGCTGGCCGCCGCCAAGCCCGACGCGCTGGTCATGCACCCCGGCCCGCTCAACCGCGGCATCGAAATCTCCACCGAAGTCGCCGACGAGATCGACCGCAGCCTGATCCTGCAGCAGGTCGAATATGGCGTGGCGACGCGCATGGCCTGCCTCGAAGCGGTCGTCGCCTCTCTCGCGGGAGCCGGCAAATGACGGTTCTGGCATTGCTCAACGCCCGCCTGCTCGATCCGGCCAGCAACCTGGACACGAAGGGCGGCCTGCTGATCGAGAACGGCGTCATCACCGACATCGGCGCGAACGTCAAAGCCCCGGCCGGGGCCGAGACTGTCGATTGCGCCGGCGCCTGCCTCGCCCCCGGCCTGATCGACATGCGCGTCCACGCCCGCGAGCCCGGCGAAGAATATAAAGAGACCATCGCTACGGCGGCGGGCGCAGCGGTCGCGGGCGGCGTCACCACCATGGTCTGCCTGCCCAACACCAGGCCGGCGATCGACAACCCGGCGCTCGTCGGCTTCGTGCTGCAACGCGGCCGCGAGGCCGGCCTGGCGCGCGTGCAGACCTACGCCGCGCTGACGCAGAACACCGAAGGCAAGAAGCTCGCCGAGATCGGGCTGCTGCTCGAAGCCGGCGCGGTCGCCTTCACCGACGGCGTGAAAGCCATCGACGATCCGGTGCTGATGCGCCGCGCGCTCACTTACGCCAAGACCTTCGACGCGCTGATCGTGCAGCACCCGGAAGAGCCGCGCATGGCCAAGGGCGGCGAAGCCCATGCCGGCGAGCTGTCCGCGCGGCTCGGCCTCGTCGGCATCCCCGGCATCGCCGAGGCGATCATGCTGGAGCGCGACATGCGCCTGGTCGAGATGACCGGCGGGCGCTATCACGCCGCGCATGTGTCCACCGCCGAAGGCATCGAGGTGATCCGCCGCGCTAAGGCCAAGGGCTTACGCGTCACCGCCGACACCGCGCCGCAGTATTTCTCATTGAACGAGAACGAGATCGGCGAATACCGCACCTTCGCCCGCCTGTCGCCGCCGCTGCGCCCCGAGAGCGACCGCGTCGCCGTGGTGCAAGGCTTGGCCGACGGCACCATCGACGTCATCGCCTCCGACCATGCGCCGCACGACCAGGAGAGCAAGCGCCTGCCCTTCGGCCAGGCCGAGCCCGGCATCATCGGCTTGGAAACGCTGCTGCCGCTGAGCCTCGCGCTGCATCACAACGGCAAGATGGGTTTGCTCGACGTGCTGTGCCGCCTCACCGTGGCGCCCGCCGAACTGCTCGGCCTCGCTGGCGGCAAACTCGCCAAGGGCGCGCCGGCCGACATCGTGCTGTTCGATCTCGACAAGCCGTGGCGCGTGCAGGAAATCAAATTCCGCAGCACCTCGAAGAACTCGCCGTTCGACAACCGGCCGATGCAGGGCCACGCGCTGCGCACCATCGTCGGCGGCCGCACCGTCTTTACGCGGAAAGCGCAGTGATGCCGCTCGACGCGCCTCTCCTCATCGTCGCCGCCGTAGCCTATCTGTTCGGCTCGGTGCCCTACGGCCTGATCCTGACCAAGCTCGCCGGCTTGGGCGACATCCGCAGCGTCGGCTCGGGCAATATCGGCGCGACCAATGTGCTGCGCACCGGCCATAAGGGCCTGGCGGCGCTGACCCTGATCCTCGACGTCGCCAAGGGCGTCGCTGCCGTGTGGGTCGGCGATTGGTACGGCGGCCAGCACGGCTTCGCCATCCTCGCCAGCCTGATCGCCGGCTTCGCCGTGGTGATCGGCCATGTCTTCCCGGTGTGGCTGAAGTTCAAGGGCGGCAAGGGCGTCGCCACCACCTTCGGCGTGCTGCTCGCCCTGTCGCCCGCCACCGGCGCCGTCACCGGCGCGGTCTGGCTGTTTATGCTGCTGATCTTCCGCTATTCGTCGCTCGCCGCACTCGCCGCCAGCGTCATCGCGACCTTCTTCGCCTTCGGCTACGCCGGCCGCAGCGTCGGCATCCTGATCGGCGCGCTGGCGCTGCTCATCATCGTCAAACACGCCGCCAACATCCGCCGCCTGTTCAACGGCACCGAGCCGAAGGTCGGGACGTAGCCGCTAGGCGGCCGATTTCACCGCCCACTCCTTCGTCATGCCCGGGCTTGCCCCGGGTATCCACGCCTTACGGCGCGGATGCAGAAAAGGCGTGGATGCCCGGGGCAAGCCCGGGCATGACGGCTGAAAATGTGGCGGTCAATCGCGGCGCTCGAGTCAAACCCGAGCATGACGGTCGTTGAGAAGTGGCTAAGCCGCCTTGTCGAGCCAAGCGTCGATGGCGGCGCGGCAGGCTTCGACCGCCTCGTTGCGGCTGCCGTTGACGGTGCCGACGACTTCGAGGTCGGCGTCGTCCGGGGCGTAAATTTCCCACTCGAAGCGGCCCATGCCCTTCGCGCGCACTTCGAATTCGATCTCGCGGTAGGTTCTCTTGTCGGAATTTCGCATTGGCGTTGTCGCTCCATCTCTTAGAATGGCCGGCACCATAGCCGATTAAGGCACATTTCGGGGGATTTGATGGAGCGGCGCGCGCTGACCGACGAGGAGCGCCTCGACTGGCTGCAGCTCATCCGCAGCGACAATGTCGGCCCCGTCACCTTCCACGCCCTGATCGCCAAATTCGGCAAGGCGAAGCGCGCCCTGGCGGCGCTGCCGGAGTTGACGCGCGGCAACAGGGGCAAGAAGGCCGTGCGCCTAGCCAAGCGCGACACCGCCGAGCGGGAATTGGCCGCCCTGACGAAACATGGCGCGCGGGCCATCGCCGCCTGCGAGCCGGACTACCCCGAAGCCCTCGCCGCCCTGCCCGACGCGCCGCCGGTCATTACCGTGCACGGCCGCGCCGAACTGCTGCACGGCCCCTGCATCGGCATGGTGGGGGCGCGCAACGCCTCGGCCAACGGCCGGCGCTTCGCCAGCCAATTGGCCGGCGAGCTGGGCAGCGCCGGGCTGACGGTCGTGTCGGGCCTGGCGCGCGGCATCGACACCGCCGCCCATGAGGGATCATTGGCGAGCGGCACCATCGCCTGCGTCGCCGGCGGCGTCGATGTCGTCTATCCGCCGGAGAACGCCGCCCTGATGGCGCGCATCGCCGGCGAGGGCGGCGCGGTGGTCGCCGAGCAACCCTTCGGCCTCAAACCGACCGCCCGCCACTTCCCTTACCGCAACCGGGTGATCTCCGGCCTGTCGCGCGCCGTCGTCGTGGTCGAGGCGGCGCTGCAATCGGGCTCGCTGATCACCGCGCGGCTCGCCGCCGAGCAGGGCCGCGACGTGCTGGCCGTGCCGGGCTCGCCCTTGGACCCGCGCGCGGCCGGCAGCAACGGCCTGATTCGCGACGGCGCGGCGCTGGTGACATGCGTCGCCGATGTGTTGGCTGCGCTCGGCCCGCTCGATTCGCCATTAGAGCAAAATCAAAGACTTAGCGCCCCCCTCTCGACTCAAGATTTCAGCTTTTTCTCAACCTCCACAAGAGGTTGAAGGAACCCTCGAATCCGCCCCCGACTTATCCAGCAAGATATTGGAATTACTGGGATTTTCGCCTACCGGCATTGACGATCTGGCGCGCCGGGCCCATGTCTCGCCTGCCGCTTTGGCCTCCGCGATTCTCGAACTGGAATTGGCCGGGCGCGTCGAGCGTCAGCCGGGAGGCCAAATTTCTCTCGTAATATCAAAGCCTTAGAAAATAGCCGCAAGAGCGCGCTTTTTTTCCCGGGCGGGAATGGTGTAAGCAAGCCGCCCCATGAGCAATGTCGTCGTCGTCGAATCGCCTGCCAAGGCGAAAACCATCAATAAGTATCTCGGCTCGGATTACACCGTGCTGGCCTCCTACGGCCATGTGCGCGATCTGCCGGCCAAGGATGGCTCGGTGCGCCCGGACGAGGCCTTCGCCATGAGCTGGCAAGTGGCCGACCGTGGCGCCGCCCGCGTCAACGACATCGCCAAGGCGCTCAAGGGCGCCGACACCCTCATCCTCGCGACCGACCCGGACCGCGAAGGCGAAGCGATTTCCTGGCACGTGCTCGAGCTTTTGAAGGACCGCGGCCTGACCAAAGGCAAGACGGTGCAGCGCGTGGTGTTCCACGAGATCACCAAGAGCGCCATCCTCGAGGCGATGAAGCATCCGCGCGATCTCGACCAGCCGCTGATCGAGGCTTACCTGGCGCGCCGCGCCCTCGACTATCTCGTCGGCTTCACCCTGTCGCCGGTGCTGTGGCGCAAATTGCCCGGCTCGCGCTCGGCCGGGCGCGTCCAATCCGTCGCCCTGCGCCTGATCTGCGAGCGCGAATCCGAGATCGAAGTCTTCAAGGCGCGGGAATATTGGTCGGTCGACGCCGATTTCAAAACGCCCGACGGCGCGTCCTTCACCGCCCATCTGACGCATTTGGACGGCAAGCGCCTCGACAAGTTCGACCTGAATACCGAAACCGCCGCCAAGCGGGCCGCCAGCATCATCGAATCGCGCGACTTCTCGGTCGCCAGCGTCGAGCGCAAGCAGGCCAAGCGCAACCCGGCGCCGCCCTTCACCACCTCGACGCTGCAGCAGGAGGCCTCGCGCAAGCTCGGCTTCTCGGCGCGCCAGACCATGCAGCTCGCCCAGCGTCTCTACGAAGGCGCCGACATCGGCGGCGAGACGGTCGGCTTGATCAGCTACATGCGTACCGACAGCGTGACGCTCTCTGGCGACGCGCTCGGCCAGGCGCGCCGCGTCATCGGCAAGGATTTCGGCGAGCAGTACCTGCCGCCCTCGCCGCGCGTTTATAAAAGCAACGCCAAGAACGCCCAGGAGGCCCACGAGGCGATCCGCCCGACCGATCTCGGCCGCGCCCCCAACCAGGTGGCGCGCTACATCGAGACCGACCAGCTTCGCCTTTACGAGTTGATCTGGAAGCGCACGCTGGCCAGCCAGATGGCCTCGGCCGAACTCGACCAGGTCGCCGTCGACATCGCCGCAGGCGACGGTAAAACGAGCGCGCCCTCCGGCGCGACCTTGCGCGCCACCGGCTCGGTCGTCACGTTCGACGGCTTCTTGAAGCTTTATAAAGAAGACCGCGACGACGCAGTTGAGGGCGACGACGAGAACAGCCGCCTGCTGCCGAAGATGAACCAGGGCGACAAGCTGGCGCGCCAGGCCGTGCGGCCCGAGCAGCATTTCACGCAGCCGCCGCCGCGCTTCTCGGAAGCCTCCCTGGTCAAGAAGCTCGAAGAGCTCGGCATCGGCCGGCCTTCGACTTACGCCTCGATCATCTCGGTGCTGCAGGACCGCGACTATGTGAAGCTCGACAAGAAGCGCTTCGTGCCGGAAGACCGCGGCCGCATGGTCACGACCTTCCTCGACAGCTTCTTCCGCGACTATATCCAGTACGACTTCACCGCCAATCTCGAAGACCAGCTCGACGGGATTTCCGACGGCAAGATGGACTGGAAGAAGGTGCTGGGCGATTTCTGGAAGAACTTCTCGCGCGACATCGCCGGCACCAAAGACCTGACGATCACACAGGTGATCGACGCGCTCGACGACGCGCTCGGGCCGCACTTCTTCCCGGTCGGCGATGACGGCAAGAACCCGCGCGGCTGCCCGACCTGCGGCCAGGGCCGCCTCGGTCTCAAGCTCGGCAAGTTCGGCGCTTTCATCGGCTGCTCGAATTACCCCGAGTGCAAATTCACCCGCAAGCTCTCGGTCGAAAAGATCGAGGAAGGCAGCCCGATGGCGGCGCTCGCCGCCGGCCCGCTGCTGCTCGGCGCCGATCCCAACACCTCCAAGCCCGTGACCGTGCGCAAGGGCCCCTACGGCCTCTATATCCAGCTCGGCGACATGCCTGAGATGCCGGCGCTGCCGCCGCCCGAGAAGGGCAAGAAGAAGCCCAAGGCGCCCAAGGTCGATCCGGTCGACAAGCCCAAGCGCGTCGGCGTGCCCAAGGCCATGGACGTTTCGGCCATCACGCTCGAGCAGGCGCTGTCGCTCCTGTCGCTGCCGCGCACCGTCGGCCAGCATCCGGAAGACGGCAAGGTCGTGAAGGCCGGCATCGGCCGCTTCGGGCCTTACATCCAGCATGACAAAATCTACGCCTCGATCCCGGCGGACGAAGATGTGCTCGTCATCGGCCTCAATCGCGCCGTCGATCTATTGGCCGAAAAGGCCAAGCGCGGCGGTCGCGGCGACGCGGCGCTGCGCGAGATCGGCCTGCATCCCGCCGACGAAAAACCGATCACCCTGCACAAGGGCCGCTACGGCCTCTATGTGAAGCACGGCAAGATCAACGCGACCCTGCCCGGCGATGCGGACTCCGAGACGCTCGGCGTCGATGACGCGGTGAAGCTTCTCGCCGCCCGCGCCGCCAAGGCCGGCGTAAAGCCGGCGCGCGGCAAGGCAAAGGCGAAAGCCGCCGACAGCGACGCCGCGCCGAAAGCCAAGAAGGCCCCGGCGAAAAAAGCCCCAGCCAAGAAGGCGGCCAAGAAAGCCGTGAAGAAAGCTGCGCCGAAAAAGGGCGCGAAAAAAGCCGCGGCCCCTAAAGCTGATGCAGCCGACGAGACCGACGCCGATCCGGCGACCGTCGACGCCGACTAAGCCTCAGTAAGTCCCCGGCGTGGCGCGCAAACCTCATTCCGAGTATCCGGCCCTCACGAAAGAGGCGCTGCTCGAATGGATGCGCGAGCACCCGGGCACCACCGACAAACGCGAGATCGCCCGCGCCTTCAACGTGAAGGGCGACAACCGAGCCATCCTGCGCGAACTGCTGAAAGAGCTTGAGCGCGACGGCCGCATCGGCCGCGCCCAAGGCCGCCGGCAATATGCGTCGCTGGAGAAACTGCCCGAAGTCGGCGTGCTGGAAATCTCCGGCCTCGATCCGGACGGCGAACTGCTGGCCAAGCCGACCGTATGGGCCGAGTCGGCCGCGCTGCCGCGCATCCTCGTCGTCGCGCCGCGCGATGGCCTCTCGCCGCTCGCCGCCGGCGACCGCATTCTCGCCAAGCTCGCTGCCGATCCGGAAGGCGGCTATGTCGCCAACGTGATGCGCCGCCTCGACGGCGCGCCCGCCGAAGTCATCGGCGTCTTCGCCATCGTCAAAGGCCAAGGCCGGGTGCAGCCGACCGACCGGCGCGCCAAGAGCGAGATCTTCATCAAGCGCGAGAAGTCCAACGGCGCGAAACAGGGCGACCTGGTACGCGCCCGCCTGCTGCCGCGCCGTGGCGCCGGATTGCCCGAAGGCGAGATCATCGAGAAGCTCGGCCAGTTCGACGATCCCGGCGCCGTCAGCCTGATCGCCATTCACGCCCAAGGCATCCCGACGGAGTTTCCGCCCGAGACGCTGGCGCAAGCGGCCAAGGCCGAACCGGTGCCGCTCGGCAACCGTGACGACCTGCGCGCCACTCCGCTCATCACCATCGACGGCGCCGACGCGCGCGACTTCGACGACGCCGTCTGGGCCGAAGAAGACCCCGCCCCCGACAACAAGGGCGGCTTCCACCTGATCGTCGCCATCGCCGATGTCGCCCATTACGTGCAGCCCGGCGACGCGCTCGACCGCGAAGCCTTCAAGCGCGGCAACTCGGTCTATATGCCCGACCGCGTCGTCCCCATGCTGCCCGAGAAGCTGTCGAACGATCTCTGCTCGCTGCGTCCCGACGGCGACCGCGCGGCGATGGCCGTGCATATGTGGATCGACAAAGCCGGCAATCTCATGCGCCACCGCTTCGTGCGCGCGCTGATCCGCTCGGCGGCGCGCTGCACCTACGAGCAAGTACAGCGCCTGAAAGACGGCTACCCGACCGTCGACGACCCGACTTGGCCCGACGCCGTCGACCGCATGATCCTCGGCCCGCTCTATGCCGCTTACGCAGCGCTCGACGACGCGCGACGCCGGCGCGGCACGCTCGATCTGGAAATTCCCGAGCGCAAGGTCATCCTCAACGACAAGCGCGAGATCGAGAAGATCGTGCCGCGCGAACGGCTCGACAGCCACAAGCTGATCGAGGAATTCATGATCGCCGCCAACGTCGCCGCCGCCGAGACGCTGGAAAAGGCCGGCTGGCCCTGCATGTACCGCGTGCATGATGTGCCCGACGAGGCCAAGGTCGAAGCGCTGCGCGAGTTTCTCGCCAGCTTCGACATCTCGCTGCCGCGCGGCCAGGGTTTGCGCTCGCGCAACTTCGCCGACATCCTCAAGAAGGTCGAAGGCACCCCGGAATCGCGGCTCATCAGCGAGACGATGCTGCGCAGCCAGTCGCAGGCGATCTATTCTCCGGAGAACCTCGGCCACTTCGGCCTGGCGCTGCAGCGCTACGCCCACTTCACCTCGCCGATCCGGCGTTATTCGGATTTGCTGGTGCACCGGGCGCTGATCGGCGCGCTCAAACTCGGCGACGGCGCGCTGGAGCGTTCGATGGGCGCGAACTTCGTCGCCTGGGGCGAACATATCTCGCAGACCGAGCGCCGCGCCATGCTTGCCGAGCGCGACGCCATGGACCGCTACATGGCGATCTACATGAAGGACCGCGTCGGCGCGAGCTTCCCGGCGCGCATCGCCGGCGTCACCCGCTTCGGCCTGTTCGTCGCGCTTGACGAAACCGGCGCGCAAGGCTTGGTGCCGATCCGCAGCTTAGGCCAGGACTATTTCGATCACGACGAAGCGCGCCACAATCTGACGGGGCGCAGCACCGGCGAGGTCTTCTCGCTCGGCGACGCCGTGACGGCAACGCTGATCGACGCCGATCCGATCACCGGCAGCTTGCTGTTCCGTATCGACGATCATCAGGGAACGACGCGTCCCGGCGCTGCCGGACCGCGTAAATCCTTCGGCAAAGGGCCGCAGAAAGCGCCAGGCCCAGGCGCCAAGGCGGATCGCCGCCCGCCCAACAAGAAGTTCGGCAAACGTAACGGCCCGAGCAAGAAATCCGCCGGCAGTCGGGGCAAACGGGGCAAGGACGGCGGAACCGCAACGAACGGCAATTCACCCAAAAAGTTCCGTTAGGAACGTGATCCGGGTTCCGCGAACTAAAGGCGATAGGGTTTAAAGCCTTGCAAAATCGAACTTTGCATCAAAACCCGAGCGATTCCGCATAGCTCGCGGGCCTGTGACAAATTTTGGCAGTGAATTCTTAACAGAGGGGCTATATCTTTGGTCGTGCCGCCATACTGCGGCGCACCCAAGGCGTTTCATGGCTGACGCAGGAACCGAGCTCCTTCCGCCCTTCCCCGCCCCGGCGACAGCCGCAGAGCGGGGTCCGTCGCCCTCGCGCTTTTTCGCTCCCGTTTCGATGCTCGCCGCCGCCCTGCGCGGTCTGCGCCGCCGCTGCCCGCGCTGCGGCGAAGGCGCCGCGTTCGCCGGCTACCTGAAGGTCGCCCCGCGTTGCGCCGCCTGCGGCGTCGATCTCGACAGCTACCGCGCCGACGACGCGCCAGCCTATTTCACCATCGTCATCGTCGGCCACATCATCGTGCCGGCCATGCTGATGCTCGAACAAACCGTCCATCCCGCCACTTGGGTCCACATGGCCCTCTGGCTGCCGTTGACCTTGGGCCTGGCGCTGGCGCTTTTGCCGGCGATCAAAGGCGCCATGCTCGGCGTGCAATGGACATTACGGGTCAAAGCCTAACCGAGGGTATCTGGGGACGATGAACATTCGGCGCATTGTTGGAACGGTTTTCTGCGCTCTGTGGCTTGCAAGCTGCACGCAGATGCCGAAGATCGACTCGAACGCCGCCTTCGACCCCGACAACGCGACCGCCATGTTCAGCACCGGCTTCGCGATGATGCAGGACAAGTACATCGATCCGGTGACCGCCGAGCAGATGGCCATGGCCGGCCTCGACGGGCTGGAAAAGATCGACGACTCGCTTTCCTTCGTGCGGCGCGGCGACAAGATCCGCGTCACTGTCGGCCGCTCTCACGGCAGCGAATTGCTGGCGCCGCCGGCCACCAACATCAACGGCTGGGCCCATCTGACGACGCTGGCGATCAATCTGGCGCGCGCCGATTCGCCGGCGCTGTCCGCCACCAGCCCCGAAGACATCTACCAGACGGTCTTCAAAAGCGCGCTCGCCAAGCTGGACCGCTATAGCCGCTACACCACCGCCGCTTCCGCCCGCAACGCGCGCGCCACGCGCGACGGCTACGGCGGCATCGGCGTGCGCCTGAAATACGGCGAGCCCGGCGACGTGAAAGTCGAAACCGTCATGCCCGACACGCCGGCCTCGCGCGCCGATTTGCGCGCCGGCGACCGCATCATCCGCATCGACGAACTGCCGGTCGATAAACTGGAGGAGCGCGATGTCGTCGAGAAGCTGCGCGGTCGCGTCGCCAGCCAAGTTAAATTGACGCTCGTTCGCAGCGACAAGCCCGAGCCGTTCGACGTCGCCATCAGCCGCGCGCTGATCTTCAACCCGACCGTCGAATACGAGCCGCATGGCAGCGCCGCCGTCATCAAGCTCACCTCGTTCAACCAGAGCACCTCGCGCAACCTGACGCGCGCCATCGACCGCGCGCGCCGCGAGATGGGTCCCGACCTGAAGGGCCTCGTTCTCGACATGCGCGACAATCCGGGCGGCCTGCTCGATCAGGCGGTCGCCGTTTCCGACCTGTTCCTCTCGTCAGGCCGCATCGTGTCGACGCGCGGACGCCACCCCGACAGCCTGCAGGTCTATGACGCCACCGGGCGCGACATCACCAACGGCCTGCCCATTGTCGTGCTGGTCAACGGCCAATCGGCCTCGGCTGCCGAAATCGTCGCCGCCGCCCTGCAGGATCGCGGGCGCGCCGTGGTCGTCGGCTCGAACAGCTTCGGCAAGGGCACCGTGCAGAACATCTCTCGCATGCCCAACGACGGCGAATTGGTGCTGACTTGGTCGCGCTTCCACGCCCCGTCTGGCTATCCCATCGCCAATCTCGGGGTGCTGCCCAACCTCTGCACCAGCATCGCCGGCGCCGATGCCGACAGCCTGCTCGACCAGCTCAATCCGATGTGGACCACAACCTCGATCCTGCTGTCGACTTGGCGCGTCAACCAAGCGCGCGACGAGCAGCAGGTCAGCGCCCTGCGCGATAACTGCCCGCGCAGCAAGAACCGCTTTATCGCCGACCTCGAAGTGGCCGAACGGCTGATCGACGATCCGGGACTATACCGCCGCGCCATGCAACAGAACGGCTCGACCATCGCCGAACCGGTGCTCGACACGCCAGCGATCGTCGGCGCCAGCGCCGCGCGTCTGCCGACTTTTCAATAGGCTGGGCTTTCAATAGAGTCCGCCTCTCATTCATTCCGAGACCCGTCGCGACAGAAGCGCCCGCCATCTGGCGGGCGTTTTTGTTTCGGGCGTCAGGCGCGCGGGCGAGTCGCGCCTCAGGCGCGCGGGCGAAATGCGAGCGGCAAAGGCTCGCCCATCCAGATCGCTTGTTCGAGATGCGCCTTGCGGCCATCCTCGGTCCCGTCGGCGTGAACGAGGATCGACAGACCGGCGCGCGCGAAGGCGAGGAACGGCACCACCTCGGCGAAGTATTCGGGACCGAAGAGGATTTGGAACATGGCGCGGGTATGCGGGCCGACCGGGCTGTCATGCCAGCGTCCGATCTGCAGGCCGGGAAAGCGGTTAGCCAACTGGGCGCGCAGACGCTCAGCCTGGCTTCGCGTCGTGGCCGGGTCGTAGTAAATATGGGCATGCCAGCCGGTGACGCTGTCGAGGTCGGCTGGGGCTGCTAAGGTCATGTCGCGTGTGATGTCGTTCATAGAGCGGATTATACCCTGGCGAGCTGCGTTTTTGCGCCGATCCCCGCCGTTTTCCAAGGACTTGACAGGGCTGGCCGCCCCTGTATGTTGCGCGCTCCCGCGAGAGCGGCGGACGCTGTTGCGTCGCCCCCGCAAGTCTTTGATTTAAAAGTGGAAATCTCGCCATGGCGAAGTCCAACACCGTCCTGATCAAGCTCATCAGCACTGCCGATACGGGCTTTTTCTACGTCACCAAGAAGAACCCGCGCACCAAGACGGAAAAGTTCGAATTCCGCAAATACGACCCGGTCGCGCGCAAGCACGTGGCGTTCAAGGAATCTAAGATCAAGTAAGAACCGGCCCATCGGGCCGTTCAGCGCTGCGCGCGGCCGTCAAACGCCGCTGACGCGGCGCGAATGAAAAAGCCGCACTCCTCACGGAGGCGGCTTTTTTCATGCCGGCGATGACAGCCCGCGCCTAAACGGCGGTCTTGAACTCCGGCGCGATGATGACCTGATCGCGACCGGCGTTCTTGGCGGCATAGAGCGCCTCGTCGGCGCGACGCAGCAGTTCGTCGCCCGCCTCGCCCGGCCGCAAGGCGGCGACGCCGATGCTGACGGTGACGCGCTGCGGCGCCGTCGTGGCGCCGCCGCGCAGCGGCATCTCGGTGTCGGCGACCATCTTGCGCATGCGGTCGGCGACCATATGGGCGGCAGCCACCGGCGTGTCGGGCATCACCACGACGAACTCTTCGCCGCCGATGCGCGCGGTCAAATCGAACTCGCGCAGGTTGTGCGAGATCAGCCCGGCGACCTGGCGCAGCACTTCGTCGCCGCTGGCATGGCCGTAGGTGTCGTTGACGCGCTTGAAATGGTCGATGTCGAGCATGAAGAGCGAGAGCGGCTTGCCGCTGGCGTGCGAGCGCTCGATCATCGACTGCAAATGCGCGCCGAGATAACGGCGGTTGTAGAGGCCGGTCAAGCTATCGGTCAGCGCCAAGGACAAGCTGCGCTGATAATTCTCGCGCATCAGGTCTTGATAGCGCTTGCGGCGCATCTGGGTGCGCACGCGCGCCCACAGCTCGTTGCCCTCGATGGGCCGGAACAGATAATCGTTAACGCCGATTTCGAAGCCTTTGACCAGGCCGCCCATCTCCTCGGGCTCGATCACCAGCAGGATCGGCAGGCGGCGGGTGCGCTCATTCGAGCGCAAATGCGAGCAGAGACGCAAGCCGTCGCCGTCTTCGAGATAGAGGCTGACGATCACTAGATCGAAATCCTCGCTATCGCAAAGCTGAGAGCCGACCTTGCCGGTCGACGCCAGCACCGCTTTGCATTGCTTTTGTTCGAGCAAGTGGCAGATCTTCTCGCCGCTAAACGGATCGCTTTCGATCACCAGCACGCGGCCGCGCAATTGCTCGTCGGTCAAGGGGGCCGCTGTGGCCAGGTCGCCGCCGAGTTGGCCCGAGGTCGCCTCGCGCAGGCGCCATTCGTCCATTGACGTCTTGAGGCGCACCAGGGATTTGACGCGCGACAACAAGATCAGGTCGTTGACAGGCTTGGTGAGAAAATCGTCGGCGCCGGCGTCGAGTCCGGCGACGCGGTCGCCGGTATCGGACAGCGCCGTGACCATGACGACGGGAATATGCGCGGTCCGCGCGTCGGCCTTGAGCCGGCGGCAGACCTCAAAGCCGTCGATCTCGGGCATCATCACGTCGAGCAAAATGATGTCGGGCTGTTCGGCCTGAGCGATCTCGAGCGCGGCGCGGCCGTGCGGCGCGGTCAGCACTTCGAAATACTCGGCAGTCAGCTTGGCTTCGAGAATTTTGACGTTCGCCGGAACGTCGTCGACGACGAGAACCCTGGCCGGCATCTCAGCGCCTAGGCCAATGTCTTCTGAATCGTTTCCATGAAGTTCATCACGGAGATCGGCTTGGCGATGTAAGCCTCGCAGCCGCCCTCGCGGATTTTTTCCTCGTCGCCCTTCATGGCGAAGGCGGTGACGGCGATCACCGGGATGTCCTTCAGCGTGTCGTCTTCCTTGATCCACTTGGTCACTTCCAGACCCGAGACTTCAGGCAGTTGGATGTCCATGAGGATCAGGTTGGGATGATGTTCGCGCGCCAGGCGCAAAGCCTCGACGCCGTCCTTGGTCTGCAAGGTGCGATAGCCATGCGCCTCCAAGAGGTCATGGAAGAGCTTCATGTTGAGCTCGTTGTCTTCGACGATCAGGATGGTCTTCGACATATCGTCGCCCTCGCGACTGCATTCAAAACGTCAATGGGTGCTACGCGGTCTTATAGCAGACGGACGTTACAGGCGTTATCCGTCTTCGCCCAGTGATGGCACCCTTGGAGTGTGCCGACTAAAGGTTAACAGCATCTCAAGATGAGTGGAATTCTCGTAAATTTGTAGCGGTGAGGCTGGGAGCGAAATTCCAGATTTTCCAAGAATTTGCCCCTCAGCAGCGGGGGCGCGGCAAGGCTTCGAGCTTTTCCAGGTTGGCGGCCACGCTGTAAGCCCCGTAATCGAGCAAAAAGGCGTCGGCGACGCCGTTTTCGAACAGCCGCACGCCGACCTCGTAATCGGGCGTCGCGGCTTGGCTGTTCAGGGGGAAAAAGGCCATCCGCATGCGCCAGGATGGGCCGGCGGTCAGGCTGCCCGTCCCGTCCGCCGCGACCGCCGCCGCTTTGACCGGGGCGCCGATCACGGCGTTGACCTCGAGCGCGCCGTCCAGGCTGGCGCCGTCGAAAATCACCCGCGACAGGTGGTTGGCGCCGCCGCGCGCCGCCGCGATCAGTTGCAGCGTATGTTCGGTCGGAAAGACCGCCGCCTTCGGCAGCTCGAAGCGGGTGCCGGCCGGCATGCTGAACAACGCTTCGCCGGCCCCGGCATTCGCTCCCAGCTTGGCCTCGCCGCGCAGTTCTTCGACCAGATCGCCGTCTCGCAGATTGCGCATGGTGAAGCGGTAGTTGCGGCCGTCTTTCGATTCCCAGCTCGAATAGTTGGAATCGCTCTCGCTATCGTCGCCTTCGCCGGTGACGAGCGTGAGGCGGACGCGCTGCGTCACCGTCCAGCCGTCGCAGGCTTCCGACCATTCGACATACATGGCGCCGCGCGCATCGACCATGGCGCTGCCCGAGCGGCTGCTCGCCAATTTCATGCTGTAGATGGCCCTGTGCGGCGCCAGTTCGACGTCGGCGGCCAGGGCGATCCCGCCAGTAGCAGGCAGCGTCGACGCCATGAGGAACAGCGAGACGAAACGGCGGCCGACGGAGGTGGACATGAATACCCGAACTGCGCTGATGATTTGCCCATTATGGCAGTGCGGCGCAGCATGGCCAATGGCGCGCGGACCCTGGAAACATGCGCCGCGATGACAACTGCGCGACGGCAAACTATGCCGCCGCGCGGCGTTTATTGCCGAGCGCCCATGGGAAAACGGCAATTCCTGCCGCTGCCATGCAGCACAAACCCTTGAAAAGCCTTAACAATACATCGGCACGGCGCTTGCTTCGACGATCACAAGCCCCCGCCCGCATTCCGTCTTGGGTGGCTCATTGTTCAAGGATTGCGTCGGTATGAAGCGCGAAACCGTCAAAGCTGCCCGCCCGAGCCGCATCCGCCGCGTGAGCGATGATGTGCAGATGATCGCTGACATCGGCCTGCTCGCCGACCGGCTGATCCGCCATTGCCCGCCCCAGACGAAAACGCTCAGCCCCAAGGCGCGCCGCGTGGCGCCGCTGTTCGAACAGGCCATCGCCGCCGCCGCCAAGGTTGAAGAGCGCATCGCCGAGCAGAAGGCGCGCATCGCCTATCTCGAAACCCTGAGCCAGACCGACGAGTTGACCGGCCTGCTCAATCGCCGCGGCTTTCACGAACATCTGCGCCGCACCTTGGCCAACGCACGACGCTACGGCGACTCCGGCGTGCTGGTGTTCTGCGACCTCGACAACTTCAAGGCGGTGAACGACAACTACGGCCACATGGTCGGCGACGAAGTGCTGCGAGCGATCGCCGCAACGATCAAGGACAACGTGCGCGAGACCGACGCGGTGGCGCGGCTCGGCGGGGACGAGTTTGCCGTTCTGATGACGCAAACCAACTGGCGCAACGGCTACAAGCGCGCGCAGATCCTCAATCGCGCCATCAACCGTCAATCTATCGTCATCAAGCGCAAGCCGATCGCCGTGCAGGTCAGCTTCGGCGTCGAGCCCTTCGGGCCGGACGACGAGGAGGCCAACCTGATCGCGCGCGCCGACATGGCGATGTATTGCAACAAGCGCAAGAAAGCCTCGGTCAGCTTCGTCCACGCCGCCGAATAGCTGGCAGCCGACGCAAACAAAAAGGGCGGCATCTTCGGATGCCGCCCTTTGCGTTTTTCAGCGCTGCCTAGCTCTGCGTTTTTCAGCGCTGCCTAGCTCAAGTTTTTCTTCGGCAGATCGACCTTGAGGTGCAGTTCGCGCAGGCGCTTGTCCTCGACCTCGGCCGGCGCCTGCATCAGCAAGTCCTGCGCCTGCTGGTTCATCGGGAAGAGGATGACCTCGCGGATGTTCGGCTCGTCGGCCAGCAACATGACCATGCGGTCGATGCCGGGAGCCGACCCGCCGTGCGGCGGCGCGCCGAACTTGAAGGCGTTGAGCATGCCGCCGAAACGCGCTTCGAGCACGTCCGCGCCATAGCCGGCAATGGCAAAGGCCTTATACATGATCTCGGGCAAGTGATTCCGGATGGCGCCCGACGACAGCTCGATGCCGTTGCAGACGATATCGTACTGATAGGCCTTGATCGTCAGCGGATCCTGCTTTTCCAGCGCCTCCAGGCCGCCCTGCGGCATGGAGAACGGGTTGTGGCTGAACTCGATCTGACCGGTGTCCTCATTCATCTCGTACATCGGGAAGTCGACGATCCAGCAGAACTTGAAGACGTTCTTTTCATAAAGATCGAGGTCGCTACCGATCTTGTTGCGCGCTTCGCCGGCCAGCTTGGAGGCCTTCAGCGGCTTGTCGCAGGCGAAGAACAGCGCGTCGCCGTCCTTAATGCCGGAGGCCGCGCGAAGAATATCGAGGCGCGGGCCGTCGAGGAATTTGGCGATCGGGCCCTTGGCCTCGCCGTTCTCGAGGATGATGTAGGCGAGACCGCCCGCCCCTTGCTCGCGCGCCCACTCGTTGAGCTTGTCGAAGAAGCTGCGCGGCTTGGAGCCGGCGCCTGGCGCCGGAATGGCGCGCACGACCGCACCGGTGTTGATCGCTTTGGCGAAAATGCCGAAGCCGGAGTCGCGGAAGGCTTCGGTGACGTCCGAGATGATCAGCGGATTGCGCAAGTCGGGCTTGTCCGAGCCGTATTTCAGCAACGACTCGTCGAAGGGGATGCGCAGGAACGGCGGCTTACTCACCGCCTTGCCGTTCGAGAACTCCTCGAACAAACCGCCGAGCACCGGCTCGATGGCGGCGAAAACGTCATCCTGCGTCACGAACGACATTTCGAAATCGAGTTGGTAAAACTCGCCGGGCGAACGGTCGGCGCGCGCGTCTTCATCGCGGAAACAGGGCGCGACCTGGAAGTAGCGGTCGAAGCCGGCGACCATCAGGAGCTGCTTGAACTGCTGCGGCGCCTGCGGCAGGGCGTAGAACTTGCCCGGATGATTGCGGCTCGGCACGAGATAATCGCGCGCACCTTCCGGCGACGACGAGGTCAGAATCGGCGTCTGATATTCGACGAAGCCCTGCTCGATCATACGGCGGCGCGCCGAGGCGATCACCTGGCTGCGCAATAGCATATTGCGGTGGACCTTCTCGCGGCGCAGATCGAGGAAGCGATAGCGCAGGCGCGTGTCTTCGCCGTAATCGCTATCGGAATTGACCTGCAGCGGCAAGCTGTCATGCGGCTTGGACAGCAATTCGACCGCTTCGGCGGACAATTCGATCTCGCCCGACGGCAGATCGGCGTTGATCGTCTCGGCCGAGCGCTTGAGCACCTTGCCGGTGATCGACACAACGCTTTCCAAACGCAAGCCCTCAAGGGCGGCGAAAGCCGAGGTGCCCGAGGTGGCGACGATTTGGGTCAGGCCGTAATGGTCGCGCAGATCGACGAACAGCAGGTTGCCATGGTCGCGCTTGCGGTGGATCCAGCCCGCGAGCCGCGCCGTCTGGCCGACATGGGCCGCGCGCAGTTCGCCGCAGGTCTGGGTGCGGTAGGGGTGCATCGACGAACGCCTCTCGAAACGGCAGAGAACGGGCGCGGAATGGCCCGAATCGGGGGTGAAAATCAGGCGTCAAAACGCACGGATAACGCCGATTTGTCAAGCCAGAGAGGGCTAATCGCCCTCGCCGCATGGCCTGGCCGGCGCTCCGGTCGTTTTTTCCGCTCCCAACCAGCCCAGAAGTCGTTGCGAACGCTTCCTACCATCCTGGTTTTTCGCTAGAACAACACGATGTTGCTCATCACCGAGACCGACGCCCTCGCCGGCTTCTGCGCCCGTCTGGCCAGCGCCCCCTACATCACCGTCGACACCGAGTTCATGCGGGAGAAGACGTACTGGCCGATTTTGTGCCTGGTGCAGCTTGCCGGGCCGGACGAGGCCGCCGTGGTCGACGCCCAAGCCCCCGGCATCGATCTGGCGCCGCTCATGGCTCTGATGGCCGACCCCAAGGTGCTGAAGGTCTTTCACGCCGCCCGCCAGGACATCGAGATTTTCTACCATCTGAGCGGCAAGATCCCCGCTCCGCTGTTCGACACCCAAGTCGCCGCCATGGTCTGCGGCTTCGGCGATTCGGTCGGCTACGAGACGCTGGCGACCAAGCTGGCGCGCGCGCGCATCGACAAATCGATGCGCTTCACCGACTGGTCGCACCGGCCTTTAAGCGAAAAACAGCTCCATTATGCCCTGTCGGACGTCACGCATCTGCGCGTCGCCTACGAGAAGCTGCAGGAGATGCTCGACAACAGCGGCCGCACGCGCTGGGTCAAAGAGGAAATGGCGATCCTCACCAATACCGTCACTTACAAGCCCGAGCCTTATGAGGCCTGGCGCCGCCTGAAAGTGCGCAGCACCAATGCCAAGTTCCTCTCGGTGCTGCGCGAGCTCGCCGCCTGGCGCGACCTCGCCGCGCAAGAGAAGGACGTGCCGCGCAATCGCATTTTGCGCGACGACGCGCTGCTCAATATCGCCGCCCACGCGCCGAAGACCGAAGATGAGCTCTATGGCACGCGCGGATTGGGGCGCAACGGCTTCAGCCCGAGCATGAAGGACGGCATCCTCGCCGCCGTCGAAAAGGGCCGCCAGCGCGAAGCGGAATGCGTCGCTCTGCTCGACGAAAAGATCGAACTGCCGCGCGGCCTTGCGCCCGTCGTCGATCTGCTGAAAGTGCTGCTGAAGCTGAAATGCGAAAGCAACGACGTCGCCCAGCGCCTGGTCGCCAGCAGCGGCGATCTCGAACAGATCGCCGCAGACGACAATGCCGACGTGCCGGCCATGCAGGGGTGGCGTCGCGAGTTGTTCGGCGACGACGCTCTTGCCCTCAAGCATGGCAAGCTGGCGCTCGCCGTAAAGAATAAGAATATATCTTTGGTGCCGTTGGAAAGCGCGAGCCGCAAAACGGCGAGCGCCTAAGAACTAAGCTAGCTTCACGTCCGGGCCGAGAATGCGCGGCTTGCGGCCGATCTCCTTGGCGACGTTCTCGAATCGCCGGATGACCATGTCGCCGAGCAAGGCCGCGCCTTTGCGCTTGGGCAGCTTGAGCGACAGATATTTGCGATCCTGTTCCAACGCCGTCATGGCGAGAATGCGCCGGTTGCCCGCCGATAAGGTAAAGGCCAGCCGCAGCGCGCGACCAATCAGTTCGGCGCGCTCGGTCTCTTCCTCGTCGATCAGCATGGCGACCCGCTCGCCGGCGTCTCCGCCGACGATCCCGCCATAGTCGTTGCCGTATCGCGCGCCGACTGCCGTGGCGAGAAACGCCCGGCTCGGGTGATCGATGCCGGTGACCGGCAAGCGCAAGATGCGCCAGAAGGCTTGATCGGCGCGATAGTCCGGATGCTCGTTCCAGGCGATGTCGCCCAGCAGGCAAGCCGCCATCCGCAAGCGTTTTTGCTCAGCCGTTTCTTTGCCGAAGAGCGGCGTCATCCAGGCGAACAGGTCCTCGCCGGTGAGGTCGAAACGGCGCGAACGGCTGCCGATGTCGATGCAGGCGGCCAATAGCGGGTCCTTGCGGCGCTGCGCCGCGGAGAGCTTGGCGAATAAGAGCCCTTCGCGCAGGCCCTGGGCCGAAAACACCAGCGTCTCAGGCTTCATGCAGTCGATGACGCAGTCCATCACCATGGCGGCAAGCGGCAAAGTGTCGAGACGCTTTTTCGGCACGCCTTCGATCCGCGCGAGCGAAGACGGGCTCATATTCATGACGAGCGCCAGCAGTTCGCGCAGCTTCTTGGCGTTCACCTCGTATTCATGGATGACATGCAGGGGATATTCTTCCTGCTGCATATGGATGTTGGCCAACGCGCGCCAAGCTCCCCCCACCGGATAGAACACCTTGCCGAGACGGTCGCTCGACAGCCAGCGCAGATCTTCGAACATCTTTCGCACGGCGCGCTGCGTCTTCTTGCGGTCCTTCGACCATTGCCGCATTAAGCGGAATGGACCGATCGGCAGGCTGACGCCACGACCAGGCTCGCCTTTGGCGAGCGCGACCAGTTCGAGACTGGCGCCGCCCAAATCGCCCATGGCCCCGCGCGCTGCGGGAATTCCCGATAGCACGCCGAGCGCCGATGATTTGGCCTCAGCGGCGCCGTTGAGAACCCGAATCGCTATGCCGAAATTGTTCTCGAGCGTCTTGACGAAATCGGGGCCGTCCTTGGCGGCGCGCACGGCCTCCGTCGCCACCGCGTCGAGCCGCGCGACGCCCATGGCCTCTGCGGCCGAGACGAAGCGGCCCATGTTGTCGAGCGCCATCTTGACGCCCTCGCGGTTGAGCTTGCCGCTTTCAGCCAGGCCGCGTCCAAGTCCGCAGAGCGAACGCTCGTTGAAGATCGGCAGCGGCGCCCGTCCCATGCCGTCGTAAACGACGAGGCGCACAGAATTGGAGCCGATGTCGATGACGCCGACGCGCGCCGATGCGTCTACAAGAGGCGAGCTTCGTTTGCGCTTTGCTGGTTTTGCTGTCGCCAACGACGTCACGCTTTGGGAAAAAACCGTTTCAGCAGCGGCTTCGAGGTCTTGAGCGCGCTGCCGCGCCCGGAGAGGCTCGGATTGGTCATGAAATACTGATGAACGCTGAACGGGTTTTTCGGATCGGGAGCGACGCGATGATAGACGCCATCGGGGCCCAGCGTCCAGCTTTGCACATCGTCGTGCAAATTGGCCTCCATGATCTGTTCCAGCACCTGCTGATGCACGGTCGGGTTTTCCACCGGCACCAATGTTTCGACGCGCCAATCGAGGTTGCGCGTCATCCAGTCGGCGGACGAGATAAAGACCTTCGCATCCGGCGACGGCATCGCCTTGCCGTTGGCGAAGCAGACGATGCGAGAATGTTCCAAGAACCGCCCGACGATGCTTTTGACGCGGATATTCTCCGAAAGGCCGGGCACGCCCGGGCGCAAGCAGCAGATGCCGCGCACGACGAGATCGACCTGCACGCCGGCCTGGGACGCCTTGTAGAGTGCGTCGATGATGTCGGTATCGACCACGGAATTCATCTTGGCCCAGATCGCAGCAGGCTTGCCCGCCTTGGCGTTGGCGATCTCTTCTTCGATATGGCGCATTAGCGCGGGGCGCAAGGTGATCGGCGAGGCAGCGAGCTTTTCGAAGCTGTCGGGACGCGCATAGCCGGTCATGAAGTTGAAAAGCTTGGCGGCGTCCTGGCAGAGCGCCGGATCGCAGGTGAACAGCGACAGGTCGGTGTAGATGCGCGCCGTGATCGGATGATAGTTGCCGGTGCCGAAATGCACGTAGCTGCGCAGGCCGGTGCCCTCGCGGCGCGTGACCAGCGACACCTTGGCGTGGGTCTTCAGATGGATGAAGCCATAGACCACCTGGGCGCCGGCGCGCTCCAAATCGCGGGCCCAGCGGATGTTGGCCTCTTCGTCGAAGCGCGCCTTGAGCTCCACCATGGCGGTGACCGACTTGCCCGCCTCGGCGGCCTCGATCAGCGCTTTCACGATGGGGCTGTCGTCGCTGGTGCGATAGAGCGTCTGCTTGATCGACACGACGGCCGGGTCGCGCGCCGCTTGGCGCAGGAACTGCACCACCACGTCAAAGCTTTCATAAGGATGATGGACGACGAAATCCTTGGCGGCGATGGCGGCGAAGCAGTCGCCGCCGAAATCGTTGACGCGTTCGGGAAAGCGCGAGTTGAGGGGCTTGAACTGCAGGTCCGGACGGTCGTCGACGATGATTTGCTTGACGTCGGCGACGCCGAGTAGGCCGTCGACGGCGAAGATATCGTCTTCGGCGACATGCAATTCGCTAATGACGAACTGGCGCAACCCTTCGGGGATGCCCTTGCTGAAGGTCAGGCGGATGACGACGCCGCGGCGGCGCCGCTTGAGCGCCGAGGAGATGACGCGCACGAGGTCTTCGGCCTCCTCCTCCATCTCGACTTCCGTGTCGCGCAGCAGCCGGAAACTGCCCTTGCCTTCGACCTCGAAGCCCGGGAAGAGCCGGTCGAGAAACATCTCGATCAGGCTTTCGAGCAGGATGAAGCGGATCGTCTTGCCCGGCAGCCGGATGAAGCGGCGCACTTGGGACGGCATCGGCACCAGAGCCTTCAAATGCTCGCCGTCGGAGGCGCGATGCAATTGCAGCACCATGGTGAAGCCGAGGTTGGGAATGAACGGGAACGGGTGCGCCGGATCGATGGCCAGCGGCGTCAGCACCGGAAAGACATGCTGCATGAAATAGGTTTGCAGCCAGGCGACGTCCTCCTGCGCCAATTCCTCGGGATTGACGAGCGAAATGCCGTTCTCGCCGAGGCTCTTATGCAGCTCGTTCCAGCGCACCTGCTGCTCGCGCAGCACCTGCGAGACTTCGTGCGAGATGGCGGCGAGTTGCTGGTCGGTACTCAAGCCGTCGTCGCTCACCTCGGCGACCCCGGCGCGCAACTGCGCCTTGAGACCGGCGACCCGCACCATGAAGAATTCGTTGAGGTTGCTCGCCGAGATCGACAAGAAGCGCACCCGCTCCAAGAGCGGGTGGCTCATATTGCCGGCTTCTTCCAGCACACGATGATTGAAGGCCAGCCAAGATTGTTCGCGATTGATGAAGCGTGCGGGCGAATTGGGCGCGATGGCCGGTACGGTGGCGGTCGCCGCAGAATCGCTATCGGGGCGCGGGGCGGATGCCGGAGCAGTGACGTTGCTTGACACGGAATCTCTTCCTTCTCTGGGCCGCGCCGGATCGGTCCCGCGCGGCGGCCTTCCCATGAACCGAACCATCCCCTAGGGTCGAACGCACATCCGACCCGGGGTTGGCTGGCCGCGACGCGGCCGGCCCCAGTCCTATCGTCGGGCCAATGACACGGCCAAGACATGTCCATGACAACATGCACCGACGCCCGTTTTTCGCTGCGCGCTGTTCCTACCGCCCGCGACGTCGGCAAGCACACCGGAAAACCATGAAAAGACTATATCTTCTGCGCCACGCCAAATCCAGTTGGGGCAACCCGGGGCTTCCCGACCATGAGCGTCCGCTGAACGCCCGTGGCCAGGGCGCGGCGCAGGCCATGGGAGCCTATCTGGCCGGCTTGTCGCCTGCCCCGCAGGCCATTCTCGCATCGACGGCGAAGCGCGTGGTCGAAACCCTGGCGATTTTGCTGCCGGCGGCCGGACTCGAGCGCGCGCCCATCGCTCGCGACCGCGGCCTCTATCTGGCGGAACTCCCGGTCCTGCTCGGACGCCTGCGCCAGGCGTCTGCCGAGGCCGAAAATCTGCTGATGGTCGGCCACAATCCTGGGCTGCATGATTTCGCTCTCAAGCTAGCCGGCGAAGTGACCGCAGAAAATCGCCACGCGCGCGATGCGTTACGCGATGCCTACCCGACCTGCGCCCTGGCCATCATCGCCTTCCCGCTGGCCGAAAGCTGGCAGGAGATCGGCTGGGGCGACGGCAGGCTGGAGGATTTCGTGACGCCGAAGGACCTCGCTTAAGCCGAAACTATAGGAAAGCCCGATTGATCGGGCAAATCGGTCGATCAGAACAAAGCTTTCTGACCGCTGCCTTGACCGGACGGCCCGAGGCGCGCCAGCACTTCGCCGGCCAACGGCACGCTGACGTTGCGTTTGGCGTCGAGCGCGGTGGCATCGAGTGCCGCGACCAGCCGCCGCGCGGCATCGAAACTGCGCTCCATGCGCGTCAGCAGATAGGCCAGCACCTCGTCGCCGACCTTCAACTGGCGGTCGGCGAACAGCTTGACCAGCAGCGCCGCCGTCAGCGCTTCGTCTGGCAGCTCGATCGCCGCCGCTGGGGCGGCTTGCAGGCGCGACCGCAGATCGGCGAGCGCCAGCGGCCATTGCAGCACGGGCTTGCGCGCGGTGAGCAGCAGATGCCCGCGTCGCTCGGCTAGAATATTGTAAAGGTGGAAGAGGCCGCGCGCGAAAGCGTCGGCGGATGCATGACGGTCGGCGTCCTCGACCACAGCGGCTTGGGCATCGCCCAGCGCGGCGGAAACGTCCGCCGCATTGACGGCCGCAGCCGGAATTTCAATGGCGCCAGCGCGGGCGCGCCAAACGCTGGCGAGATGGCTTTTGCCGCCGCCCGGCGGAGCGTGCAGCACGAGCGCCGGCGCCGGCCAGTTGGGCCAAGCGTCGATCCAGGCCACCGCAGCTTCGTTGCACGGCGCGACGATGAAATCGTCTCCGCTCAAGCTTGGTCGGTGACCGAAGTCGAAGGCGAGTTGGCGGCCCTGCGGCTGATCGGGCGAGTCGGGCATTATTGCGGCGGCGATTCGCCAAGATACAACGGGCTCTCGCGATATTGCTCGATGCCGGAGCGCACGAGCACCGCGACGACAACGGCAAAGGGCACGGCGAGCAAGACGCCGAGGAAGCCGAACACCGCGCCGCCGGCGAGCAACGCGAAGATGATCCAAACAGCGTGCAGATTGACTTGGCGGCCGACCAACAACGGCTGCAGGAAGTTGCCTTCGGCGGCTTGGCCGATCAAGAAGATGCCGGCGACAAGCGCGACAGAAGTCCATTCGCTGAACTGCACGATCGCGAGCCCGACGCTGACGATGAAACCGAAAATCGCGCCGACGAAGGGAATGAACGACATCAAGCCGGCGATCAACCCGACCACAAGGCCGAACTCGAGGCCGACGGCGCTCAAGGCCGTGCCGTAGAACACGGCGAGGATCAGGCAGATCATCGACACGCCGCGGATATAGCCCGACAGCTTTTGGTCCATCTCGACGAACAGGCGGCGGATCGTCGGCGCTTGGCGCTTGGGCAGCCAGCCGTCCACCGTCGCGACGATGATCGGCCAATCGCGCATCATGTAGAAGGCGACGATCGGCGTGATGAAAATAAGCGACAGCACGTTGAACAGGGCAAGGCCCTGAGTCAGCAGACCGCCGAGGAAAGCCGGGATCATGCCGACGAAGTCGCCGGCTTGGCCGCCGACGGCGTCTTGCAGTTTCTGCATGTCCTGCGGCGACACGCGAGCCTGCAGCATGACGATCAGGCTGCCGAGCTTTTCGCGCAACGTCGCTATCAGGTCAGGCAGCTTGGTGATCATGTCGGTGATCTGCTGCTGCAACATGGGCAAGATCAGCAGCAGCACGCCGACGAAGGCGATGGCGAACACGGACAATACCGCGAGCGTCGCCCAGCCGCGCCCCAAGCCGAGCTTGGTCAGGCGATGGACCGGCGGATCGAGCAGATAGGCGAGCAGTATGCCCGCCACGAAGGGCAGCAGCACGGACTGGAACAGATAGATTAGCGCGATGACGGCGACGGCGACGCCGACCCAGAACCAAAAGGGGCGCCAGGCATTGCGGCTCTCGGTCATCGCTTGTCCTCCATATGGGCCAGATCGCGGCCCCACTTCACGAGATAGCTGACGCCCGACAGCGCCGTGGTCACGCCGACGATCCAGATCAGAGCCTCTATCACGCGGTCGGGCGGAATGTCGAAGGCGGCGCCGGCCAGCACCAGCGCGGCCAGAACGATCTGCATCACAGTGTTCAGTTTGCTGATCCACAGCGGCGACATCTGGGGCCGCTGATGGTTCAAGGTATAAAGCAAGATGACGCCGCCGACGATGAGGATGTCGCGAAAGACGACCAGAATGACCAACCAATAGGGCAGATAATGCTCATAGCCGCAGGCGATATAGACGCTGACCAGCAGCGCCTTGTCGGCCAATGGGTCGAGATAGCTGCCGAGCTCGGATTTGGCGTTGAAATGGCGGGCGATGAAGCCGTCGATCGCGTCCGAAACCCCGGCGGCGACAAAAATCCAGAAGGCCAGCACCATCTCCTCGGCGAGAATGGCCCAGATGATCCCTGGGACGGCGATGAGCCGCGCTAGGCTGATGATGTTGGGAACATTCACGGGGCCGACATCCGCGACACTGGGATCATAAGGGGATCACAACGTCATCATTGCACGATGACGGGCTCGTCGAGCGGGGCTGTATCGGGCGCCAGCGCGCCGCCCGGCAGCTCCATCGCCGGCATCGAGGACGCAGCGCCGGGCGCTGTGGCCCCGGGCAGCGTGCCGAGGCGGCCGGTCGGCGCGCCGGCAGCGACGCGCGGACGGAAGCGCCAGCCGGCGACGCCCTGTTCCAGCACCAGATCGTTTTGCGCGAAGGCGGTGGCGAGCTGGCGCTCATCGCCGAAATAATCGAGGCGGAATTGCGCTTCGTTGCGCGCTAGATAAACCAGCTCGGCATTGCGCAGAATGGCGACACGGCCTAAGCGGCGGCGCATCTCGACCAATTCGTCGAGCCCGGCGAGCGTCACCGTCGCGGTCAGCGACTTCTCGCTATCGTAGCGAATCAGCGCGCTGCGCTTCCACGCGTCCTCGATGTTGGCGGCGACGCCGGCGGCCGCTTTGGCCCAGACATCCTGGTTGGGCGCCGCGGCATAATCTTCGATCACCGTTTCGTCCTGGCCGAGCGCGCTGAAGCGGTTGATCGTCACTTGCACGGAGGCGACGGACTCGCCGGCATATTGCGGTTTCGCCACGGCGACGACGACATCGCCAGCAGCATAGCGCTGGGCGATGGCGGTGAGCCGAAGCGTGTCGCCGGCTGTTGCCTGTTCCGCAGTGATCGAGCGCAGATCATCGAGGTCGCCGACCGGCACGATGAGGGGCACCAACCCCTCGCTGCGCGGCGCGACAGCCCAGGCGGCCCGCCAATCGGTATCCTGCTCCCAGAGAATTTGCCCTGCGTCGCCGTCGAGCAGCGGCAGGATCAGCATCGGCTTGCTGCGCGTCTCGGCGAAGGCGAGGCCGCGCTGGCGCAGATAAGTCCGCACCGCGTCGGCGCGAAAGCGCACGCGCAGGCTGGCGATGTAGCGGACGGCAGAGGTCTTCTCGCCCTCGACTTCGAGGCCGCGCACCAGATCGGAGATTTCGGCGGCTGAAGCGCGTGGCAGGCGGGCCGTGTCGGCGCGCAGCGTCAGGCGCGCCAACAGACGGTTAAACGCCTCCCCCTGGCCGCGCGCCAGGGCGGTCTCGCGCGCCGCAGCGGCCGTCGCAGCGGTGGCGTCCACCGTCACGTTGTCCACGGTGAAGACATCCGCCTCGCCGGCCCCTTGGGCCAGAGCTGCCGAGAGGTCGCCATAAAGCGGCAAAGCCAGGAAAATGCTGGCGAAAAACAAGCGGCGAAAGCCGCGGATAACTGGGCTGGGGGCCATTGCAAACCGTTCTGGATCGGCTATGTTCGCGGCGATTTCATAAGGGGAACGAGCGGCTCGCCGTGCCGGTTCCCGTTCTTCGCCAGAACCTTAGCATTTAACGGGCGGGTGTCCCATTAGCAACCGGACTTACAAGGACGCGGGCGTCGATATCGATGCCGGCAACGCCCTGGTCAAAGCCATCGCCCCCCTGGCGCGCGCCACCGCGCGTAGCGGTTCGGATGCCTCGCTCGGCGGGTTCGGCGCTTTCTTCGATCCCAAAGCCGCTGGCTTCAAGGACCCCCTGCTGGTCGCCACCACCGACGGCGTCGGCACCAAGCTGAAGGTCGCCATCGACGCCAAGCACCATGCCACGGTCGGCATCGATCTGGTCGCCATGTGCGTCAACGATCTCGTCGTGCAGGGCGCGGAACCCTTGTTCTTCCTCGACTACTTTGCCAGCGGCAAGCTCGACGTGGCCGCCGCGCGCGACGTCATCGCCGGCATCGCCGACGGCTGCAAACAGGCCGGCTGCGCACTGGTCGGCGGCGAGACCGCCGAAATGCCCGGCATGTATAGCGACGGCGACTACGATCTCGCCGGCTTCTCGGTCGGCGCGGTCGAACGCAGCCAGGCCATCACCGGCCAGACGATCGGCGAGGGCGACGTCGTGCTCGGCCTCGCCTCGTCCGGCGTCCATTCCAACGGCTTCTCGCTGGTGCGCCGCGTCGTCGCCGATCTGAAGCTGTCCTACGACGCGCCGGCGCCCTTCGCGCCCAGCATGAAACTCGGCGAAGCGCTGCTCGCGCCGACGCGCATCTATGTCAAAAGCTGCCTCGCCGCGATCAAGCAAGGCGGCGTGAAGGGCCTCGCCCATATCACCGGCGGCGGCCTGATCGAGAACATTCCGCGCGTCCTGCCCAACGGCCTCGGTGTCGAGATCGATGCCGCCAACTGGACGATGCCGCCGGTGTTCGGCTGGCTCGCCCGCGAAGGCAAGGTCGCGCCCGAAGAAATGGCCCGCACCTTCAACTGCGGCATCGGCATGGTCGTGATCGTCGAGGCCGCCAAGGCCGACGCGATCATCGCCACCTTCACGACCGCCGGCGAAAGCGCCGCGCGCATCGGCAAGGTCGTGAAGACTGCTGGCGAGCGCAGCGTCGTCGCCGGACTCGACGCCGCCTTCCAGAACGCCTGAACCGGTCATGGCCAAGCTCCGCGTCGGCGTCCTCATTTCCGGGCGCGGCAGCAACCTCAAGGCGCTGCTCGACACTTGCCTGACGCCGGGCTTTCCCGCCGAAATCGTCGCCGTGATCTCCAATCGGCCCGACGCCGCCGGCCTGAAACATGCGCAAGCCGTCGGCGTCGCCGCCATCGGCCTCGATCACAAGGCGCACGACAGCCGCGAAGCCTTCGACGATGCGCTGCATGAGGCGCTGCGCATGGCCGGCGTCGAATTCATCTGCCTCGCCGGCTATATGCGCTTGCTGACGCCCAGTTTCATCGCGCGCTGGTCCGACCGCATCATCAACATCCATCCGTCGCTGCTGCCGGCTTTCAAGGGCCTCCAGGCGCACGAACAGGCGCTCGCCGCCGGCGTGAAGCTGGCCGGCTGCACGGTCCATATCGTGCGCGCCGAAGTGGATTCCGGCCCGATCATCGCGCAGGCCGCCGTGCCGGTGCTCGATGGCGATGACGCTGCCAGCCTCGCCGCGCGCGTGCTCGAAGCCGAGCATAAGATCTATCCGCTCGCCCTCAAGCTGATCGCCGAGCAGCGTGTGCGTATCATCGGCGACAAGGCATTCATCGACGGCGTCGTGGACGACGAGACCGCCGCCGGCCAGCTCATCAGCCCGGCGCGCTGAGACTTTTCACAGCCCTCGCTTTACGCCATACTTTCTTTCAGCCGGCGACACAGCCGGGAACAACCTGGGGGTTCAGATGGCCAACTCGCACGACATCACGCCGCACGTCGAAATGTGGCGCACCTTCACGCGCATCACGACCTACTCTTGCATCGGCCTTGCCGTCTTCTTGATTTTGATGGCGGTCTTCGTCGCTTGAGCGGCGACGCAGCAAACAAATAAAAAGCCCGGCCGAACGGCCGGGCTTTTTCGTGGCGCAGATCGCGCTGCGTGTTAGGCGACGATCTCGAGACCGGCGAAGAAGTAAGCGATCTCGATCTTGGCGTTGTCGAGCGAGTCCGAACCATGGACCGAATTGGCTTCGATCGATTCGGCGAAGTCCTTGCGGATCGTGCCGGCGGCGGCGTTGGCCGGGTTGGTCGCGCCCATGATCTCGCGGTTCTTGGCGACGGCATTTTCGCCTTCGAGAACCTGCACGACGACCGGACCGGAGACCATGAAGGCCACCAATTCGCCGAAGAACGAGCGTTCCTTGTGGACGGCATAGAACTGGCCAGCCTGGGCTTCGCTCAACTGGAGGCGCTTCTGAGCGACGATCTTGAGGCCCGCGTCTTCGAAACGGGCGTTGATCTTGCCAGTGAGATTGCGACGGGTCGCATCCGGCTTGAGAATGGAAAGAGTGCGTTCGATGGCCATAATTCGGAAGCTCCTGGGGGCTTGACGGCAAGCCCCGGCGGGGCTGCAAAAGTTGCGGCCTTATATAGGCAACACGGGCAGGCGGCAACCCTGCTGTTGCAACGCAACAGACGCCCCTATCCGGTTTTTGACAGCCTTTTCCAGGCTTTAGCCTAGTTTTTGCGGTCCCAGCCGCCGCTGTCGGTCTGCTGCCAATAGGTCAGGCCGTGGCCAGCGTCCTTGTAAAGTTTCCAACGCTCGCGCGCCTGGGCCACCGCCGTCTCGTCAGCCCCATCAAACACGTCGAGGCAGCGCGCATAGCTCGGCAGATTGTCCGACATAGCGCCATCGGTCAGCACCAGGATCGTCGCGCCGTTGGGGTTTTCGTCCTTCACCGTCAGCCAGATCGGCTGCCGGTCGGCCTTGCCGTCCTTGGCGCTGCCATGCGGCAGAAAGCTGTTCGGGACATAAGTCCACAGCAAGCTATTGAGCGCTTCGACGCGCTCGCTCGAGCCCGCCATCACCACAGCGCGCGCGCCGCTGCCCAGAACCTTCTCCAACAATTTGGGAAGCGCCTTTTCCAGCGGCGTCGCGACGAGATGATAAAAGCCGATATCGGTCATCAGGCGTTAGCGGCCCTCGTAATGCTCGGCGATCATGCGGTCGAGCAGACGCAAGCCGAACGCGGTGGCGCCCTTCGGCACCATGGCGGTATCACGCTTCGACCAGGCCGTGCCGGCGATGTCGAGATGCGCCCACGGCACGTCGTTGACGAAGCGCTGCAGGAACTGCGCCGCCGTGACGCTGCCCGCGCCGCCATCGCCGATATTCGCCACGTCTGCGATCTGCGAACTGAGCATCTTGTCGTATTCGGGGCCGAGCGGCATGCGCCACAGCTTTTCGCCCGTGGCGCTGCCGGCCTCTTTCAGGTTCTCGGCCAGCTTGTCGTTGTTCGAGAACAGGCCGGCGCGATGGGTGCCGAGCGCCATGATGATGGCGCCGGTCAGCGTCGCGAGATCGACCATGAATTTCGGCTTGAAGCGGTCCTGGCAATACCACATGGCGTCGGCGAGCACGAGGCGGCCTTCGGCGTCGGTGTTGAGCACCTCGATGGTCTGGCCCGACATGCTGGTGACGACGTCGCCGGGGCGCTGGGCGTTGCCGTCCGGCATGTTCTCGACGAGGCCGACGAGGCCGATGGCATTGACCTTGGCCTTACGCTTGGCGAGCGCCTTCATCAGGCCGATCACCGTCCCGGCGCCGGCCATGTCCCATTTCATGTCTTCCATGCCCTTGGCAGGCTTGATCGAGATGCCGCCCGTGTCGAAGGTCACGCCCTTGCCGATGAAGGCGATGGGCTGCGCGCCCTTCTTGCCGCCGTTCCATTGCATGACAACCAAGCGCGCGTCGCGCACGCTGCCCTGGCCGACGCCGAGTAGCGCCCCCATGCCGAGTTTCTTCATGGCCGGCACGTCGAGCACTTCGACTTTCACGCCGTCCTTCGTCAGGGTCTTCGCGCGCTGGGCCAAAGTCTCTGGATAGATCACGTTGGGCGGCTCGGAGACGACGTCGCGCGTCAGAAAAATGCCCTCGGCAACGCCGGCGAGCGGCGCGAAACGCTTTTTCGCGTCTTCGGCCGCCTTGAGCGCAATCGTGACATCGGCGATCACCGGCTTGTCTTCGGGCTTTTCCTTGGTGCGGTATTTGTCGAAACGGTAGGAACGCAAATGCGCGCCGAAGGCGAAATGGGCGGCGAAATTGCCCGGTTTCAGCTTGGCCGTGCCTGGCAGCGCGGCGAAAATCGTGGCTTTCGTCTCGCGCAGGCTCTGCAAACGGCCCATGACCGAGCCGCCGGCTTCTTCAGCCGCCGACTCGTCGAGCTTGTCGGGCGCTCCGAGGCCGAACAGCAGCACATGATTGGCCGCAACGCCGGCCGGCGCGGGAAAGCCGAACAATTCGCCCTTCTTGCCGGCGAACCGGGCATTCTTGACCGCGCGCGCCACGGCTCCGCTGGTCAGCCCGTCCAGCTCCTTGGCCGCGGGGCCGAGCACCTTGCCGTCGAAGACCGCAGCGACAACCGTGCCGATCGCTGTGGCGAGGGAGGAGGCAGCCGGGACGGCGAAGCCGATCTTCATATCGCGTGATCTCCAAGAATGGCGCGCGGCCGGGCTGGGCGCGCGAAAAGCGGGTCTTGAAGTCTAGCCCCGCCAAGGGCGGAAGCCAACAGCCGGCCGCGCCCCGGATCGACCGGCAAGTCACGGACGCGCCAAGAAAAATTCCCCCTGGGCAGCGCCGCCGAAAGCCCCCTTTCTGTAGCCTCAGGCGCGGCGATGGCTATAATGCCGCGCCATGAGTTGCAGCTACCGTTACATCATGCGCCTGCTGTTCTGGCCGCTCCTGTTCATCACGGTAGCCATGGCCGGCGTCATATGGCTGACCCAGTCCCTGCGCTTCGTCGATTTGATCCTCAATCGCGGCTTGCCGGCCCATACGTTTTTCTATCTCGCCATCCTGATCCTGCCGATGGTGATGTCGATCCTGCTGCCGGTGGCCCTGTTCATCGCCGTGATCTTCACCTACAGCAAAATGACGATGGACAGCGAGCTGGTGGTGCTGCGCGCCTGCGGCATGAGCCAGGGAACCTTGGCCAAGCCGGCGGTCAGCATGGCCGTCTTGGTGGCGCTGGCCTGCTACGCGGTGAACCTCTATTTCATGCCGCTCGCCTACCGCGAATTCAAGGATCTGCAATTCTCGATCCGCAACGACTATTCCTCGGTGCTGCTGCAAGAAGGCACCTTCAACAACGTGATGGAGGGCGTCACCGTCTATGTGCGCGAGCGCAAGAGCGACGGCGAACTGTTCGGAATTTTGGTGCATGACGAACGCATCGCCGATAAGCCGGTGACGATGATGGCCGAGCGCGGAGCCTTGGTGCAAACGCCCACCGGGCCGCGCGTGGTGATGGTCAACGGCAATCGCCAAGCCATCGAAAAAGGCCGCGAGCAGCAACTCTCGATCCTCTATTTCGATCAATATAGCTTAGACTTCGATACGGCGACGCAGACCGGCGGCGTGCGGTGGCGCGAAGCGCGCGAGCGTTATATCCACGAATTGTTCAGGCCCGGCGATTCAGTCGACGACATTCGCCAGCGCGCGTCGCTGCGCGCCGAAGGCCACCAACGCTTGTCGTCGCCGCTCCTCACCCTCGCCTTCACCATGATCGCGCTCGCCGCGCTGCTCGCCGGCGAATTCAACCGTCGCGGCCAAGTGCGGCGCGTATTGTGGGCGACCGGCGCGGTCGGCACCGTGCAAATCGCCTATCTCGGCGCCTTCAACTTATCGGCGACCATGCCCGCCGCCGTGCTGTTGGTTTATGCCATTCCGCTCGCCGCCGCGGCCGCCGGGCTTTACGTTCTGCTGCACAATCCCGTCCGCCGCTCTGCGGGCGAGATTCTGGCCCGGGTCTGAGCGTCAATGTCCGGCATCACCACGCTCTCGCCCACCTTGTCGATCTATCTCGCGCGGCGCTTCCTCGCCAGCTTCGCCATCGTGCTCCTCGCGCTCTGCACCATCATCTTTCTGATCGACGTCATCGAGTTGATGCGTCGCACCAGCGCGCGCGGCGACGTTTCCGTGTTGCTCTTGACGCAGATGGCGCTGCTCAAGCTGCCCTACATGGCGCAAAAGGTCGTGCCCTTCGCCACCCTGTTCGGCGGCATGCATACCTTCTGGCGCCTGACGCGTTTTCAAGAACTTGTGGTGGCGCGTTCGGCCGGCGTGTCGGCCTGGCAATTCCTGTTGCCCGCAGTCGGCAGCATGATCGCCATCGGCATTCTCAACGTCACTGTCTTCAATCCGATCGCCTCGGCCATGCTGGCGCGCTATGAGCGGCTGGAGGATAGATTGGTGATCGGCCAGACCAATCTGCTGGCCATGTCGCGCACCGGCCTGTGGTTGCGCCAGGCCGACGAGGTCGGCCAGGCGGTCATTCACGCCGCCAAGGTCACTCAGCCGGATTTGGTGCTGCAAGGCGTCGTGATTTTCATGTACGAAGGCAGCGACAGGTTCATCAGCCGCATCGACGCGGCGGAAGCCCGTCTCGGCAACGGGGTTTGGCTCTTGAAGGATGCCCTGCTCACTGCGCCAGGACAACCGCCACAGAGCCGGCCGACCTACGAAGTGAAGACCGATTGGACGCTGGAAAAAATTCAGGACAGTTTCGCGGCGCCCGAGACAATGTCGTTTTGGGATCTGCCGGGCTTCATCCGCCTGTTGGACAACGCCGGCTTTTCCGCCAACCGGCACAAGCTCTATTGGCACTCGCTGCTCTCGGTGCCGGCGATGCTCGCCGCCATGGTGCTGATCGCCGCCAGCTTCTCGATGCGCTCGTCGCGCCGCGGCGGCACCATGGGCTTGGTCGGCGGCGGCGTGCTGTTCGGATTTTTGCTCTTCTTTCTCTCCGACGTGGTGCTTGCGCTCGGCCTGTCAGCCTCGATTCCAGCGGCTCTCGCCGCTTGGACGCCGGCCGGCTTCAGCTTGGCCCTCGGGCTGGCGGCTATGCTACATCTGGAAGACGGCTAAGCATCATGGCGAGGGGCTGAGTGATGCGCAGAGGCTATGGGGGAATCGCGGCGCTCACGGCGACGATGCTCGTCGTCTGGACGGTGGCGCTCGTCCCTGCCCTGGCGCAAACCAGCTCGATTTTCGGCACGTCGTCAGGCGATCCGACCGCGACGATGACCGACGGCACGTTCGGCACCAACTATTCAACCCTGACGCCGACGCTGCCGACCTTTCAAACAGCCCCCACTCGGGCAGCGCCGCAAACCGTCGAGACAAGTGACGGCGGCTATCTCCTGAAATCCGACGAAATGACGTTCGATGAAAGCCTCGGCCTTGTCGTCGCGCGCGGCAATGTCGAGATTTCGCACGGCGCCCGCGTGCTGATGGCCGACACCGTCACCTACAATCAGAAGACCGACATCATGACTGCGTCGGGCAACGTCAGCCTGCTAGAGCCGACGGGCGACGTTTTGTTTTCCGAGTACGCCGAATTCACCGACGATTTGAAGACCGGCGCGGTCGAAGGCATCCGCATGCTGATGACGGACAACTCTAGGCTGGCCGCCAACGGCGGACGGCGTCTCGGCGGCGTCTCTACAGAAATGAGCAAGGCGGTCTATTCGCCGTGCGAATTGTGCAAAGACGATCCAAGTCGCGCGCCGCTTTGGCAACTGAAAGCCGTCCGCGTGACGCACGACACCGTGGCCAAAACCATCGAATATAACGATGCGACTCTGGAAATGTTCGGCCTGCCGGTCCTGTACCTGCCCTATTTCTCTCACCCGGATCCGAGCGTAAAGCGCCAGAGCGGCTTTCTCTTTCCGAGCTACGGCACATCGACCGATCTCGGCACCTTCGTCCGTGTGCCCTATTACTGGGCCATCGCCGACGACAAGGACGCGACCTTCTCTCCGACTTACACGTCAGATCAAGGCATGATTTGGGCGGGCGAGTACCGCCAGCGCTTCAACAACGGCGAAATGCTGTTCTCCGGCAGCTATACGGAACCTACCAATCCATCGCCGGGACTCGACACGCGCGGCCATATCCGCGGCAGAGGGCGCTTCGATATCGACGACACATGGCGGACCGGCTTCAACCTTGACCGCGCGACCGACGACACCTACCTGCGCCGCTATGGCTTTGGCAGCAATAACAAAGCGCTGATCTCCAACGCTTATGTCGAAGGCTTCAGCGGCCGCAGCTACGCCAACATGCAAGCGATGTCGTTTCAAGGCTTGCGCACCACCGATGATCCAGGACGAACGCCGCTGATCTTGCCGATGGCCGACTACAATTTCCGCGGAACGCCGGACGACAACGGCGGACGCTGGAATTTCGACCTCTCGGCGCTCTCGCTGACGCGCGACGAGGGGACGAGCAGCAATCGGCTCTCGACCAAGACATCGTGGAATCTGCCTTACATCGCCTCGACCGGCGAAATTTACGGAGTCACAGCCAGCCTGCAGGCCGATGCCTACCAAGCGTCCAATGTCGTGGACTCGGTTTATGGGCCGCAAGACGACGGCTACACGGGCCGCCTGTTCCCGCAATTGAAGCTCGATTATCGCTATCCCTTCACCAAGCAGACCGGCAAGGTGACGCAATTGATCGAGCCGATCGCTGGCTTGGTGCTCGCGCCGCGCGGCAACAATCCGGCCAATCTGCCCAATGAAGACAGTCAGGACATCGAGTTCGACGATACGAACTTATTTGCCGAAAATCGGTTCACCGGCGTCGACCGCGTCGATGGCGGCCAGCGCGTCGTCTATGGCTTGCGCGGCGGGCTTTATGGCGAGGGTGGCGGTTCCACCACCGGCTTCCTGGGCCAAAGCTACCGCTTCAACGAGGACAGCGAATTTGGTCCCGGCACCGGCCTTGCCGACCAACTATCAGATATTGTCGGTCGCCTGACGATCTCGCCAAGCAACGCATTCGATGTCATGTACCGCTTCCGCGTCAATGCGGAAGACTTCGATTCGCGGCGCAATGAAGTCAAGTTGGGCATCGGCAACGCCGCCAAACTCCGCCTCGACCTCAGTTATTTCTTCATCGATGCGGAACCCGGCAGCGCCTTCAGCGATCGGCAAGAAGTTTACGCCTCTCTTCAGGGCGGCTTGACGCAACATTGGAGCGCGTTCGCCTTCACGCGCAACGATTTGACGGACGACGGTGGCTTCCTAGGCCTCGGCGGCGGCCTGCGCTACGTCGATGAATGCTTAATTTTCCAAGCCAGCGTGACCCGCCGCTTCACCTACGACCGCGATGTTGTGCCCGCCACCACTCTGCTCTTCCAATTTGTCTTCAAGAATTTGGGCGAGTTCCAAACATCTGCTTTTTAACGGAATTCGCCCCTAGCCGGGCCCAATCGAGGTATTTTGCCCCTGTTGTGTCACAGGGCCGGTTGCCTATATAACTTGCGCAATGTCGCACTTAATCCAGATGCCATCCTGGCACATTAAAGCCCTTCGCCGTCCCCGCCGCTTCTTTGGCGCAGCGATGGCTTTTGTTTGCCTCGCTCTTGCGTCGCTGACGGCGCCGGCTCAAGCCCAGCAAGGCGCGCAGCGCATCGTCGCTATCGTCAACGATGAGTCGATCACCGCCTACGACGTCGAGCAGCGCATCCGGCTGACCCTCGGCCCTGGCGCGCAGCGGCCCAATCCCGAGCAGATGCGCCGTCTCGCGACCCAGGTATTGCGCAACATGATCGACGAACGGCTGCAGATGCAGGAAGCCAAACGGCTCGGGATATCGGTGCTGCCGGAAGAGCTGTCCGATGCGGTCGGTCGCATCGAACGTCAGAACAATCTGGCTCCCGGCACGCTGCCGGAAACCTTTAAAACCGAAGGATTAAGCTTCGCTAGCTTCGAGGATCAGGCGAAGGCCGCCATTATCTGGCCGAAGGTCGTCCGCCGTCGCGCCGCACGACTCACTATTGTCGCCGAGGACGAAATCGACGAAGCCCTCGAGCGCATCAAGGAAAATGCCGACAAGCCGACCAACCTCGTCTCGCAAATATTCCTGTCGGTCGATTCGCCGCAAGACGAAAGCGAGGTGCGCGCCAATATCCAGCGGCTCTACGAGCAATTGACGGGCGGGACGCCCTTTACCGCCTTGGCGCAGCAATATTCTCAAGACTCGGCAGCGAGCAGCGGCGGCGATCTGGGCTGGGTGCAAGCCGGCCAATTGTCTCCAGAAGTTGAAGAAGCGTTAGCTGCCATGCCGGTGGGAGCTGTCTCACAACCGATCCGCTCGGCCGAGGGCTATCACATCGTCGCGTTGCGTCAGCGCCGCGCGCCGCGCATCACCTCTACTGACGACATCAAACTGTCGCTCAACCAGATTTTCTTGCCCGTCGGCGTCGGCGCCCGCCCCGACGAGATTGCCAGCCAACGCGAGTTGGCCCAGACGATCACAGAAACGGTCAACGGCTGCGACGACATGGATGCCATCGCCAAGGAAATGGCCTCGCGCGACTCCGGCGCCATGGGCAGTTTCCGCATGGGGGACCTTGCGGCGGACATGCGCAAGATCGTCGGCAGCCTCAAAGTCGGCCAACCGAGCCAGCCTTTCGCTGTCGAGGGCGGCCTGCGCGTGGTCATGGTCTGCGAGCGCGAAGAGCCGGCCAGCAATTTGCCGAGCCGCCAAGAGGTGCAACGGATGCTCGGCGAGCAAAAGTTGGAATTGCAGTCGCGCCGCTTCCTGCGCGACCTACGCCAGAGCGCCTTTATCGACGTCCGCGCCTAACAGGCCATGGCAGGCTCGTCGCCTCTGGCCGCCGCTCCCTTAGCGCTCCCCCCCCTGGCGCTGACGATGGGCGAACCCGCCGGCATCGGCGGCGAAATCGCCCTCAAGGCCTGGCAGACCGCCCGCGCCAACCTGCCGCCCTTCTTCCTGATCGACGATCCCGCTCGCCTCGCCGCCCTTGCCCAGCGCTTGGGTTGGACCGTGCCCCTTGCGCCCATCGCCGCCCCGGAGGAGGCCGCCGCCGCCTTCGCGCAGGCCTTGCCGGTGCTCGCGCTGACGCAGCGCTGCACGGCGCTGCCGGGCGCTCCCAGCAGCGCCAACGCGCCCGCCGTGCTGGAGGCGATCCGCCGCGCCGTCGAGTTGGCGCAAGCGGGCCGCGCCGGCGCCGTGGTGACCAATCCGATCCATAAAAAGCTGCTCTACGACGCCGGCTTCAAGCACCCGGGCCATACCGAATATCTCGCCGAGCTGACCGGTGCGCCCTTGCCGGTGATGATGCTGGCGACGGATGCCCTACGCGTCGTGCCGGTGACGATCCATCTGTCGTTGCGCGATGCCCTAGCCGCCCTGACGACCGACGCCATCGTCGCCGCCGGCTGCGTCACCGCCGATGCCCTGAAACGCGATTTCGGCATCGTGCAACCGCGCCTCGCCGTCGCCGGCCTCAATCCCCATGCCGGCGAAGACGGCGCCTTGGGCCGCGAGGATATCGACATCGTCGCCCCCGCCGTGGCGCAGCTCCGCGCCCTCGGCATCGACGCCAAGGGACCCTTGCCGGCCGACACCATGTTCCATAGCGCCGCGCGCAGCCGCTACGACGCGGCGCTCTGCATGTATCACGACCAGGCGCTGATCCCGCTCAAGACGCTCGGCTTCGAAGAGGGCGTCGACGTCACGCTCGGCTTGCCGATCGTGCGCACCTCGCCCGACCACGGCACCGCCTTCGACATCGCCGGGACCGGCCAAGCGAGCGCCGCCAGCTTGATCGCCGCGCTGCGCCTTGCCGCCGAGATGGCGACCCGCCGCACGAGCGCCGCGTGAATACAGACGACATCGCCGCCCTGCCGCCGCTCCGCGACGTCATCGCCGCCCATGGCCTGACCGCCATCAAAGGCCTCGGCCAGCATTTTCTGCTCGATCTCAACCTGACGGCGAAGATCGCCCGCGCTGCCGGCGATTTAACGAACTGCGCCGTCATCGAAGTCGGCCCCGGCCCCGGCGGCCTGACCCGCGCCATCCTCGAAGCCGACGCCGCCAAGCTGATCGCCATAGAGCGCGACGCGCGCTGCATCGCCGCCCTGCAGCCGCTGATTGCCGTCAGCGACAGCCGCCTGCAAATCGTCGAAGCCGATGCGCTCAAGATCGATGTCGTCGCCCTGTTGCGCCAAGAGGGCTGGCAGGGTCCGATCAAGGTCGTCGCCAACCTGCCCTACAATGTCGGCACGGCGCTGATCCTCGCTTGGCTCGAACGCCCAGCCGACATCGCCGGCATCACCGTGCTGGTGCAAAAGGAAGTCGCCGAGCGGCTCGCCGCCCAGCCGCGCACCAAAGCCTACGGTCGGCTGTCGGTGCTGGCGCAATGGCTCTGCGCCGTCGACCTCGCCTTCGACATCGGCCCGCGCGCCTTCACGCCGCCGCCGCAGGTGACGTCGACTGTGGTGAATTTGATGCCGCGCGCGACACGGCTCTTTGCCGCTGAGCGCTCCGATCTGGAAGCCGTCACGCGCGCCGCCTTCGGCCAACGCCGCAAGATGCTGCGCGCCGGCCTCAAGGCATTACAGATCGACCCTTTGCCCTTGCTGGAACAGGCCGGCGTCGAGCCGACCGCCCGCGCCGAGGAGTTGGACGTCGCCGCCTTCTGCCGCCTGGCCAATGCCTATGGCGCAGCCAAGGCCCCATAAAAACTGTCATGCCCGGGCTTGGCCCGGGCATGACGATATGAGAGAGATTTGAGCGTGGGAGGCTTCGGCCTGTAGCGCCTACTGCCCCTCGCGCAGAGCCTTCACGAAATCGCCGAGGCCGACCTGCCGTTCGCGCTTGAGGCGTTCGGCCGTCAAGATCGCCTGCACCGAGCGCACGCTGAGCTCGATGTCGTGGTTGACGATCACATAGTCATATTCCGGGTAATGGCTCATCTCGTCGGCGGCGCGCGCCATGCGCTTGGCCACCACCTCGGCGGGATCCTGAGCGCGCGTGTTGAGGCGGCGCTCCAATTCCTGCGTCGAGGGCGGCAGGACGAACACGGTGACGAGATCGTCGCGCGCGTTCTCGCTGAGCTGCTGCGTGCCCTGCCAGTCGATGTCGAACAGCACATCCTTGCCGGCGGAC
>CAZVLU010000031.1:0-42585 GCA_964628235.1 uncultured Rhizobium sp. | reverse complement strand
CGAAGACCGTGACGTCGTAACGCCGCGACAGCAGCCAAGCCGCCGACAAGCCGGAGATGCCGCTGCCGATAATGGCGACGCGCGCGCCGACGCGGGGCATCGAGCCACTCAAGGTAAGATCTGGGCTGCGGCCCAAACTGGGGCGAAGATCGTCCGGACTCATGGGGCAGGTAAACCGAAATTGCTGCTTATAGGCTTATTAATACGCGATTTTTCAGGGCAAGGATCACTTTACAACGCGCCGGATCGCACGTCCGCCGATGCCGATGCCGTGAACAGATCGGGTGATCCGCCGCGCCAACGGCGGCGTAAGGAGGGCTCATAGTCAATTCGCACCGGGTTCGTCATGTCACTTGCCATCAGCTTTGACCGCGGCTTTTCGTTCGGCGAAGCCCAAACTCGCCGGCGCAGCGTGCGGCTTGTCGATCAGGCCCGCTTGCCGTTAGATAAGCCGATGGATAAAGCTTTCAGCGCCGCTGCCCCCGATACCGCCGAACTGGCCCGCCTCGTCGCCTGCGTGGCTCAAGAACGCGACAAGGCCGCCTTCGCCGTCCTCTATGACTATTTCGCGCCGCGCCTGAAGACCTACCTGATGCGTCTCGGCGCCACGGCCAGCGCGGCGGAAGACCTCGCGCAGGAAGCCATGCTGATCTTGTGGCGGCGTGCCGAAAGCTTCGACCCCTCCCAGGCCAACGTGCGCACCTGGATGTTCACCATCGCGCGCAACAAGCGCATCGACGCGCTGCGCCGCGAGAAGCGCCCCGAACTCGACCCCAACGATCCCGCCTTGGTGCCCGAAGCCCCGATCGCCGCCGACAGCGCCCTCGAAGCGCTCGAGCATGAGGACGTGCTGCACGTCGCTATCGCCAAGCTTCCCGAAGAGCAGGCCGCGCTGCTGCGCGTTTGCTACTACGAAGACAAATCCCATCGCCAGATCGCCCGCGAGTTGGATATCCCGCTCGGGACAGTGAAGTCGCGCCTGCGCCTGGCGCTCGCCCGCCTACGCATCAGTTTGCAGGATCGCGTGTGATGAACATCGGAACCGCCATGACCAACGCTTCTTATCGTCCGTCCCATCATCCGGAAGAGAGCGCATTGCTCGATTATGCCGCAGGCACCTCGTCCGAAGCGGCCGGCTTGATGATCGCCAGCCACCTGGCGCTCTGCCCGGCCTGCCGCGCCGACGTCACGCGCCTGGAAGCGCTTGGCGGCGCGATGATCGACGACCTTGCGCCGACCCCGATGGAAACCGCCAATCTCGGCGACCTATTAAATCGTCTCGACGCGCTCGACACGACACCTGAACCAGCGCCGGTCCCCGCCAAGCCGATGTCGCAATCCGCCCTGCTGCTGCCGCAGCCGCTGCGCAGCTATGTCGGCGATGCCGATGCCCTGCCCTGGCGCAAGCTCGGCGGCGGCGTCGACGAAGTCGAATTGGCCCATGCCGCCGGCAAAGGCGAGCATCTGCGCCTGCTGCGCATCAAAGCGGGCGGAACGGTGCCGCGCCACACCCATGCCGGCAACGAGATGGTCATGGTGCTGTCGGGCGGCTTCACCGACGCCTCTGGCCATTACCTGCGCGGCGACATCGGCGTGTCGGATGCCCTCATCGATCACACCCCGGTGGCCGACGCCGATGCCGATTGCATCTGCTTGTCCTTCACCGACGCGCCGTTGCGTTTCACCGGACCGTTCGGCTGGCTGATCAACCGTTTCGTGAAATTCTAACGGCCACGTCCTGCGGTTGAGGCGCTGCGCGTTTCGCGCAGCGCAGTGATGCCGAGAAGGCGGTTGCGCCGCAGCGCGGCCGGAGCGTAAACCTGGGGCTCGTTCTTCCGTCCCCGGTTTCCAGAGCCCGATGTCCGAATTCACCGGCGTAAGCACGCGTTGGCCCCGCATCGCCATAGGCCTCGCGCTCGGCTTCATCATGGGCGCGCTGTTCGCTTGGATCGGCACGCCGATCCCCTGGATGATGGGGCCGCTGGTCGGCATGGGCATCGCCCAGCTCTGCGGCGCGAAACTGCAATTGTTCCCCTACGGACGCCAGACCGGGCAATGGCTGATCGGCACTTCGGTCGGTCTTTATTTCATGCCCTCGGTGCTCGGCGCGCTGGTCGGCAACCTCGGCTGGATCTTTCTCGGCGCGATTCTCACGCTGATCATGGCCGGCCTCGGCGGCTTGCTGCTCGCCCGCCTGTCCGGCATCGACAAAACCTCCTGCTATTTCGCCACCGTGCCGGGGGGTGCTGCCGAAATGTCGGTGCTGGCGATGAAATATGGCGGCAACGTGCCCGCTGTCGCCATCACCCAATCGATCCGCATCGCGCTCCTGGTGCTGATCGTCCCGCCGGTCCTCGCCTATGCCGGCTTCGCCGGCTTCGACCGTGGCGCGGCGCAAATCCTGCCGCCCTTCGTCGCCGACAAGTGCCTCATGCTGATGGCCTTCACGCTCGCCGTCGCTGCCGTCTGCGCCAAGCTGCGCGTCCAGAACGCCTGGATGATGGGGCCGCTGATCTCCAGCGCCGTCATCACCGCCTGCGGCGTGTCTCTCTCGCGCGTGCCGGTCGAACTGGTCGATCTCGGCCAGCTGCTGCTCGGCCTGGCGCTCGGCTCGCGCTTCGAGAAGGATTTTTTCCTGCGCTATCGCATGTTCATTCCCTATGCGCTGTTCAACGCGCTCTACCTGATCCTCGCCTGCGCCGGCTGCGCCTATTTGATCGCCTGGGGCAGCGGCATCGCCATCGGCGACGCGCTGCTGGCGCTGGCGCCCGGCGGCATCGGCGAAATGGCGATCACCGCCAAGGGCCTCGATCTCGGCGTCGCCATCGTCACCGCCTTCCAGTTCGTCCGCATCTCGGCGGCCAATTTCACGCCGCCCTTCCTGTTTCCATTGGCGCGCAAATGGCATTCCCGCTGGGTAGCGCGCAGCCCCTAAAGCGTCTAAACAAGATGGCAACAGGGACAAGCGAATGACCGCAGAAACAATCAACATCGCCACCCTGAATGTTGGGGGGCCTTGGTTCGAAGACCTCCGGGTCGGGCAGACCATCGACGACACGCCGGCGGTGACGCTCACCGACGGCCATGCAGCTTTGCACATGGCGGCGTTCGGCGACCGCCTGCGCTTGCCGCTCGATCACGGCCTGTCCAACAGCGTCACCGAAGAGCCGCGCGCGCTGATCCATCCCATGCTGGTGTGCAACATGGCGATCGGCCAGACGACCTGGGCGTCGTTCCGCGTCAAAGCCAACCTGTTCTATCGCGGCCTCGTGCTGCGCCGCCCGGTGTTCGTCGGCGACACGCTGCGCACCGTCACCAAGATCGTCGCGTTGAAACAGAACGCGGCAAAAGCGGGCCGCGCCGCCACCGGCCTGGTCGGATTGGAAATCGTCACGACCAATCAGCATGGCGACATCGTGCTGAAATTCTGGCGCTGCCCGATGGTCGCCTGCCGCGACCCGAACGCGAATACCGGTCACGCAGACAGTCTCGACGCCATTCCCGCCGAGATCGCCGACGCCGATCTGATCGCCGCGGTGCCGACGACCTGGAACCTCTCGGCGTTCCGCGACTTGCCCGGGCTGCATGCGCGAGATGTCAAACCCGGGACGACCTACGCCATCGAAGCCCGCGACTCAGTGAGCAGCGCGCCGGAAATCGCCCGTCTGACGCTCAACATGGCGATGACCCATTTCGACGCGGCGGCCAGCATTTACGGCACGCGGCTGGTGTTCGGCGGCCATGCCATTTCCATCGCCGGCGCGCAGATCACGCGCGCCCTGCCCAATATCGTCACGCATATCGCCTGGCGCGGCTGTGACCATCTCGCCCCGGTATTCGAGGGCGACATGCTCTCGACGCGCGTCAGCGTCGAAGCCGTCACGCCTTTAAAAAATGGCGCGCTAGTCGATCTGCGCGCCATCGTGACGGCCGCGCGGGGGCCGGAAGCCATCCGTGCCGGCCAAAGCCAAGCCGCCGACGCGCTCGATTGGCGCGTCGTCGTCCTGATGGCTTAACGATGAAAGGCATCCTTTCCGGCTTGCGCGTCGTGGAAGGCTCGGCCTTCGTCGCAGCCCCCTTGGGCGGCATGACGCTGGCGCAAATGGGCGCCGAGGTGATCCGCTTCGATCCGATCGGCGGCGGCCTCGATTACGGCCGCTGGCCGCTCACCGAGCAAGGCGCAAGCCTGTTCTGGGCCGGACTCAACAAGGGCAAGAAATCCATCTGCCTCGATCTCGCGTCGCCTCAGGGCCAAGAGATCGCCACGGCGCTCATTACAGCACCCGGCCCCGACGCCGGTCTGTTCCTGACGAATTTTCCGGCGCGCGGCTGGCTCGATTACGCCAAGCTGAAAGCCAAGCGCGACGACCTCATCATGCTCGCCATCACCGGCCATCATGACGGCACGACGGCGGTCGATTACACGGTCAATTGCGCCGTCGGCTTTCCCTTCGTCACCGGCCCGGCCAGCGCGCAAGAACCGATCAACCATGCGCTGCCGGCGTGGGACGCGATCTGCGGCGTCACCGCCGCCAGCGGCTTGCTCGCCGCCGAGCGCCATCGCCTGAAAAGCGGCGAGGGCCAGCTCGTCACGTTAGCGCTCTCGGACGTCGCTTATGCCATGGCCGGCCATCTCGGTTTCATCGGCGAGGCCGAGATCAACGGCGCCGAGCGGCCGCGCTACGGCAATTATCTCTACGGCGGCTTCGGCCGCGACTTCGTCACGCGAGACGGCAAGCGCGTGATGATCGTGGCGCTCACCCTGCGACAATGGCAAAGCCTACTCAAATCCACCGGCTTGGCTGACGCCATGGCGCAAGTCGCCGCCCGTCACGGCTTTATAAATCTCGACGACGAAGGCGACCGCTTCCGCGCCCGCGAGGACATCGCTGGCATCCTCGCGCCCTGGATCGGCGCGCGCGATCTCGCGGCCGTGGCCCAAGCGCTCGACGCCACAGGGACCTGCTGGGGGCCTTACCAAAGCTTCGCCGAAATGGTCGCCGCCGATCCGCGCTGTTCGCCGGCCAATCCGATGTTCGCGCGGGTCGATCATCCGGGCTTGGGCAACATCCTGACCCCGGCCTCGCCGCTCAGTTTCGCCAGCCACGCGCGCCTCGCGCCGCAACCCGCGCCGCGCCTCGGCGCCCATACCGACGAGATTCTCGCCGGCGTCCTCGGCCTGTCGTCGGGCGAAATCGGCCGGCTGCACGACGCGAAGATCGTCGCCGGCCCCTAAGGGTCAGCCTCACGCGCATGTGAAAAGCGCCGCCCTCCCGCCGGCCGCAAAGACGCCCAGATTCGCCGTTAGGTCGGCTTTACCGGGGGCAGAGCATGCGCCGCAGGGGATTCCCCCTTGCAATGAGCGCAAAGGGCCGTATGAATCTCTCCCCGGCTTTGCGTAAAGCCGGCTAAGCGCTTGGTAAGTTTAACAATTCAGCGCAGGGGTAAGGGCGGGATGACGACGATGATTGCCATCGAAGGGCTGAGCAAGACGTTCGGTCCGATCAAGGCCGTGGACCGCGTGTCGTTCGAAGTGGCGCGCGGCGAGGTGCTGGGCTTTTTGGGCCCCAACGGCGCCGGCAAATCCACCACCATGAAGATGCTGACCGGCTTCCTGCCGGCCGACGAGGGCCGCGCCATCGTTTGCGGCTTCGACATCGCCACCCAGCCGCTCGCCGCCAAGCGCAAGCTCGGCTACATGCCCGAAGGCGCCCCGTCTTACAGCGACATGACGCCGCGCAGCTTCCTCTCCTTCATCGCCGACATGCGCGGCTTCTCCGGCGCCGACAAGCGCTCGCGCGTGGCGCGCGCCGCCGACCTGACCAACCTGCGCCATGTCCTCGAACAGCCGATCGAGACGCTGTCGCGCGGCTACAAGCGCCGCGTCGGCCTGGCGCAGGCGCTGCTGCATGATCCCGAGGTGCTGGTGCTCGACGAGCCGACCGACGGCCTCGATCCCAACCAAAAGCATGAAGTGCGCGCCCTGATCCAAGAGATGGCGCCGCAGAAGGCCATCGTCATCTCGACGCATATTCTCGAAGAGGTCGAAGCGATCTGCTCGCGCGCCCTGATCATCGCCCATGGCCGCGTCGTCGCCGACGGCACGCCCGCCGCGCTGCAAGCGCGCTCGCCGCGCCATAACGGCGTGGTCATCAAATGCTCGCGCGACGCGGCGGCCGGCCTCACGCCGACGCTGCGCCAGATCGACGGCGTCGCCGACGTGACGGTCGAGCCCGACGGGCTGTTCGTGCGCAGCCTGCCCGGCCTCGACGTGTTCGACGCCGTGCGCGTGGCGGCGCGCCAACGCGCCATGGACATCCGCGAAATCCGCCAAGAGCGCGGCCGCCTCGACGATGTCTTCCGCATGCTGACCGGCGGCGCGACCGACGCGCAGATTCTCGCCCAAACCGCCGCTTGAGGACGCCCACATGAACGCGCTCTGCACCGTCTATAAGCGCGAGCTGGCCGCCTATTTCGCGACGCCGCTCGCTTATGTCTTCATCGTCATCTTCCTGGCGCTCGCCGGGGCCTTCACCTTCTTCCTCGGCAATTTCTTCGAGCGCGGCCAGGCCGATCTCTCGCCCTTCTTCCTATTCCATCCGTGGCTTTACCTGCTGCTGGTGCCCGCCATCTCGATGCGGCTGTGGTCGGAAGAGCGCAAGGGCGGCACCATCGAGTTGCTGCTCACCCTGCCGCTGACGCCGAGTCAGGCCGTCATCGCCAAATTCCTCGCCGCCTGGTCCTTCGCCGGCATCGCGCTGGCGCTGACCTTTCCGCTGTGGATCACCGTCAATTATCTCGGCAAGCCCGACAATGGCGTGATCTTCGCCAGCTATATCGGCAGCTTCTTCATGGCCGGGTCTTACTTGGCGATCGGCGCCTGCTTCTCGGCGCTGACCAAGAACCAGGTCATCGCTTTCGTGCTCTCCGCCGTGGTCTGCCTGTTGTTCACCGTCAGCGGCACGTCGCTGGTGCTCAACTTCTTCACCGGCTGGGCGCCGCCCGGCGTCGTCGAAGCGATATCCAGCCTGAGCTTCACGGCGAACTTCGAAGCGATCTCCAAGGGCGTGCTCGACGCCGTCGGCATCGTGTTCTTCGCGTCGGTGATGACGCTGTTCCTGTTCATCAACGTGTTGCTCGTCAACCTCTACAAGGCGCGTTGATCATGACCGCATCCACTCAAAGCTCGCGCGTGAACCCTCGTGAATTCAGTTCGCGTGTGAACCTCCGCGTCCTCGCCTTCGCCGGCATAGGGCTCGCCATCGTTCTGTTCCTCGCCTTCAACATCCTGGCGCGCGCCGGGCTGTCGAGCTCGCGCATCGATCTCACCGCCGACAAGCTGTTCACCCTGTCGCCCGGCACCTACGCGACGCTGGCGAAAATCGACGAGCCGGTGACGTTGCGCTTCTATTATTCGCCGACCCTGGGCAACGAATTGCCCAACGTCGGCAAATACGCGACGCGCGTGCGCGACGTGCTGAAGGAATATGCCGCCATCGCGCGCGGCAAGATCCGCCTCGAGATCATCGAGCCGGTGCCGTTCTCCGACGCCGAAGACCAGGCCGTCGCCGCCGGCCTGCAGGGCCTGCCGCTCGACCGCACCGGCGAGATGGTCTATTTCGGCCTCGCCGGCAGCAATTCGACCGACGACGAGGAGCGCGTGCCGTTCTTCTCGCCCGACCGCGAAGCCTTCCTCGAATACGACCTGACCAAGCTGGTCCATAACCTCGCCAACCCCAAGCGCAAGACCATCGGCCTGATGACGGCGCTGCCGGTCAAAGGCTTCCCCGGCACCATGATGGCGCGGCTCAATCCGGCGCTGGCGCGGCCCTGGCAATTGCTCGCCCATCTGCAACAGATCTTCGATCTGAAGGAAGTGCCGATGGACACGGCGGAGATTCCCGCCGGCATCGACGTGCTGCTCGTCATTCATCCGGCCGAGATCAGCGCCAAGGCGATGTACGCCATCGACCAGTTCGCGCTCGGCGGCGGTCGCGTCGTCGCCATGGTCGATCCGCTGTCGGAAGCGGCCGAGCGTTCGCTCGGGCCCGGCGCCAAGCCGGTGCCGGCGACCTCCGGCCTCAAGCCGCTGTTCGACGCCTGGGGCCTGGAGATGGCCGAAGGCAAGTCGGTCGGCGACATGACCACCGCGCGCCGCGTCAACGCCGGCAGCGAGACGCGCCCGCAAGCCGTCGAATATCCGATCTGGCAAATCCTCCGTCCGGCGAATTTCTCGACCAGCGACCTGATCGCCAACGGCATCGAGGTGATGCAGCTGACGTCTCCGGGCGCGCTGTCGGCGAAAGCGGGAGCGACGACGACTTTCACGCCGCTGATCCAGAGCAGCGCGCGCGCCGATCTGATCGACGTCGAGAAGATCAAGGGCCGCCCGGACTTCCAGAGCATCCTCGAGAACTTCAAGCCGACCGGCACGCAATATGCCATCGCCGCGCGTATCAGCGGCCCGGTCAAGACCGCCTTCCCCGACGGCTTCCCGAAAGACGAGGCGAAAGAGGGCGACGAAACGGCCAAGCCTGAAAACCGCCTCGCCGCGGCGATGAAGGACGAGGAGTCCGAAGGCAAGCCCAAGCCGATCGACGCGCCGACCAAGCCGCAATTGATGGAGTCGAAGGGCCCGATCCAGGCCGTCGTCATCGCCGACACCGACCTGCTGCAGGACCGCTTCTGGGTGCAGATGCAGGACCTGTTCGGCCAGGCCGTCGCCACGCCGCTGTCCAACAACATGGACTTCGTCACCAACGCGCTCGACAACCTGACCGGCTCGAACGATTTGATCGGCTTGCGCTCGCGCGGCATTTCGCAGCGTCCCTTCGAGCGCGTCGAAGCGTTGCAGCGCGAGGCCGAGACGCGCCTGCGCGCCAAAGAGCGCGAATTGCAGGGCCGCCGCGAAGAGACCGAGAAGAAGATCGCCGAGTTGCAGCGCCCCGGCCAAGCCGCAGCCGCGCAGGGCGGCCAGGTCACTCTGTCGCCGGCCCAGCAGGAAGAAATCGAGAAGTTCAAAGCCGAGCTGCTCAACATCCGCCGCGACCTGCGCGGCGTGCAGCTCGACCTGCGGCGCGACATCGAACGGTTGAAGACCCGCCTGTGGTTCTTCGACATCGCGCTCATTCCGCTGCTCGTGACCGTGCTCGCTATCGGCATCGGCATCTGGCGCATGCGCCGCCGGCGCATCGCCACGACGCTCGCTAGCGTCGCGGCCAAGGGTTAAGGGAGAACCGCCATGAACCTTCGCGCATTCCTCGGGCTCGCCCTCGCCACCCTGATCGCCGTCGTCGCGGTGATCGTCACGCTCAGCGTCCGCAACAGCGGCCCCGCCACGCGCGCGCCCGGCACGCTGCTGCTCGCCGACTTGTCGAAGGCGGCGGACAACGCCGCCAAGATCGTCTGGACCCGCGGCGGCGACACGACGACCATCGTCAAGAAAAGCGCCGACGCCTGGACGGTGACCGAACTGTCCGACTATCCCGCCTTCAAGCTGCAGGTCGACGAGGCGGTCTACGGCCTCGCGCGTCTGCTGACCTTCGAGCCCAAGACGGCGCGCCCCGAGCTCTACGACAAGCTCGACCTCAACGATCCGACGACCAGCGCCGCCAAATCCGCGCGCCTGCAGATTTTCGACGGCAACAACAAGCAGATCGCCGACGTCATCGTCGGCCGCGTCAAATCGGCCATGACCGGCCAGGAGAGCCTCTACGCCCGCCTGCCGAGCGAGCCGCGCGCCTGGCTGGTCAAGGGCAAGGTCGAATTGCCGATCAATCGCACCGGCTGGGTCGACACCACGGTGACGCAGATCGATCTGCCGCGCGTACGCGAAGCGGTCCTCAACACGCCGGCCAAGGGCCCGCGCGTTCGCGTCTTCAAGGCCAGCCGCGACGAACGGGACTACACCATCGAAGGCATGCCGGAGGACTACGAGACCAAGGACATCTTCGGCGCCGAGGACGTCGCCCGCGTCGTCCAGCAGCTCAACTTCGAGGATGTCCGTACCGCAGCCCAAGTGAAAATCGACATGAGCGCGCGGCCCTGGGCCGAGTTCGTCACCTGGGACGGCTTGAAGATCGATCTGTGGCTCGCCGAAGCCGAAGGCCGCAGCTGGGCCGCCGTGAAGGCGAGCATGCTGCCCGACGCCACCGGCGTGAAGTCCGAGGAGAAGCCCGACGGCGACAAAGAGGCCCTCACCAAGGAAATCGCCACGATCAACAGCCGCACCGATGGCTGGGTCTATGGCGTGCCGTCCTACGAACTCGGCCATTTGCGCAAGACCCTCGACGACCTGATCCAGCCCAAGCCCAAGAGCTAAGCGGCCGCTAAAGCCCTGAGCCAGTTGACGGAACCGGCTCAGGCGCGGCCCTTTGCGAACCGCTCGTAGCGCTCGGCTTGCAAAACGGCGGAAAAGCCGTATTTCTCAAAGGCCTTTGACGGATTCGTCGCCTGGACAGCCAGCGGCCTTGTCCGTTATTTTGCGCCCTCCGCGAAGCCGCGCCGGCAGGATATTTATCGCCGCTTCGCCCAGATTTACTCGCCAGCCAGTGAGAGCCGTCATGAGCCACGTCCCGACCGAACCGAAGATGGTCTACGAGCAGCATGTCTTCCTCTGCCAGAACGTGCGCCCCGACGACCACCCGCGCGGCTGCTGCAGCGCGCGCGGCTCGGTCGAGTTGCTGAAATACATGACCAGCCAGGCCCGCAAACTCGGCATCAAAAATGCCCGCATCAATCCGTCCGGCTGCCTAGAGCGCTGCGAGATGGGGCCTGCCATGGTGATCTACCCGGAAGGCGCCTGGTACACCTTCAAGACCAAGGAAGACATCGACGAGATCCTGCAAAGCCATCTCATTGAGGGCAAGCCGGTCGCGCGCCTGCTGCTCGAAAATGGCGACAAGCTGCCGAAGGACCGCGAAGCGCGCCTGGCAGGCGCTGCCGAGTAAGCGCGCCGTCACGTTTTTCAGTTCAGGAGTAGATGCGCGATGACCGTGCAGACCACCGATAAGACCGCCGAAACGCCTGCTGGCGAGAAGCAGCATTTCTACGAGACCCACGTGTTCTGCTGCGTCAACGAGCGGCCGAAGGGCCACCCGCGCAGCTGCTGCGCCGACCGTGGCGGCAAGGACCTGCACGCGCACATGAAGAAGCGGGCGAAAGAGCTCGGCATCAAGAACATCCGCGTCAACCAGTCGGGCTGCCTCGAGCGCTGCGAACTGGGGCCCACCGTGGTGATCTATCCGGAGGGCACTTGGTACAATCCGGAGACCGTCGACGACGTCGAGGAAATCCTCACCAAGCACATCCTCAACGGCGAGCGTGTCGAGCGGCTTTATCTGGAGCCCGATCAGAAGCTGCCCAAGCCGAAGCTGCGCAATCATCTGAAGCTGAAGGTCTCGCGCGTCGAAAATCTGTCGAGCACCATCCGCCTGTTCGAGTTGGTGGCACCCGACGGCGGCCTGCTGCCCGCCTTCGAGGCCGGCGCCCATATCGATGTCATCACCGGCGGCGGCCATCGCCGCTCCTATTCGCTGTCGAATGACCCGGCGGAGCGCCACCGCTACGTGCTAGGCGTGCTACGCGAAAAAGCGGGTCGCGGCGGCTCAGCCTGGATGCATGACAACATCAAGGCGGGCGACACGCTCACCGTCATGCCGCCGTCCAACGCCTTCCCGCTCGCCGAATCGGCCGGCGAACATATCCTGATCGGCGGCGGCATCGGCATCACGCCGATGAAAGCCATGGCCCACCGCCTGAAAGCGCTCGGCGAGAAATACACGCTCTATTACTGCTCGCGCGACCAAGCCGACACCGCCTTCTACGACGAGATCAAAGAGCTGTGCGGCGACAACGTCGTCTTCACCCATGACGGCGGCGACCCGTCGAAAGGCCTGAATCTAAAGGCCTTGCTCGCCGAACACCGGCCGGGCAGCCATGTCTATATCTGCGGCCCCAACGGCTTTCTCAATGCCGTGCGCGCTGCCGCGGCCCATTGGCCGGAAGGCTGCGTGCATTTCGAGCTGTTTTCGCCGCCAGCCCCCGTCGCCAAGGCCGATCAAGTGAACGAGCCGTTCGAGGTGCTGCTGTCGCGCCAAGGCAAGACCGTCGCCGTGCCGGCCGACAAGACGATCCTCGAAGTGGTGCGCGCCGCCGGCGTCGACGTCGATTCGTCCTGCGAGGAAGGCGTCTGCTCGACCTGCGAGGTGCGCTTGCTCTCCGGCCAGGCCGACCATCGCGACGCGGTGCTCTCCGCCGAGGACAAGGCCGCCGGCAAGAAGATCATGGTCTGCGTCTCGCGCGCCGCGACCGGCGTCAAGAAGCTGATTCTCGATCTGTAAACGATCGCCGAAAACGCGAACGGCCCGGGATCGCTCCCGGGCCGTTTTTCTTTGCATGCTGCCCCACGCATAAGTCAGGGCGGCTAGGTCAGCAAACTGGCGTAATGATGATGATGCGTGTCGATCGCGACGCGGCGGCTTTCGATCGGCGAGTTGTCGATGCCGAACGAGACGCGTTCGATGGTCAGCAGCGGCGTGCCGGGCGCCAGGCCGAGCAGCTTTTGGTCTTCCTCGGTGGCGACGATGGCGCGCAGCTTTTCCTGGGCGCGGACCACCAGGACGCCGAACTCGCGCTCGAGCAGCACATAGATATTGGTCGGCTCGTTGCGCTGGTAGATCGTCTCGAGATCGGCGAAGCGGTTTTGCGGCAGCGCCATTTGGTCGAGCAGCATGGGCGCGCCGCCGAAGCTGCGCGTGCGGGTGATGCGGTAGACGCCCTCATCTTCAGCCAAGCCGAGAATTTCCGCTTCCGCGACCGTTGCCGCGTCGCGCTTGACCGAGATGAGCTTGGTCGAGGGATCCCATGGGCCGCCGTTATCGGGACGGATGCGGAAAAAGTGGAAGGGCGTGCTGCGCCCGTCGCGCGCCGCGACGAAGGTGCCCTTGCCCTGCTGGCGGATCACCAGCTTCTCGGCCGACATTTCGTCGAGCGCCTTGCGCACCGTGCCCTGGCTGACTTTGAACTCGGCCGCGAGCTTGAATTCGCTCGGCAACAGCTCGCCGGGCTTCCAATCGCCGCGCATGACGCGCTGGATCAGCAATTCCTTGATTTGCGCATAAAGCGGATGAAAGTCGGGCGTATCGCCGACTCGCTCTCGCGATTCGATTCGTCTGTTCACGCCGGCCCTGCAGATTTTTATGATTCAGTTTGAATAGATTATAGACGAAACCTGCGCCCTGTCTAACGGCCCGCTGGTTCCCCTTATGGCGGGCTGACGCGCTTGCCGACGCCGGCTTCGGGAGAGTCGATTTCGAGGGCATCGGCGAGGGGCTTGCGCCGCGGCCATGCCCAAATCCAGAGCAGAAAGCAGACAACCGCGCCGAAGATCACCGGCACGCGCAGGCCGAGATGCTCGGCGGCGATGCCCATCAACAAGGCGCCCAGCGCCGGCCCGCCGCGCGCCACCAAGCCATAAAGCCCGAGAACGCGGCCGCGCATGTCCGGGCTGACAGCCGACTGGATCAGCGTTTGATTGCTCGTGCTCTGCACGGTGAGGGCGTAGCCGACGACGCCGATCAGCAGGCAAGCAAGCCAGAACAGATCCGCGTCGGTCATGGTGAAAGCCAGCGTGGTGGCGCTCATCACCAGGATATTGAGCAGGGTCAGGCGGGTCAGGCCCTTCAAGCGGCTGTAGCTCAGCATCAGCGCGCCGCCCGCCATGGCGCCGATGCCTTGCGCGCTTTGCAGCAACGCCAAACCATGCGCGCCATTGCCGAACACCTCGTCGGCGAAGCCTGGAAACATGTCCGTCAAGGGCCGGGCGAACATGCTGGTCGCCGTGAGCAGCGCAATTTGTATGCGGATGCCGGGATGGCCGAGGACATAGCGCAAACCGGCGACCGAATCGGCGAGGATCGATTTTTCCGAGCGCGGCGGCAACGGCACGTCCGGCGCATTCATCATGTGCAGGCAAAGCGTGAAGACCAAGAACATCAACGCGCCGACGGCAAAAGCCCAGCCGCTGCCGGCGAATACGATGATCGCGCCGCCGATCGCCGGGCCGATGAAACGCGACGAGTTGAAGATCAGCGCGTTGAGCGACACCGCCGACGGCAGCAGGTCGCGCCCCACCAGATGATAGATCACCGTCATGCGCGACGGCCGGTTGAAGGCGACGATTGTGCCGCGAAACAACGTGAGCGCAAGCAAGATCCAGATGTCGATCCAGCCGGTGAAGGCGAGCGTTGCCATGATGGTGGAATAGACCAGGGTGAGCGCCTGGGTGATGCGCAGCAGCTTGAAATAGTCCATCCGGTCGGTGAGCGCGCCGGCGAACAGGCCGAGCAGGATGGTGGGGAATTGATCGGCAAAAGCGATGATGCCGAGCCAGGCCGGCGAATCGGTCAATTGCCAGGCAAGCCAGCCGATGGCGATGCGCTGCACCCAGAGGCCGGTGTAGGAGGTGAAATTGCCGATGACGTAGAGCCGGTAGTCGCGGATGCCCAGCGTGCGCCACAATATGCGGAATCCGCCGGGCAGTTTCAGGCCGGCGAAAAGCCTCACGGCGCCGCCTTGTCGGCCACGGCGATTTGCTTGCCGCCTTGCAGACCGGTCGGATCGACCTCCAACGCTTCCGCGAGGAACTTGCGGCGGCTCATGGCCCACAGCCACGCCAGCAAGCAGAGCGCGGCGCCGATGGCGACCGGCCAACGCAGGCCGAAATAGTCGGCGGCGACGCCGAGAATCAGCGCGCCGAACGCCGGGCCGCCGCGCGCGACCAGCGCATAAGCGCTGATGACGCGGCCGCGCAGTTCGGAGTCGACCGCCGATTGGATCAGCGTCTGGTTGCTGGTGCCCTGCACGATGAAGGCGAATCCGGCGACGCCCGACAGGAGGCAGGCGAGCCAAAAATTGGTCGTCGCGGCGAACAGCATGAGCGCCACCGACATGACGAGGATGTTGATGATGGTGATGCGCGTGAGGCCCTTCACTTGGCTGCGCGCCGCCAGCATCGAGCCGCCGAGCATCGCGCCGACGCCATGGAAGGCGAGCAGCCAGGCAAGCCCGTCGGGGCCGCGCTGGAACACCTCGGCGGCGAACCCAGGCAGCAGATCGGTAAAAGGCCGGGCGAACAGCGCGGTAATGATGAGAATGGCCAATTGCAGGCGAATGCCGGGGTGGCGCACGACATATTGCACGCCTTCCCAGGACTCGCGCAGCAGCGAGCGGCCCGAGCGCTCCTTCGGCGCCATCACCGGAATGTCCATCAGCCGCAAGGCGATGGTGAAAATGAAAAACATCAGGAAAGCGGCAGCGAATGTCCATCCAGCGCCGCCGGCGACGATCAGCGCGCCGCCGATCGCCGGGCCGACGAAGCGCGAGCTGTTGAAGATCGTCGAGTTCATCGCGATGGCGGGCGCCAAAAGGTCGCGCCCGACAAGGGTATAGATCACCGTCATGCGCGACGGCCGGTTGAAGGCGACGATCAGTCCGCGCAACAGCGTGAGGACGAGGAGCAGCCAGATATCCATCCAACCGAGCAACGTGCAGGCGGCCAGCAAGAAGGCATGGAGCACAGACAGCATCTGCGTGAAGCGCAGCAGCTTGAAATAATCCATGCGGTCGACGACGGCGCCGGCGATGAGGCCGAGCAGAATGGTCGGCACTTGGTCGGCGAAGGCGATGACGCCGAGCCAGCCAGCCGATTCGGTGAGATCCCAGGTAAGCCAGCCAATTGCGATCCGTTGCACCCACAGGCCGGTATTCGACGTCAGATGGCCGATGACATAGAGACGATAATTGCGGATGGCGAAGGTCTGGCGCATCGCCGCAAAGCCGCCCGGCACCTTCATGCGATCCGCCTCATGCTCATTGCTCTCCCCTAGATCGACCCGGCGTCTCTCGCAGGGCGTGGCGCAGTCGTGCGGCGCGGCTGAAACAGCGCGCGGCGCACGACGGCAAAAGCCGGCCGGAGGATTGCCTTATGCCGCCATTATATAGGCGGCATCCGATCATGGGAGTTTTTTACGCTGCAATCCGGGCTGTTTCGCGCGGCAATATAGGCCACGCCTATCAAGGCGACGGACGAAAGCCAGCCGCGAACAACGCCGATAGGTCGGTGCCGAGCCATTCGCGCGGGATGGATTTCTCCACGCCCGCGACCAGCGCCTTTTTGTAGATCAGGCCGCCGGCGGCAGCGAATTGAATCGCGAGGCCCGAGTTGTTCTTGAAATAGAGAATGCCCTTCTCGCCCGCATTCTTTCCTTGAGCGTCGCGCGGCGGCTGGCGCAGTCGGGCCTCGCCGCTCGCCACCTTGCCGAGCTCGATCACGCGGCTTTCGGGGATCGCGCCGCTCTCGACGAGATCGAGCAGCTCGCTCTGCTTGTTGTCGACGACGGTTTCCCAATCGTTGACGACGATGGCGGTGGCACGTTCGAAGGTGCGCTGATCGACCTCGGAGCGCTTGTTGGTGACGTCGGAATTGGCGGTCGTCACCACCATCTGGCCGTCCTCCAGCCAGTCGCCGTCGAACAGGGCTTTCATGGAATTGGTGGCGCAGACGACAACGTCAGCCCCCGCGACGACAGCGCGCGCATCCTTCGCCGCGACGACCTCCATGCCGCCCTCCTTGGATTTGTTGGGGAAGTTATTGCGGTTCATGCGCGCGACGAAATCGCGCAAATGCTCCTGATTGGGGCTGTAGACATTGACGCGCGCGAGCGGGCGGATGCAGGCGATCGCCTCGAGCGCCGCGGAGGCTTGCTTGCCGGTGCCGAACAGGCCGAGTGTCGCCGCGTCCGCGCGCGCCATGCGATCGACCGCCATGGCGGTGGTGGCGCCGACGCGCATGCCCGACAGATGAAACTCGTGCAGCAATGCCAGCGGCTCGGCCGTCTCGATGCTGAAGAGGATGGCGAAGCCCCAGTTGAACTGGGTCGGGCTTTCATAGGTGCGGTAAGGATTTTCCGGCGTCGCCGGACGCAAGATGGTCGAGCCGGCCCGCACGCAAGCGACGCCGTAGGACGGCACAGCGCCGACATGCACATTGGCGAAATAGCGCAGCGCCGGATCGGGATGCTTGGCGACATAGCGCATGCGCGGCCGGTTGACCGCCTCGCCCTTGGCGAAATCGGCGAAGGCGACTTGCATCGCCTCGATGCAATCATCCATCGTGAAGAGGCGGCGCACGTCGTCGTCGGTGATGATCAATGTCATGGTTTTGTGCGCTCCCTGAAGTCGTTCTGTTTTTATGGCGCGTCATATTACGCCGCACGGAGGCCAGAGCAACCGGTGAGCACGCTGGCTTTTTCGTTCCAAGCGGTGAAAATATATTCGCCGAGTGATTGAATGTCGTCAGCGACAGGCCATCTGTGCGCACATGACCCACATCGACGCTCCTGCCAACCCCGCTCCTCTCGCTCTCCTCGGCGCCGCCATCGGTTGCGGCGCGCCCGACGAGCGCTGCGCCGACGCGCCCTTCGCCTTGCGTGACGGCGGGCTTGCCGAAACGCTGACTGCCGCCGGTGTGCCGGCCGCATGGCATGCTGTGCATCTGGCGCCCAAGCGCAGCGACGGCGTCGACCCGCTCGCGGCCGTCGGCGATCTCGCGCGTCGCTTGGCTGACGACAGCGCCGCGTTGACGCAGCACGGCCGCCGCTTCGTCTCGTTCGGCGGCGATCACACGGCCGCCATCGGCTTGTGGAGCGGCGCCGCGCGCGGGCTGCGCCAGAGCGCCGGCGGGCAGAGCCGCTTCGGCCTCATCTGGGTCGACGCGCATATGGACGCCCATACTTTCGCCACGACGCAAAGCCGGATGATTCACGGCATGCCGGTCGCCTGCCTGCTCGGCCATGGCGAGCCCCGCCTGACGGCGATTGCCGGTACAGATCCGGCCGTGGCGCCGGAAAATCTCTGCTTGATCGGCACGCGCAGCTTCGAAGCCGGCGAGGCCGCTCTCCTCGCGCAGCTCGGCGTCCGCATCATCGCGATGGAAGAGGTTCATCGCATCGGCTTTGCGGCCGCGCTGACAGAAGCGCGCGGCATCGCCGGCATGAACACCGCCGGTTATGGCCTGTCGCTCGATATCGACGCCTTCGATCCGCGCGAAGCGCCCGGCACCGGCTATTGGGAACCGGACGGCTTGCACGCCGACGCCGTCGCCGCAGGATTGCGCCAGCTTGCCAGCGACCCGCGCTTCGTCGGCCTCGAAGTCGCCGAATATAATCCGCACAAGGATGCCGACGGGCGCACCGCGCGCATCATCGAGCGGATGATCGAAGCCGCCTTGCGCGCATGAGAGGCGGATGAGGAACGATGGGCGGTTCCTGGCGTTTTCCCCCTAATACAAATCAAGGAGAAAGCCATGCCCATTATCCTCTGGTTGCTCGGCGTTCCGATCAGCATCGTCATTCTGCTCATGTTGTTCGGCATCTTGTCTTTCTAGAAACGCCAGCCTCACGCGCGACAGGCGATTGGCGGCCGTTCGACTGGCCGCCAATCGGCGTGCGGCTCTCGTCTTACCAGCGCCTCAATCCCGCGCTATAAATTGTCCTGTCGAGCGGATGAAGGTTCCGCCCAGGAACCGTCGCGGCCTCGCTTCGCGCAGGGAGACGTCATGAAAAAAATCTTGATCGCCGTCGGCGTCGTGCTCGGCTTGATTGCCGCCGCCGCCGTCATCGTCCCCTTCTTGGTTCCGGTCGAAACTTATAAAGCCGAGATCGAGCGCCGCGCCTTCGAAGCGACGGGCCGCAAGCTGACAATCGCCGGCCCGGTGTCCTTCTCGCTGTTGCCGTCCCTCGCCGTCTCGGCGCGCGATGTCAGCTTCGCCAACGCGCCGGGCACGACCAGCGCCAACATGATGATGCTCGATCGTCTCGACGTGCGGCTCAAGCTGATGCCGTTGCTCTCGGGCGAAGTCGCCATCGACAGCTTCGTGCTCGAGAAGCCGGTCATCAACATCGAGACCGACCGCCAGGGCCGCGGCAATTGGCAATTCGACACCGCCAAACCCGCCGCGCCAAATGCCCCGGCGCAAAGCGGACAAACGCCGCGGCAAGCCGGCGGCAATGCGCTCAATGAGTTGCGCCTCGGCGACGTGCGTATCGCCGGCGGCCGCGTCAGCTACCGCGACGGCGCCAGCGGCAAGAACTACGTCGCCGATGCCGTCAACCTGCGCCTGTCGCTGCCCGATCTCGATCACGCGCTGCAGATCGACGGCGGCCTGACCTGGAACGGCAAGCCGGTCACGCTCGGCGGCCAAATCGCCGCGCCGCGCGCTTTGCTCGACGGCAAGGTCTCGGCTTTGGTGCTGGGCCTCGGCAGCGATCTCGTCAAGCTCACGTTGAAAGGCAACGCCGCCAACAGCCTGCCGGCCAAGCTCGATGGCGACGTCGATCTTTCGGTGACAAATATCCGCGCGCTCGCCGCCTGGCTCGGCCAGCCGCTCGCCGTCTCCGGCACCGGCCTCGGCCCGCTCGCCATCAAGGGCAAACTCGCCGCCGTGATGAATCCACAAGGCGCACGCATCAGCTTCAGCGGCGCCGACTTGTCGCTCGACGCCATTCGCGCCAAGGGCGACCTGATGGCCGATCTCGCCGGTCGAGTGCCCTATATCAAAGCCTCGCTCGCGACCAATGTGCTCGATCTCAATCCCTACCTGCCGGCGGCGAACGTCAGCGGGTCGGCAAGCAGCCCGCGCGTGCCGGGCAACGCGTCATCGACCACGGCGGCGGATGCCGCCGAGCAGGGTTGGAGCGCCGAGCCGCTCGATTTTTCCGGCCTGCGCGCGGTCAACGCCGATCTCGCGCTCAAGGTCGAGGGCCTGCATATCCGCGACATCAAGATCGGCCAGGGCGATCTCGCCGTCGCGCTGAAAGAGGGCAAGCTCGCCGCCGATCTCAACCAGCTGGCCCTCTATCAAGGCCAGGGGCAGGGCCGCGTCACGCTCGACGGCGCGAGCAACATTCCCGCCGTCGGCTTGACGCTGAAACTCGTCGGCGTGCAAGCCGAGCCGCTGTTGAAAGACGCCATGGGCATCGATCGTTTGCGCGGCCAAGCCGGCGGCGATATCCAAATCTCCGGCGCCGGGCGCTCGCAGCGCGATCTGGTTGGCGCGTTGGCCGGCAAGGGCGCCTTGAAGTTCGAGAACGGCGCGATCAAGGGCATCAATCTCGCGTCCTTGGTGCGCAACATCTCGACCGCCTTCTTGGACGCTCAGGCCGGGCGCGCGCAGGAGACCGATTTCTCCGAATTGTCCGGCAGTTTCACCATGGACAAGGGCGTGATGCGCAACACCGACCTGTCGCTGCTGGCGCCGCTGCTGCGCGTCGCCGGCGCCGGCACGGTCGATCTGCCGCGTCGCCAAGTGAATTACAAAGTGACGCCGCAAATCGCCACGACCCTCGAAGGCCAGGGCGGCCAGGCCCAAGCCGCCGGCGTCATGGTGCCGGTGTTGATCGAAGGCCCGTGGGACGCGCTCAGCTACAAGCCCGATCTCACCGCCTTGCTGAAAGACCCGAAGGGGGCGCTGGAAAGCTTGCGCGGCGTTCTCGGCGGCCAACAGCCCGCGCCGAGCGGCGGCAGCACGCCGCCCCCAGCCAATCCAGCCGATCAATTGCGCGGCTTGTTCGGCCGTTAATTTGAGCCCGTAGTTGACGGCAGACGTCAGCCTGCGGCACACTTACGGCAATTAATAAAACATTGTTTCGAAATTTATAGGGAGCTGCGCGATGTCCTTCGCGATCAATGCCCTGTCGCCGGCTGGCGCTGCCGAAGTGGTCGGCCTCGATTGTTCGCGCCCCTTGGCGGCGGACGATCTCGCCCGCCTCAAGCAGGCTTTCCTCGACCATCCGATCCTGGCGCTGCGCGATCAGGCGCTGACGCCGCAGCAGCAGGCCGCCTTCGGTCGCCAATTCGGCCCGCTCGAAGCGCAGGACCGCTCGCCCTACACGCACCCGGACGACCGCGACATCCTCATTCTGTCGAACGAGCTCCGCCCTGATGGCAGCGCCGTCGGCGTCGTCGATGCCGGCGATTTCCTCCATTCGGATTCGTCGCATCTGCCCGAGCCCTGCCGCATCACGATGCTCTATGCCGTGCGCAATCCGAGCCGCGGCGGCGACACGGAATTCTGCAACATGTACCAAGTCTACGAAACGCTGCCCGAGGCGACGAAACGGCGCATCGCCGGCCTGCATGGCGTGCATCATGTGAGCAAGACGAAGAACCCGCGCGTCGTCGTCTCGCCCGACCGGCCCGGTGCCAAGGACTATTACGAGGCGCGGGCCAAGGAGGTGCCGGAGATCGCCCAGCCGATGGTGCGCACGCACCCGGAAACCGGCCGCCAGGCGCTTTATATCTCGCCGCGCTTCACAATCCGGATTCAGGAATTGCCCGATGACGAGGGCCAGCCGCTGCTCGACGAGCTGTTCAAACATATGAAAGACAAGCGCTTTATGTACCGCCATAAATGGCGCGACAACGATCTGGTGATGTGGGACAACCGCTGCCTGACGCACCGCGCGACCGGCGGCTACGGCCTGCCGGACATCCGCCGGATGCATCGCACCACCATCTGCGGCGACAAGCCGTTCTATCGCCCGGCTCACGCCAGCGAGCCTATCAGTCAGCCCGCTTAAGCTTCGGCGCGGGCCAGGAGTTCACAGCCATGCGCCTGCTTCCCCGCCTCGCTTTCGCCGCCATCGTCGGCCTCGCCGCCGTCACGCCCTTCACGGTCGGCGCGCATGACTACAAGCTCGGCGAGTTGAAAATCGATCATCCCTGGTCGCGCGCGACTCCGGGCGCCATCACCACCGGCGCGGTTTATCTCACCGTGACGGCGCAGGGCGACAGGCCCGACCGCCTGATCGGCGTCGAGACGCCGCGCGCGGCGAAAGCCGAGCTGCACACGCAGATCATGGACGGCGACGTGATCAGAATGCGCCAGGTCTCGGCCATCGAGGTCAATCCGGGCGAGCCGGCGGTGCTCAAGCCCGGCGGGCTGCATATCATGCTGATCGGCCTCACAGCGCCGATGCGCGAGAAAGAGCGCTTCCCCTTGACGCTGACCTTCGAGAAGGCCGGCAAGGTCGAGGTGCAGATCGCCGTCGAAGCCGCCGGCGCGCGCGATGCCGGCCACGACACCCACAGCACGCACGGCATGTAAGCCTTGCGGCATAAGAACCAAGGGCGCGTCTGCGAAAGCGGCGCGCCCTTTTTCTTGCTCCTGCGCCTGCGGCGATGATTGCAGCGGCGGCGGCGCTACGACGCGGTTAGACGCAGTCGCGGCGCGTGATCTGGTGGCGGAAGTCGACGATGCCGAGCAGTTCGCGCAACAGGTCGAGCTCGCCCTCGCCCTTCAAGCCGGTCAAGGTCGCGCCGACGGCGACGGCCGCCTTGAGATAGAGGTCGGCGACCTCCGAGTCCGACGTCAACACGAGGATCGGCAAGCGGCCGTGACGCGCGCGCGCGGCGCGCACCAGCTCGATGCCGTCCATTTCCAGCATCAGGACCTCGGTGACGATGCCGCCGATCGGCTCGCGTCTGAGGATCGCCATGGCGGCGCGGGCCGACGAGACGGCGCGGATGTCGGCGCCCTCGTCGCTGACCGCGCGGCAAAGACGGTCGAGAGAGTCTGGGTTGTTATCGACGATGAGAATGGGGCGCATGATTCGGCTCCAGTGAGGAGCCGCATAGGTAGTCGCGATATAAGCAAAAGGACAGAGTTGATATGGTCTAATGGCATAGTTCATAGGGTTATCGAGGGATAGCATCCCACCTATTGGGATAGTCGTCCATCAATCGCCCGTGAGCGCCTTCAACCGCGCCGTTAGGCGGAATCGGCCAGCATCAGCCCTGAATCGCGCGCTTTCACCACGGCTTCGGTGCGGTTCTTGGCGCCGACCTTGCGCAGAATCCGCCGCGTGTGCAGCTTCACCGTAACCTCCTGCAAGCCGAGCAGGCGGCCGATCTCCTTGTTGGTCGCGCCGGTCGCCAGCAAGCGCAGCACTTCGAACTCGCGGTCCGTCAGCGATTGTCCCGGCAACGGCTCGGCCTCGGCCTTGGGCGCGCCGGCGGCGAGCCGCAGCGCGATGTCGACCGGCACGCTGCTGCCGCCGGCCAAGACCAGGCGCAAGGCGGCGACGATGGCGTTGCGCGGCATCGTCTTGGGCAGGAAGGCGCGCGCGCCGAGCGACAAGGCCTGAAAAGCGGCAGCGGCATCGGTATCGCCCGACAGAACCGCCACAGGCGCCGTGATGCCGGCGGCGGCCAAGCGGGCGAAGCCCTCGCCGCCATCGCCGTCCGGCAGATGCCAATCGAGCAAGACGAGGTCGAAGGGCGGCTCGAGAGGCAAGCCGGCGATCTCGTCGAGCGACGCGGCGAAGGCGAGCGTGGCCTCAGGCATGTCGCGCGCGACATACAGCTCCAACGCATCGCGATAGGCGGGATGGTCGTCGGCGATCAGGATCCGCATGGGCTGCTGGGCCAGGGGCTGCTGGGCGAAGGGGATAAGGAACTCGACGATATCGCCAGTTTCGCGCCCTTCCCGAGGCCCGTCCACGCCTATTGCGGCGCAACAAATCCCGTTTTCGTGAGGCTTTGGCGAGCGTCGGGCAGCCCAGCCGTACCGCCCGGCGGCGCTAGAGGATGCCCTTGCGCGGGCCGGCGACCAGCCAGATGAGGAAGCCGACGACCGGCAGAATGACGATCAGCAGGATCCAGAACACCTTGGCGCCGGTGGTGGCCGAGCTGCCGGCGACATGCAGGATCGCCCAAATGTCGAGAGCGAGGACGATGAGGCCGAGAATGCCGGACAGTTCGAACATGCCGCTAAACCCTTTCGCGTGATGACTGGCGGCGCTGATAAGGCGTCGCAATTTTGTAAACGCCGCGCGGGCGGCAAGAGTTCCCGACATTGCCAGCCGGCGAGCCTTGCGACAAGATCGACTTGCTGGGCTGGCCAATGCGTTCTGTCGCCCAGTCCCCGTCGCCGGAGATCGCGCCCGATGCCGCGCTTGCCTCTCCTCTATCTTCGACAAACTGCGCCATGACCGAGTCGGCGCTCGTCATCCTGTGGATCGCCGGGCTTTATGTCGGGGCCGGCGCGATTATCGCACTGCCCTTCGCCGCCATCGGGGCGCCCAATCTCGTGCGGCGCAGGCCGGTCAGCCTCGGCGCGCGGCTGTTGCTCATCCCCGGCGCGATTCTGTTTTGGCCGCTGATCTTGAAGCGATGGCTCGGAGAGCCGCTGTGAGTCTCCGGCCATGAGGCGGGCCCACCGCACCATTCATCGCGCGCTGTGGCCGGCGCTGGCCGCGCTCGTCGGCACGGCGCTGGTGCTGGCGCTCGTCCTGCGCCCGCCAGCCGAGAACGCCGCGCCTGATGAGGGAAACTTCACGGTGATCGAGATGCTCGAATGAGCGCCGGCTTTCAGGCCGTGCAATGGAACGCGGCGAAGCTGCGTTACGACGCCATCCTGCTCGGCCTCGTGGCAGGTTATCTCGCCGCCTTCATCGGCATCTCGGCGGCGCTCGCTTGGCCGGCGGATCGCGCCGCCTGGATCGATCTGCGCCTCAAAGCCTTCGGCACCTGCGCCTTCCTGATGCTGAGCGCCGTTCTCGCCATCGGCCCGCTCGCCCGGCTCGACGCGCGCGCCCTGCCGCTGCTTTACAACCGCCGCCATCTCGGCGTCGCCACCTTCATGATCGCGCTGCTTCATGCCGGCTTCATGATCGAGTGGTATCTGCTGGAAAGCGACGTGACCAATCTCGCCGGCGAATTGACGAGCTGGGCAGATTATCTCAATTTCCCTGCCGGCTTTCCGTTCAAGACGCTCGGCCTGATCGCGCTGCTCACCATGCTGGTGATGGCGGCGACGAGCCACGATTACTGGCTCGCCTTCCTGACGCCGCCGGTGTGGAAGGCGATCCATATGGCGGTCTATGTCGGCTACGGCGCGGCGGCGCTGCATATCGCGCTCGGCGCCATGCAGAACAACCGCCATCCCGCCATTCCGATCCTGCTGTTCGCGCTGTTCGGCGCGGTGTCGTTGCTGCATCTCAAGGCGGCGCGCAAAAGCGCGGCGCTCGATGCCGGCGACGAGGATGCCGAAGGCTGGCTGCCGGTCGGCACGCCCGACAGCATCGCCGACGGCCGCGCCCGCATCGTCGCGGCGCAAGGCGGCGAGCGCATCGCGGTGTTTCGCGACGGCCGCATCGTCTCGGCGGTGAGCAATCTCTGCGCCCATCAGAACGGCCCGATCGGCGAAGGCCATGTGATCGACGGCTGCATCACCTGCCCGTGGCACGGCTACGAATATCGCGTCGAGGACGGCTGCGCGCCGCCGCCCTTCAGCGAGAAGCTCGCGACCTACCCGCTGCGCTTGCGCGGCACTATGATCGAAGTGGCGGTCACGCCCCTGCCGCCGGGAACGCCCGCGTCCTTGACGCTGCCTTAAAGGAATCCTCCGCATGGCCGACAAAGCCCCCAACTGGATCGATGTCGGCGACGCCGGCGAATTGGCCAAGCGGCCGTTGCAGCCGATCACGGCGGGCCGCGCCGCGCTCGCCTTGTCGTTCAAGGACGGCCACTGGGGCGCCGTCTCCAATCTCTGCAACCATGTCGGCGGCCCGCTCGGCGAGGGCGTGATGGAGGGCGACTATCTCGTCTGCCCCTGGCATTACTGGAAGTTTCATCGCGCCACCGGCAAGGGCGAGCCGGGCTTCGAGGCCGATTGCGTGCCGGCCTATCCGGTGAAGCTCGAGGGCGGCCGCGTGCTGGTCGATGTCGCCAACGCCAGCAAGCGCGGGCTGCTGCCGCATCCGCCGCACGCGCTTGAGCGCGAGCCGGTGCGCGCGCCGGGACCCTTGCGCCTCGCCGGCATTTCCACCACGGCGATGGACGGCGACCATCCGCGCTTTTCCGGCTCCGACCATTTGCTCAAGGCGGCGCTCGACGCCGCCAAGGCCGAGGGCGCCGAGACCAAGCTGATCGCGCTCAACGATCTGAAGTTCCGCGCCTGCGAGGGTTTCTATTCCAAGGCGGCGCAAGCCTGCACCTGGCCCTGCTCGATTACCCAGATGGACAAGGCCGACGAGATGGACCAGGTCTATGACGCGCTGGTCCATTGGGCCGACGCGGTGATCGTCGCGACGCCGATCCGCTGGGGCACCGCCAGCTCGCTCTATTTCAAGATGGCCGAGCGGCTCAACTGCGTGCAGAACGCCCAGACCATCGCCGACAAGGTGCTGATCCGCGACAAGGTGGCGGGCTTCATCATCGTCGGCGGGCAAGACAACGTGCAGATGGTGGCGGGCCAGATGCTCGGCTTCTTCGCAGAACTGGGATTCCTGTTTCCGCAGTTTCCCTACATCGCCCATTCGCGCGGCTGGTCGCACGAGGACATGGAAAAGAACGTGCAGATCGTGCGCGAGTCCGCCGAGCTGGCCGAAGGCGCCGCGGAATTGGCGAAGCGCTGTTTGGCGCTCGCCGACCGGCTGATCAAATCATGTGAGACGCTGCACAGCGTCGAAGGCGGCGGGCGAAAGGCGCACCCGATCGAGACGACGCATGGGGAGCGGGCTTAGAGCTAGCAACTTTCATCAATCGCTTAACTGATCGCAAAAATGCCGCGCGAGAAACAAAAGCCATTCAATCTGACTGTTTTGCAGGATAGCCACGTTATAATTGTCCGGAAGACCCGACGTATTCAGAATTGAGGCTAGGTCGGAGATTGTATAAGTCGGCAGTGTTGTTCTAGGCGCCGCTGGTTCAACACACGCGCGAATGAGAGAAACGCACAACTCCAACCATGTGTTCTCATTACCAAGATGACTCCACCACTCGAGACCAATTCTCACGGACGCCATGACGTCCAAACCATCCAACTGATAACCAATATTCCATGCGCCGCGATGAGATAAGTTTACGTTCGCCGATGCAGGAAGAGCCTCTGCGATATTCCGCAGGATATGCCAGTCCTTTTTATTAGACTGCTTTTTCGTTCCGTATAGAACGCCATAGGTAAAATCGACTTTTGAAGCGCCATGTTTGTCGGCCCAAGCCCGAACATGACTTGCCACGTCGAGGCCGATATCCTTGGCCATTTCATCATTCAGACAACGCGGTCCGCTCTTGAGCGTCGCGCACATAAAATCATTTCCTGCCGTCCTACGACCGTCGAGAACAGATTCCACGCTATGCATTTGGCTTGGAACCACTTCCCAGCCATAGACTGGCAAGACGACCTCCTCCACCATTCGCCCGGCAGACGTCTCCATTGAAGAAAAAACTTTGGCTGGAATGATGTCGCCTTCGACTTCAGAAACATGACGATATCCCTTCTGTCTCGAATAGAACATTAAGACGAAAGGACTCGTATTGAATTTCTGAAACTGCGCATCCGATGTGGGCAACCCATCCAGATGGTTCGCGATTTTTCGTCTGAACTCGGTTTCGAGTTAGAGAATGCGTTTTCTCGCCGCTGCGTCCGCATCCATGAATTTCAGAGCGGCATAGACAGCCCGTTTAGAAATAACCGTGTTTGGGGTCTTCTGAGGTAAATCCGTATGCCCCCGCGCCATTATCTCGCCGCCATTCTTTTGTGACGCCGCGCCGTTACCGGAGCTGAATAACGCGTATTGCCACTATCTTTACCGTCCTTCCAAACGAAGGTCTCACCGTTCTTAAACCACTGTCGCGTGCGAATATGCGACTGAACATATACGACACGATGATGCATCGGCGCTGTCGCATATGGCTGCATATCGCGCTCATGCAATTGATCCAAAGCTTTGCTGATAATTTCGCCCGTGATGCGCCCCAGCCTTACTGGGACAGCGTTACCGACTTGTGCATACTGCTGGCTCGCCGTGCCGCAAAATTTCCAATTGTCAGGAAATTCTTGAATAGCTGCATATTCTCGCAAGGATAGCGCCCTCACATCCACCGGGTGACACAAAGAAGTGCTGGCGTGATTTGGCATGGTCATCAGGGTCGGGCAGGGCAAATCAAAACTCAGCCGGCGCCACCATCCCGAACGTCCGCCTTTGGCAAACCATGCCTTCCCCATTGATTCTTTCTGCAAAGCTTCAGGCAAACTCCGCCAATTTGAACCCGGAGGCACTTCATTCAAGAAACGCTTTTTGCGCGGGCTGAAATCCATCAATACATCGCCCGGATCGTCAAGATGGGCGATAGCATCGCCTAATGTCCGCCATGGCTTCAGGCCCGATCGCGGAAAAAGCTCTTGGCTATCGTCCGGCCCTGGTATGCCGTGAGTAGGATCTGGAAAATCGACAACCGCATTATAACGATTGCCTATGAAAATCGCGCGCTCACGCAATTGAGGAGCACCTTAATTAACGGCATTTACCTCGAAACAATCCATGTGATAGGGGCCACCAGTGATGGCCTGCAGGTCATCAGAAAACAGTCGCACGACGGAACCGGGCTGCTCATCGGCATCAAGCAATTGCTCCTTGCGCAATGCTATCGGACGATGGCGCAACGCGGCAGAGAGTAAGCCCCGCACGTTCTCCATCACGAAAAAACGCGGATTAATCGCTTCGATAAATCGCAGATATTCCCAGAGCAATGTTCCTCGCGGATCTTGCACCGTTCCTCTGCGACCTGCAGTACTAAACGATTGGCATGGCGGCCCGCCAATAACGAGATCGACCTCACCATATTCGAGGCCGCAATCCTCTAAAATTTTTACGGGATCATGCTCGGTGATATCGCCTTCGTATATTTTGATATCAGCACTAAGATTTCCGCTGTCGCGATTAGCGCGAATAGTATCGCAAAATGCTTTTTCTTTTTCGAGGCAAGCAACGACCTCGAACCTACCAGTTTTTTCCAATCCAATGTCCAACCCCATCGCGCCGGAAAAAAGCGAAATTACTTTATATTTTTTAGGGTTTTTGCGATTCTTCACTGCAAGCCCATTTCAATATCTAGACGGGTTCAATATTCAGTTTAACCCTTAATTTTCTGAGCTGTGTATTCCAAAGAATCTCAGAGGCTTCTAATTCTACATGGCCCTTTCGTTTGCATATAAAATCTGGTGTCCCCGGCGAGATTCGAACACGCGGCCTCAGGATTAGGAATCCTGCGCTCTATCCGGCTGAGCTACGGGGACGTCGGGGCGAGATTACGACGCGGCGCGCTCGCTGCGCAATCGCCCCATAAACGAAGGGCGGCCCGCCCTTATTGACGAAAGGGGGCCGCCCTTAAACATTCAAACTGATAGCGGAAATCGGCGGCTTAACGCCCCAGCGGAATCCCGTAGGTCGCCAGCAGCACTTCGGTGCCGGGGTTCTGGTCGGTCAGGCCGGCGTTCGACAGGTGGTAGAATTGCAGGCCGGCGCGCACGCCGTTGTCGAACTGGTAGTTCAGCGCGATGGCCGAGCGGAATTCGATCGGCGAGCCGAGGTCGCGACCGTCGCCGCGCGCGTAGAGGCCGGCGGCGAAAGACGGCGTCAGCACCCAATGGTCCGACAGCTTGAGATCGAGCGCGATGCCGGCGTAGCCGTAGACGGCGCTATCGAGCGTGCCCATCACGCCGGCGAACGGGTTGAAGACCCACAGCTTGCGGCCCGAGAGATATTCGAGCTGGAAGGCCGCGGTCGAGTCCTCGTTCTGGATGACGTCGTAGCTGCCGACGCCCAAGGTCAGCAGATCGCGGTCGGCGGCCTGGACGGGCGCGGGCAGCGCCGCGAGGCCCAACCCGCAGAGAAGAGCCGCAGCGCCCGAGCGGGACGCGCGCATCAGCAGCGAAACGAACGACATCCTGAATTCCCCCAAAACGACGGCGACCCGAGTCCCTCTGGGCCACCTGGGGCGGAGTGTAAGCGAGCCTTAGAAGGCTGAAAAGCCTGTCCTTTCGCTTAAGGATCGGTTCCGCCGAGGCCCCTTATGACGGGCGATTACGGCCGAAACGCCTTGAACCGCTCGGTGGCGGCGACCAAGGCGCGGCGGATGCCCGGCTCGGTCGCGGCATGGCCGGCGTCGGGCACCACGACATAGTCGAGGCCGCCATGGGCGCCCCAGCTATTCGAATGCGGCCAGGCGCGCACCAGCTCGTCGGCGGTGCGGATCGGGCAGACGATGTCGTAGCGGCCCTGGACGATGACGGCCGGGATCGGCGCCAGCTTGGCGGCGTTCTCCAGCAGCGAGTTCTCCGGCAGGAAGATGTCGTTGACGAAGTAATGCGCCTCGATGCGGGCGAGGCCGAGCGCCATGACGTCCTGGCCGAACTGGGCCACCGTGTCGGAGGACGGCAGCAGCGTCGAGCAAGCACCTTCATAGGTGCTCCAAGCGCGCGCCGCCGGCATATGCACGGCGGGATCGGGGTCGATCAGCCGGCGATGGTAGTTGGCCAGCAGATCGCCGCGCTCCTCCTCGGGCAAGAATCCCTCGAACTTGCGCCAGGCCTCCGGGAAGATCGTGCGCATTTCATAGAGAAACCAGTCGATCTCCCAGCGGCGGCAGAGGAAGATGCCGCGCAGCACCAGGCCGATGCAGCGCGCCGCATGGGCCTGCGCATAGGCGATGGCCAGCGTCGAGCCCCAGGAGCCGCCGAACACCAGCCAGCGCGTGACGCCGAGATGTTCGCGCAGCGTCTCCATGTCAGCGATGAGATGCGGCGTGCTGTTGTCGGTCAGCTCGCCGAGCGGCTGCGAGCGTCCGGCGCCGCGCTGATCGAAAATGATGATGCGGTAATGCGCCGGGTCGAAATAGCGCCGATGGTCGGGCGAGGCGCCCGAGCCGGGTCCGCCATGCAGGAACACCACCGGCACGCCGTCGGGATTGCCGCTGACCTCCCAATACATCCGGTGGCGGCCGTCGAGATCGAGATAACCCGAGTCATGGGGCGCGATCGGCGGATAGAGCGGGGCGGAGGACTGCGGACTGGACATGGCGGCATCATAGGGGGACGGGGGAGAGCCGCAAGATAGGGAACTCAGCCGCCTATGAAGCGTTGATGTCTTACCCATTTTAACGTCATGCCCGGGCTTGGCCCGGGCATCCACGCCTTACGCTGCGGCAACAAAAAAGGCGTGGATGCCCGGACCAAGTCCGGGCATGACAAATTGAAACGACAACCGCCGTCACCAACCGTTCCGCCCTTCCCCCGCCTCGGCTAAACTGTCGCCATGAAGCGCCTTCTCTCCCCCGCCCCGCTTCTCGCGATGTGCCTGGTGATTCCGGCGATGACGACGATTCCCGCAGCGGCCGAGCCCGTGCCGCTTCCCCCCGGCCTCGCGCGCGGCGAGACGCATAGCGTCATCGACGTGGTCGATGCCGACACGGTGCGGCTCGATAATTTGCGCCAGGTCCGCCTCGTCGGCCTGCAAGGGCCGAAGCTGCCGCTCGGCCGGCCGAACTATCCGACCTGGCCGCTCGCCCCGGAAGCCCGCGCCCATCTGGCGAAGCTGATCGGCGACGCGCCGCTGACGCTGCATTTCGGCGGCGCGCGCGAAGACCGCCACGGCCGCATCCTCGCCCATCTGACGACGCGCGACGGCACCTGGTTGCAGGGCGCCATGCTCGCCGCCGGCTTCGCCCGCGTCTATACCTTCGACGACAACCGCAGCCTGATCCCCGAGATGCTGGCGCTCGAAGACGCCGCGCGCGCCGCCAAGCGCGGCATTTGGGCGAACGCCTATTACCGCATCCGCACGCCGACGGACTTGCAGGGCACGACCGACAGCTTCCAGATCGTCGAAGGCCGCGTGCTGCAAGTGGGCCTGTCGCGCGACCGCGCCTTCCTCAATTTCGGCCCCGATTACAAGACCGACTTCACCATCGCCATCGCCAAACGCGACTTCAAGAACTTCGGGCGCGGCTTCGATCCCAAACGTTTCGACGGCAAGCTGGTGCGCGTGCGCGGCTGGGTCGAAGCGGTCAACGGACCGTCGATCGACGTCACCCATCCCGAGCAAATTCAGGTGCTGACCCCATGACCTTCCCCCTCGCGTCCTTGCGCATCCTCCTGCCGCTCGCCGCCGGCGCGGTTCTGCTCGCCGGCTGCAGCACCAATCCGGCGACCGGCGGCAACATGTTCTCGCTCATGTCGCCGCAACAAGAGCAATCGATCGGCGATCAAGAGCATCCCAAGCTGGTGCAGGAGTTCGGCGGCGAGCTCAAGAACGCCGAGATCGTGCGCTACATCGACAGCGTCGGCCAATTGCTCGCCCGCACCTCGGAGCTGCCCGACCAGAAATTCACCTTCACCGTGCTCGATTCGGAGATCGTCAACGCCTTTGCCTTGCCGGGCGGCTATGTCCATCTGTCGCGCGGCCTCTTGGCGCTCGCCAACAGCGAAGCCGAAGTCGCCGGCGTCCTGGCCCATGAAATCGGCCATGTCACCGGACGCCATTCGGCGCAGCGCTACAGCCAGACGATGGGCGCCAACATCCTCTCGACCATTCTCGGCCTCGGCCTCGGCGGCGTCGGCCAGCAGATCGGCCAAGCGGCGAGCGGCTACTATCTCGCCGGCTATTCGCAAGACCAGGAATTCCAGGCCGACAGCCTCGGCGTGCGCTACTTGCGCCGCGCCGGCTACGACGTGCAGGCGATGGCCGATTTCCTCAGCAGTTTGCGCGCGCAATCGCAGCTCGAAGCGCAGCTCGCCGGCTTGCCGCCCGGCACCGTCGACGAGACCGACATCATGGCGAGCCACCCGCGCACGCTGGACCGCGTGCAGCGCGCGATGGCCGAAGCCGGCGCTGCCGGCCCGGCGAAAGACCCGATGGAAGGCCGCGACATCTATCTGCGCAAAATCCACGGCATGATCTACGGCGATTCGCCCGAGCAAGGCTTCACGCGCGGCCAACGCTTCATCCACCCGCAATTGCGCTTCGCCTTCGAAGTGCCGCCAGGCTTCAAGCTGGTCAACAAGCCGGCGAGCGTGCAGGCGCGCGGGCCGAACGGCGCGAGCATCACGTTCGACATGCCAAAGGCCGGCGCCGGCTCCATGGCGAACTACCTGGCCCAGGCGCTCGGCGGCCAGAAGGCCCAGATCGAAAGCATCACGGTGAACGGCATGGAAGGCGCGACCGCCAGCATCACCGGCAACACGAGCGCCGGCGCGCGCACCATCCGCCTGGTCGCCATCCGCTTCGACGCGACGCAGGTGGCGCGCTTCATCTTCATCACCACGCCGCAACAAGCGGCCGCGCTGAGCGAGCCCTTGCGGACGACGACCTACAGCTTTCGCAAGCTGACCGCCGCCGAAGCCGGCGCCGTGCAGCCGCAGCGCATCTCGGTGGTGCGCGTGCGCGCCGGCGAGACGGTCGACAGTTTGGCCAGCCGCATGGCCTTCGCCGATCGCAAGACCGAGCGCTTCCGCGTGCTCAACGGCCTCGCCGCCAATGAAGGCGTCCGAGCCGGCCAGTTGGTGAAGATCGTCGTCGAAGGCAGCGCCGGCGCGCCGCCGTAATCCTGAGCGCAATCACCCCCACCCCGGCCCTCCCCCATCAAGGGGGAGGGAGAATAAAAGACGCGCATTATTTTTCTCGTCGAGAGCGGAAATACCGAAGCGCGACAAACGTGACTCCCTCCCCCCTTGCGGGGGAGGGTTAGGGTGGGGGGGAATGGCTTGAGCGCGCGCTAGCCGCGAGACAGCTCATACTGGTCGTCGTGGAACGGCACGCCGTAGAGCAGCTTGCCGAAATAATCGATCGACGCGTCGTAGATGCCCGGAATGGTCGATTCGCGCGAGCCGGCGACGAGCAAGGTGATGCCGCCGCCGATGCCGGCGAGCCAATCGCGCACGTCCTGCGGATCGGGACCGCCAGCAAGATCGACGGTGATGATCGGCTTCTTGCGGTCGTTCGCCATGTTGAGCATATGGCGGCTGCCCATGCCGGGCTGGCGCACGTAGAGCAGCAAGATGGCGTCGGCGGATTTGATGTTGAGACGGGCCGCGTCGCCGTGATCGGGCGATTCGGTCTCGCTCAACGGATAGCGCGCAGGAATCACGCCGTCCTCGGCGCGCCGTCCGTTCGGGCACCAGCCGCCTGTCGGGATGCCGAGCGCCAGCGCGACGTCGAGCGCCGCGCGGTCGACGCCGGTCTCGCCTTCGGAGATGATCTTGCGCAGATACCAGTCTTGCTGCTGCATGGCCGTGGTCGTTTATCGCCGTCGCACAACTCGCGACGGTGCCAGCAAAGCATGAAGTTGGTTAAGCCTTGGTTAACGCGCTAATCGGGTTTGTATTTACCCGCTGGATCGTCAACGTCGATCACCCAAAGATCCGGATCGCGCGACGTCTGGCGGGCAATATAGGCGTCGGCCTCTTCGGCGGATGTCGGGCCGTCGCCCAGCGCCGCTTTCCAAGGGCGCTTGCCGTCGGCGCCATATTCGCGCGCCAGCACCACAATGCCGCGCTGGCCTTTATCGATGCGCAGCAACACTGCGCCGGCATCCGCGTCGCCGCGCTTGAGCACGACGAAGGGAATCGCCGCGAGATCGCAGACGCGCAATTGCGTTTGGACCCAGAAGCCGGTGCGCAGGCGCGGTTCGTCGTCCATCATCGCTCCCCAAGAAGCCGTTATGCCGCCAGCGTACCGATCAGCGCGCCGCTCGCGGTGAAACAGGCAGCCAGCAGATCGCCGCCGAAGCCGGCCCCGCCATCGACTGTCGCCGTATTGGCGCTTTGCGTCACCCCCGTCTCGACCGGCGCGGCTGTCGGTTTCGCACCGCGCACGACGCGGCGGTAGCCATCGAACGGCAGGGCATCCGGCGCTTCGAGCGCGGCGAAGCCGGAGCCGCCCCACCATAGCGCGTCGTCTTGCGCCGCCAGCGGCCGCGTCGGATCGATGCCGGCGCTGACGAACAACATCGCATGATCTTCGGTATCGGCGGCGCGCTTGAGGGCCGCCATGAAATCGGCATGGCCCGGCGTCTGGTTCATCGTCTGGCGCAGCTTCTGCGTCCATCGGCCGATGGCGACGGCGCCCTGGCGCGTCATGCTCAATCCCTCTTCGGCGACGCCGCCGTAAGCGGCAAGCGTCGGCCCGAGGCCCTGGGCGAGCGTCCATTGCAGCACTTCGCCGGGATTGGTGGAAAATTGGAGCTGCAAGATCTTGCTCCACATTTCCTCTTGGCAACCGCGCAAGTAAACGAGGTCGCTGGCGAACATGCCGGGCAGCGCGATGACGCGGCGGCGAAAGGCGATCATCTCGTCGAGCGTGGCGCGCACGGCAGGGCCGCGACCGAGATAATTGCCGAGATAGACGATGCGGTCGCCGGCGATGAACCGCTCGGCGATTTGCTGATGCAGCGCGGCAAGCCGCACGGCTTCGCCATGAATCGCGGAAATCGCCCATACGCGGCGCGCGGCGCTCTGCGGCGGCCAGCGGAGGGTGGTGAAAACTGTGCTATCCGCCATTGCGTCTCGAACCATCCTCGAACTGCGCGCGCCGCAGCAGGAGCGACGACGCGGCGGGATGGTAACGCCCGCCAAGCCGCGAATCTAGCTTGGCGGGCCTTGTTCCTTAATGCTCACGAGGCGACGGAACTTTAAGCGGCCTTGAGCATCTCTTCGAGACGCAGCATGGCGGCTTCGCGGTCGGTCTTTTCGACGGCGGCCAATTCGCGCGCCAAGCGGTCGAGCGCCGCTTCATAAATTTGACGCTCGCTATAAGACTGGTCGGGCTGGCCGGCGTTGCGATGCAAGTCACGCAGTACTTCGGCGATCGAGACCGGATCGCCGGAATTGATCTTCGCCTCGTATTCCTGGGCGCGGCGGCTCCACATGGCGCGGCTGGTGCGCGAGCGGCCCTTCAGCGTCGTCAGCGCCACGTCCATCTGCTGGCGCGAGCTGAGCTTGCGCAAGCCCGACGCCTTGGCCTTCTCGATCGGCACGCGCAACGTCATCTTCTCCTTATCGAAGCGGATGATGATGAGCTTGAGCACCATGCCGGCGATGTTCTGGTTCTCGATCGCGTCAATGCGGCCGACGCCATGCGTCGGGTAGACGACATAGTCGCCGGTCGTGAAATCGATGTGGATGACTTTCGGGGGCTCGGGTTTCTTGATGGGCGCCGGAACGGGCGCCGCGGGCTTGGCGGCCTCAGGCGGCTTTTTCGCCGGCTCGATCTTGGCCGGTTCGGGCTTCTTCGCGGCAGGCTTTTCAGCCGGCGCCGCTTTGGCGGGCGCGGTTTTGCCGGGCGCAACCTTAAGGGGCGCGGCTTTCGCGATCTCGGGCTTCTTCGGCGCGGCCTTGGCGACGGCAGGCTTCTTCGGCGCGGCCTTCGCCCCATGCTTTTCAGGAGACGCGGCGGGCTTCTTGGCCACCGGCTTCTTCACGGCGGCGACGATCTTCTTGGCCACGGCCTTGAGCTTGCTCGGTGCGGCAGGTTTCTTGGCAGGCGTCGCCTTCGTGGATGGGGGCTTCTTGCCGGCGGCGGGCTTCTTCACGGTCACCTTCTTTTTCGACGAGCTGGGCACGATCCGCTCCTTGCTAAACACCTTGGGGCGACAGAACCTGGGGCGAGACTCCCCGGTGCGATAGACCCCTGGCGGCAAAACCGGGTTCGGGCCGAGACGCGAACCCTTGCGCGGCCTTTAAGCGGCAGGCCGCCAATGCCTATTTTGTTCGAAGAGAGTGCTTCCGCCGTCGGGTGGACCGCCAGCCGAAGCCGACCGGGTGCTTACGCGCTCGGTCTCATGGCAAGAATTGTAACATAAAAATGGGCAAAATAACAGTCTCGCCAATCACCTCTCGGAGAGCGGCATAAACTATTGTTTTTCTTGATAAATACTGGCTAGCACTAAACTAGGGTCCGGCCTGTCTGCCAAGTAAATCGGCCCACATATTTCGCGAAATGAAATATTCGATGCCTAACCTTAACGGACTTTAGTCCTGGCCGCCCGGTTTCGCGCTGAAGAACTTTTCGAGCTTGCCCTCGATGCCCTTCATCTCATCGGCATCGGCGGGCGCATCTTTCTTGCGCGTGATGTTCGGCCATTGGCCGGCATATTCACGGTTCAACTCGACCCACTTCTCGAGGCCCGATTCGCTGTCCGGCAAGATCGCTTCGGCCGGGCATTCCGGTTCGCACACGCCGCAATCGATGCATTCCTCGGGGTTGATGACGAGCATGTTCTCGCCCTCATAGAAGCAGTCCACCGGACAAACTTCGACGCAATCCATGTATTTGCAGCGGATGCAGTTATCGGTGACGACGTAGGTCATGGCGCGATCCTGACGAAAGCACGTGTGTTGGGGTGCAGGGGGAGTATCACAGCGCCCCTCCCCCTGCAACTGCCCCCACAAGCTGTCTTGTGAAAACTGCCTTATTCCACATGCGAATTGCGTGTTTAGGATGAGCATCCGTAGTGCTTCGAAGGCGCGCTATTTTTCAGTGAGGCGGGCTATCGCCCGCCGATCAGCTTTGGTGGGGCGTCCGCTGCCGCGCTCGCGCGGCGCGACCGGCATCTCCTCCGGCGTCGGCGGCGGCTTGTCAGCCGGCGGCGCGAGGTCGTCATAGAGCGCTGCGGCGAGAACCGGCGACAGACGCCGCTCGCTCAAGGCCGCGATTCGCAGCACGCGCACGGCGTCCTTCGCCGGCCCGTGCGGCTGCACGCCCCTTGGTTGAACGAAGGTCAGCACGTCGCCGATGCGGATTTGATAATGCGCCTTGCGCACTGAGTTGCCGGCGATCCGCACGCCCGCCGTCTCGCAAAAGGCGCTGGCCAGTGCCCGCGTTTTGAAGAAACGCGCGCACCATAGCCATTTGTCGAGCCGCTCGGTGATGCTGAGGGACGCGTCCGCCATCGAAGATCAGGACTCGCTCGGCTCGCTCGTCTTTTTGGCGGCGAGCAGCGAGCCAAGCTTGGCGAAGGGCGAGTCGGGATTGACGCGCGGCGTCGGGTCGCTGTAGCTGCGCGGCGCGCGGTCGCCGCGGTCCTTGAAGGATCGGTCGCCAACCGGACGATCCGAACGGGGACGATCCGAACGCGGGCGAGCAGCTTGTGGACGGTCCCCCTGCGGCTTGTCGCCGGGCTTGCCGCTCTGCGGCACTTCCGCGCGAACCGGCTCCTTGGCCGGCGGAATAATCCAAACCCGCTTGGGCCGCTCGACCGGCACCGCGGCCGATTGGCCTACAGCAGCAGCCTCGCTGGCCGGTTTCTTGCGCCGACGACGCTTGCGCTTCTTGGCCGCATCGGCAGACGGGGCCGTCCCCTCCGCCGCCACGACAGTCTCGCCGTCGACAGGCGCTGCGGCGCCTTCACCTTGAGCAGCGCTCGTCTCTGTCGCCGTGATCGAGGCGCTCTCGCCTGCCGGCTTTTTCTTACGGCGGCGGCGGCGTTTTTTCTGCGGCGCATCGGCTGTGGTCTCGCCCTCGACCGGCGCGCCGTCGGTGGACACTGCAGCCATGGGCGCTTTCGGCTTGCGCGGACGATGGCCTTGCGCGTGCGGCGCGCGCGCCGCAAAGGTGACTGACCCGTCCTCAGCCTTGACGACGCGCAAGCCGAGCGCGACCAGCAACGGCTCCAACTCGGCAAGCGGCACGCCGGCCAATGTCGCCAATTCCTCGGTCGGCGCGAAGGGGCCTTTGCGGCCGAGCGTGCGCGCGGCGAAAGCGAATTTCTCGGCCTGGTCCATGCGCAAAGCGCGCGGGCCGAGCGCCACATAGCCGAGGGCGCGCAGCAGCGGCGCGGAGAGCGGCGCGGCATCCGGCTCGAAGGGGACGGAGGCTTGGCCGGCCAGCAGCAACGGCGGCAAGGCCGGCGCATCGCCATGATGCACGCGCCACAACAGCGCGCGCTTCTTGACGGCGCGGCCGCCGAACAATTGCGGCATGAAAAGATTGAGCGCGCCGACGCGCACGCCATATTGCGCCAGCTTCTTGCGCCCATCCTCATCGAGCGCGCCGAGCTGCGCCGAGACCGCTTCGCGGGTCGCAGCGCCAAGACCTTCCATGATCTGGAACAACAGGCCGCGCAGAGCGCCCGGCACTTCAGAATCCTCGCTGGCGGCGCGCAGTTTCAGCAAAGGCCCAAGATCGCGCTGCAGCCGCGCCGCCATCCAGTCGACAAGCTTCTGCTTGAGCGCCGCTTGCTGTTCGGCATCGAGCAAGTCGCTCGGGAGCAACTGCACCTCTGGGGCGAGCATGTCGCGGCCGGCAGCGAGTTGCGCCACCGGCGCCCCCTTCCAGTTCAAACGCCCGTCGGCATCGAGGGAAATGTCTCCAGGGGTCGCGCCTTGCGTCATGTCCGTCACTCGTTTCTCGATTTCGCCGCGGAGCGCGCGCCCCGCGGCATGGACCAGCGCGCGCGCCGCGCGCCGGTCGTCTGGATTTTGCGTCGCCGCATCCGGCCGAAAGCGAAAGCCCGCCAACTGGCCGACGTAATGGCCTTCCACCGCGACGCCGCCATCCGACGCCACCGACGACAGCAGCGCGCCGGGGTTCTTCAAGCTTTTCACCAACACCGCCGCGCGCCGATCGACGAAGCGTTGGGTCAGGCGCTCATGCAGCGCGTCGGAGAGCCTATCCTCTATCCCGCGCGCGACGCCTTGCCAATGGGCGGGATCGCGGGTCCAGCCGGAACGCTGGGCGATATAATTCCAGGTGCGGACATAGTCGATGCGCGCCGTCAGCGTATCGATGTCGCCATCGGTACGATTCAACCGCTCGATCTGGGCCGCCACCCAATCCTGCGGCAGGCAACCCTCGGCCCCCACAAGATATTGGAAGATGCGCGCGAGCAACCGGCCATGAGCCTCGCCCAGCGCATGGCGGAAGTCCGGCACCTGACAGACCTCCCACAATAATTTGAGACGCGAGGGCCGGTCGGCGAGTGCGGCTATGTCCGCCTCGCCGGCCAATTGCTGCAAGGCCAACTGGTCGTCGGCATCGCCTTTGCGGATCAGGTCGGCAAGCTGCGAGGGCGCCTCCAAAGAGGCCTTCAAGGCTGCGATCGACGAAAAGTTCAAGTCGCGCGCGCGCCAATAGAGGCTTTTAACGGTCGGGAAGCGGTGACTCTCGATCGCCTCGACGATATGCGGCTCGAGCGCGCCGACGTCGGCGGTGGTGCCGAAGGTGCCGTCGTTCATGTGGCGGCCAGCGCGACCGGCGATCTGCGCCAGCTCGTTGGGTTGCAAAGGCCGCATGGCATGGCCGTCGAATTTGCGGATGCCGGCGAAGGCGACGTGGTTGACGTCCATATTGAGGCCCATGCCGATGGCGTCGGTCGCCACCAGATAATCGACCTCGCCGGCCTGAAACATGGCGACTTGGGCGTTACGCGTGCGAGGGCTGAGCGCGCCCATCACCACGGCAGCGCCGCCGCGCTGGCGGCGGATCAGTTCGGCGATGCCGTAAACGTCGGCGGCCGAAAAGGCGACGATGGCGCTGCGCGGCGGCAGGCGCGTGATCTTCTTGGGCCCGGCGTAGGTGAGCTTGGAAAAACGCGGTCGGGCGATGAATTCGACATTCGGCACCAGGCGCGCGATCACCGGCTTCATCGTGTCGGCGCCGAGGAACATCGTCTCATCGCGGCCGCGCGCGTGCAGCAGCCGGTCGGTGAAGATATGGCCGCGCTCGCGGTCGGCGCAGAGCTGGATCTCGTCAAGGGCGAGAAAGGCGACCTCGCGTTCGAGCGGCATCGATTCGACGGTGCAGAAGAAATAGGCGGCGCGCGGCGGGATGATCTTCTCTTCGCCGGTCACCAGCGCCACCGCCGCGTCGCCCTTGAGAAGGCGCACGCGGTCGTAGTTCTCGCGCGCCAACAAGCGCAGCGGAAAACCGATCATGCCGGTTTGGTGGCCGAGCATGCGTTCGATGGCGAGATAGGTCTTGCCGGTGTTGGTCGGGCCGAGCACGGCCACGACCTTGGCGTCAGGTTGCGCGGGATCGCGGCGAAACGGCGCGTCCGAGGGGCCGGCGGGAAGGCTCATGGCGGAAAGATCGGGCGGCGGCCGACGGAAAGCAAGAACAAGCCGCGCTAAATAGCGGCGGTCGGGGCGTTAGTTCCCGGCCTGTTCCGGACTCGTCGCATCGGTCAGCGGCATCGGCAGGCGTGCCGCGGCAATGATCGGGCCGACCTTGCCGACTTGCAGCAGCACGGCAGCGTTGCCATAGCCGGCGGCGATTTCATCGGCGAGGTTAAGCATCAAGGTCTGCGCCTTACCGTCCCACTCGCCGACCGAGCGCATGGCGCGCACGACATTGTAGGTCGTCAGCGTCTTGCCGCGATTTTCGCCGCGTTCGACGTTGCTGCTGTGCGAACTGTCGTAGGCCACCAACCAAATAGTCGCGGCGCGCGCGGTCTGACCCGGCTCCTTGGCATCTTTGGCGGGCCCCAATGCGCCAAGTCCGGGCGCCGCAGGCAGCACCAATTTGACTTGGTTGATCGCGGCGGCATAAGCGCGCAGCGGCAGCTTCTTGTCGATGACGCGGCGCGCTTCGGCGAGCATCGCCTCGATCGCCTCGCGGTTCGATCCGACCTCTTGGCTTCGACCGTCAACCACCATCTGCGGCGTATAAACGTAGCGCGCGCCGAGGCTGTTGGCGTAGCCCTTCTGGCGCTTGCTTGCGGCGGCGCTGGAGAATGGATCCTTCCAGCCCATGTAATTCCAGTAATCGACATGCTGCGACAGCGCGAGCACGCCGTTGCGCTGCGCGATCTCCGCCAGATAGGCGTTCGCCGGGGGGCAAGACGAACATCCTTGCGACGTGAACAACTCGACCACCACCAAGGGTTCGGCCGGCGCGGCGCGCGCTTCCGAGGCATCGGCCAGCGACAGCCAGCCGCCGCCGGCGAAGGCGGCAGCGATGACGGTGGCGCGAAGCGCGCTGAAGCCGGATATGGAGGCGGATGTATTCATCGGTAAAAGCTATTCCCTGCCGGCGCGGCCTTCCAGTCAAGAGGCTTCACGAATAGGTGAAAGCGAGACGCAAAAAAGCCCATGAAATCAGGGAGAAGTGAAATCAGGTAGACCGCCGCATGAAACGCGAACGGCGCCCAGCCGAGACTGAGCGCCGTGGTTGCAACCTCTGCGCGTCTTAGGCGGCGAGCATGCCGCGCAGCACATAGGGCAAGATGCCGCCGTGCTTGTAGTATTCGACCTCGTCGAGGGTATCGATGCGGCAGATCAAATCCACCGTCTGCGTCGAGCCGTCCTTGCGATGGATGGTCAGCGGCAAAGTCATGCGCGGCTTGATCTCCTTTTCGACGCCGACGATGTCGAAGGTCTCGGAGCCGTCGAGCTTCAGAGTCTTGCGGTCCATGCCTTCCGGGAAGACCAACGGCAGCACGCCCATGCCGACCAGGTTCGAGCGATGGATGCGCTCGAAACTTTCGGCGATGACGGCCTTGACGCCGAGCAGCATGGTGCCTTTGGCTGCCCAGTCGCGCGACGAGCCGGTGCCGTATTCCTTGCCGGCGACGATGATCAGCGGCGTGCCTTCGGCCTGATATTTCATCGAGGCGTCGTAGATCGACATGCCCTCGCCGTCCGGCATATGGCGGGTGACGCCGCCTTCGGTGCCCGGCGCAACTTCGTTGCGGATGCGGATGTTGGCGAAGGTGCCGCGCATCATCACTTCATGGTTGCCGCGGCGCGCG